>NZ_JBFAMZ010000010.1:0-376557 GCF_040674635.1 Nonomuraea sp. NPDC049758
TTTCATGCACTGGCTTTTAACACACTGTTGAGTTCTCAAGAAACGGACGCGTACTTCCTCACCAGAACCCGTTCCCGGATCCCCGCTCAGAGGCGCTCACATTTCATTTCCTTCAGTCTACCAGATCCGGACGATTCTTGTCAAACCGCCCGATCCGGGAGCTTCCGGACCTGCTCCGTTTCGGAGCAACCCTGCTAACTTACTCTAACTTCCAGCCCTTGTCCAACCGCCAGGTCAGACAGCCCGAAAGTCGGGGTTGATCAGAAGGGGTGTCGGGGCCGATCGGCCCCGCGTTGAAAACTCTAGCAGCCCTGAGGACGTCGAAGGTCCATCTTCGGTAACGAATGGACCTTCCCCGCGTTCGTATGCTCTAAACCCCGAGCCCGGACAGCTGTGCCTCAAGCCGCGCGATGTCCGCGGCGGCCTGCTCGGCCCGGCCCCGGACCTTGGCGACCACGTCGTCGGGCGCCTTGGACATGAACTGCTCGTTGCCCAGCTTGCCGGCCGCCTGCGCGGCTTCCTTCCGGGCGGCGGCCAGATCCTTCTCCAGGCGCTTGCGCTCGGCCACCACGTCGATGGCGCCCGCGGTGTCGATCTCCACGGTCACCGCGCCCACGCTGAGGCGCGCTGTGGCGTTGAACGTCTCCGCCGGCTCGGTCAGCCGCAGCAGCGCGCGGATCGCCCGCTCCTGGGCCTCCAGCGGCGTGCCGGACAACCCCAGACGGGCGGCGACCTTCTGGCCGGGCTTGAGCCCCTGGTCGGAACGGAACCTGCGGACCTCGGTGACGAGCTCCTGCAGCGCGTCGATCTCGGCCTCGGCCGCCGGGTCGGCGTAGCGGGCGTCGCTCTGCGGCCAAGGGGCCACGACGATCGACTCGCCACCCGTCACCGCCCGCCACAACTCCTCGGTGACGAACGGCACCAGCGGGTGCATCAACCGCAACAACGCGTCGAGCACGTGCCCGAGCACGAGCCGGGTGTGTTCGAGCCCCTCCCCGAGCTGGATCTTGGCCAGCTCCAGGTACCAGTCGCAGACCTCGTCCCAGGCGAAGTGGTAGAGCAGGTCGGAGGCCTTGGCGAACTCGTACTCGTCGAAGGCCGCGTCGGCGGCGCTCACCACGGTCTGCAGGCGGGACAGGATCCAGCGGTCGGCCGCGGTGAGGTCGAGCCCGTCGAGCGAGCCCACCGCCGCGCCGTTCATCAGCGCGAACCTGGTGGCGTTCCAGATCTTGTTGCAGAAGTTGCGCGAGCCGGCCGCCCATTCCTCGCTCACCGCCACGTCTGCGCCGGGGTTGGCGCCGCGCAGCAGCGTGAAGCGGGTGGCGTCGGCGCCGAAGCGCTCGACCCAGTCGAGCGGGTCGACCACGTTGCCGAACGACTTCGACATCTTCTTGCCGTACTGGTCGCGGACCATGCCGTGCAGGGCGACCGTCTGGAACGGCGGACGGCCGTCCATGGCATAGAGCCCGAACATCATCATCCTGGCCACCCAGAAGAACAGGATGTCGTAGCCGGTGACGAGCACGGAGGTCGGATAGAACTTCTCCAGCTCCGGGGTGGAGTCGGGCCAGCCGAGCGTGGAGAACGGCCACAGTCCGGAGGAGAACCAGGTGTCGAGGACGTCGGAGTCCTGGGTGTATCCGGCCGGCGGCTCCTCGTCGGGGCCGACGCAGACGACCTCGCCGCCCGGGCCGTACCAGACCGGGATGCGGTGGCCCCACCACAGCTGACGGGAGATGCACCAGTCGTGCATGTCGTCGACCCAGTCGAAGTAGCGCTTGGCCAGCTCCGGCGGGTGGATGCGGGTGCGGCCGTCACGCACGGCGTCGCCGGCGGCCTTGGCCAGCGGCGAGACGTTGACGAACCACTGCAGCGACAGCCGCGGCTCCACCACGGTCTTGCAGCGCGAGCAGTGGCCGACCGAGTGCAGGTAGGGACGCTTCTCGGCGACGATGCGGCCCTCGGCGCGCAGCGCGGCGACCACGGCCGGGCGCGCCTCGAAGCGGTCGAGCCCCTGGAACGGGCCGTGGGCGGTGATGACGCCGCGTTCGTCCATGACGGTGAGGGACGGCAGCGAATGGCGGCGGCCGATCTCGAAGTCGTTGGGGTCGTGGGCCGGGGTGACCTTGACCGCGCCGGTGCCGAAGGCGGGATCGACGTGCTCGTCGGCGACCACGGGGATCATGCGGCCGGTCAGCGGCACCTCGACCATCGTGCCGACCAGGTGGGCGTAGCGCTCGTCGGAGGGATGGACGGCCACGGCGGTGTCGCCCAGCATGGTCTCGGCGCGGGTGGTGGCCACGACGATCTCGTCGGAGTAGCGGATCGAGACCAGCTCGCCCTCGTCCTCGCTGTGCTCGACCTCGATGTCGGACAGCGCGGTCAGGCAGCGCGGGCACCAGTTGATGATGCGCTCGGCGCGGTAGATGAGCCCGTCGTCGAAGAGCTTCTTGAAGATGGTCTGGACGGCCCGTGACAGCCCCGGGTCCATGGTGAAGCGCTCGCGCTCCCAGTCGACGCCGTCGCCGAGCTTGCGCATCTGGCCGAGGATCCTGCCGCCGGACTCCTCCTTCCACTCCCAGACGCGCTCGACGAACGCCTCGCGGCCCAGGTCGTGGCGGGACAGGCCCTGCTTGGCCAGCTCGCGCTCCACGACGTTCTGGGTGGCGATGCCGGCGTGGTCCATGCCGGGCAGCCACAACGTCTCGCGGCCCTGCATGCGGGCGCGGCGGGTCAGCGCGTCCTGGATGGAGTGGTCGAGCGCGTGACCGATGTGCAGGACGCCCGTCACGTTGGGCGGCGGGAGGACGATGCTGTACGGCACGCGCGAGCTGCCCGGGTCGGCGTGGAAGTAGCCTTCGGACACCCAGCGCTCGTAGCTACGGGTCTCGACGTCGGCCGGCGTGTATTGGGTGGGCAGCTCTTGCGTTGTCACAAGCACCAATTCTAGGGAGCCGGACAAGCGAAACGCCCCCGGGACGGACCCGGGGGCGTTTTCGAGGAAGGTCAGGCCGACTTCTCGCGCGGCGTGCGCTGCTGCTTGGCGGCGAGTTGGTCGCGCGGGACGAGCGTCGGGATCGCGTGTTCCAGCACCGACTCGCGGGTGATGACCACGCGGGCGACGTCCTGGCGGGAGGGCACCTCGTACATGACGGACTGGAGCACCTCCTCCAGGATCGCGCGCAACCCGCGGGCGCCGGTGCCGCGCAGGATCGCCTGGTCGGCGATGGCCTCCAGGGCGCCGTCGGTGAACTCCAGCTCCACGCCGTCGAGCTCCAGCAGCTTGCGGTACTGCTTGACCAGCGCGTTGCGGGGCTCGGTGAGGATCTGGATGAGGGCCTCGCGGTCGAGGTTGTGGACCGAGGTGATGACCGGCAGGCGGCCGACGAACTCGGGGATCATGCCGAACTTCAGCAGGTCTTCGGGCATCACGTCGCCGAAGATGTCGGCCGTGTCGACCTCTTCCTTCGAGCGGATGATGGCGTTGAAGCCGATGCCCTTCTTGCCGATGCGCGACTCGATGATCTTTTCGAGGCCGGCGAAGGCTCCACCGCAGATGAACAGCACGTTGGTGGTGTCGATCTGGATGAACTCCTGGTGCGGGTGCTTGCGCCCGCCCTGCGGCGGCACCGAGGCCGTCGTGCCTTCGAGGATCTTCAGCAGCGCCTGCTGCACGCCCTCGCCGGAGACGTCGCGGGTGATCGACGGGTTCTCGCTCTTGCGGGCGATCTTGTCGACCTCGTCGATGTAGATGATGCCCGTCTCGGCCTTCTTGACGTCGTAGTCGGCGGCCTGGATGAGCTTGAGCAGGATGTTCTCGACATCCTCGCCGACGTAGCCGGCCTCGGTGAGGGCCGTCGCGTCGGCGATGGCGAAGGGCACGTTGAGCATCTTCGCCAGAGTCTGTGCGAGGAGAGTCTTTCCCGACCCGGTCGGCCCGAGCAGCAAGATGTTGCTCTTGGCCAGCTCCAGGCCGTCGTCTCTACCCCGGTCGCCGGACTGCACCCGCTTGTAGTGGTTGTAGACCGCCACCGAGAGCGCCTTCTTCGCCTTGTCCTGTCCGATGACGTAGGCGTCGAGGAACTCATAGATTTCCCTCGGCTTGGGCAGGTTGTCCCACTTGAGCTCGGAGGACTCGGAGAGCTCCTCCTCGATGATCTCGTTGCAGAGATCGATGCACTCATCGCAGATGTAGACGCCTGGACCGGCAATGAGCTTCTTGACTTGCTTCTGGCTCTTCCCGCAGAAAGAGCACTTCAGCAGGTCTCCCCCGTCGCCGATGCGTGCCACCCCAGATACTCCTTTGCGTGGGACCGCCCTGCTCACGCGAGCAGTGTCTCCGGACATCCTCCGGACTAGGCCGAACCGCTCAGGTTTCGACGTTACCGTCTTCTGGGCCCTCAGTGAGCCCCCTAGCGGCGAGTCGCACCGGAACGTGCCCTATTGGGCAGCGCTCCGGTGCGTCACATCTCAACTAGGAAGCGACGGCCTGAGCTCGTTTCTTCCTGGTCGGGATGATGTCGTCGATCAGACCATACGCCTTTGCCTCGTCCGCGTTGAGAATTTTGTCGCGTTCGATGTCCTTGCGGATGTCGGCGGAGGCCTTGCCCGTGTGCTTCGCCACGATGTCCTCGAGGAGGGATCGCATGCGCAGGATCTCGCGGGCCTGGATCTCGATGTCGCTTCCCTGGCCACCGCCCTCGGTGGAGGGCTGGTGGATCAGCACCCGGGCGTTGGGCAGCGCGAAGCGCTTGCCCGGGGTGCCGCCGGCCAGCAGCACGGCCGCGGCGGACGCGGCCTGGCCGAGGCAGACGGTCTGGATCTCCGGCCGGACGAACTGCATCGTGTCGTAGATCGCCGTCATGGCCGTGAACGAGCCGCCGGGCGAGTTGATGTAGATGCTGATGTCACGGTCGGGGTCGAGCGACTCCAGCGTCAGCAGCTGGGCCATCACGTCGTTGGCCGACGCGTCGTCGATCTGCACTCCGAGGAAGATGATGCGGTCCTCGAAGAGCTTGTTGTACGGGTTCATCTCCTTCACGCCGTAGGACGTGCGCTCGACGAAGGAGGGGAGAACGTAACGGCTCTGGATGTTCATGTCAGCTCCCCCTAGGAGACCGGGCCCACGGAGGGCACCTGCCGCGCGCTGCGCACCACGTGATCGATGAAGCCGTAGTCCTTCGCCTCCTCGGCCGTGAACCAGCGGTCACGGTCGGAGTCGGACTCGATCTGGTCCAGCGGCTGCCCGGTGTGGAAGGCGATCCGCTCGGCGAGCGTCTTCTTCACGTAGAGCATCTGCTCCGCCTGGATGGCGATGTCGGCCGCGGTGCCGCCGATGCCGCCGGACGGCTGGTGCATCATGACGCGGGCGTGCGGCAGGCCGTAGCGCTTGCCGCGGGCGCCGGCGGTGAGCAGGAACTGCCCCATGGAGGCGGCCATGCCCATCACCACCGTGGACACGTCGTTAGGCACATATTCCATCATGTCGTAAATCGCCATACCGGCACTCACCGAGCCCCCCGGCGAGTTGATGTACAGCGTGATGTCGCGCTCGGGGTCGTCGGCCGCGAGCAGCAACAGCTCGGCGCAGATCCGGTTGGCGATCTCGTCGTTGACCTCCTGACCGAGCACGATGATGCGCTCACGCAGCAGGCGCTGGTAAAGCTGGTCCTCAAGCCGGAAGGACGAGCCGTTCTCACGGCCTCGCGACTCAGGCTGATAGAAGGTCGGCGGGCTGGTCACAGCGTCACCTTCCGATGCGTCGTAAGTGATTGGCTTTGCTTGTGACCTTAACGCGCGACGCCCACAGGTCATGCCCGGTCCCCCGTACTGTTCGCTGACGGCGCAGGTCTGGGTGACCGGTCTTCTGTCAGCCTACGCCGTTCCTCCACGTCCAGCTCATGGTCGGGCTCTGTGGGCGTTTCGGCTGGGATGGCGCCGTGCTGATGGGGCTCGTGGAGCTTGTGGGGTTGCGTATCGAGGGATGCCGTGCGGTGGCGGTGAGGGGCTGTCGAGCCGTCGGAGGGCGGCCCGCGCGCCTGAGGGGCCGTTCGCGCCCCGCGGGATCGTCAGGTGCCTTGTGGGCGCGTACACGCGCTCGGTCGTGCTCGCGGACGCGCCAGGCGCGCCGCCGCGGCCGGAAACACGAAGCCCCCGAACCCATGGGGTCCGGGGGCTTCGTGGAAGGTCAGGCTTCGGCCTTCTCCTCGGACTCGGCGGCCTCGTCGGCCTCCTCCTCCACCGGGGCGCCGTTGATCTCGGCGTAGATGGCCTTGAGGTCGACCTCGTTGCCCTCGCTGTCGACGACCTTGGCGGCGTCGCCCAGCACGGACTTGGCCTTGTCGCGGACGATCTCGACCATGGCCAGCGTGAGCTGGTCGTTGTCGGCCAGGTGCTTGGCCAGCTCGTTCGGCTGGACGCCCATCTCCATGGCGCGGCGCACCACGAAGTTGGTCAGCTCCTGCTCGTTGACGCCCAGCTCCTCGGCCTTGACGATCTTGTCGAGCACGAAGCCGACCTTGAGCGCCTTGGCGGAGTTGCTGTCGAACTCGGCGAAACGCTCCTCCTCCGTCGTCTGGTACAGACGGAAGAAGGCGTCGCGGCTGAGGCCGCTCTCGGCGATCTGGTGGTCGAGGTTGTGCTTGCGGGCGTCGACCTCGGCCTTGAGCGCGCTCTCGGGCAGCGGGATGTCGATCTTCTCGAGCAGCGCGTCGAGGGCCTTCTCGCGGGCCTGAACGACCTGGTCGATGAGCTTGTTGCGGCGGGCCTGCTCACGGATGCTGGCCTTGAGCTCGTCGAGCGTGTCGAACTCGCTGGCGAGCTGGGCGAACTCGTCGTCGAGCTCGGGCAGGACCTTCTCCTTGACCGACTTGACGTTGATGATCACGTCGGCCTCCTCGCCGGCGTTCTCGCCGCCGACGAGCTCGGTCTTGAAGCTCTTCTCCTCGCCCGCGGACATGCCCTCGAGGGCGTCGTCGAGGCCCTGGAGCACGGAGCCGGCGCCGACCTCGTAAGAGACCTCGCTGGCCTGCTGCTCCTCGATGTTCTCGCCGTTGATCTCGGCGCGCAGGTCCATCACCACGAAGTCGCCGTTGGCGGCCGCGCGCTCGACGCCGGTCAGCGTCGCGAAGCGCTGGCGCAGCGAGTCGAGCTGGGCGTCGACGTCTTCGTCGGAGACCTCGGCGGAGTCGACGGTGATCTCGGCGCCCTGGTAGTCGGGCACCTCGAAGTTGGGCCGGATGTCGACCTCGGCGGTGAACTCGATCTGCTCACCGTCGTCGATCTTCGTGACCTCGATGTCGGGCTGGCTCACCGGGAACACGTCGACCTCGTCGACGGCCTGGCCGTAGAGCTTGGGCACCGCGTCGTTGAGGGTCTCCTCCAGCACTACCGCCCGGCCGAAGCGCTGCTCGATGATGCGGGCCGGAACCTTGCCAGGCCGGAACCCGGGGACGCGCACCTGCTGCGCGACCTTCTTGTACGCCGCATCCATGCTCGGGCGCAGCTCTTCGAACGGCACCTCGACGGTGAGCTTGACCCGGGTCGGGCTGAGCTCCTCGACAGCGGTCTTCACGGAATGGTCTCCTTGATCAAGCTACGAGTGATCGCGGGCGCGTCCATTCGGTACGGCTCACGCGCCGCGCCCACATGAGCGGCGTTGGGCATGCTCCGCCACGGCGGGATCCAACGCCGATGGCCAGTCTAGGGCAGATGCGTACCGAACAACGACGCCGTCGCCGTCAGAACTCCTCGGCGATCGTCCGCAGCAGATCGATCGTCTCATCAGGAGTGGTGCTCACGGCGCACAGCCGCTCCATGACCTCCGTGTATCGGTCCACGTCCTCACGCTTGTCCAGGTACAGGGCGCTGGCCAGCTGCTCGACGTAGACCACGTCGGGCAGGTCGCGGTCGGGGAAGCGCAGGATGCTGAAGGCGCCGCCCTCGGCGCTGTGGCCGCCGAAGCTGAACGGCATGATCTGGATGGTGATGCTGGGCTGACGCATGAGGTCGATGAGGTGTTCCAGCTGGGCGCGCATGACCTCGACGCCGCCGATGGGCCGGCGCAGCGCCGCCTCGTCGATCACGGCCCAGAAGACGGGACCGTCCGGCCGGTCGAAGATGCGCTGGCGTTCGAGCCTGAGGTCGACCCTCCTGGCGATCTCCTCCGCCGCGATGCCCGCCGCTCCGGCGGTGACGACCGCCCGGGCGTACTCCTTGGTCTGCAGCAGTCCCGGCACGAACTGGACCTCGTAGGTCCTGATCCGGGCGGCGGCCTCCTCGAGGCCGACGTACGCCTGGAACCACGTGGGGAGGACGTCGTTGAACCGGTGCCACCAGCCGGGTTCGTTCGCGGTGGCCACCAGGTCGAGCACGGCGGCTCGCGCCTGCGGGTCCACGACGCCGTACAGGGTGAGCAGGTCGGAGACGTCACGTTCCTTGAACCCCACCCGGCCCAGCTCCATGCGGCTGATCTTGGATTCGGAGCCCCTGATGAGGTGCCCCGCCTCCTCGCGGGTGACGTTCTTCGCCTCCCTGAGCTTTCGCAGCTGGGAGCCCAGGAGGATGCGCAGCGCCGTCGGCCCGGAACCCGGCTGGTTCTGCGTCACTTTGCCTCCTATCAAGGTCCGCACACACAGTGACACCACATTGCCGGGTATGACAAGGTCTCAACCTCGTGTCCGATTAGGAGAGATTTGCCCCAAAAGGCGCATGCTGTTGCACATTGCAGCTGCACGTGCATTTGGGTCTTGCAGCCGCCGCGTTCGTGACCCATGATGGCTTAGTGCATTGTGGGCCAAACATGCACTAAACCGAGGGCTACGGGGAGGTATCGGCGGCATGGTGGAGGATCCTCTGGCCACTGCCGATTGCCTGCAGATCACCCGTGAGGTGGGGTTCGACCACCTGCTCAAGGGCGGGAAGCCGAACACGACCGCGTGTCCCCTGCCCTTCCAGGCCGACTCGGTGAAGACCGCCAGGGACGTGACCCGCTCCACGCTGCGGGGATGGGGCCTGCACGAGCTGAGCGACGACGCCGCGCTCGTGGTGTCCGAGCTGGTGACGAACGCCGTCAGGTACGCGATGTACGCGGCCGGCCGGCGGGAGATCGAGCTCTTGCTGATGCGCGTGTCGCCGCACGTGCTGCTGGCGGTGGCGGACCCCAGCGACGAGGTGCCCCGCCGCAAGGAGCCGGACTTCATCTCCGAGAACGGGCGCGGCCTCTACATCGTCGAGACCTACAGCCAGTGCTGGGGCTGGGACCCGCTCGACCGCGGCGGCAAGGCCGTGTGGGCGTTGTTCCGCGCCGAAGAGGGCTCCGAAGAGGGCTGAGCCCTCGGCCTGGCCGCTACTCGCCGGTGGCGCCGTCGATGCGCTCGCGCAGCAGGTCGGCGTGACCGTTGTGGCGCGCGTACTCCTCGATCATGTGGACGAGGATCCAGCGGTGGGTGCAGTCCTGGCCGTTCCGGTCGCCCACGGCGTCGAGGGGCTTGGCGGCCGAGATGGCGCGGGCGCGCTCGATCTCGTCCTGCCAGGTGGCGAACGCCTCCTCCACCGAGGCTTCGTCCACGTCGTTGAAGTCGGCGTCGTTGTCGACGTCCTTGTTCCACAGGCGGGGGATGTCCTCGCCGTTCAGCACGCGGCGGAACCAGACGCGCTCCACGTGCGCCAGGTGCCGGACCAGGCCGAGCAGCGACATGGCGGACGGCTCGGCGGAGCGGAGCCTGAGCTGCTCGTCGGTGAGGCCGGCGCACTTGACGGCCAGCGTGCCGCGATGCCATTCGAGCCAGTTGCCGAGCACGGTCCGTTCGTCGCCGGCGAAGGGCGGGGGCACACGATTGTCTGTCACGCCTCGACCTTAGTGGGCACTTCGTCCGGGTCCGCGAACCAAGAAGCCCCCTCCGCGTCGGAGGGGGCCGATGACCTGGTCGGGGCGACAGGATTTGAACCTGCGACTTCTTGCTCCCAAAGCAAGCGCGCTGCCAAGCTGCGCCACGCCCCGCCTCGCCGGGTGCGCATGCGGTCCGTGACTCCGGTACGCTTACGCCCTGACGACCGGATGAAGTCTAGACCAGAGTTCGACCGGTTCGCGCGGACGTAGCTCAATGGTAGAGCCCTAGTCTTCCAAACTAGCTACGCGGGTTCGATTCCCGTCGTCCGCTCCAAGCACGAAGGCCCAGGTCCGGGAGATGATCCCGAGCCTGGGCCGCACTGTTATCCGATCTTGTCCTTCTGTGATGACGAGACTCAGGGCGGTGCCCTCACCAGATCCACATGCCGTGCCGCCCGTCGCGGGCCGCATCCTCGGGGACGACGAGATGTGCGGCCTCCTGACCGACACGGGCGTCTTCGCCCAGCGGGATCGCGAACCGATGCTCGCCGGAGTCAACCGCCAGGAACCTGGCCGGCATCATCTCGTAGCCGTCGATCACGTGACCGATGTAGTGGCGCAGGACCACAGGTGCGTCGCCGTGCGGGAAACGCCAGCCCCGGCATCCGTACAAACCGAACGGATCGGCGAGCGCCCGGAGGATCACACCGTCGAAATGCAGCTCAACGTGATCCCGCACGAAACAGACTGCTGACACTTCACGACCGACGAGGAGTGAGAGGCCCTCGTCCGGCACAGGCCCCCAGTGGTCCATGCGGTCATCCTGGCACGAGCACACCCCGGGAGCTTGCGGCTGCGCCGCCGCACCCGCGCGGGGGCGGCCGGGGCCTGGCCTTTTGTGATCTTCAGGGGCGTAGGCTGGCGTCGATGCGTGCACGTCCGATCTCCCGGGAGGCGCTCGTCGAGGAGCTGGCCGAGCTCGTCGCCGCGCGGCCCAAGGACGCCTGGGTGCGGGTGGCGGTCGACGGGGCGCCCGCGGCGGGGCCCGGCGCACTGGCCGACGAGCTGGTCGCGCCGCTGCGGTTGCGCGGCCGGCCCGTGCTGCGGGTGTCGGCGGGCGACTTCCTGCGGCCGGCCTCGCTCCGGCTGGAGCACGGCCGGACCGATCCCGACGTCTTCTACGAGGACTGGCTCGACGTCAAGGGCCTGCTGCGCGAGGTGCTCGAACCCTTGGCGCCGGGCGGCTCGGGGCGGGTGCTGCCGGCGTTGTGGGACAGCGGGATCGATCGCGCGTACCGGCTGCCGTACCGGGAGCTGGCGCCGGGCGGGGTGGTGCTCGTGGACGGCACGCTGCTGCTGGGGCGGGGGCTGCCGTTCGAGGTGAGCGTGCACGTGTGGCTGTCGGCGGGGGCGCTGGCGCGGCGCACGCCGCAGGACGAGCGGTGGCGGCTGCCGGCCTACGAGCGGTACGAACGCGAGGCGCGCCCGCAGCGGGCCGCCGACGTGGTGGTCAGGGCCGACCATCCGGACCGGCCGGCGGTGCTGACGGACGGCTGAGCCCGAGCAGCGCGTCCAGCTCGGCGATCGCCTGGGCGTTCGACGTGAAGCGCACGGCGTGCAGGCCGGCCGCGCGGGCGCCCTCGACGTACGGCTCGTGGTCGTCGAGGAACACCGTGGCGGCGGGGTCGGCGCCGAGGGCGTCGCAGGCCGTCAGGTAGATGCGCGGGTCCGGTTTGCGCACTCCCGCCTCGTGCGAGTAGACGATGTGGTCCACCAGGCCGGAGTAGCCGTACGCGGCCTGCTCGCGTTCCCTGGCGCCGACGAAGCTGTTGCTCACCAGGCCCGTGCGGTAGCGCGGACGCAGGGCGCCCAGGTACGCCATGAGCTCGGTGTTGGGCGTGCCGAGGTACTCCGTCCAGACGTCGGCCATGAACCCCTCGGCGTGCGCGCCGAGCACGTTGGCCACCTCGGCGGCGGCCTGCCCCTCCGTCAACTCGCCGACCGCCCCGGCCAGCCAGGTCGACTCCAACTGGGCGTCGATGTGCCCGGCGGGCAGCCCGAGCTTCTCCTCCCACCTGGCCGTCACGCCCAGGGACGGCGTCAGCTCCAGCACCCCGCCGATGTCGAACACGACCGCATCGATTTTCATATGCTCCTCCTGTGAACTGATTCAACCAAGGTAAAGAAGGAACGTGTCCGTGTCCAGACCCTTGACGGCCCGCAGGGGCGGCTCAAACTGAAACGGTGATCCCTGGCAACTGGTACAACATCGTTCCCGATCTTCCCGTGCCGCCTCCGCCGCCGCTGCATCCCGGCACCCGCCGTCCCGTCGGGCCGGACGACCTCGCGCCGCTGTTCCCCATGGAGCTCATCGCGCAGGAGGTCAGCGGCGACCGCTACGTGCCCATCCCCAAGGAGGTCGTCGACGTCTACCGGCTGTGGCGGCCCACGCCGCTGATCAGGGCGCACCGGCTGGAGAAGGCCCTCGACACGCCGGCCCGCATCTACTACAAGTACGAGGGCGTCTCACCGGCCGGGTCGCACAAGGCGAACACCGCCGTGCCGCAGGCGTACTACAACGCCAAGGAAGGCGTGCGGCTGCTGACCACGGAGACCGGCGCGGGACAGTGGGGGTCGGCCCTGGCGTTCGCCTGCGCCCAGTTCGACATCGAATGCCGGATCTGGATGGTTCGGGCGTCCTACGACCAGAAGCCGTACCGGCGCTCGCTCATGCGCGTGTACGGCGCCACCGTCCACCCCAGCCCCTCCCCCCTCACCGGCGCGGGCAGCAAGGCGCTGGCCGACGACCCCGCCTCCCCCGGCAGCCTGGGGCTGGCGATCAGCGAGGCGGTCGAGGTGGCCGCCGCGAACCCCGAGGCCCGGTACGCGCTCGGCTCGGTGCTCAACCACGTCCTCATGCACCAGACGGTGATCGGCGAGGAGGCCCTGGCGCAGCTGCCCGAGCTGCCCGACCTGGTCATCGGCTGCACCGGCGGCGGCTCCAACTTCGCCGGCCTGGCCTTCCCCTTCCTGCGGGAGAAGCTGGCCGGACGGATCGGCACCCAGTTCAGGGCGGTCGAGCCGGCCGCCTGCCCGTCGTTCACCCGCGGCGTGTACGCCTACGACTTCGGCGACACCGCCGGGCTGACGCCGCTGCTGAAGATGCACACCCTCGGGCACTCCTTCGTCCCCGACCCGATCCACGCCGGCGGGCTGCGCTATCACGGCATGGCGCCGCTGCTGTCCCACATGTACGAGCTGGGGCTGTTCGAGGCGGTGACCCGTACCCAGAGCGAGTGCTTCGAGGCGGGTGTGCGCTTCGCGCGGACCGAGGGCATCGTCCCGGCCCCCGAGCCCACGCACGCGCTGGCCGAGACCATCGCCGAGGCGCTGCGTTGCAAGGAGAGCGGCGAGGAGAAGGTGATCCTCACCGCGCTGTGCGGGCACGGCCACTTCGACCTGGCCGCCTACGACCGCCACCTGGCCGGCGAACTGGAGGACTACTCGCTGCCGCAGGAGCGCCTCGACCAGGCGCTCACCGAGCTGCCCGGCTGAGATGACACGGGTGGCCGCGGGACCCGCGGCCACCCGTGTTCAGTTCGCGTTCGGGCGCTTCCTGTGGTTCGCCTTCTTCTTCTTGCGCCCCCTGCCCTTGCGTGCACGCTTCGCCATGGGCTCACCTCCAGCGGTCGGGATCGTGACCTTCAAGGTCTCCCCTGCCCGCGGCTCGCACAAGCGATACGCCGTGACCTAACATTCCTCAACAAACTCGTGTCATAATTTGGTGGAATCTGTTGGAAGGGGTGGGCGTGCTCGCACAGCAGCGTCAGCAGACGATCCTCGAACGCGTACGCAGCAGCGGCGGCGTCCGGGTGGCCGACCTCGTGCGCGAGCTCGGCGTCTCCGACATGACGATACGCCGCGACCTTGAGGTGCTGGCCGAGCGCGGGCTGCTGGAGAAGGTGCACGGCGGCGCGACGGCCCTCGGCCCCGGCTCGACCGAAGAGCCCGGCTTCACCGCCAAGTCCGCCCGCCAGCAGCAGGAGAAGGAGGCCATCGCGCGGCACGCGGCCACCCTCGTACGGCCGGGCACCGCCGTGGCCCTCTCCGCCGGCACCACCACGTGGGCGCTGGCCCACCACCTGGTCGCGGTGCCCGAGCTGACCGTGATCACCAACTCGATCCCCGTCGCCGAGGTCTTCCACCGCAACCCGCGCGCCGACCGCACGGTCGTGCTGACCGGCGGCGTGCGCACGCCCTCCGACGCGCTCGTCGGCCCCGTGGCGGTGGCGGCCATCCGCCGCCTGCACGTGGACACGCTCTTCCTCGGGGTGCACGGCATGAGCCTGCGCGCCGGGTTCACCACGCCCAACCTGCTGGAGTCCGAGACCGACCGGGAGCTGGTGGCCGCGGCGCACCGGCTGGTGGTCCCCGCCGACCACACCAAATGGAACACGGTCGGCATCAGCACGATCGCCGAGCTGACCGAGGCCGACGTGGTCATCAGCGACGCGGGGCTGCCCGAGGAAGCACGCACCGAGCTGGCCGAACGGGCCGGAGAACTGATCATCGCGGAGGGCACGCCTTGAAGCGCACCATCACCCACCTGGCAGACGGCCGAGAGCTGATCTACTTCGACCGGCGCGACGACGCCGACCGGAGCGCGATCGACCGGCGGCCGCTCGACCCGCGGCCGGTGGCCTCCGAGCTGCGCTACGACCCGCTGACCGAGGAGTGGATCGCGATCGCCGGGCACCGGCAGACGCGGACGTTCCTGCCGCCGGCCGACGAGTGCCCGTTGTGCCCGTCGTCCGCCACGCGGGCGTCGGAGATCCCTGCCCATGACTACGACGTGGTGGTGTTCGAGAACCGCTTTCCCTCTTTCTCCGGAAATTTTGGGACTTACGGGGATGTCGGCGGCCTGAGTGAGGTGCGGCCGGGTGTCGGACGCTGTGAGGTGGTGTGCTTCACCTCCGACCACTCCTCCTCCTTCTCCAGGCTCTCCAACGCCCAGGTCCGGCTGGTCATGGAGGCGTGGGCCGACCGCACGGCCGAGCTGTCCGGCATCGAGGGCGTCGAGCAGGTGTTCTGCTTCGAGAACCGGGGCGAGGAGATCGGCATCACGCTCCCCCACCCGCACGGGCAGATCTACGCCTATCCCTACGTGACCCCGCGCACCAAGCTCCAGCTGGGGGCCGCCTCGCGGCACACGGGCGGCAACCTGTTCGCCGACGTGCTGGCCGCCGAGCAGGCCGCCGGCACGCGGGTGGTGGCCGCCAACGAGCTCTGGACGGCGTTCGTGCCGGCCGCCGCGCGCTGGCCGTTCGAGGTGCACGTGTATCCGCACCGGCAGGTGCCCGACCTGGCCGCGCTGTCGGAGGAGGAGCGGGCCGCGTTCGCGCCGCTGTACACCTCGGTGCTGCGGGCGCTCGACGCGCTGTTCGGGGTGGCGATGCCGTACATCTCGGCCTGGCACCAGGCGCCGGTGCGGTACGGCCGCGAGCTGGCCTACCTGCACCTGGAGCTGTTCAGTATCAGGCGGGCGCCCGGGAAGCTGAAGTACCTGGCGGGCTCGGAGTCGGCCATGGGGGCCTTCGTCAACGACGTGCTGCCGGAGGAGGCGGCACGCATGTTGCGATCACGAATTGATCACTAATTGGTTTCTCATTAAAGTCGCATGACTCGTGATCTACCACTAATATCCCGTTAGACATCGGCCATAACGGTCGTTGTACGCCTAATCCCGGGCGTGTTGCCCGGGAGCCGGGGACCCATCGCATCCGGGGTGAATCCGCGCAAGTGGTAGGGACTGCTCCCGTGCCCGAACCCGTCAGCTAACCCGGCCGGCAGAGGGAGAGGAACAACCACGTGGCGGCTTCGTCCCCCGCGAGTCTTGCCGTCGGTCTCATCACCGCCACCGCCCTGCTCGTCCATCCGGCCGCCGCCTCGGTCTCCGGGGCGGCCGCCGTGGCGGCCGCGCCCAAGCCGTCCGAGGCGCAGCTGCGGGCCCAGCTCAAGGAGCTCAACCGCAAGGTCGACAAGCTCATCGAGACGTACAACCTCAAGCGGGTCGAGCTGGCCAAGGCCCAGCAGGCCGCCACCGCGGCCCAGCAGCGGCTCGCCGCCGCCGAGCAGGCGCTGGCCACGGCCGAGCAGCGGGTCGCCGAGATCGCCCGGCTGCGTTACCAGAACGGCGACACCTCCCTGCCGGCGTTCATGATGACCCCGGACGGCGGCGGCGCGGCCGTGCTCGAACAGCTCACCGCCGAGCAGCAGGCGGTCGTGGACAGCGTGGCCAAGGCCCGCGACGACCAGAAGAAGGCCGCCACGGCCGCCGCCGCGCTCGCGACGGAGCTGAAGGCGGGCACGGCGGAGGTGGCCGAGCAGCGCGACGACGCCCAGGACGTCATCGACGACATCAAGAAGAAGCTCCAGGACCTGGTGCCGTTCGGGCCGGGCAAGAAGTCCGACGGGAGCTGGGCGCCCGAGCTGCCGGCCGGCTCGGACAACATCACGCCGCGCACCCGGCTGATGCGCGCGCAGGTGCAGAAGAACTTCTCGCTGCCGTACGAGGTGGGCTGCTTCCGGTCCGGCTCCAGCGGCGAGCACCCGCTCGGCCGGGCCTGCGACTTCATGATGAGCACTGGCGGCACCATGCCGAGCGCCGTCAACAACGCCCTCGGCGACCGGCTGGCCGACTGGGCGCTGAAGAACAAGGCCAAGCTGGGCGTCAAGTACGTGATCTGGAAGCAGCGCATCAATCAGGGCTCGGGCTGGCGCTCGATGTCCGACCGCGGCAGCATCACCGAGAACCACTACGACCACGTGCACATCTCGATGAACTAGCCGCGGACCGGCGGCTCAGCGGATGCCGGTGAGCTTGTCGGGGTTGGTGACCGAGTAGACGGCGGCGATCCGGTCGCCCTCGGGCGTGAGATCGACGACGACCACGGCCAGCGGGCCGTCACCGGAGAAGACGAGCGCGCACGGGTCGCCGGCCACGCGCCGGTAGCGCAGGTCCACCGCGCCCGGGGTCAGCGTCGCGGCGACGGACATGAACAGCGCCGCCACCTGGTCCCGGCCGTGGACCGGGCGCAGGCTGGTGGCCGGTCCCTTGCCGCCGCCGTCGGTCCACAAGGTCACCTCCGGCGCCAGCACCTCCAGCAGGGCCCGCAGGTCACCGCCGAGGGCGGCCGCGGCGAACCGCTCGGTCACCTCGGCGTGGACGTCGGGCTGGGTTCGGTGACGAGGACGGCGCGCGTGGACGTGGCGGCGCGCGCGGGCCGCGAGCTGCCGGACCGCCGCCGGCGTGCGCCCGAGGATGTCGGCCGTCTCCGGATGGCTGAAACCGAACACCTCGTGCAACACGAAGACCGCTCGTTCCAGCGGTGACAGGGTCTCCAGCACGACCAGCACCGCCATCGACAACGACTCCCCGCTCCCGGCGGCGCCCCCGGCGTTGTCGGGGGCCGTGACCAGCGGTTCCGGCAGCCAGGAGCCGACGTAGGTCTCCTGGCGGCGGCTCAGGTCCGCCCGCCGGGCGAGCGCCTGGTTCACCGCGATCCGCACCAGATAGGCCCGGACGTTCTCCACCGGTCCGGCGTCCGGCCTGCGGTGCCGGGCGGACCAGGCCAGCCACACCTCCTGCAGCACGTCCTCGGTGTCGGCGACGCTGCCGAGCATGTTGTAGACCACCGAGAACAGCAGTTCCCGGTAGCCGAGGAACTGCTCGGTGGCGGCGTCGGCGGGGTGCCGCGGGGTCGGTGTCATGGCGTGCCTCCTCGTCTGTCGCAACCGAAGAGTCCCGACGCGTGGCGATTGTGACATGAAGGCATCAAGCGTGATCTATGCCACTCATGTCACAGTTCCCGGCCGGTTCCCCCTCTGTGGTGGCGTCACGACTCACAAGGGAGAGCTTCGATGCGTACATTGATCCGCGACGTCAGGGTGTTCGACGGCGAGCACACCATCGCGACGGCCGACGTGGTGATCGAGGACGGCCTGATCGCCGCGGTCGGCGCCGGCGCGGGTCACCCGGCCGACGCCGAGGTGGACGGCACGGGCAGGACGCTGCTGCCCGGCCTGATCGACGCGCACACCCACGTGTTCGACGGCAGCCTGGCCCAGGCCC
Source organism: Nonomuraea sp. NPDC049758 (assembly GCF_040674635.1). Classification (NCBI taxonomy): domain Bacteria; kingdom Bacillati; phylum Actinomycetota; class Actinomycetes; order Streptosporangiales; family Streptosporangiaceae; genus Nonomuraea; species Nonomuraea sp. NPDC049758. Next base: position 17,961 of record NZ_JBFAMZ010000010.1, read on the forward strand.
TGCGGTACGGGGTCACCACCGAGCTCGACATGTTCTGCCTGCCGCAGATCCTCGCCGGGCAGCGGCGGCTGGCCGCCGAGCACGACGACGTGGCCGACCTGCGCAGCGCCGGCACGCTGGCCACCGCTCCGGGCGGCCACCCGACCCAGCTGCTGGCGGCCCTGGCGGGCACCGTCCTGGACGGGCTCGACGTCACGGCGATCGACTTCGTCTCCGACCCGGCGCAGGCGCCGGCGTTCGTCCAGGCCAGGCTGGCCGAAGGGGCCGACTACCTCAAGATCGTCATTGACGACGGCGTCGTGCACGGGGCCGACCTCCCCGTCATGACGGCGGAGGTCGCCGCCGCCCTGGCCGTGGCGGCGCACGAGGCGGGCCTGCTGGTCATCGCGCACGCGATCACCGCCGCCGAGGTGGGGACCGCGCTCGACGCCGGCGTCGACGGCCTGGCTCACGTGTGGACCGACCTGGCGCCGGACGACCCGGCCTCGCTGCGCCTGGCCGGGCGGGTGCGCGACCAGGGGGTCTTCGTGGTGACCACGCTGGCCTACTTCGAGGCGATCACGGCTCAGCACGTCGAGACCGCCGACTGCGCCCGCCCGGGCAGCTCCGTCAACGCCGTCGGCGCGCTGCGGGCCCTGCGCGGCGCGGGCGTGCCGCTGCTCGCCGGGACCGACGCCACGCCGTTCGTGCCCGCCCACGGCGCCGGCCTGCACCGCGAGCTGCAGTTGCTCACCGAGGCGGGGCTCGGCGCCGAGGAGGCGCTGGCCGCCGCGACCAGCGTGCCCGCCCGGCACTTCGGGCTGGCCGACCGCGGCCGGATCGCCCCCGGTCTGCGCGCGGACCTGGTGCTGGTCGAGGGCGACGCCACCCGGGACGTCACCGCCGTCGGCGACATCGCCGAGGTCTGGCGTCGCGGGGTGCGCCAGGCGCGGTAGCCCCTGCCGGTGACGCGCCGGCCGGGTCAGCCGAGCGTGAGGGGGTTGACCAGGTCGGCGTAGACCAGCAGACCGGCCATGATGATCAGCACGAACGCCATCGCGTAGGTGAGCGGCAGCACCTTGGCGATGTCGACGTAGCGGGGCTCGGGGCGGCGCAGGATCTTGGCGTAGCCGCGCTTGATCCCCTCCCACAGGCCGCCCGCGATGTGGCCGCCGTCGAGGGGCAGCAGCGGGATCAGGTTGAACAGGCCGATCGCCAGGTTGAACCCGGCCAGCAGGCTGACGAAGGTGAACAGCTTGCTCTTGTTGGACATGTCGGAGGCCAGGATCTCGCCGCCGAGCCGGCCCGCGCCCACCACGCCGACCGGGCCCTCGGGGTCGCGCTTGTCGCCGGAGAAGGCGGCGTTCCAGACGCCGACCATCTTCGCCGGCAGGTTGACCATCGAGCCCACGACGCGGCCGGTCAGGTCGCTCATGTAGCCCGGCACCTGCCCGATGCTCTGCTGCTCGAAGACCTGGGAGGGCACGACGCCGAGGAACCCGACGCCCTTGTCGATCTTGGTCTCGTCGGTCGGGTTCGCCATGTCGCGGGCGATGAGGGTGACGTCGAGCGTCATCGGCCTGCCGTCGCGGACGATGCCCAGCTTGACGGGGCCGGCGCCGTGGCCGCGGATCAGGCGGGTGGCGTCCTGCCAGGTCGCGATCTTCTGGCCGTCGAGGGAGACGATGTGGTCGCCGACCTTGACGCCCGCCTTGGCGGCCGGGGTGCGCTCGTCGGTGGGCGCGCACGTCTTGCGCACCTCGGTGGTGGGGATCACGCACGTGTTGGTGTCGGGCGACACGATCGGGGCGGTCTTGGGCAGGCCGATGCCGACCAGCAGGATGCTGAAGAAGATGAAGGCGAGCACGAAGTTCATCGCCGGGCCGCCCGACATGATGATGATCTTCTGCCACCACTTCTTGCGGTAGAAGACGCGGTCCTCGTCGCCGGGCCGCACCTCCTCCATGGCCGCCTCGCGGGCGGTCTCGATCAGGCCCTGCCACGGCCCCGTCGACGCGCTGCGCAGCCTGCCGGGAGCGTCGCCAGGACGCGGCGGCAGCATGCCGATCATGCGGATGTAGCCGCCGAGCGGCAGCCACTTGATGCCGTACTCGGTCTCACCCCTGCGGATGGACCAGGCCGTCGAGCCGAAGCCGACCATGTACTGGGTGACCCGGACGCCGAAGATCTTGGCCGGCACGAGATGGCCCACCTCGTGCAGGCCGACGGAGACCATCAACCCCACCAGGAACAGAAGGATCCCGGCGACAAAGAGCCAGTTCATCTACGCGCGCTCCAGGCAGACAGACGGTCTCGACGTTCCCAGACTAGTCGAACTCAGCACATCCCTCGGGCTTGCCCGCACTTTGGTGAATCAACGGACCGCATTGACAGTAAGCGATCAGCCGATCACCCTGGGAGACGATGGAGGGGGACGTCTTGATCCGCATACTCATCGCCGAACACCTGCCCTTGGTGCGACGCGGTCTGCAGGCCACGCTCGAAGCCGAGCCCGACCTGCGGGTGGTCGCCGAGACGGGCAGCCCCGACGGTGTGCTGCCGGCCGCGCGGTCGAGCGCGCCCGACGTCGCGATCGTCGATCTCGACCTGCCGGGCCTGCCGGTCGCCACGCAGCTGACCGAGCAGGTCCCCCGCTGCTCGGTGCTGATCCTCTCCGCCCGGCCGAGCCCCGGCCAGGTGCGCAGGGCGTTCAACGGCAGCGTGCTGGGGTTCATGAGCCTGCGGGTGGCGCCCGAGCGGCTGGCCGAGGGGGTGCGCCAGGTCGCCGCGGGCGGGCGGGCGGTGGAGGCGGAGCTGGCGGTGGCGGCCCTGCAGTCGGCCGCCAACCCGCTCACCCGGCGGGAGCTCGACGTGCTGCGCATCGCGGCGGGCGGGGCGAGATCGACCGAGATCGCCGACCAGTTGTTCCTGTCGGTCGGCACCGTGCGCAACCATCTGTCGCGGATCATGTGCAAGACGGGCGCCCGCAACCGGCTCGACGCCGTGCGCATCGCCAGCGACAGCGGCTGGTTGTAGCGGCTGGTTGTGCGGAACCGGACGAGATGACGGGCCCGGTGGAGCCGCGCCGCTCCGCCGGGACCCGAACAGTCGAATGATCTCAGCCCGCCGAACCCGTTGCCAGTGACCGCCATCACGACCTGACCCGTGTGAAACGTCACTACGGACGCCAGATCAACACCAGCGCGCAGTCGTCGTTGTGGCCCGAGGACATCGCGTTGACCAGCGCCCTCGCGCCGTCGCGGAAACCGGAGGGCAGCAGCCGCTCCGCCTCGCCGAGCAGCCGGTCGAGCCCGGCGTCGATGTCGCGCCCCGGCTGCTCGATCAGGCCGTCGGTGTAGAGCAGCAGCGCGTCGCCCTTGCGCAGGGTGCCGCTGTCGGGCTCGCAGTGGAGGTCGGGCACCACGCCGAGCACCACGCCCTTGGCCGAGGCGACCTGCCAGTTGCCGGTGCCCGAGTCGAGCTTCACCACCGGCGGATGGCCGGCCGAGGTGATCGTGTAGTCGCCGGTGGCGAGATCGAGGCGTACGTGCACGGCCGTCACGAAGCCCTCGTCGCCGCGCTGACGGTGGAGGTAGGCGTTGCACGCGGGCAGGAAGTCGTCGACCGAGCCGAGCAGCCCGCCGAACGTGCCCGACAGCAGCAGCGCGCGGGTGCCGGCGTCGACGCCCTTGCCGGAGACGTCGACCAGGGCGATCTCCACGGAGTCGCCGTCGCGCATGGAGACCAGGAAGTCGCCGCCGAACGACGAGCCCCCGGCCTGCTTGAGCACCACCTTGCCGCCCCAGTCCTTCGGCAGCGGGGGCAGCTCGCCCTGACTCCTGAGCCGGTCGCGCAGCTCCAGCAGCATCGCGTCGCCGCGCAGCCCCTGCACGCCGAGCTTGCCCCGGGTACGGGCCATGAGCACGGCGAGCACGGTGGTGAACACGATCGTCACCGTGAGCCCCAGCCCCACCCGCGCCACCCCGAGCGTGGCCGCGACGTAGGTCAGCGCGACGCCTACCGCCACCAGCAGCTTGACCAGGCTGCGCAGCCGCAGCTGCAGCCCGCCGATCAGGGTGACCAGGATGAGCAGCGACGGCGAGAACCACTCGGTGGACACCTTCGCCGCCAGCAGCCCGATGACGAGCGAGAGCATGGTCAGTGTGATGAGCAGGTTGCGGTCACGGGCCAGCGGCCCTCTCCGGACGAACCGGACGGCGGACACCAGGAACGGCACCCGCACCAGGACCGCACGGACCCGTGGCGGAATCAACGGCGCCGGACGGGAACTCATGATGCGTGTGACTGTATCGGTCTGACCCCTGTTTGGGCAGCCCACTTGACCAAGGCCTTGATCATTAAGCACGGATATTGGGTGGCCGTCCCCCTTTGCCCGCTCCTACCGTGGACGGATGACCTATCCGATCCGTCCCATTGACGAATCCGAGTGGCCGGGCTTCGCCGGCGTGCTCGCAGAGGGGTTCGGCTGGACGCCGCATCCCACCCAGGACGAGCGGTACAAGGCGGCCACGGAGTTCGACCGCGCCCTGGTCGCCTTCGACGGCACCACCATGGCGGGCGTCACGTCCGTCTTCAGCCTCACGATGACCGTCCCCGGCGGACGCCAGATCCCCGTGGGCGGGGTGACCGCGGTCAGCGTGCTTCCCTCGCACCGCCGCCGCGGCGTGCTGTCCGCGCTGATGCGCCGGCAGCTGTCCGACATCCGCGACCGCGGCGAGTCGGTGGCCGCCCTCTACGCCTCCGAGTCGCTGATCTACGGCAGGTTCGGGTACGGCAGGGCGGCCAGCGAACTGTCGTACAAGATTGACAAGCATCGCTCGGCCTTCGTGCGGGACGCCCCCACCGACCCGGCGCTCCGGCTCAGGGTGGTCTCCCCCACCGAGGCCAGGGCCGACTTCGAGAAGCTGTTCGCCGCCGTCGTGCCCCGGCGTCCGGGCCGGTACGAGCGCACCCGGCACGTCTGGGACGCCTTCCTGGCCGACGAGGAGCACGACAGGGGCGGCTGGGGCTCGCTGCGCGCGGTGCTCGCCGAGGACGACCAGGAGGTGCGCGGTTACGCGCTGTTCCGCACCAAGTCGGCGTGGGACGCCAACGGCGTGCCCAGCGGCGAGCTGCGGGTGTTCGAGCTGGAGGCGATCGATCCGGCGGCCTACGCCCTGCTGTGGCGCGACATGCTGGACCGTGACCTGATCACCAGGCTGGAGGCGTACGCCCGGCCGGTGGACGACGCCCTGATCGCGCTGCTCGCCGACTCCCGCCAGCTGCGCGCGACCTGGTCCGACGAGCTGTGGGTACGCCTGGTGGACGTCGACCGGGCCCTGACCGCCCGCGCCTACGCGGCCCCCGTGGACCTGGTGATCGAGATCGAGGACGACGTGTGCCCGTGGAACGCCGGCCGCCGGCGGCTCACCGCCGACACCACCGGCGCGGAGTGCAAGCCGGTGGACGACGAGCCGCACCTGACGGTGCCGGTGTCCGCGCTCGGCTCGGCGTACATGGGCGACGGCCTGCTCGGCGCGCAGCTCGACGCGGGCCTGCTGCGCGAGCACACGCCGGGCGCGGTGCGGGCGCTGGCCGCGGCCATGGCGTGGAGCCCCAAGCCGCTGGCCGGGCTGGTGTTCTGAGACACACGACGTAGGCTCTTGAGCATGGCCCTGCAAAGTCTGCAGATCACCGCGACCATCGCCATGCGGGCCCGCGACGTGTCCAGGCCGTCGAAGGAGCAGCAGGAGGCCGCCGACCGGCGGCCCCTGCGCGACGAGACGCCCCGGCGCGAGGCCAGGCGCAAGACCTAGGGCAGCGAGGGCAGCTGGCCGATCGTCTCGTAGGTGGTCAGCTGCGCGATGCGCCTGCTGTGGCGCTCGCTGCCGGAGAAGGAGGTGGTCAGGAAGACCTCGACGAACCTGGTCGCCTCCTCGGTCGTGTGCATGCGCGCGCCGATGCTGACGACGTTCGCGTTGTTGTGCTCGCGGGCCAGCGAGGCGGTCTCCTCGCTCCAGGCCAGGGCCGCGCGGATGCCGCGCACCTTGTTGGCCGCGATCTGCTCGCCGTTGCCCGAGCCGCCGATCACCACCCCCAGGCTGCCGGGGTCGCCGCCGACGCCCTCGGCGGCGCGCAGGACGAACGCCGGATAGTCGTCCTCGGCGTCGTAGACGAAGGGACCGCAGTCGGTCACCTCGTGGCCGTGGTCCTTGAGCCAGGACACGAGGTGGTTCTTGAGCTCATAGCCGGCATGGTCGGCACCGATGTAGACACGCACCCGTCCAGTCTTCCACAGCCCCGCCGATCCCACTCGCTGGCTAGAGTAAGGACCCCTACCGTTCCCCAGTCCTTACGAAAGTGGAGACGCATGCGTGAGATCCGCGTCGTCGGCGATCCGGTGCTGCGCACGCCCGCCGAGCCCGTCACCGACTTCGACCGCGAGCTGCGCCGCCTGATCGAGGAGATGTTCCAGGCGATGTACGCGGTCAACGGGGTGGGCCTGGCCGGTCCGCAGATCGGCGTGTCGCGGCGGCTGTTCGTCTACGACATCGCCGGGCGCAAGGGCCATGTCGCCAACCCCGTGCTGACCGTCGACGACGCCGAGGAGGTCTCCGACGAGGAGGGCTGCCTGTCGGTGCCCGACCGCCGCACCCGCACGCCGATCTACGCCCCCGTGGCGCGGGCCGCGGGCGTCACCGTCGAGGGCGTCGACCGGCTCCAGCGGCCCGTGCGCATCAAGGCCCGCGGCTCGCTGGCGCGCTGCTTCCAGCACGAGACCGAGCACCTCGACGGCAGGCTGTACGTCGACCGCCTGCCGAAGGACGAGGCCCGCAGGATCATGCTGCGCGCGTAGGCCGCGGCGGGCCGGGGGCCTACAGCTGCAGCGACTTGATCTCCAGGTACTCCTCCAGGCCGAACTCGCCCAGCTCGCGGCCCACGCCCGACTGCTTGTAGCCGCCGAAGGGGGCCAGCGGGTTGAACTGGCCGCCGTTGACGACGACCTGGCCGGTGCGCAGCCTGCGGGCGACGGCGACCGCGCGCTCCTGGCTGCCCGACCAGACCGCGCCGGCCAGGCCGTACCTGGTGGCGTTGGCGATCTCCACGGCCTGGCCCTCGCTCGTGTACGGGATCATCGCCAGCACGGGCCCGAAGATCTCCTCCTGCTCGATCGTCATGCCCGGCTCGACCGCGGCGAAGACCGTGGGCTCGACGTAGAAGCCGCGCTCGCGGGGGCGCTCGGTGCCGCCGGCGACGAGCCTGGCGCCCTCCTCCTGGCCCCGGTTGATGTAGCGGACCACCCGGTCGCGCTGGGCCGCCGACACCAGGGGCCCGACCCGGGTGCCCTCGTCGAAGGGGTCGCCGACGGTGTACTTGCGGGTCGCCTCGACGGCCAGGCGGACGGCGTCGTCGTACTGGTCGCGGTGGACGATCATGCGGCTCCAGGCCGAGCAGGTCTGGCCGGCGTTGATGAAGCAGTTGGCCACGCCGACCTTGACGGCCGTGGCCAGGTCGGCGTCGGGCAGGATGATGTTGGCCGACTTGCCGCCGAGCTCCAGCGCCACCCGCTTGACGGTCTCGGCGGCGAGCGCGGCGACCCGTCGGCCGGCCACGGTGGAGCCGGTGAAGGAGACCATGTCCACGTCGGGATGGGCGGCCATCGCCTCGCCGACGACCGGGCCGCGCCCGCTGACCAGGTTGAACACCCCAGGCGGCAGGCCCACCTCGTCGAGGATCTCGGCCAGCGCGTACGCCGCCAGCGGCGCCACCTCGCTGGGCTTGAGCACCACCGTGCAGCCGGCGGCCAGCGCGGGGCCGACCTTGCAGATGATCTGGTGCAGCGGATAGTTCCAGGGCGTGATCGCCGCGACGACCCCGATCGGCTCCTTGACCAGCAGCGAGTTGCCGATGCGGGACTCGCGCGGGTAGCTCTCGGCCAGCTGCGCGTAGGAGGACAGGACGGCGGCGGGCATCAGCGTCTGCACCTTGAGCGCGAAGCCGAGGGGCGCGCCCATGTCGGTGGCGATCGTCGCCGCGACGCTCTCGGCGCGCTGTTTGAGCAGCTCGGCCGCGTGGCCGAGGAGCTTCCCGCGCTGGGCCGCCGAGGTGTCGGACCAGGCCGGGAACGCCTCACGCGCCGCCGACACCGCCGCCTCGACGTCGTCGGGGGTGCCCGCCGGCACCCGGTCGATGATCTCCTCCGTGGCCGGGTTGGCGACCTCGATGGACTCGTCTGACGTAGAGGCGTTCCAGGAACCGTCGATATACAGCTGGCGCATGGGGCCATCCTCGCGTGCACGTCGTGGGGCCGGCGAGACCACGGATCGAGCGGAGGGGGATTCCTCATCCTCCGCGCGCCCGCGAACCTACCGCCAGGGTATGAGTCTTACCCCAGCGGGGGCGACATATCTAGTCGAAGGTGGGCTGTCTGGTACGAGTGCGCTTGAGCTCGAAGAAGTCCTCGAACTCGGTGACGAGAAGCACGCCGTCCCACAGCCTGCCCGCGTCCTCGCCCTTCGGGATGGACGTGATCACGGGGCCGAAGAAGGCGTTGGCGCCGACGCGGATGACCGGGGTGCCGACGTCCTGGCCGACCAGCGTGATGCCCTCCTGGTGGGAGGCGCGTACGGCGTCGTCCCACTCGGTGGAGTGGGCGGCGGCGGCGAGGTCGCGGCTGAGGCCGATCGCCTCCAGGGAGTCCTCGATCAGCTCGCCGAGGCGGCTGAGGTCCTTCATCCCGCGCTCGTTGTGCAGGCGCGTGCCGAGCTCGGTGTAGAGCGGGCCGACGACCTCGTCGCCGTGCGCGGCCCGCGCGGCGGCCACCACGCGGACGGGTTCGATGGCCCTGGCGATGGCCTCACGGTAGGAGTCGGGCACGTCCTTGCCCTCGTTGAGCACGTTGAGGCTCATGACGTGCCAGCGCGGCTCGACGGCGCGTACCTTCTCCACTTCGAGAAGCCATCGTGACGTCGCCCAGGCAAAAGGGCAGAAAGGATCGAACCACAGGTCCACGGGAATCTTCTCAGTCACGTGGGGCCATAACCTGAGGGTGTCGAGGTCCTATTCCCGGCGTGGCAGGATACCGACAAACTACAACGAAGTGGTGAAAAGGAGCGCAACTTGGCAGGCAACCTGACCCGGGACGAGGCTCGCGAGCGCGCCCGGCTGTTGAAGGTCGAGTCGTACGAGGTCGCACTCGACCTGACGGAGGGGGACGAGCGCTTCGAGAGCGTCACGACGGTGCGCTTCACCAGCACCAGCCCGGGCGCCTCCACCTTCATCGACCTGCACGGCGCCAACGTGCGCAAGGTCACCCTCAACGGCACCGACCTCGACGTCTCCTCCTACGACGCCGAAAAGGGCCGCTTCCCGCTCCCCTCGCTGGCGGAGTCCAACGAGCTGCTGGTCGACGCCGACTGCAGCTACATGCGCACGGGCGAGGGTCTCCACCGCTTCGTGGACCCGGTCGACCAGAAGGTCTACCTGCACAGCCAGTTCGAGACGGCCGACGCCCACCGCATGTACGCCTGCTTCGACCAGCCCGACCTCAAGGCCGTCTTCCAGCTCACCGTGCTGGCCCCCGCCGACTGGGAGGTCGTCTCCAACGGCGCCGCGGCCAAGGTCGAGGACCTCGAAGGGCAGTCCGGGCGCCACGGCGGCGTCCAGGCGGCCAGGCGCTGGGAGTTCGAGCCGACGCCGGTGATCTCGACGTACATCACCGCGCTGGTGGCCGGGCCCTACTACAAGGTCACCTCCGAGCACGACGGCATCCCCCTCGGGCTCTACTGCCGCGCCTCGCTCGGCGAGCACCTCGACGCCGACAACCTCTTCGAGGTCACCAGGCAGGGCTTCGACTTCTTCCACCGGGTGTTCGGCGTCCGCTACCCCTTCACCAAGTACGACCAGCTCTTCGTGCCCGAGTTCAACGCCGGCGCGATGGAGAACGCCGGTTGCGTGACGTTCCTGGAGGACTACGTCTTCCGCTCCCGCGTGACCGACGCGGTCGTCGAGCGGCGCGCCGAGACGATCCTGCACGAGATGGCCCACATGTGGTTCGGCGACCTGGTCACCATGCGCTGGTGGGACGACCTGTGGCTGAACGAGTCCTTCGCCACGTACGTGTCCGTGCTGGCCCAGGCCGAGGCCACCCGCTGGGGCAACGGCGCCTGGACCACGTTCGCCAACGTGGAGAAGTCCTGGGCCTACCGCCAGGACCAGCTTCCCTCCACCCACCCGATCGCCGCCGACATCCCCGACATGCAGGCGGTCGAGGTCAACTTCGACGGCATCACGTACGCCAAGGGCGCCTCGGTGCTCAAGCAGCTCGTCGCCTACGTCGGCCTGGACAACTTCCTGGCCGGCGTGCGCGACTACTTCGCCGAGCACGCCTGGGGCAACACCGAGCTGAAGGACCTGCTCGCCGCCCTGGAGCGCACCTCGGGCCGCGACCTGTCGTCGTGGTCGAAGGAGTGGCTGGAGACCGCGTGGGTCAACACGCTGCGGCCCTCCTTCGAGGTGTCCGACGGCCGCTTCACCTCCTTCGAGGTGCTGCAGGAGGCCCCGGCCGACTACCCGACGCTGCGCTCGCACCGCATCGCCATCGGCCTGTACTCGCTGGCCGACGGCGTGCTCACCCGCACCAAGCGGGTCGAGCTCGACGTGGTGGGCGCCCGTACCGGCGTGGCCGAGCTCGTCGGCGCCGAGCAGCCCGACCTGGTGCTGCTCAACGACGACGACCTGACCTACGCCAAGATCAGGCTGGACGAGCGTTCCCTGCGCACGCTCGTCGAGGGCGGCATCGCGGCCTTCACCGAGTCGCTGCCGCGCGCCCTGTGCTGGTCGGCGGCCTGGGACATGACCCGCGACGGCGAGATGTCCACCCGCGACTACGTCAGGCTGGTCGTCTCCGGCGCGGGCACGGTCTCCGACATCACGGTCCTGCAGGCGGTGCTGCGCCAGGCGCGCCAGGCCGTCCAGCAGTACGCCGCGCCGGCCTGGCGGGCCGAGGGCGAGGCGCTGCTGGCCGCCGAGCTGCGCTCGCTGATCGGCTCGGCCGCGCCCGGCTCCGACCACCAGCTCGCCTTCCTCCAGGCGTTCGCCCCGGTGGCGGTCTCCGGCGCCGACCTCGACCTGCTGCAGGCCATCCTCGACGGCACCGGCGTGCCCGAGGGCCTGACCGTCGACGCCGACCTGCGCTGGACGCTGGTGGCCGCGCTGGTCTCCGGCGGCCGCCTGGGCGAGCCCGACATCGCCGCCGAGCTGGAGCGCGACCCTACGGCGACGGGTGAGCGGTCGGCCGCGCTGTGCCGGGCCGCGATCCCGACGGCCGAGGCCAAGGCGGCGGCCTGGGACCGGATCGTGGGCGGCGACCTGGCCAACCACATCGCCCGCAACACCATCGCCGGCTTCCAGGACGCCCACCACGCCGAGCTGCTGGAGCCGTACCGGGAGAAGTACTTCGCCGAGGTTGGGCGCGTCTACCGCGAGTGGACGTTCGAGAAGGCCTCGACGTTCGCCATGAACTGCTTCCCCGCGCTGCTCATCGAGCCCGCCACGGTCAAGGCGGCCCAGGACTTCCTGGCCGCCGAGCAGCCGCCGCAGGCCCTGCGCAGGCTGATCCTGGAGGGCGCCGACGGCGTCAGCCGCGCTCTGCGCAACCGCGCGACCGACGCCGCGTCGGCCTGATCCGTCCGGGTCCCCGCCACACCCGGCGGGGACCTGGCTTCGCGCTGCGGCGAATACGGCCTGAGCACGGAGACCGGGTGTTAGCCTCAAGTACGTGCTAGGCGCCGGTACCACGCTCAACGACCGCTACGTGCTGGCCGACCGCCTCGGCGGCGGCGGCATGGGCGAGGTCTGGCGTGCCGACGACCTGGTGCTGGGCCGGGCCGTCGCGGTCAAGGTGATGATGCCCGCCCTGTCGGAGAACCCCACCTTCACCCAGCGCTTCCAGAACGAGGCCAGGGCCATGGCCACGCTCAGGCACCGCGGCGTGGTCGGCGTCTACGACTACGGCGTCCACGAGGCCGACGGGCGCCGGGTCAGCTACCTGGTGATGGAATACGTCCGGGGCGAGTCGCTCGACCGGGTGCTGCGGCGCGGCCCGCTCGGCGCGGAGGAGGCCATGCGCCTGGTCGCCGAGGTGGGCGACGCGCTGGCCGCGGCCCACGCCCAGGGCATCGTCCACCGTGACGTCAAGCCGGCCAACCTCATGGTCCGGCCCGACGGGCAGGTCGCGCTGACCGACTTCGGGGTCGCCCACTCCGGCTCGGCCGGTCATCTCACGGCCACGGGCACCATGCTCGGCTCGGCCGCCTACTGCGCGCCGGAGATGGCCGCGGGCAACGAGGTCACCCCGGCGGTCGACGTCTACGCGCTGGGCGTGGTGGCGTACGAGTGCCTGACCGGGCGGCTGCCGTACCAGGGGGACACCCCTGTGCAGATCATCTTCAAGCATCTCAACGCGCCCGTGCCCGAGCCGCCCGCCGACCTGCCGCCGGCCGTGCGCCAGGTGGTGACGCGGGCGCTGCAGAAGGATCCGGCGCAGCGCTGGTCCTCGGCGTCCGACATGGCGCGGGCAGCCCGCGCGTCGGTCAGTGGCGCGGCCCTGCCCGGCCCGCCGCTCACCAGCCCTCCGGCGACCCCGCCCACGACGGGCTCCCACACGGGTCTCCCCACGGGCTCCTACACAGGCCTGTCCACGGACCCTCACACCGGTCTGCCCACGGGCTCCCACGCGGGTCTTCCCACGGGTTCCCATCCGGGCCTCCCCACGGGCTCCCACCCGGGCCTTCAGCCGACGGGCGTCATGCCCGTGGCCGAACCCGGCTCGCCGCTCACCATGCCATCGGCCCCCGCCGGCGGCCGCTCCCGCCGTCGTCGCACGCTGACGGCCCTGGCCACGATGGCGGCCGCCGTCGTGGTGTCGGCCGCCGTGGCGGGGTCGGTGTGGTTGCGTCCGGCCGAGCCCGCCAGCACGGGCCAGGTGCTGCCGCCCGCCGACGAGACCACGCAGGTCCACAGCCCGAGCAGCCCCGAGCACACCACCAAGCAGCCCGCGCCGCCGACCAAGGCCGTGCCGAGCGCCAAGCCGAGCGGCACCACCAGCGCGACCCCCGGCCCGACCGTGGCCCCCACCACCCCGAGCGCCACGCCCACCGTCTCGCCGAAGCCCACGCCGACCGTGACCACCTCGGAGCCCGAGCCGACACAGGAGCCCACCCAGCCCCCTGAGGAGCCCACGGACGAGCCCACGGTCACCAGCCCGCCGGAAGACGTGCAATGCGTACGCGCCCCATGCCCGTAACCAGTGCGCACCTCGTGTCCCTGACCACTCCGAAGCTTCCTGTGCGTGCGCACCCCACGTCCGTGACCACTCCAGGACGCCCGGCGCCCACGCACCCCGAGCCCGTGACCTTTCCAGGCCACCCAGGGCGTACGCACCCCCAGCCGGTGACCGCTTCGGGGCGTCTGGTGCGTGCGTGCCCCATGTCCGTGACTGCTGCAAGATCGTGAGAAAGTCTTCGCGTGGATTCGACTCGTGAGCTGCTGATCGCCCTCGCCCGCCGGTACGCCTTCGCCGACCTGGGGGCGCTCGCTCCCACGGCCGAGATCTCCGACGTGTGCGAGTTCGGGCAGCGGCTGCTCTCGCTCGACGCCGAGGACTTCGCCGCCGAGGCCAGGTCCGTACCCGCCGACCTGCGCCGGCTCGCCCGCGCCTGCCACATGCCGCAGACGCCGCGGGAGCAGCCGCGCGGGGCCCTGGAGTCGCTCAAGCCCGCCTACGGCCTGCTGCTCGAGGTGATCGCCGTCCGCTGGCACCGGCGGGAGCTGAGCCCCATGATCGCGGCCGTGCACATCGCCAGCGAATATCTGCCGCTGCTGGCCTTCGAGCCGCAGCTCGGCCACGCCGGCGACCCGGCCCGCTGGCCCGCCGGGCTGAGCGCGCCCGGGAGCAGGTTCGGCGTGATCGGCGACCGTGAGTGCGACCACACCAAGTCCGAGCAGTCGGCCACGAACCGCACGCTGCGGGTGTCGGTCGAACCCGGGGAGGGCTGGCGGGCCTACTTCGACCGGCAGCACAGCCAGCTCGCGGGCGCGCTCGCGGTCTGCGTCGCGACCTGCCGCAACCCCTGCACGGCCATGGACTGGATCGACCCCGAGCCCCGCGCCGACCTGCAGGTACGCGCCCGTACCGCGCTGACCTTCGCCGAGACGCCGCTCGTCCGGCTGCGGCACGCGGCGCCCGTCGGGCACGGGTTCGGCGTGCCGTCGCCGGAGGAGGTGCTCGACGCCTGGGAGCGCAGCCGGACGGCGCTGGACAAGAACGCGGTGGGCGCCGCGGCCGCCAAGGACGACGGTTTCCCGCTCCCGGGGCTACCCGCCCTGTTCTCGGCCGTGGCCGGAGCGCCGATCGAACCGTCCAGCCTGCTCGCCGGCGTCAGCGACCACGTCGTCACCCTGCTGCAACGCGCCTGACCACACACCCCCGAACACACCTGAGCCGACGGGCACGTCCCCCTCAGGTGCGGGGGGACGGCACACCTGACCGCCGCCAAGCACAGCGCCTCCGGGCCGAAGAAGCAGCACACCCGGGCCGCAAAGGGCCGCACCCTTGAGCCGCCGCAGGACACAGCACATCTGAGCCGACGGCGGTGGTATGTCCAGCACGGAAGGGGGCCGCGTGAGAGCGTGGCCGCCCCGAAGGGTGCCCCGCGGCAGCGTGGCTGCGCGGAAGAGTGCCGCGCGGCAGCGTGGCTGGACCGCAGGGTGCGGTGCCTTCGGACCGAGGGGTGCCCGTGGGAAGCGTGATTGAGCCGAAGGGTGCGGTGTCCCTTGGAGCGAAGGGGGCCGTGGCTGCACATGGAGGGCACCTGCGTGGCCGCGCCCACCAGGTTGGCACGCCGGGTTCGGAGGGAGGGCCATCAGTGGTGGGGGGTGGCTTGGTCGGCGAGGGCGGTGATGCCGTGCAGGAGGCCGCCGATCAGGTCGCCCGCGCTGAAGGCGGTGGCCATCGACAGGGCGGTGAGCCGGCAGGCACCGTCGCTCAGCCGCCGCCTCGCGTTCGCGCCGGTGACGATCTCCAGGGCGTGTCCCGCCGGATCGACGAACACGACCACGGCGTCGGCCGACTCGGCGCCCAGGGCGGTGTGCAGGCGCTCGGCGAAGTGCCGTCGCGCGCCGACCGGCTCGCCCAGGAAGACGCCGAAGCGCAACCCGCTGCGCCGCTCGGCCCTCTGGACGGCCCTCCTGAGATCGTCGACCTGAGCCGTCGTCAGCGCCCGCCTCGGCGCACGGGTCGGCGTCCGCATCTGTGCCTGCGCCGAAGTCTGTGTCGAAGCCTGTGTCGGGGGCCGTTCCAAGGGCCGCTCTGACGCCTGCGCCGATGCGCCCTCCAACGACCGCTCCAAAGCCCGCTCTGACGCCTGTGTCGGAGGTCCCTCCGAGGGCTGTTCCAAGGGGGGGCGCTTCGGTGCCTGCTCAGAGGGCTGCTCGAAAGGCTGCTCTAAGGGCTGCTCAGAGGGGTGGTTCGAGGGGGGCATCGTTGTGTCACCAGCCTGCCGAGGCGCCGCCGAGGGGTTCGTGCGGCTCGACGGTCATGGCCGCGGCCGCCCAGTCGGGTTCGGGCGTCCGTGCCCAGGGGGCGGCGCCGTCGGCCAGCACCCGGGTCGACGTGCTCACGCCGTGCTCGCTCCCGGACGGCCCGCCCAGCCACACCGGGCCCGGCTCCGCCACCCGGGACGAGCCCCGCCCCGGCACCATGACCAGCAGGCTGATCAGTACGAACAGCCCCAAGGACACCCCGATGAGAAAGAGCAGACTTTCCGCCGCGCTGTTCACACGACGAACGTAATCCTCCGGCGGGTGCCCGGCCAGACCCGTACGGGACCCTCCTACCAGACGGACGGCCGCCGCTCGCCCCAGAACCCGCCCACAGCCGCCTCGACCTGGGCCGACAGCGAGATCAGGGTGCCCTCGCCGCCGATCCGCCCGGCCAGCATGACGCCGATCGGCAGGCCCTCGGCGCTCCAGTGCAGCGGCAGGTTGACCGCGGGCTGGCCGCTGACGTTGTAGATCGCCGGGAAGGCGGCGAAGCGCTTCATGCGTTCGAACGTCTCCTCGACGTCGTCCACGTCCTCGAACCAGCCGACCGGCCTGGGCGGCTGGGTGAGGGTCGGGGTGAGCACCGCGTCGTAGGCGTTCGTGATCGTGAGCGCGCCCCGGGTGGCGAGCTGGAGAGCGGCCTGGGCCTGGAGGAACGCGGGGGCGGTGGTGGCCAGGCCGCGCTCGCGCAGCCACCGGGTGAGCGACCTGAGCAGGTGCCCCTGGTCGTCGGCGACCGGGTGCATGCAGGCGAAGGTGTACCAGAGGGTGACGAACTGCGGCACGAGGTCCGCACCGAACGGCCTGGGGATCTCCACGACCTCGTGCCCGAGGCCGGCGAGGATCGCGGTGGCGCCCTCGTACGCGGCCAGCACCTCGGGATCGACCTCGGCCCCCGGCACGACTGGGTCGGCGTAGCGGGCGATGCGCAGCCGTCCGGGGTCGCGGCCGGCGCAGGCGAGGTACGTGCCCTCGTGCCGGGGCGCGAGGTAGAGGTCGCCGGGCTCGTTGTGCGCCATGACGTCGAGCAGGGCCGCGGCGTCGGCGACGGTACGGGCGATCGGGCCGTTCGTGGACATGCCGGCCAGGTCGGGGATGATCGGGGCGAAGCTGATCCGGCCGCGGGTGGGCTTGATGCCGTACAGGCCGCATGCGGAGGCCGGGATGCGGATCGAGCCCGCGCCGTCGCTGCCCTGGGCGGCCGGCGCCAGCCCGGCGGCCACGGCGGCGGCCGCTCCCCCGCTGGAGCCGCCGGCCGACGTGCCGAGGTCCCAGGGCGAGCGGGCGGGCGGCGAGACGTCGGTCTCGGTGTAGCAGGGCAGCCCGAACTCGGGGGTCGCGGTCTTGCCCAGCATGACCGTGCCGGCCTCGCGCAGCCGGGTCACGACCGTGTCGTCCACCGGCGCGACGAACCCCCGGTAGACCGCCGAGCCGAAAGTGATCGGCACGTCCTTGACCAGATTGAGGTCCTTGACCGGGATCGGCACCCCGGCCAGCGGCCCGTCAGGCAGGTCTTTCTCCAGGCGGCGCGCCTGGTCGAGCGCCTGTTCGGCGGTCACGGTGACGTACGCGCCGACCGAGGGATCGATCCGCTCGATCCGGTCGAGATAGTGCTGGGCGAGCTCGACCGGTGAGACGTCACGGTCGCGGACGGCCCGGGCCTGCTCGAGCGCGGAAAGCTCGTGTATTTCTCGCACGATCGGCACACTAGGCATCTCTAGAGAAGAACGTAAGACATACCCCGAAAACATGAGTGGAACACGATGAGCTGGGCCATAAAACTATGGACAGGTCAACACTAGGAATCATTCCGATCTCCGAGCTACGGTGAGTTACGTGGACTCCGACAACCAGCGAGAAGACGGTCACAACGCGTCACCCATCTGGGTGAGCGACCGGCCAGAGGGCGAGCGCACCGCCGCCGCGACACCATCGGCGCCCACCACCACCTACGCGCCCGTGGAACGCGCGTCCGTGCGTGACCTGCTCCAGGAGCCGCGGTTCCGCCGCATGCGCAATCGCGCGCTCGTGGCGATCGGCGTGGCGATCGTGGTGGGTTTCCTGCTGCGCGACTGGCGTCTGGGCGTGACCGCCGGGGTGGTCGCGGCCATTTTCGAAGCGGTCTACCGCGCGCGGTCCCACTCCACGGTGCCGGCGTGGCGGCGCGCGTCCGTGGCCGAGCGGCGTACCGAGGGGCAGCTCCGCAGGCTGGAGCGCAGCGGCTACCGCACCCTGCACGCCAGGGCGATCCCCGGCAGCGAGGCCCAGATCGACCACCTCGTGGTGGGTCCGACCGGCGTCTACGCCGTGGACTCCGAGAAGTGGGACAAACGGCTTCCCGTCCGCGTCCAGTCGGGCAAGAAGCTCTTCCACGGCCCCTTCGACATGAAGCCGAGGCTGACCGAGGCCAAGTGGGAGGCGTCCCAGGCCAGCGAGCTGATCAGCAAGGCGTTCGGCCGCGAGGTCGTCGTCGTGCCGTCCTTGGCCATCTACGGGCCGCCCGTGCCGTGGAAGATCATGACCATCCGCGGCGTGGACGTCTATCAGGGCGACCGGGCGCGCAAGTGGATCACCAAGCGCGAGCGGGCGCTGACCCCGGCCGAGATCGACCGGCTCTACGACATCGCCGCCCAGGTCCTGCCCGCCCGGTACGGCGAGGGCTAGGCCGGCCGGCCGACCCCGCGGAGTCACGCTCCGCGGGGTTTTTTCACGCCCGCCGACGTGTTCGCCGACAGCCGGGCGCCGAAGTCGTCCAGCTCGGCGGCCAGCACGCCGCTGGGCGGCAGGACGTCCGGCAGGCGGGACAGCAGGGCCGTGCCCACCCCGGCGATGCGCACGATGTGGTCGATCAGCGCCTCCCGGTCCTCGGGCCAGGGGAAGGACGGCTGGGCGATGAGCAGCGAGACGCAGCCGTGCACGGCCGACCAGAGGCCGAGCGCCAGCTCCTCGGGGTCGCCTTCGAGCACGCGGGCCGCCACGCAGGCGGCGACGGCGTCCACCATGTGGCGGAAGCACGCGGCGGCGGCCGGCGGCACGCCCTGCACGGCCGAGGGCCGCATCATCAGCACCCGGTACTGCACGGGATGGTCGAGGGCGAAGCGGGCGTAGGCCCGTCCGCAGCGGCCGAGCGCGAGGAACGGGTCGCCCGTCAGGTTCTCGCTGAACATCCGGCCGAACTCGTCCCACACGCGCAGGCAGACGGCCTCCAGCAGCGCCTCCCTGTCGGCGAAGTGCAGGTAGACCGAGGGCGTGGACACCCCGGCGCGCTGGGCGACGGCGCGCAGGGTGAGGGCGTCCTCGCTGCCGGACTCGGTCAGCAGGTCCTCGGCCGCGCGCAGGATCTCCTCCCGCAGCAGGCCGCCTTCTCCGCGCCGGGCGCGCACACGTCTCGCAGCGGTCATGGATCTCAGATTGACGCCGTCAGGTTGACGATGTCAATCTGACCTTCTGCGGAAGGGATATCGCGAAAAATGGGGACTTTCGGGGAGGCGACTGCACTGGTCGCCCGCGGCGCGGACGAGTTCGGCGCCACGCTGGACGCCCAGTGGAGCGTGGGCACCAAGCTGCACGGCGGCTACCTGCTGGCGGTGCTGGCCCGCGCCGCCTGCCAGAGCGGCGCCGGCGAGCGGCATCCGCACGTGACCGCCGTGAGCGGCGCCTTCGTCGAGCCGCCCGCGCCCGGCCCGGCGGACGTGCGCGTGGAGCCGCTGCGGATCGGCCGGAGCCTGGCCCAGGTACGGGTCTCGCCGGCCCAGGAGGGCAGGGTGCGCGTCGAGTCGCACGTCACGCTCGGCGTCCTGGACGACGGCGACCCTTGGTGGACCTCGCTCCCGCCGGTCGAGCTGCCGGCCGAGGAGGACTGCTTCCTCGCGCCCACCGACCCGCCCGGCGCGGACTTCGCCGTGCCGCTGATGGCCGTGGTCGAGGAGCGCGTCGATCCGGCGCATCTGGCGTTCGCGTTCGGGGCGCCGACCAGGAAGGGCGAGATCGCCAGCTGGCAGCGCCTGGCCGACGGCTCCGACTGGGACCCGCTGAGCCTGCTGGTGGCGCTCGACCCGGTGCCGCCGGTCTCGTTCGACCTCGGGCTGTCCGGCTGGGTGCCGACGATTCAGCTCTCGGCCTACATCCGCCGGCTGCCCGCCCCCGGCCCGATCAGGGTCCGCCTGTCGGCCACGGACGTCGGCGGCGACCGCATGGACGAGGTGGCCCACGTGTGGGACTCCAAGGGCCGGCTGGTGGCCCAGGCGACCCAGCTCGCGGCCGTACGGTTGCCGGACTGAGCCGTCCGGGGAGTGGACACGCGTCTCAGGTGCCGGGCGGGTGGCCGTAACATGTGAAGACTCGCCTCATGATGGGAGAAGCACAATGCCGGCCCTCAGGTCACGTACGGTCACCCACGGCAGGAACATGGTCGGCGCCCGGGCCCTGCTCCGGGCGACCGGCGTAGCCGGGAGCGACTTCGGCAAACCCATCATCGCGGTGGCCAACAGCTTCACCCAGTTCGTCCCGGGCCACGTGCACCTGCGCGAGGTCGGCGACGTCGTCTCGGCCGCGATCCGCGAGGCGGGGGCGATCCCGCGCGAGTTCAACACGATCGCCGTCGACGACGGCATCGCGATGGGCCACGGCGGCATGCTCTACTCGCTGCCGTCCCGCGAGCTGATCGCCGACGCCGTCGAGTACATGGTCAACGCCCACTGCGCCGACGCGCTGATCTGCGTCTCCAACTGCGACAAGATCACGCCGGGCATGCTGCTGGCCGCGTTCCGGCTGAACATCCCCACGATCTTCGTCTCCGGCGGCCCCATGGAGGCCGGCAAGACGCCGGGCCGCAAGCTCGACCTCATCGACCCGATGATCGCCGCCGCCGACGCCTCGGTGTCCGACGACGAGCTGCTGGAGATGGAGGAGAACGCCTGCCCGACCTGCGGCTCCTGCTCGGGCATGTTCACCGCCAACTCCATGAACTGCCTGACCGAGGCCATGGGCCTGGCCCTGCCCGGCAACGGCACGATCCTGGCCACCCACAAGCGGCGCAAGCAGCTCTTCGAGGACGCCGGCCGCCAGCTCGTCGAGATCACCCGCCGCTACTACGAGGACGGCGACGAGTCGGTGCTGCCGCGCTCGGTCGCCACCCGCGCGGCATTCGAGAACGCCATGGCGCTCGACGTGGCGATGGGCGGCTCGACCAACACGATCCTGCACATCCTGGCCGCGGCCCGCGAGGCCGAGGTCGACTTCGGCCTCAAGGAGATCAACGAGATCTCGCTGCGGGTGCCGTGCCTGTGCAAGGTCGCCCCGGCCACCAGCAAGTACCACGTCGAGGACGTCCACCGCGCCGGCGGCATCCCGGCCATCCTGGGCGAGCTCGACCGGGCGGGGCTGCTGCACCGCGACGTGCCCACGGTCAACGGCGGCACGCTGGCCGACACGCTGGCCGCCTGGGACGTCAAGTCGCCGACCGTGCTGCCCGAGGCCGTC
Organism: Nonomuraea sp. NPDC049758; assembly: GCF_040674635.1. Taxonomy (NCBI): domain Bacteria; kingdom Bacillati; phylum Actinomycetota; class Actinomycetes; order Streptosporangiales; family Streptosporangiaceae; genus Nonomuraea; species Nonomuraea sp. NPDC049758. The sequence goes on from NZ_JBFAMZ010000010.1 coordinate 39,024, forward strand.
GAGCTGTGGCACGCGGCGCCGGGCAACGTGCGCACGGTGAAGGCGTACTCGCAGGACAACCACTGGGACTCCCTCGACCTCGACCGGGCGCAGGGGTGCATCCGCGACCTGGAGCACGCCTACAGCGCCGACGGCGGCCTGGCCGTGCTCTACGGCAACATCTCGCTCGACGGCGCGGTGGTGAAGACCGCGGGGGTCGACGAGTCGATCTGGAAGTTCAGCGGGCCCGCGGTGGTGTTCGAGTCGCAGGAGCAGGCCGTCGAGGGCATCCTCGGCGGGCGGGTCAAGGAGGGCGACGTGGTGGTCATCCGCTACGAGGGCCCCAAGGGCGGCCCCGGCATGCAGGAGATGCTCTACCCGACCTCCTTCCTCAAGGGCAAGGGCCTGGGCAAGGCGTGCGCGCTGGTCACCGACGGCCGCTTCTCCGGCGGCACGTCCGGGCTGTCGATCGGGCACGCCTCGCCGGAGGCGGCCGAGGGCGGCACGATCGCGCTGGTCGAGGACGGCGACGTCATCGACATCGACATCCCCGGCCGGTCGATGGAGCTGCGGGTGCCCGAGGCCGAGCTGGCCGCGCGGCGCGAGCGGCTGCTGGCCGACCTGGGCGGCTACCGGCCGCGCGACCGCAACCGTCCGGTGAGCGTGGCGCTGCAGGCGTACGCGGCGATGACCACGTCCGCCTCGACCGGCGCCTCGCGTGATCTGTCGCAGCTGTCCCGATAGTTAGGGTGCGGTGGACCCCCGGTCCACCGCACAGATTTTCGAAAATTGTCGGTGGTCGTCCCTATTCTTGGGGTATGACGACAGTCGTGAAGGACGAGACTCGCCCGCTGACGACCGCCGAGATCGCCGCCATCGCCCTCTCCCTCGCTCACCTCGGAGCGGGCCCGCAGGCCGTCGCCGCACGGCGCGGCCTGCAACACGCGCTCGAGCACCTGGAGCTCGACGACGACGTCATCGCGACCACGCTCGCGACCCTGACCGAGCCGCTGCCCGTGGAGACCGCCTCCCGGGCCAGGCTCATCGCCGACGCCATCACCAGCCGCCTCATGATCCGCCTCCACTACCGCGACGCCTCGGGGGCCGTCACCTCCCGCGACGTCGAGCCGGTGACCTGCCTGGTCCACCGCGAATACTGGTACCTGGTCGGCGTGTGCCGGATGCGGCGGGCCATCAGGGCGTTCCGGTTCGACCGCATCATCGCGGTCGAGCCCACCCTGACCCCGTCGCGGCCGCACCTGGCCGACCGGTTCCTGCCCTTCCAGCGCCGCCGCCGGCGCACCACCGCGGCATGAGCCACGGGTGCAGCACCGCGGCGTAACCTGCCGCAAGCTTGACCCTCGGGCCCCCGGGCGTTGGTGCGGGGCGTGACAGGCTCGCGCACATGCGCGTCCGGGGGATCTCGCTCATCGCCGCCCTGCTGCCCGTCGTCGTGTCCGCCTGCGCGGCGGGCCCGCGTCCGGCCCCGCTCCCGATCGTGGCGCACCGCCAGGCGGTGGCCGTGGAACGCCTGCTGCCGCCGGCCACGCGGCGGGCGCTCGACCGGGCGCTGGAACGTCAGCTGCGGGACCGTCCGGGGCGGGTGGCGCTGTCGGTGTACGACCGCGCGACGGGCGTGCGGTACTCCTACGCTGAGGGCAGGCCGTTCGTGCTGGCCAGCGTGGCCAAGGTGGACATCCTGCTCGCTCTGTTGCTGCTCAGGCAGAGCGAGCACCGGCGGCTCGGCGCGTACGAACGCAGGCTCGCCTCCCGGATGATCCGCCAGAGCCACAACGAGAGCGCGCACGAGCTGTACATGACGGTCGGCGGCCAGGAGGGGCTCAGCCGGGTCCTGGGCGCGCTGGAGGTGCGCGACACCAGGCCGGGCGCGGGCCTGTCGTGGGGCATGACCCTCAGCCACCCGTCGGACCAGGTGCGGGTGCTGGAGCAGCTCACCGACCCCGCCGGGCCGGTGCCGGCCGCGAGCCGCCGCTGGGCGCTGGGCCTCATGTCGTCGGTGGACCGGTCGCAGGCGTGGGGCGTCAGCGCCGCCGGCGGCGAGGTGGCGCTCAAGAACGGCTGGCTGCCGGTGGACGCGCACGACGGGCGGTGGACGGTCAACAGCGTGGGCCGGATCGTGCTGAACGGGCACGAACTGCTCATCGCCGTGTTGTCGGAGCGCAGCCCGGACATGGCGACGGGCGTGGCGACCGTGGAACGGGCGGCCCGGCTGGCCGTGGAGGCGTTCACCCGGGCCCGCCGGTCAGGAGGAGCAGCAACCTCCGCCGCAGCAGCCGCCCCCGCCACCGCCGGCCGGACGGGGAGCGGCGGCGCCACCGGTCATGGAGACGGTGGACAGCAGCTTGACCGTGTCGCCGTGGCCCTCCGGGCAGGTCGCCGGCTCGTCTGAGGCCGACATGGGACGGGAGACCTCGAACGTGGAGCCGCAGGCGCGGCAGCGGAAGTCGTAACGCGGCATGCGGTAAGCCTAACCCGCTGTGGCCGGTGAGCGGGAGCCGGCGTAGGTCAGGTGCGCATGGTCGGAGACGGGCTCGTAGCCGATCGACCGGTAGATCGCGTTGCTGGTCGGGTTGTCCAGGTCGGTGAAGAGCACGACCTGCTCGCACCGCTCGGCCAGCGCCACTTCGCTGGCGTACGCGGTGACCGCGGCCCCGTAACCCTTCCTGCGGCACGACGGCGGCGTGTAGACCGGTCCGACGCGGCACACGCCGCCGGCCGCCCGGCCGAGCCCGGCCACCGAGACCGGCACGCCCTCGGCCTCCCACACGAACAGCTCGCGCCCGGCCACCCGCTGGGCGACCCGCTCGGCGACGTCGTGCGCCTCGCCGAGCCCGACCTCGGCGCCGAACGCCTGGTACCAGCTCACCATCAGCGGGAAGTCGCCGGGCCCGGCGAGCCGGCCGCGGCCGGGCACGGACGGGACGGCGAGCGCGCCGAGCCGGTAGAGCCGTTCGGACACCGTCCGCTCCGGCGCGCCGAGCAACCGGACGACCTCGGCCGTCACCTCGACCGGCCCCACGACCATGGGCACGTCGCCGCCGAGCGCCTCGACCAGCGGGGCGACGGCCTCGGCGGGCATGCGCGTGAGGCTCAGCGGGGCGGGCGGCGTGCGGAAGGCGGCGGCGCGCACCTGGCCCTCGGCGGTCCACCAGGCGAAGAAGGCGGCGTCAGCGGGATGGCCGGCACGCAGGTTGGCCAGGACGGTCAGCGGAACCGTGTTGCCGACCGGGTCGCCGAGCAGGAACGGCTCGGCGACCGCGGCGAATTCCTCCGGATCGGAGGTGAAGGTCCACATACCCGTCATGGTGGCAGGCGGTGGCCTCCGGCTTCAAAAGGGATTGCTAGGCCGCCGCCTCCAGGTAGGGCGCCCATTGAGGATCGCCGACGAGCGAGGCGCCGATGAGCCGCCAGTGGGCGCCCCTCGGCACCGCCGGGAGGACGCGCAGCGACCATCCCAGCTCCTCCAGGTACTTGTCGGCCTTGCGGTGGTTGCAGGTCGTGCACGAGGCGACGCAGTTCTCCCACGTGTGGGTGCCGCCACGCGATCTCGGGATGACGTGGTCGATGGTCTCGGCCCGCTGCCCGCAGTAGGCGCAGCGGTAGTCGTCGCGCCGCATGAGGGCGGCTCTGGTCAGCGGGATTCGGGACCGGTAGGGGATGCGGACGTATCTGCGGAGCCTGATCACCGAAGGCACGTCGAGGGTGCAACTCGCCGAGCGGAGCTGGGCGCCCCGCCCGTCGCGGTGCACGACGTCGGCCTTCTCCCGCAGCACCAGGACGATGGCCCGGTGGAGCGAGAGCGTGGTGAGCGGCTCGTAGGTGGCGTTGAGCAGCAGGACCTGGCGCGTCATCGGGCCTCTCCCTGCCGCGCGCGTATCAAAGGGGACATGCCGTGGCATGTCCCGCCTGTCGGCCCCTCCTGGGGCACTGGTGCTTCCGTCACATGGACCTCCGCCGGACGGTCCAGCGGATGGTCACCACGGCACCGTCCTGTCACCAAGTCTGGCGTTAGCCGTAGCGTCCCCGCCACCCCATAATCTTCAAGCCGGAATGACCAGAGGGACACACGTTACGTTTTATGCCCGCTTCACCAGCGCTTTACGCCCCCACCTTGGCAGTAGGGTTCCTGGCATGACGCGAGAGCCTTATCCGACGGCACGCCGCGAAGACGTCGTCGACATCCTGCACGAAACGCCCGTCCCCGACCCGTACCGGTGGCTGGAGGACCCTGACAGCCCGGACACCAAGGAGTGGCTGCTCGCGCAGGCCGAGCTGTTCAACGCCAGCCGTGGCGAGCAGCGGTTCAAGGACCGCATCGCCGAGCTGCTGCGGTCCGGCTCGGTGGGGGTTCCGGCCTGGCGCGGGGAGCGCCGGTTCTTCTCCCGCCGCACGCCCGACCAGGAGCACGCGGTCTACTACGTGGTCGAGGCCGACGGCACCGAGCGGGCGCTGATCGACCCGATGGAGATCGACCCGTCCGGTCTCACCACGCTCGACGCCGTGCAGCCCGACAAGGAAGGGCGGCTGCTGGCGTACCAGATCTCGGTGGGCGGCGACGAGGAGTCGGTCCTCTACATCCTGGACGTCGCCACCGGGATGCGCGTCGAGGGCCCGATCGACCGCTGCCGCTACTCCCCCATCGCCTGGCTGCCCGGCGGCGAGGCGTTCTACTACGTGCGCCGGCTGCCGCGCACCGAGGTGCCGGAGAACGAGGCTCAGTTCCACCGCCGCGTCTACCTCCACCGCGTCGGCACCTCGACCGAGGACGACGTGATGATCTTCGGCCAGGGGCTGAAGATGACCAACTACTACGGCGTCTCCGTCTCGCGCGACGGCCACTGGCTCCAGGTCTCGGCGCACGAGGGCACCGCGCCGCGCAACGACCTGTGGGTGGCCGACCTGACCGCCTCGCCCGCCGACGCCCCCGACCTGAAGGTCGTGCAGGAGGGCGTCGACGCGCAGACCGCCCTGGTGTTCGGCCGCGACGGCCGGCTCTACGTCCACACCGACAGGGACGCCTCCCGCGGCCGGGTGTGCGTGACCGACCCGGCCGACCCCGGCTACGAGACCTGGCACGACCTGATCCCCGAGGACCCCGAGGCGGTGCTGTCCGACTTCGCGATCCTCGACGACCTGGAGCGCCCGGTCATGCTGGTGGGCTGGACCCGCCACGCGATCAGCGAGATCACCGTCCACGACCTGGCGACCGGTGAGCGGGTCGGCTCGGTGCCGACGCCGGGGCTGGGCACGATCGGCGGCATCTCCGAGCGTCCCGAGGGCGGCTTCGAGGCGTGGTTCGGCTACACCGACAACACCACGCCGCCGACGATCCAGCGCTACGACGCCCGCACGGGCGAGACCACGCTGTGGGCCGCCTCGCCGGGCGCGGTCGAGGTGCCGCCGGTGCGCACGTCGCAGGTGGCGTACCGGTCCAAGGACGGCACCGACGTCCGGATGCTGATCATCTCCCCCGCCGACGAGCGGCCCGGCCCCCGGCCCACGATCCTCTACGGCTACGGCGGCTTCGGCCTGTCCATGACCCCCGGCTACTCGGCCTCGATCCTGGCCTGGGTCGAGGCGGGCGGCGTCTACGCCATCGCCAACCTGCGCGGCGGCGGCGAGGAGGGCGAGGACTGGCACCGCGCGGGCATGCTGGCCAACAAGCAGAACGTGTTCGACGACTTCCACGCCGCGGCCGAGCACCTCATCGAGACCGGCGTCACCACCCGCGAGCAGCTCGGCATCTCCGGCGGCTCCAACGGCGGCCTGCTGGTGGGCGCCGCGCTGACGCAGCGTCCCGACCTGTACGCGGCCGTGGTCTGCTCGGCGCCGCTGCTCGACATGATCAGGTACGAGAAGTTCGGCCTCGGCGCGACCTGGAACGTCGAGTACGGCAGCGCCGACGACCCCGAACAGTTCGGCTGGTTGTGGGGGTATTCGCCCTACCACCGGGTCGAGGAGTCGGTGGCCTACCCGGCGACGTTGTTCACCGTCTTCCAGTCCGACACGCGGGTGCACCCGTTGCACGCCTGGAAGATGTGCGCGGCGTTGCAGCACGCCTCGGCGGCCGGGCGGCCGGTGCTGCTGCGCAACGAGGCCGAGGTGGGCCACGGCGCCCGCTCGGTGAGCCGGACGGTCGATCTGTCGGCCGACACGCTGACCTTCCTCGCCCAGCACACCGGTCTGTAGTGTCGCAGGCATGAGCAGCCTGGGGCCGGCCATCGTCGAGGCCGTCCCCAGCGCTGCGCTGCGGCCGTACGTCACCCGGCTGTGCGCCTACAGCGAGCACTATCCCGCGCCCGTCACGCGCGCCGAGGCCGCCCTTCCCGGGGCGGTGCTCATCCTGGGCGTCGGCGCGCCGATGGAGGCGTACGGGGAGCGGGTAAGGGCGTTCGCGGGCGGGCTCGCCGACCGGTTCGCGGTCACCCGGGTCAAGGGGCCGTGCGAGGGCGTGGAGGTGGTGCTCACGCCGTTCGGGGCGCGGCGGCTGTACGGGCTGCCGATGCGCCACCTGACGAGCCGGGTGGTCCCGGTGGAGGCCGTGCTCGGGCCGTGGGGCGGGGAACTGCTCGACCGGCTGGCCGCGACGCCGTCGTGGCGCGAGCGGCTGGCCCTGACCGACCGGCTGCTGACCGCACGCATCCTGGCCGGGCCGCAGGTGGGCCCCGAGCTGCCGTGGGCGTGGGCGCGGCTGCTGGAGTCGGGCGGGCGGCTCGGCGTGTCGTCGCTGGCCGCGTCGCTGGGGTGGAGTCACCGGCATCTGGTGGCCCGCTTCCACGACCAGGTCGGGCTGGCCCCCAAGACGGCGGCCCGGGTGATCAGGTTCGGCCGGGCGGCGCGGCTGCTGCGCTCCGGCAGGCCGATCGCCGCGGTCGCGGCCGAGTGCGGCTTCTACGACCAGGCCCATCTCAACCGGGAGTTCCGGGCGCTCGGCGGCACCACGCCCGGTCAGATTCGTCCAAGACCCGCGGGCGGGCCGCCGGGCATGCTGGAGCCATGAAACGCACTGTCTACGCACTGGCCCGCTACGAGCACCCGCAGGCGGCGCTCGACTTCCTGACCGGGGCGTTCGGGTTCCGGGTGCACGAGTCGTCGAAGGACGAGTCCGGGGTCGTCGAGCACGCCGAGCTGTTCGTCGAGGACGACCTGATCATGATCGGCCGGGGGAAGCCGGGCGGGCCCGGCGTGTACATCGCGGTCGACGACGTCGACGCCCACCACGATCACGCCAGGGCCGCGGGGGCCGTGATCACCATGGAGCTCACCGACCAGCCGTACGGCTCGCGCGAGTACGCCTGCAAGGACCCCGAAGGCAACTCCTGGTTCTTCGGGACGTACCGCCCGTAAAGCCTCGGATAGCGGTCAGCGGGGGAAGACGACGGTCTTGTGGCCGTCGAGCAGGACGCGCTGCTCGGCGTGCCACTGGACCGCGCGGGCCAGCGCCACGCACTCCACGTCGCGCCCGATGCGGACGAGGTCGTCCGGCGAGTGGCTGTGGTTGACCCGGGCGACCTCCTGCTCGATGATCGGCCCCTCGTCGAGGTCGGAGGTCACGTAGTGGGCCGTGGCGCCGATGAGCTTGACGCCCCGGTTGTGGGCCTGGTGGTAGGGCTTGGCGCCCTTGAACGACGGCAGGAACGAGTGGTGGATGTTGATCGCCCGCCCGGCCAGCTTCTCGCACAGGTCCTCCGACAGCACCTGCATGTAGCGGGCCAGCACCACCAGGTCGACCTGGTAGTGCTCGACCAGCGCCAGCACCTCGGCCTCCTGCCTCGGCTTGGTCTCGGGCGTGATCGGCAGGTGGTGGTAGTCGATGCCGTACGACTGGGTGAGCGGGCGCAGGTCGGGGTGGTTGGAGGCGACCGCGACGACCTCGATGCCGAGCGTCTTCGACCTGACCCGGTAGAGCAGGTCGTTGAGGCAGTGGTCGAACCGGCTGACCATGATCAGCACGCGCGGCTTCCTGGCCACGTCGCGCAGCCTGAACTCCATGGCGAAGTCGGGGGCCAGGGCGGCGAAGGCGGCGCCCAGCTCGTCCTCGCCGAGCGGGCCGGAGAACTGCACGCGCATGAAGAACCGCTGGGCAACCCGGTCGCCGAACTGCTGGCTCTCGATGATGTTGCACCCGTGCGCCGCCAGCAGGCCGGAGACGGCGGCCACCACGCCGGGGCGGTCGGGGCAGGACAGGGTCAGGATGTACTCGGCGTGGCTGCTCATGCCTTCACTCTCGCGGACGTGGGATCGTAGGGCGCCTTGAGGCTGATCTGGGCAGAGTACAGGTCGCCGGCCACGTCGACCTCCACCTTCTCCAGCGTGACGCCGCCTTCCTGCGAGACCTCGGTGACGAAGCCCAGCGCCACGGACCTGCCGAGCGTGGGGCTGTGGGCCGCCGAGGTGACGTAGCCCACCGGGACGCCGTCGGACAGCAGGGACTCGCCGCCCCACAGGTGTGCGGCGGGGTCGTCCAGCACGATCGAGACTACCCTGCGCGACGGCGTCTCCAGAGCGTGCCGCGCTCCCCGGTAGCCGCCGCTCTTCTTGCAGGTGAAACGCAGTCCGGCGGCGGCGGGGGTGATCTCGGGGCCCAGCTCGCGGCCCCAGGCGCGGTAGCCCTTCTCGATGCGCATGGCCTCGATGGCGTAGTGACCGGCCTGGGTCAGCCCGCCGGCGCCCATGAGCGTCTCGTGCACGGTGACGGCGAACTCGGCGGGCACGTACAACTCCCAGCCCAGCTCGCCCACGTACGTGACGCGGGTGGCGCGCACGGTGGCGTGACCGAGGTCGACCAGGCGGGACGTGCCGAAGTCGAAGGCGGAGAAGTCGGACTTCGACACCGACTGCAGGATCGTCCTGGACGAGGGGCCCATCACGCCGAAGACCGCGTACGCGCCGGTGACGTCCACCAGGACCGCCCGCCGGTCGCCGAGGCCCTTGGAGATGTGGTCGAAGTCCCTGGTGGTCTGGGCCGAGCCGGTCACGATCAGGTACTCGTCGCGGGCCACGCGCGTCACCGTCAGGTCCGACTCGTAGCCGCCCCGGTCGTTGAGCAGGCCGGTGTAGACGACGCGGCCGGGCTCGACGTCCACGTCGGCGGTGCACAGCCACTGCAACGCCTCCATGGCCTCGGGGCCCTTGAGGACGAACTTGGAGAAGGCCGTCTGGTCGAACAGCGCCGCCGCGTTCCGGCAGGCCGCCACCTCGGCGTCCACGTACGGCTGCCATCCCGGCCGCCCGAACGTGGACGGCGTGGCGGGCCCGAAGTAGTTGACCCGCTCCCAGCCCATCTTCGACCCGAAGCGCGCCCCGGCCTGCGCCAGCAGGTGGTGCACCGGCGAGCGGCGCAGCGGCCGGGCGGTCTCCGGCTCCCGGTCCGGCCAGGACATCGCGTAGTGCAGCCCCAGCGTCTCGGTGACCCGGTCGCGCAGCCAGGTGTCGTTGCCGGCCCAGCGGGCGAAGCGCCGGATGTCGGCGGGCCACAGGTCGCCGGTCGGCTCGCCGTTCACGATCCACTCGGCCAGCGCGCGGCCGGCGCCGCCCGCCGAGGCGATGCCGGCCGAGTTGAACCCCGCGCCGACGAACAGGCCGCGTACCTCGGGGGTCTCGCCCAGCAGGAACATGTTGTCGGGCGTGAAGCTCTCCGGCCCGTTGTAGAACATCCTGACCCCGGCGCTCTCCAGCGCCGGGACGCGCTGGATCGCGTTCTCCATGATGATCGCGAACTGGTCCCAGTCCGCCTCCAGGAGCTGGAACTCGAAGGGGTGGGGGATGCCGTCCATGCCCCAGGGCTTGGCGTCCGGCTCGAAGCCGCCCACGACCAGGCCGCCGACCTCCTCCTTGAGGTAGGCGTAGCCGTCGGGGTCGCGCAGCACGGGCAGGTCGGGGCGCACGCCGGGGATGCGCTCGGTCACCACGTAGTAGTGCTCGGCCGAGTGCAGCGGGACGGTCGCGCCGGCCATCCTGCCGACCTCCTTGGCCCACTGCCCGGCGCAGTTGACCAGCACCTCGGTCTCGATGTGGCCCTCGGAGGTGTGCACGCCGCGCACGGCGCCGTCGCGCACGGTGACGCCGGTGACGCGGACCCGCTCGATCACCTGGACGCCGTGCCGCTGCGCGCCCCTGGCCAGCGCCTGGGTGAGGTCCGACGGGTTGGCCTTGCCGTCGCCGGGCAGCCAGACGCCGCCCACCAGGTCGTCGGTGCGCATGACCGGCCACAGCTCGCCCGCCTCGCGCGCGCTGACGACCTCGGCCTGGATGCCGTAGTTCCGGGCGGCGGCCGCGGTGCGCCGCAGCTGGGTCATGCGCTCGGGGGTGCGGGCCACGCTGACGCTGCCGCACTGCTTCCAGCCGGTGCCGAAGCCGGTCTCGGCCTCCAGGCGGGCGTACAGGTCGGTGCTGTACTTGATCAGCCTGGTCATGCTCTCGGTGCTGCGGAGCTGGCCGACGAGCCCGGCGGCGTGCCAGGTGGTGCCGCAGGAGAGCTGCCCCTGTTCGAGCAGCACGACGTCGGTCCAGTCCAGCTGGGCCAGGTGGTAGGCCACGCTGCAGCCCGCGATGCCGCCGCCGATGATCACGACCTGTGCCCGGGAGGGCAGGGATGTCAAGAGATGCTCCTCAAGCGATTGATCCCCGGCCAGCTGCGGACGTTGCGCAGCATGGCGATGAACGCCTGCTCGGCGGGCCCCAGCAGCCGGTCGCGGCGGTGGGCCAGCACGATGGGGCGGGGCTTGGGCGCGGGCAGCACCTCCAGGGCCGCCAGCCGCCCGTCGGCGAGCTCCTGCTCGACGCAGTGCTCGGACACCAGCGAGACGCCGAGCCCCGCGGCGACCGCCTGCTTGATCGTCTCCGGGCCCCAGATCTCGCTGCGGCCGGCCTCTTCGAGCCCCCACGTCTCCAGCGCCTGCTCCTGCAGCTCGCGGGTGGAGGAGCCGGGCTCGCGGATGAGGAAGAACTCGCCCGTCAGGTCGGCGGGCTCGGCGCGGCCCTTGCTGGACAGCCGGTGGCCCGGCTGGGTGATGACGACGAGCCGGTCCTCCAGGATCGGCTCGCTGACGAGCTGCGCCGCGCCGGGCTCGCCGGCCAGCACCGCGACGCCGATCTCGCCGTCCACCAGGCCGCGCTCGACCCGCTGGCCGTTGCCGACCTGGATGCCGAGCTCGATGCCGGGATGACGGTCGCGGAAGGCGGCCAGCAACGGCGGCAGGAGGTACGTGCCGACGGTGGTGGTGCCTCCCGCGACCAGCTTGCCGGTCTGCAGCCCGGAGACCTGCCGGATGGCGGCCACGGCCTCGTCGGCCAGCAGGAACACCCGCCTGGCGTACTCCAGCATCACCTCGCCCTCGGGGGTGAGCCTGATGCGGGCGCCGCTGCGGTCGATCAGTGTGGCGCGCAGCGCCTGCTCAAGCTGCCTGACCTGGTGTGACACGGACGGCTGGCTGAGGTAGAGCTTCTGCGCCGCGGCCGAGAAGCCGCCGCACTCCACGACCGTCATGAAGATCCAGAGCCGGTGCAGGTTGAGCTGCATGTCGTCGTTAACCCCTAGCTGCCTCGATCGACTCTCGGAGCGCGTCCTCGAGCTGTTCCAGCCGGTGCCAGGGGATCTCGCCCATCGTGCAGATCCTGAAGAAGTCCGCGGAAAGTTGCCCCTGACCGGCGTAGATAACGTAACCGCGCTTTTTGAGCTCATCATGAAGCGCCGCGTAAGTTACGTTTTCGGGGAGATGAAGCATTGTTACGGTGTTTGACCTGAATTGTTCATCAACGAGGATTTCCAGGCCGAGCCGCGCGAACTGGCCGCGGACGAGGGCCGCCCGCTCGCGGTACAGCCGGGTCCGCGCCGCGAAACCGCCCGCCTCCTCGTACTCCTTGATCGCCTCGTCGAGGGAGTAGCAGACCTGCACGGCCGGGGTGAACGGCACGTCGCCCTTGCGCTGACCGGCCAGGTAGCTGGCGGCGTTGAGGTAGAGGCTGCGCGCGGGCGCCTCCTGGATCCGCTCGATCGCGGCCTCGCTGCACAGGATGAACGACATGCCGGGCAGCCCGTGCAGGCCCTTGTTGGCGGTGCCGCAGACGACGTCCGCCCTGACCTGCGCCAGGTCCTGGTCCTCGATCGCGGTGCCGCTGATCGCGTCGATCACGAACAGCGCGCCGTGCTCGGCCACGACCTCGCCGATCTCCTTGATCGGGTTGATCAGGCCGGTCGTGGTCTCGTGGTGCACGCAGACCACGGCGTCCACGTCGTCGCGCCCGGCGAGGGCCGCCCGGACGGCCTCGGGGTCGGCCGGGACCGTCCAGTCGCTCCTGACCTCGTGGAACGGGATGCCGTGCGCCTTGGCAATCTTGATCATCCGGTCGCCGTAGACGCCGTTGTTCACGACGAGCACGCCGCGTCCCGCGCGGACGGAGCTGATGACCGCCATCTCCATGGCCGCGGTTCCCGACCCGGTGACCAGCAGCGCCTCGTGCGTGCCGCCGAGGTTCAGGCACCGGGGCAGGGCCTCGCGGATCCTGAACAGCAACTCCGTGAACTCGGGCTCGCGGTGGCAGAGGTCGCCGCGAAGCAGGGCGTCCTTGACCCGCTTCGACGTACATGCGGGCCCGGGATTCAACAGAATGAGTTCTTCGTCCATCAATCCACTCGATCTTGGGTAGTTATCGGGCATTACGGACGCTATCCGGGGTGGCGCCGCACGGGACAGCCGCCTTTCACCTATGAGGGCCATAAGGGAATCGGGCTTGTCCGTGCCGAGCAGCGCCGACTGGGATGGGACACGTGCCGTTGGAGACCGTCGTACTGATCGGGGTCGCGGGGCTGTTCGCCGTCGTGTCCGGGATCAACGACGGCGGGGCGCTGCTGGCGACCGGGCTCAAGCTGCCGGTGATCAGGCCGGCCGTCGGCATCCTCGCGCTGGTGCTGCTCGTCACGGTGGTCCCGCTGGTCGCCCACCAGGTGGCGCTGACGTTCGTGAACCGGCTGGCGGGCTTCCACGCCCCCGGCGGCCAGGCCGCGATGACGGTGGCCGTGCTCTGCGCGCTGGCGGTGGTGTTCACGCTCAGCGCGAAGGGCCGGCCGACCAGCCTCACGCTGGCCGTGGTGGGCGGGCTCACCGGGGCCGGGCTGGGGTGGGGGCTGCCGGTGTCGGGCGGCTCGGTGGCGCTCGTGCTGGTCTTCGGGCTGGCCGCGCCGTTCGTGGGGGCGCTGCTGTCGTGGCTGCTCATCCGGCTGCTCGTCCGGGTGACCGACGCGCCCGGCCTGGCCCGCTGGCACTGGGCCGGGTTCCTGCTCCAGACGCTCGCCTACGCGGCCAACGACGGGCAGAAGATGCTGGCCGTCTTCATGATCGCGCTCGGTTTCCAGGGCGCGCCCCTGGCCTGCACCTCGCTGGTGGCGGTGCTGTTCGGGCTCGGCGCGCTCTACGGGCTGCCCAGGGCGGGCCGTACGCTGAGCCGCGAGATCATCGTCTCCCGGCCCGCGCACGGCGTCGCCGCCGAACTGGCCGCGGGCACCGCCGTGCTCGCCTGCGCCGCGCTGGGTATGCCCGTGAGCATGACCCAGGCCGTGGCCGGCGGGCTGGTCGGCGCCGGGGTCGCGCAGGGCGGCGGCCGGGTCCGCTGGTACGCCGCCGTCAAGATCGTCGTGGCCTGGCTGCTGACGCTCCCGCTGAGCGGCCTGCTGGCCGCGACGGCGGCGTTCGTCCTGAAGGGGCTGAGGGGGACGTGGTGAAGCGATGGCGCCGGATCCGTGACCTCATGACCGGCCGCATGGACGGCGCGCTCACCGGCGCCCTGCTCGGCCAGCTCAAGGCCACCAAGCAGGGCGCGTGGCTGGCGATGGCCATGATCGGCGGCGAGGTCGGCAGGACCGGCGCGCACGAGCGGATGCGCGCGATCGAGCACCTCGGCGACGAGGAGCGCGCCCGCCTGGTCGAGGAGCTCAAGACCGCGCTGGTCACGCCCATCGACCCCGAGGACCTGTTCCGCCTGTCGCGCTCGATCGACGACGTGCTGGACTCGCTGCGGGACTTCGTGCGCGAGTCGCACCTGTACCGGGTGCCCGACCAGATCCGTTTCACGCCGCTGCTCGACCAGGTCATCGTGGGCATCGACGCCCTGGAGAGCGCCGTGCGCGGCCTGGCCGCCCGGCCCTCGGCGGTGGTGCAGGACGCCCTGGAGGCCAAGAAGGCCGGCGGCGCGATCCGGCGCATGTACCAGTACGAGATCTCCCGGATCTTCTCCGGCGAGGTCACCTCGGACGCGCTCAAGCAGCGCGAGCTGGTGCGCCGCCTGGAGATCGTGGGCATGGCCATCGGCGAGGCGGCGGACGCCATCGCCGACGGCGCCATGAAACGCTGACCGTCAGCCCGCCCGCCCGGCGAAGGCGTCGACGCCGGTCAGCTCGGCCGACAACCGCCACAGGCGGGCGGCCTGCTCGGGGTCGGTGGCATAGGGATGGACCCCGCCGCCGGAGCCGTCGGCCTGCTCGGCGATGTCGCAGTCTTCGCAGTAGACGCCGCCCATGCCGTCGAGCTGCGGCGAGGTGGCCGCCCACACCTGGGTGGCCGCGCCCTGCTCAGGGGTCTTGAAGCTGGTGTTGAGCTGGTTGCCCTGCTCGTCGATCCAGCCCGCCTCGACCATCTCCTGCCTGGTCAGGTGGCGCTGGAGCGGGGTGAGGATGCCGCCGGGGTGCACCGCGAACGCCCGCACGCCCGCGTCCTTGGCCACGGCGTCGAGGTGCACGGCGAACAGCACGTTGGCCGTCTTCGCCTGGCCGTAGGCCTGCCACTTGTCGTAGCCGTGCTCGAACATCACGTCGTCCCAGCGCATGCCGGAGCGCCGGTGGCCGGCGGAGGAGACGGCCACGACCCGGCCGCCGCCGCGCTCGACGGCCGGCCACAGGCGGTTGACCAGCGCGTAGTGGCCGAGGTGGTTGGTGGCGAACTGGGCCTCCCAGCCGGGGCCGACCCGCGTCTCGGGGCAGGCCATGATGCCGGCGTTGTTGATCACGAGGTGCAGGTCGCGGCCGGAGGCCAGGAACTCCTCGGCGAAGCGCCGCACGCTGTCGAGGTCGCCCAGGTCGAGCTCGCCCACCTCGACGCCGTCGATGCCGGCCAGGGCCTCCTCGGCCGCGCCGCGACGCCGGGCCGGGACGACGACCTGGGCTCCGGCCCCGCTGAGCGCGCGGGTGGTCTGCAGGCCGAGGCCGGAGTAGCCGCCGGTGACGAGCGCGACCCTGCCGGTGAGGTCGACGCCCTTGAGCACCTCGTCCGCGGTGCTTCTCGCGCCGAAACCCGAACCGATCCTGTGCTGAGGCGTTGTCATGGGACCGACGTTACGAACTGAAGTGCGCTCTAAGTCAAACCGACCCGCCGGGCCCGCCCGGATCACAGGCCGAGGGCCGGGGCCAGGCGCTGGAGCTGGCTCAGGGCGTCGTCGAGGTCGGGGGCGCCCGGCGACAGCGGCTGGACGGCCACGTGGTCGGCACCGGCGTCGAGGTGGGCCCGCAGCCGCGCGGCGACCTGCCCTTCGTCGCCCCAGGCCACGATGGCGTCGGCCAGCCGGTCGCTGCCGCCGCCCGCGAAGTCGGCGTCGGTGAAGCCCAGGGCGCGCAGGTTGCTCAGGTAGTTGGGCAGGGTCAGGTAGTAGGCCAGGTGGGCGCGGGCGATCTCGCGGGCCCTTCCCGGGTCGGTCTCCAGCACCACGGCCTGCTCGGGCACCAGCAGCCGGCTCGCACCGAGGACGCGGCGGGCCTGCTCGGTGTGCTCGGGCGGCACGAAGTAGGTGTGGGCGCCGTCGGCCCGGTCTCTGGACAGCTCCAGCATCCGGGGCCGCAGCGCCGCCAGCAGCCGGGGCGCCCGCGCCGCGGGCAGGCCCTCCTCGGCGGCGTCCATGCCGTCGAGGTAGGCGCGCATCGCGCTCAGCGGCTTGTCGTAGGCGTGGCCGCGGCTGCCGACCAGCGGGCCGTGGCTGACCCCGATGCCCAGGACGAAACGGTCCGGGAAGGCGTCGGCCAGCGTCTTCGCGCCCGCCGTCATGCCCGTCGCGTCGCGGCCCCAGATGCTGGCGATGCCGGTCGCGACCGCGACGCGGGTGGTGGCGGCCAGCAGGACGGCCGCGGTGGTGAGCGGCTCCTTGCTCTGCCGGCCCTCGTTGATCCACACGGAGCCGTAGCCCAGCCGCTCGATCTCGGCCGCCGCGCGCCGCGCCTGCTCGGCGGGGGCCTTGCCGATCAGCGGATGCCACACCCCGAAGTGCCCGGTCTCCATGGCCGCTCCCTCGACTAGAATGTTCGATCGAGATGGAACACTACCCTAATGTTCGACCGCCATCGAACAGAACGCGCGGCCTGACCCACACCTCGCCCGTCGAGGTGTCGCTGCAGGCCGCCCTCGACGCGCTCGGCGACCCGGTCCGCCGCCGCATCGTCCGCGAGCTGGCCGGGGAGCCCGACTGGGCGCGCGCCTGCGGCACGTTCGCCCACCTGCCGGTGGCCAAGTCCACGCTCAGCCACCACTTCGGGGTGCTGCGCCAGGTCGGCCTGCTGGAGCAGCGCGACGAAGGCGCCCGGCGGCTCAACCGGCTGCGCCGCGCGGAGTTCGACGAACGTTTCCCCGGCCTGCTCGCCCTCGTCGTCGAGGAGCCGGAGGGCGTCTAGGGCATGCGGCGGCCCTGACGGGTAGGGGCAGGCCCATGCAGATGCGCCCGTTCGCCCGTAACCTCCTCGCCACCACGGCCGCGGTCACCGTCACGGCCACGCTCGGCAGCCTGGCCACCTCCTCCGGCTCGGCCTGGTACCGCCGGCTGCGCAAGCCCCGCTGGCAGCCGCCCAGCCAGGCGTTCGGCCTGGTCTGGACGCCGGTCTACGCCCTCATCGCCTACGCCGGCGCGCGTGCCCTGACCAGCGGCGACGACCGGGCCGGCCTGGCCCGCGCCCTGGGCGCCAACCTCGCGCTCAACGCCGCCTGGACCCCGCTGTTCTTCGGCGCCCGCTCCCCGCGCCTGGCGCTGGCCGACATCGTCGCGCTCGA
Organism: Nonomuraea sp. NPDC049758; assembly: GCF_040674635.1. Lineage (NCBI taxonomy): Bacteria > Bacillati > Actinomycetota > Actinomycetes > Streptosporangiales > Streptosporangiaceae > Nonomuraea > Nonomuraea sp. NPDC049758. The sequence continues at coordinate 56,045 of NZ_JBFAMZ010000010.1, forward strand.
CGCGGCCAACCTCGTGCTGCTGCGCCGCTTCCTGCGCGCCGACCGCCGCGCCGGGCTGGCCCTGCTGCCCTACGTCGGCTGGACGGCCTTCGCCACCGCCCTCAACGCCTCCATCGCCGCCCGCAACCCCTGACCGGGAACCCCGCCCGAAGACGGGGTCCCCGTCCGCGCGGTCAGGAGACGCGCAGGTCGTCCACCGCCCAGTACCAGTTGTTGGTCGCGTCGAAGTAGTGGAACTTGACCCTCATCGACCTGGCCCCGGCCGGCACGGCCACCGCGAGCGACTCGTTCCTGGCGACCGCGTCGGCCGTGTAGTTCTTCACCAGCGTGTCCGCGCCGCCGTCGAACGACACGAGCACCTGCGCCTTCTGCGCGCCGTCCACGCGGTAGTGGGTGGCGTAGGCGAGGGTGACGGACGTCCGGCCGGTCACGGTGTAGGCGGGCGAGACGAGCGTCGAGTCGAACGTCCCGGTTCCGTGCGACTTGTCGTCCCATTCGTCGGAGTCGGCCACCGCGAAGGTGCCCCTGGACCGGACGTTCAGCTCCCGCTGCTGGTCACGGGCCGCCCGCGACCAGAACTCGTCGATGGTGAACGCCCAGCCGCGCCACTCCTGAACGCCCCCCGACGGCATCCTGGACGCGTCCACCGACCAGCCCGCGGGCGGCGTGTGCGAGTAGCCGAGCACGCCGGCCGGGATGCCGGTCTCGTCGGTCCTGCCGGACAGCGCGACGCCCTCGAACGGGTCGCCGGTCCTGGTGTCGACGCGCCGGCCGTCGATCCCGCCCGGCACGGCCAGCCCCAGCCCGGTGAAGACCGCGGCCGTCACGTCCACCAGCCGCGTGTCGGCCGGCCGCGCCCCGGCGGCGATGCCCGGCCCGGCGGCCAGGACGAACGTGCGTCGCTCCTCGATCGAGGACCCGCCGTGCCCGCCCGCGTCGGTGTGCCCGTGGTCGGTGGCCACGATCACCGTCCAGCGTTCGCTCCCGTACGTCGGCCTGGCCCTGACCGCGGCCAGCAGCCGGCCGATCCGGGCGTCGGCGTCGTGGATGGCGGCCAGGTAGGCGGCCGAGCCTGCGCCGCTGCCGTGCCCGGCGATGTCGATCGCGCCCAGGTAGACGAAGGCGGCGTCCGGGTTCTTCGTGCGCAGGACGGTCTCGCTGACCTGCGTGAGGCGCTCGTCCTCGGCCGGGTAGCCGTCGGCGTCGCCGTCCAGGACCACCCTGGCGTCGATCCGGGGGCCGAACGTGCCCTGGTCGGCGAGCGGCTTCCAGTCGAGGGCGGCGTAGGTGGAGTGGCCGGCGCCGGCGTTCTCCAGCCGGGTCAGGAAGTCGGGGTGGCGGTCGTAGCGCTTGCCGGCGAAGGTGTTGTCCTTGACGCCGTGCAGGTCGGGCCAGACGCCGGTGGCGATCGTGGACCAGCCGGGGCCGCTGGAGGTGGCGGCCATCGGGCTGGTGTAGAGCAGGCTCGTGCCGAACGTGCCGCCGCTGATCAGGGCGTCGAGGTTGGGGGCGTCGGCGGGGGCGATGCGGTCGTGGCGTAACCCGTCGAGGCCGATGACCAGGACCTTGTCGCTGCTGATGCCGTTCGGGACGTCGGGGACGGGCACGGGCGCGGCCAGGGCGGTCGCGCCGTTGAGGACCTTGCCCTCGGGAGCGGGTGCGGGATCGGCCGCCTGATGCGCCAGGGCCGCCGGCGCGGGTACCGACACGGCCGCGGCCACGAGAGCGGGCAGGATGCGCCATCGTTGCATGGACGTACTCCTCGCTGAGTGCTGGGGTGATCCGGCTGAAGGATCTCCAGCGTCAGGCGGGTGCGTGAATAGCGTCTTTCCGATGGACGCCATAGAGGGAAAAGGGGGCCCAAATGGGCAGTAGCCAACGTCCCGCCGCCCGCGTCGTCTGCCTCGACCGCGACGGGCGCGTCCTGCTCATGCACTGGTACGACCCGGTCAGCGGCACGGACGTGTGGGAACCGCCGGGCGGCGGCCTCGATCCGGGCGAGACGCCGCTGGAGGCCGCCCGGCGCGAGCTGGCCGAGGAGACCGGGCTGCCCGGCTCGGCCGTCGGCGAGCACCGGGTCGACGTCGAGCGCGACTTCTCCTGGCTGGGCGTGCGCTACGTGAAGACCGAGCCGTTCTTCCTGGCCACCTTCGACGAGGCGCGCCCGCGGGTGACCCCCGCCGCGCTCACCGAGGAGGAGCTCGGCGTCTACCGCGGTCACACCTGGGCCGAGGAGATGCCGTACGGCGTCGAGCCGCCGGAACTGGCCGACGTGGTGGCCGCCCTGCGCGCCGCCGCGCGCCGCTGAACCCGCCGCCGCTACACCTCGATCGTGCGGCCCGCCGTGGCCACCGCGAGGTCGCCCTGGTAGGACCTGGCCGCCGCCGCCAGCGCAGGCTCGGGCAGGGTGCCGGGCCACAGGTGGGTGAGCAGCAGCCGGGCGACCCCGGCCGCCGCGGCGGTGCGGCCCGCGTCGGCGGCGCTGGACAGGTAGGGGGCGTCCTCGCCGGGCACCTGCTCGGGATAGGTGGCCTCGGCCACCAGCAGGTCGGCGCCGGCGGCCAGCGTGACGAGGTCGGCGGACGGGCCGGTGTCGCCGGTGTAGGCGATCACCCGGCCGCCCGCGCTCAGCCGCAGCCCGGCGTTGGGCACGTGGTGCGGCAGCGAGAAGGCGTCGAGCCGGAAGGGGCCGATCTCACGCGGCGTGCCCGGCTCCATGTCGTGCAGCTCGAAGCTGCCGGCCAGCATGCCGCGCCGGTCGAGCGCGAGCACGGCGTCGAGCGCGCCGGGCGGCGCGTGCACGGGCAGCGCGGCCGGCGGGGCGTCGCCCAGGGCGCGGGCGCGCAGCAGCGGGTTGAGGTCGGAGCAGTGGTCGGGATGGCCGTGGCTGACCAGGACGGCGTCGACCCGCTCGGCCGGCGTCGTCTCGAGCAGCCGCGGCAGCGTGGCGTAGCCGGGATCGACGAGCACGCGGAACCCGTCGTGCTCGATGAGGTAACCGCTGCACGCCTGGCCCGCCGCCGGCCACGCCCCGCATCCGCCCAGCACTGTGATCAGCACGATCACGACCTTATCGGGGCTTGTGCCCCAGCTCGGCCAGCGTGGTGGACATCAGGCCCCGCAGCAGCGGCCCGGCCAGGCCCTCGTGCACGGACTCGACCGGCAGCCCCTGGGCGATGCGGGCGTGGTAGGACTCGCGGTCGCGCTCGCCGGTGTAGGGCAGCGCGGTCATCGCCACGACCACGGTGGCCCGGGTGCCGCCGCGCGGCAGGACGGCGACGGCGTGGGTGCGCAGGCAGGTCTCGTCGGGGGCGCCGTACCAGCCGCACTTGACGCCGGCCTCGGGCGAGCCGAGCGCCTCGCGGGCGCCGAACGTCTGCTCGCCCGCCACCTGCCGCATCCACGCCAGGACGGTGGCCGCCACCGGGTCGCCCGCCGCCGCGGCCTGCGCGAACACGGTGTAGGCGGCGGCGACCTCCTCGGCCGAGACCTCCACCGAGCCGAAGCGCGACGGGTCGCCGCCCGGCTGGGCCCACCGTACGCCGGTGCGCCGGTAGAGGTCGTCCAGCAGCACGCGGGGGCCGATGGACAGCCAGAGGCTGAGCGTGTCGGCGTTGGAGGAGAGGACCACGGCGGGCTCGGCGTGGCGGCGCCAGCGGTCGGCGTCGCCGACGTGGTCGGCGGCCACCCAGGCGTAGAGCGGCTTGAGCAGCGAGGCGCAGCGCAACCGGGCCGGGCCGGAGCGCACGCTCATCGTCCGGGCGGGCGGGCCGCCGTAGCCGCGCCTGATGCCCGCGGCCTGTGCTCCGGCGCTGTCTTGAAGGTCTTTCAGCAGGTCATTGAAGGCCACCGTCCCACCGTAGACCTACGGGGAGGTCCGCCAGCGCCCTTCGTACCACTCCGCGCTCGGTGGCTCGCCGGGCAGCGGGGTCGCGCCGGGGGCGCGCAGGCCGTCGAGCGCGATGGCCAGCAGGCGCTCCTTGACGCGCTGGTGCTCCTCGCTCGGCGGGCCGGGGGCGGGCCTGCTGAACTGCTCGATGAGCAGCGAGAGGTCGAGCGTGGTCACGTCGGGCCGCAGTGCGCCGGCCTCGCGGGCCCTGGCGACGAGGGCGCCGGCCAGCTCGGTGGCCCGGCGGGAGGTGCGCCACATCTCGTCGGTGACCTCGATCGTGCCCGCCACCGGGGCCAGCGCGCCGGAGCGGCCGGCGACGCAGGCGCGCACGTACGCCTCCAGCCCGGTCCACGGGTCGGGCTCGGCCAGGGCCGACTCCAGGGCGTCGACCACGCGTTCCATGGCGATCAGGCACAGCCGCTGGAGCAGCTCCTCCTTGGTGCGGTAGCGCCGGTAGAGGCTGCCCATGCCGACGCCCGCCTGCCTGGCGATGGCCGAGACCGGCGCGTCGAACCCCTGGGTCGTGAACACCTCGTGGGCCGCCTGGAGCAGCCGCAGATCGTTCCGCGCCGCCTCGGCCTGCCTGCCGCGTCCTGCCATGCCGTACAGGATATTGCGGAGCGTTGCGCTCCGATATACGGTTCTTTTCGGAGCGAAGCGCTCCGAATAAGGAGGTCTGTCATGCGTGCGGTGGTGTTGCGGGAGCTCGGCGGCCCGGGGTCGCTCGTGGTGGAGGAGGTGCCCGACCCCGTCCCGGGGCCGGGTCAGGTGCTGGTCGAGGTGGCGGTCGCGGGCGTCACGTTCGTGGAGACGCAGGTGCGCGCCGGACGGGGGCCACGCGCGGCCGAGCTGCCCGCGGTCCTGGGCAACGGGGTGGCGGGCACCGTCCTGGCGGTGGGCGAGGGCGTGGCCGCGGCGCTGACGGGCTCCCTGGTGGTCACCACGCTCGGCGGGTACGGCGGCTACGCCGAGCTGGCGGTGGCCGCCGCCGAGGACCTGATCCCGGTGCCCGCCGGACTGTCGGCGCGCGAGGCCGTGGCGTTGCTGGCCGACGGGCGCACCGCCGTGGGGCTGGTCCGCGCCGCCGCGCCGCGGCCCGGCGAGTGGGTGCTGGTGGAGGCGGCCGGCGGCGGGGTGGGCAGCCTGCTGGTGCAGCTCGCCCGCGCCGCTGGGGCGCGCGTGGTCGGCGCGGCCGGCAGCGCCGCCAAACGCGAGCTGGCCGCGCGCCTCGGCGCCGAGGTGACGGTCGACTACACCGCCCCGGGCTGGGCCGACGAGGTGCGCGCCGCGACCGGCGGCCTGGACGTCGTCTTCGACGGCGTGGGCGGCGAGATCGGCGCCCACGCGCAGGACCTGCTGAAGGACGGCGGCCGGCTCAGCGTGTACGGCATGGCCGGCGGCCCCATGACCACCCCCGATCCCCGGGTGACCGCCGTCGCCTGGCCCGCGGCCGACCCGCGCGAGCTGGCCCGCGAGGCCCTGGAGCTGGCCGCGGCCGGCCGCCTGAGCCCCGCGGTCGGCAATGTGCTCCCCCTGGAGTCGGCGGCCGAGGCGCACGCCGCCGTCGAGGCCCGCGCGGTCACCGGGAAGACCCTGCTGCTGCCCGCGCGGGCCAGGACGGTCCTGGTCATCGGCGCCACCGGCAACCAGGGCGGCGCGGTGGCCCGGGCCCTGCTGGCCCGCGGCTGGACGGTCCGCGCCCTGGTCAGGGACCCCGCCTCGGACGCCGCCCAGGCCCTGGCCGCGCTCGGCGCCACCCTGGCCAAGGGCGACCTGGACGACCCCGTCTCGCTCCGGACGGCCATGACCGGCGTGCACGGCGTGTTCAGCGTGCAGGCCCTGGCCGTGACGGAGGAGGAGCTGGCCCGCGAGGTGCGCCAGGGCGTCGCGGTCGCCGACCTGGCCGCCGGGCTGGGCCTGGCGCACCTGGTCTACAGCTCGGTCGGCGGCGCCGAGCGCGACACCGGCATCGAGCACTTCGCGAGCAAGTGGGCGATCGAGCGGCACGTCGCCGGGCTGGGCCTGCGGGCGACGGTGCTGCGCCCGGCGTTCTTCATGACGAACCTGCTGTACTACGCCGAGCCCGCCGGGGCCGAGCGGGTCATCGCGCTGCCGTTCCGGCGCATGCAGCTCGTCGCGCCCGAGGACATCGCCCACTTCGCGGCGGAGGCGTTCGAGCGTCCGGCGGAGTACGCGGGCCGGGCGCTGGAGATCGCGAGCGAGGAGCTCACCGGCGCCGAGATCGCCGCGGTCTACCAGCGGGTCACCGGCACGCCCACCCGGTTCGAGCAGACCGCGCCCGGCGGGGAGCGCATGTACGAGTGGTTCCTGGAGAGCGGCTACCAGGCCGACATCGCCGCGCTCCGCGCCCGCCACCCCGGCCTGCGCACGTTCGAGTCCTTCCTGCGCGACCGGCTCCCCCGCTGATTCCGGGTCAGGACAGCGCCGCCTCGAAGCGGGCCCGCAGCTCCGACAGGCGGCCGACCGGCTCGGCGCTGTACACGAGGCGGACGTACCGGGGGGCCACGCTCTCGCCCCAGGCCGTCATGGGGGTGGCCGCCACGCGTCCGCGGTCCAGCAGGCGGGCCGACAGGTCCTCGGCGGTCAGCCCCATGGCTTCGGCGTCCACCAGGACGGACCAGCCGCCGCCCGCCCGGACCAGCGGCAGCCCGTCGAGCTGGGCGAGCACGGTGTCGTGGCGGGCCTGGTACTCGGCCGCCGCCTCCGCCACCCCCGCGCCCGCCGGGTCGGTGAGTGCGGCGGCGGCGCCGTACTGGTGGTATCCGCTGGCCACGGTGGTGTTGTAGATGGTGGCGACCATGATCCGGGACATGATGTCGGCCGGGCCGGCGACCCAGCCGATCCGCCAGCCGATCATCCGGTACTCCTTGGACATCGACCCGATGATGATCGTGCGTTCGGCCAGGCCGTCCACCTGGCAGGGGTTGATCCTCGGGTGTCCGTCGAAGACGATGCGCTCCATGGCGGCGTCGTAGATCAGGTACGCGCCCGTGCGCTCGCACACCCGCGCGACCGCCTGCCAGTCCTCCCGGTCGAAGACCACGCCCGACGGCATCGACGGGCTCATCAGCAGCAGCGCCGCCGCGGCGGGCACCCGGGCGAGCGCCTCGCGGTCCAGCCGCCAGCGCCCGTCCTGCACCAGCAGCGGCACCAGGTGCGGACGCGCGCCCGACAGCCGCACCCGCTGCAGCAGGCCGGCGTAGGTGGGGTCGGTGAGCAGCACGGGCTCGCCCGGCTCGGTCGTGGCCAGCAGCACGGGCATCACCGCCGACGTCCCGCCGGAGGTGATGCACACCTGCCGCAAGGGGTCGTAGTCGAGCCCGGTACGCGCCCGCAGCTCGGCGGCGACCGCCTGGCACAACACCGGCAGCCCGGTGAACGGCAGCCAGCTGTTGCCCGTCCCCTCCTCCAGTGACCGCCTGGTCGCGGCCACGGCGGACGGCGGGGGCGGGACGTCGGTGTCGAGGTTCTCCAGGCGCAGGACGTCGGCGTCCGCCCCGGCGGCCGCGGCCACCTTGTCGATGTCGAACGGCTGCACCTGCGCGAACCGGGAATTGGGCCGCATGACCGCACCTCCGTGCCTTGTTCCGTATATGGAACACCTTGGGTGCACCCACGCTCCTCCAGTGGGGACGCGGGTGTCAAGGGGCGGCACGGAGGCGCCGACGACAGCCGGGTCAGGTCAGGGTGCGGTCGGCCGGGCCGTCGTAGTGGTCCGGCCCCTGCATCGACAGGTCCAGCGGCTGGACCATGTCGGAGTTGGCGGAGGCCCGCCAGCCCTTCTCCCTGGTCATCTCCTCGATCGAGTGCGCGCACAGCGACAACGACCGGCACACGATGAACATGGCCTTGAGCTGCAGCGGCTCGTACCCCATGTCGAGGCCGACACAGCCCATCGAGCCGGGACCGTTGAGCCAGATGCGGCGGCCGAAGACGCCCTCGGTGGCGTCCTCCATCGCGCGGGCGATGCGGACGTACCGGCCGGTGACACCCAGCTCGTCCGAGAGCCCCAGCAGGCGGACGGTTCGCGGGTCGCGGATGTGCTGGGCGTGGTGGAACCCGGGCATGCGCTCGCGGCGTTCGCGCATCTCGGCGACGACCTTGGCGGCGGCCTCCTCGTCGCTCAGCCCGTCGCGCTCGGCCCGCTCACCGACCGCGAGGAACAGCTCGGCGGGCCGGTCGGCGGTGCCGTGCAGCCGGCCGATGCCGGCGACGCCCGCCGCGACGGCCGCGTTCAGCTCGGCGCCGCCGGAGGTGGCGAAGCGCACGGTGGCCGAGGAGGGCGACATGGCGTGCTCGGCCATGTTCACCAGGATCGCCTCGGTCATCCGGCCCACCTCGGGGCTCGGCAGCTCGCCGCGCAGCACCAGGTGGAAGTGCTCGGCGAAGGAGATGTTGCCGGTCAGCTCGTTCACGTCGTACCCGCGCACGACGATCCGGTCCTTGTTCTTCCAGGCGATCGCCGTCTCCCAGGCGAACGGCTTCTTGTCGGTCAACGGGCTTTCCTTTCAGGGAAGTACACGCACGCCGGGTCGATCTCCTCGCGCAGCAGGCGAAGGTCCTCGGGGTCCGGCGGCACCACAATTTCCAACGAATCCCGAAATTTCGGGGTAAAGCCGGTGTTGTTCTGTACGTCCGTGACGCTCGCCCCCGGCATGAGCGCCGTCACGGTCAGCGCCGAGTCCTCGGCCTCCATCACGCACAGGTCGGTGACGACCTTGACGCGCAACGGCCCGAGCCCGGCCTTGGCCCGCTCCCCCGGCCCGCCCAGGAACCCCGGGCTGGTGACGTAGTCACAGCGGGCGGGGAAGCGCCGCTTCTCGTGGTCGGTCAGGATCACCACCTGCCGGCAGTGGCTGGCGATGTCGTTGGCGCCGCCGCTGCCGGGCAGCCGCACCCGCGAGCCGTCCGGTCTGGGGACCCAGGTGGAGTTGATGTTGGCGTACTCGTCCACCTGGGCCCCGCCGAGGAACCCCGTACGGACCAGCCCGCGCTGCACCAGGCCGCCCAGGGCCTCGAACAGCGACCCGTGCCGCGCGGCGCCGCGCATCAGCCGCGGATCGACCACCGACACCGGCGTCGGCACGACCTTCGGGAACATCACCCCCGACTCGATGACGAGCTTGGCCTCCGGCGCGTGGGTGCGCTGGGCGAGCGTGGCGGCCAGCAGCGGCAGGCCGGTGCCGACGATCACCAGGTCGCCGTCGCGGATCTGCCGGGCGCCCTCGACGACCAGCAGTTCCCGCGGCAGGGCGGTCCACTCCGCGCTCACACCAGCCTCCCCATCTGCTCGGTCAGCCCGGCCCTGAGCGTGCCCGCCGGGTCGCGGGCCCTGAGGTGGTCGTCGAAGGACGCGCCCAGGTTGGCCCCGATCCACTCGCGCAGCTCGGCGTCCCCGGCCCGGCCCAGCGCCTGGTACTCCTTGATCTCCGCCTCGGCGAAGTCGTACGCGCGGTAGACGGACGTCGGGAAGGCGCCGAAGGGCTGGTGGACGACCGCCGTCACGTACGCCTCCGGGATGGTGACCCGCTCGGGCCGGTCGGCGAACGCCCCGGCGGGCAGCACCTCCTCGGCCGACACGATCGTGGCGCGGGCGGCCCTGACCATGTCCACCTCGTGGGAGGTGACCCCCTCGATCACCACGTTCCCGGCCAGGTCGGCGCGGTTCGCGTGGATGATCGCCACGTCCGGAGTCATCGCCCGCAGCAGCACGACCGGCTGCCCCGTCCACGGATCGGCCGACTCCACCGCCACCCCGTCCGAGACCAGGTCGGCCAGCAGGTCGGTGCCGAGCAGGCTGCGCGTCGGCAGGAAGGGCACCCCGACGGCCCCCGCCGCGAAGCGGGTGGCCATCGCCAGGTGCGAGTGGTCGCCGACGCCGACCTCGCCGCGCTCGACGGCCCGGCGCCAGGCGAACAGCGTGCCGTAACGTTCCAGGTTGCCGGTGCCCTGTTCGGTGCGGGCCACCAGGCCCGCGGCCACCAGCATGTCGAGCGGCAGTGACAGGTTGCAGCCGACCACGGTCAGCCCGCCGATCCCCTGCCTGATCACCTCGTGCACCAGCGCCATCGGGCACCGGTTGATGTTCTGGCCGCCCATCCCGACGACGGCCCCGGCGGGGACGTGCCGGGCGACGGCCTCGGCGGCCGTCAGTAACTTATGCACGCCGACCGCCACTCGGTGTAGAAGTCCCAGACCTGCGGCGAGCACTCGGGCGGGCCGAACTGCGACAGCTTGGCGCCCATGTGCGGCAGGTGCGCGTACGCGCCGACGCCTGGCCGGTTGACGTGCAGCATGCCCGCCTCGAAGCGGTCCAGGGCCTCGAAGATGGTCGCCGGGTCCTGGGTGAAGATCGTGCCGCTCATGCCGTACTTGACCGAGTTGGAGATGCGCATGGCGTCGTCGAAGCCGTCGCAGTCCACCACGGACAACACCGGGCCGAAGATCTCCTCCTGGGCGATCTCGCTGTCCCAGGTCACGTCGCGCAGCACGGTCGGCTGCACGTAGCAGCCCTCGGGCACGCCCTCGGTGTGCCGCTCGCCGCCGACGGCGATCTTGGCCCCGGCCTCCTGCGCGGCCTTGACCGCGTCCAGGCAGGCGCGCATGCGGGTCTCGTTCACGACCGGGCCGATCGTGGCCTCCTCCGACAGGCCCGGCCCCACCTTGAGCCGGGCCACCTCGGCGACCAGCCGCGACAGGAACTCCTCCTTGACGGCCCGGTCGACGATCACCCGGGAGGTGGCGCTGCACCGCTGCCCCGACTGCCCGAACGCGCCGAACACGGTGGCCTTGACCGCCTTGTCCAGGTCGGCGTCCGCGAGCACCAGGACCGCGTTCTTGCCGCCCAGTTCGAGCTGGGTGCGCAGCAGCCGCGGCGCGCCGGCCTGGTGGATGGCCAGGCCCACGGGCAGCGAGCCGGTGAAGCTGATCCCGGCCACGCGCGGGTGCGTCACCAGTGCCTCGCCCGCCGCGATGTCGCCCTGCACGAGGTTGAGCACCCCGGCCGGGACGCCCGCGTCCACGAACGCCTCCACCAGCAGCGCGGAGGTCAGCGGCGTGAACGGCGACGGCTTGAGCACCGCCCCGCACCCGGCCAGCAGCGCCGGGGCGACCTTCCACATGGGGATGGCGAGCGGGAAGTTCCACGGCGTCACCAGGCCGACCACGCCGATGGGCGCGCGGAAGGTGTAGGAGAACGTGCGCGGCTCCTCGGCGGGCAGCGTCTCGCCCTTCAGCCTGCGCCCCTCGCCCGCGGTGAAGTCGAGGATGGCCAGGGCCCGCCTGACCTCGCCGCGCGCCTCCTTGACGAGCTTGCCCTGCTCACGCGTGATCGCCTGGGCGAAGTCCTCGGCCCGCTCCTCGATCAGGCGCTCGGCGGCGCGCAGGTACTCGGCGCGCTTGATCGGCCCGAGTCCCCTCCACTCCGGCATCGCCGCCGCGGCGGCCTCCACGGCCAGCTCGACGTCCGCGCCACCGGACTCGGCGAAGTCCCCGATGTGGTCGGAGAGGTCGCCGGGGTTGATGTTCGGCCGGGTCTGCCCGCTCTCGGGGGCACGCCATTCGCCGCCGATGTGGTTGAGCAGGTAGCGACTCGGGATCGTCGCCATCGGGTTCCTTTCCGGTCAACTTCTGATACGGCAAAGCCTCACGGCCTGGGATGTTCCGGACAAGGGGGATTAGACCGATGCCCCCGATAGGCAGCCGTTATATGGCTCCGCCTATAGCGGCGATAGGCAAATCACGCATTGGCCGGACCGTTCCGCTGCACTAGACATGCCGGGGAAAAGACCTGCTCACGGCACTTGTCGAATTCACCCGGAATTAACCGAGGGTCCAGATGAAGCATCGCACATGGGCGGTAATTGCCGCCTCATCCCTTTTCGCCCTCACCGCGTGCGGCAGTTCGGCCGGCGCCGGTGAATACGACTGGTCCGCCGCCCCGGACACCGGCAAGATCGCCGCCCAGGGCAAGGACCTGCCGACCTACGGCCTGGCCCCCGACTGGGCCAACTACGGCGAGGTCGTCAAGACGTTCTGCGCCAAGTACCAGGGCACCTGCGCCCACAAGGACACCGACATGTCCTCCTCGGAGGAGATCGTCAAGTTCGACGCCGAGAAGGACAACCCGATCGGCACGGCCAGCGACATCGGCCTCATGTGGGGGCCGGTGGCCGAGGCCAAGGGCGTGGTGCCGGCGTACCTGCCGCCGTCGGCGGCCAAGCTGAAGGACTGGCAGAAGGGCAAGGGCGGCTGGGTCGCCACGTTCGTCGGCGCGCCCGCGTTCGTCGTCAACACCGACAAGGTGAGCAACCCGCCCAAGAGCTGGCAGGACCTGCTCAAGCCCGAGTACAAGGGCCAGATCGCCATCAAGAACCCGGCCTCCTCCGGCACCGGCCAGGCCATGGTCGTCGCCGCCGCGGTCGCGGGCGGCGGCTCGGTGGACGACCTGACCCCCGCCTACACCTACTTCAAGAAGCTCAAGGACGCCGGCAACCTCAGCGACGTCAAGATGAGCGAGGAGACCCTGGAGAAGGGCGAGGCCCCCATCCAGATCAACTACGACTTCAACGGCCTGGCCCAGAAGGCCGCGCTGAAGGCCAAGAACGTCAACGTGGAGGTGATCATCCCCTCCGACGGCTCGGTCTGGTCGCCGTCCGGAATGATGATCAACAAGTACAACACGGCCAAGGGCGACTTCCTCAAGGGCCTGCTCGACTACGTGCTCTCCGACGAGGCCCAGACGCTGTTCGCCAAGTTCGGCGCCCGGCCCGTCCGCGCGCTCAACGGCGACCTGCAGCTGCCGGCCGACGCCAAGGCCAACTGGCTGCCCGAGGAGTCGTACGCGCCGGTCAAGGAGATCGAGATCACGAAGGTCAATCCCGAGCAGATCGTCGCCGACTGGGAGGCGAAGGTCCTCGCGTGACGTCCCACATCACGGAGTCCGTGGCGGCTCCCCCGGCCGCCGCGCGCCGCAGGGCCCCGGGCAGGCTGTTCACCGCCTGGGGCCCGGCCCTGCCGCTGCTGCTGTTCACGCTGGCCACGCTGGTGCTGCCGGCGCTGCGGCTGCTGCACGACACCTTCGCCCTGCCCGACGGCGGCTACGGCTTCGACCACATCGTCAAGGTGGCGCGGAACCCGGTGGACCGCCAGGCCATCGGCGGCTCGCTCGCGCTCGGCCTGACCCAGGCCACGCTGGCCACCGCGCTCGGCGCGCCCGCCGCCTGGCTGATCACCCGGATGCGCCTCGGCGGCCGGGCCTTCTGGCTGTCGCTGATGAACGTCGCCTCGAACTTCGCCGGCATCGGCCTGGCCTTCGGCTTCGTCGCGCTGATCGGCTCGACCGGCATGCTGACGCTCGTGCTCAAGGGCCTGTTCGGGATCGAGGACAACCCGTTCCCCTCACTCGGCTCCTTCAACGGCATGAACGTCGTCTACCTGTACTTCAACGTCCCGATGTTCGTGCTGCTCACGCTGCCCGCGCTCAGCGTGCTCAAGGACGACTGGCAGGAGGCCGCCGCGGTCTGCCACGCCACCCGATGGCAGTTCTGGCGCCACGTCGGCCTGCCGGTGCTCGCGCCGTTCGTCATCGCGGGCTGGCTGCTGGTCTTCACCTGGACGATCGGCGTCTACGCCGTCGCGTACGCCATCGGCTCCTCCCCCAGCGCGACCAAGCTCATCACCCTGCAGATCGGCAGCACCCTGGAGTCCTCGGTGTTCGGCCTCGGCCGGGCCGCCGTGCTGTCGGTGCTGCTCATGATCCTGGCCATCGGGGCGACTCTGCTCTACCGGCTCTCGCTCAGGCGCGCTGCGAGGTGGCTGTGAGACGGCGTGTCTTCCTCGGCCTGCTGGCGGTCTACTTCGGGCTGCCGCTGCTGGCCGCCCTGCTGTACTCGGTGGCCACCCGCTGGACCGACACCCCGCTGCCCGACGGCTACACCCTGGCCCACTGGGCCGGCGTCTTCGCCGAGCCGGACGTCATGGCCGCGCTCGGCCGCTCGCTCGTGCTCTCGGCGGTCGTCGTGGTGATCGAGGTCGTGCTGGTGGTGCCGGCCGCGTACTGGTCGGTCGTGCACAACCCGCGCATCGGGTCGATCGTCCAGACGATCGCGGTGATCCCGTTCGCCGTCCCTTGGGTGGTCGTCGGGGCGGGGCTCCAGCTCGTCACCAAGTCGGTCGCGCCCGAGCTGTTCGGCACGTTCTGGCTGCTGGCGGCGGCCACCGCGGCGATCGCGTTCCCGTTCATGTACCGGGCGGTGGAGAGCTCGCTGCTGGCGGCGGGGGCCGTCCAGCTCAGCGAGGCCGCCGCCACGTGCGGCGCCGGGCCCGCCCGCACACTGGTCAGCGTGATCCTGCCGGCGATCCGCGGCGGCGTCGTCTCCGGCGCGCTGCTGGTCATCGCGACCGCCATGAACGAGTTCGCGCTCGCCAAGATCCTCACCGGCGTCAGCTACGAGACGCTGCCGCTCTGGTCGGCCAGGCAGTTCGTCTCCCGGACGCTCGGCGACCCCAACGCGCTGGCCGTCGTCACCATCTTCACCTTCGGCCTGCTGTTCGCGCTGTCCGCGCTGGTCGTCTGGCTCGGCCGCGGCCGGGTGAGCGCGTCCATGGCCACCGCTCCGGTCCAGAAGGGCACCACTCCATGAGCCACGTCGTACTCGACCGCATCACCAAGCGCTACGCCGGGCACACCGCGCTGAACGGCGTGAGCGTCAGCGTCGAGCAGGGTGAGCTGCTGGCCCTGCTCGGCCCGTCGGGCTGCGGCAAGACCACGCTGCTGCGCTGCATCGCGGGCCTGACCGGGTTCGACGGCGGCCGGCTGACGATCGGCGGCGCCGACATGGCCGGCGTGCCGGTGCGCAAGCGGCCCATCGGCATGGTCTTCCAGTCCTACGCGCTGTTCCCGAACCTCACCGTGGGCGGCAACGTCGCCTTCCCGCTGACCGTCAGGAAGCGGCCGAAGGAGGAGGTCAGGGACCGCGTGGCCGAGATGCTCGACCTCGTCGGCCTCGACCACCTCGCCGACCGCCTGCCGAACCAGCTCTCCGGCGGCCAGCAGCAGCGCGTCGCGCTGGCCCGCGCGCTCTCCCCCCGCCCCGAGGTGCTGCTGCTGGACGAGCCCCTGTCCGCCCTGGACGCCCAGGTACGCCACCGCCTGCGCGACGAGGTGCGCCGCATCCAGCACCAGGTCGGCATCACCACCGTCTTCGTCACCCACGACCAGGCCGAGGCCCTGGCCATCTCCGACCGGGTCGCGGTGATGAACGCCGGCGACATCGAGCAGTGCGGGCCGCCCGCGGAGATCTACACCGCGCCCTCCACCCGCTTCGCCGCCGGCTTTGTCGGCAACCGCAACACCCTCGAACTCGACGCGGTGAACGGCCGGGTCACCGCGGGCGGCGCGTTCGACGTCGAGGCGCCCGCGCCGCGCGTCCTGTGCATGTTCCGCCCCGAGGACGTCGAGCTGGCCGCAGACGGCCCCGGCGCGCGGGCGGTCGTCGACGTGACGGTGTTCCTCGGCGCCACCACCCGCGTGTACGCCCAGGCGGGCCCCTCGGTGATCTTCGCCGACGTGCCGTCCAGGGCCGCCGCCGGCCTGTCGCCAGGAGACGAGGTACGCCTGCGGGTCGCCGCCGACCACGTCCAGGTGTTCCCCGCCTGACCCGGCCCGGGGCCGCCGGTCCCGGGGCCGGGGCGTCAGCCGCCGAGCCCGAACCAGAGCACGGCGAACACCCCGCACGGCACGCCGGCCAGCGCCAGCGCGATCAGCACCCGCCACCGCAACGCGAGCCCCGGCCGGGTCACGAACGCCGCGACGGCCCCCGCCCCGGCGAACACGACCGCGGCGCCCACGGCCTGCGCGGCGGTGTACGGCACCGACGGCAGCAGCTTCCCGGCCGCCCAGAACGCCACCGCCGCCCCGGCGGCCACCAGGGCGGCGCGCCGCGCGGGCCGCACGTCCACGCGTTCCAGCACGTACGCGGCTCCGGCGAGCATGACCAGGCTGATCGCCAGGAGCGTGCCGAGGGCCGGGGCCAGGCAGTCCCAGTCGGCGCAGCCGACGCCCGCCCACGCCAGCCGGGCGGTGGCCCACCACAACACCCCCAGCGCCCCGCACACCCCCGCGGCTCGCCCAATACGCCCCGTCATGCATTAATCGTCCCACTGTCAGGAGGAGGCGGCCGCGCGGAGCTCGTCGGCCTCCGCCTCGGCGGTCCTGCCCAGGGCGCGCAGGGCGACGGCGCGGTTGGCGTACAGGTCGGGCTGCCGGTCCAGCTCGACGGCCCGGGTCAGGTCGGCGAGCGCGCCTTCGGCGTCGCCCGTGGCGTAACGCAGGACTCCCCGGTTGCCCCAGGCGGCGGCCAGCTCAGGGGCGTGCTCCAGGGCCAGGTCGAGGGCCGCCGCGGCCTCGTCGAAGCGGCCCGCCGCCGTCTCCAGCTGGCCGAGCACGGTGAGCAGGTGCGGGTTCTCCGGCGCGCGGGCGAGCCCGGCCGTGACGTCGGCCCTGGCCTCCTCGTCCCGCTCCGCCGCCGCCAGCAGCCCGGCGCGGTTGACGTAGGCGTCCAGGTAGCCGGGGTCCAGCTCGATCACCGTGCCGAGGTCGGCGAGCGCCCCCTCCACGTCGCCCCGCACAGTACGCAGCTCCGCCCGGTTGTAGTACGCCTCCGGCAGCGGCGGCCCGGCCCGCATGGCCCGTTCGTAGTCGGCCAGCGCCTCCTCCGGCTCCCCCAGGCGGAACAGCAGGTTGCCGCGTTCCAGGTAGGTGTCGGGGAAGCCGGGGTCGAGGGCGATGGCGGCGGTGTAGTCCTCCAGGGCCTCCTTGGTGTGGCCGAGCGCGCCGAGCAGCTGGGCGCGGTTGGTCAGCAGCACCATCCGGTGCAGCGGGTGCCGGTCGCCCAGCTCGCCGGCCAGCTCGACGGCCGACTCCACCAGCGACAGCGCGGCTTGCAGCCGTCCGTGCCGCAGCTCGACCAGGGCCAGGCCGTTGCGGTCGAAGCCGAGTTTGAAGGCCCGTTCCAGGGGGTCGGGCAGCAGCCCGGAGATGGCGATGGCCTCGTTGAGCCAGCGGCGGGCCCTGCCCAGGTCGCGCTGCGCCGGGTCGGGGTGGCGGGCGTCGAGCATGGCCGTCCCGTACGCGGCGGCGGCGTGCACGACCGGGTCCTGGCTGGCCGCGCGGGCCCGGTCCCACAGCTCCCGCGCCTCCTGGACGCGGCCGAGCCCGCCGAGCGCGGTGGCGGTGCGCTGGGCGAAGCGCCACCACGGAGGCTCCCCCGGCTCCGTCCGGGCCAGGCCGAGCTCTCCCAGCTCGGCCGCGGCGTGCAGGAAGCCCTCGCGCATGCAGCGGTCCACCAGGGCCCAAAGCTCGTCGGCGCTCCGCTCGTCGGCCGGCGGCTCGGGGCCCTCGGCGTAGACCGTGACGGCCAGCGTGCCGGCCGGGATCCGCCGGGTCAGGACGTCGAGAAGCTCGGTGTCGGTGGGGTCGGCGTGCGCGCCGTTGCACACCGCCAGCGTCGCGCCCGGCCGCACGGCCGCGCGGACGAACTCGGCGATCCCGTTGGCCAGCCTCAGCGTACGGCGGGGCGCCGGCACCAGGATGCGCTCCTCGTCCGGCAGCCCGGCGTCGATGGTCGTCCGCCGGACGGGCACCTGCCCGGCCAGCTCGGGCGCGACCGCCCGGATCTCGATGTCATAGGCCGCGACCAGCTCGCGCGGGGCGTCCGGCACCAGGTGCCGCAGCAGCGCGGCGCCCACGGTGTAGGGGCCACGCGGCCGGCGATGCGCGTCGATGACCGGCATCAGCAGCCGCACGGCCCCCCATCGGGCGGGTGGGCCGCCCTGGACGCTGAGGTGGGACCTGTCCTCGGTCACCCCTTGTGAATGACGCCTGCGGTCCCTGCGAGCCTCGCGGTGCCTGGCTTACGGACGACGATGCGCTTCATGACGTGCCTCTCCGATGGGTGTGACTATCCATTATTCGGACACCCAACCGGATATCAAGATTTATGGTGGGTAAGTGGCGGTTTAACGAATAAGAAGCACCTGGCATTTGGGTGCGTCCCGCAGCCTATTGAGACCGAAACCAATGATCGACCGCCGCGACCCGCGCCTGTTCCGATTCCTCCATCAACGTGCACAGGCACCGACCGACCAGCGTGACGGACTGGCAGCAGCCCGGCCCGGGCAGTTTCTTGGCGCGCACGATCGCGGTCGCCCGCTCGATGAGCCGCTCCAGGCTCGGCTCCCCGCCGCCCTTGAGCGCGTGGGCGTTCCACGGGCACGCCTCGACGTCCTTGCACGCGCTCCTGGCGATGAACGGCGCCGGCCCCGGCTCGAACCGCAGCCGGTCCTCACGCTTGATCCGCAGGTCGGCCAGCACCAGCGCGGCACGGCGGGAGACCTCCAGCAGGTCGCGCCTGCCCGGCCGGCTCTCTTTTCCCCCGGCCGCCCGTTCGGGCAGGGCCAGCAGCATCGCCGCGGCCATCAGTCCGCCGCCCATCACCATGCTCCAGCCCACCTGCTCGTGGAACCAGATCACCGCGATGGCGGCCACCCAGAGGGGCTGCGAGGACATCATGATCGCGCTGGGCACGGCCGGCACGTGCTTCTGCCCGTACGAGCGGGCCAGGAACCCCAGCGCGCACGACACCACGGCCAGGTGCGCCAGGATCGCCCAGTCGGGCAGGCTGGACGGCAGCGTGATCCCGCCGCGCAGCGCGAAGCCTCCGGTGAGGATGCCGATCGTGAACAGCTGGATCGTGGTCAGCGCGTACGCGTGGAAACGTTCGCCCTTCTTGGACAGCTCGGCGAGCATGAGCGTGTGGGCCGAGTAGAGCGCCGCGGCCGTGAGCGTGACGCCGAGCGCGAGCAGCGAGACCTCGTGGTCCTCGACCCCGCGCAGCAGCGTGAACACGGTCATCCCCGCCATGGCGAGCACCACCCCGGCCCACACCCGCCGCGGCGCCCGGCTCCTGAACATCACCAGCGCCAGGACCGGAGTGATCACCACGCTGCACCCGACGGCGAACCCCGACACCGCCGAGGGCAGGCTGTGCAGCGCCAGCGCCTGGGCGGTCTGCCCGACGCCGAACAGCAGCCCCAGCACGAGCCCGTTGACCCACGTCCGGCGCGACAGCCCCCGCAGCGAGCCCGGCCGGATGACGAGCAGCGTCACCGCGGCGATGAGATAGCGCTCGGCCAACAGATCCTCGACCGGTAACCGGAGAATGAGATCCTTCATCAGCGGGAACGCCGACCCCCAAGCGGCGCTGACGAACAACAGAAGCACGGCTCCCAAGAGGGGTCGGGGAGCGGGCACGCCTGCCATGGAGCAGAGCATGCCACTACTAAATGCATTCACCAGAGCACGCGGCGAAGCCGGTGAGGTTACTGTTCCACTTGGAGTTAAGACCCTCACTCCAGGCCCGAAACATCCATACCGGTGGCGGCGAAAACAGCTCTTTCCTGCGGTTACTGCCCGGTACGGCCGAGCTCTCCACATTCGCACTGTGTACGGACGCGTGCGCGTACCGTGCGAACGGGCCGATGCCTCACCCCGGAGATCGTCACTCTCTGCGATCAACGCGCGGCGGTGTGGTCACGCCTGAGCGTAGAGGTCGCAGGAGCGCCGCGGGGGCGGAAAGGGGAAACAAGCCATGGCCCCAGGAGGGGATGGGGCGTGGCCGCCGGATCCGGAAGCGTCGGACCGCGGCGTCGTCGCGGAGCTAGAGCTCCATGGCCGGCGTGCGCGCCAGCCGTTTCTCGCCGTAGACGACGACGAGGTCGCCCACCTGGCAGCGCGACAGCTCACGCCACCCCTGACGGGCGTACAGTGCGAGGGCCGCGCCCTGGTTGAGCGTGGTGTCACCGCGCAGGCTGCTGAAGCCGAGCTCCAGGGCGCGGTCTTCGAGGGCCGAGAGCATGACGCCGCCGTAGCCGCGCCGCTGGAACTCGGGATGGACCCTGAGCCTGCACACCTCGGCGGTCTCCCGGTCGACGGGCTTCAGGCCGCCCATGGCGACCACCCGCGAGCCGGCCTCGCCCACGATGAAGTCACCGCCGCAGGCCAGGTAGATCTCCTGGATGCGGGGGAAGTCGTCGTCGTAGTAGACGCCGTCGCCGGGTTGGAGACCCACCTCGGCGAGGCAGATCCGGTGCAGCGCGAGGATGGTGTCGAGATCGGACCAGCGGTACCGCCGGATCTTCAACGTCATCCACCGCTCCCTTCCTTCTGGGCCAACTTCCGACGCCGCAGCTGGGCGCTGAATTCAGCCAGCATCTGATGTTTGTCGTTCTTTTTCATGATCTGCTGCTCCAGCGCGAGCGCTGGGCGGATGATGAGGTCCGTAAGGTATTCATCCCCCAGATTGCGCAAGGCGTTCGTACCAATTTGTAGGGCTTCGTCGATGTCACCCTCCAGGAGGCGGCACTGGGCCTGGTCGAGCCTGATCAGGGTCTGGTCGAGGACGTGGTCCTCGTACTTGCCGAGCGCCTGGTCGAGCACCACCTCGGCCTCGATGGTCTGGCCGAGCTTGGTGAGCACGTCGCCCTGGTAGAAGTAGAGCTGCTTCTCGGTGTAGCCGAAGGCCATGTCCTCCTGCTCCTCGCTCTTCATGTGCGAGAAGGCGCTCCTGGCCCGGGCCAGGGCGCGCTTGGCCTGGTCGACGACCTCCTTCTTGCTGTCGGTGCCCGAGAGCATGGCCAGGGCCCGCGCCTCGACGACCGGCGCCATGGCCTGGGCCACGCACGGCGTGGCGCCCGCCAGGTCGCGGCTCTTCTTGGCCAGGTTGAGCGCCTCGCGGGCGTCGCCGTAGTAGAGGGGGACGAGCGACTCCCTGGCCGTGATCCAGGCCCGCAGCGCGCGGTCGCCGGTCTCGTCGGCGGCGATGCGGCCGGTGCGGAAGAACGACCGCGCCAGCCGGTGGTCGCCCAGATTGATCATCACCATGCCGCTCAGGCCGGCCAGCTGCGCGGCCATGCGGCACAGCCGGTCCTGGAGGTCGATCGGCTGACGCCTGGACAACGCCGTGCGGACCGCGCTCAGCTCCAGCAGCACGTCGCACAACAACCGCAGCGGGGGCGTCGTGGTGTACTGGCGGCCGAAGGCCACCGTCGCCTCCTCCCACTGGTCGAGCATGCCGCCCGACACGGTGGCCGAGACCAGCGTCTCGTCCATCCGCCGCCGGATGCCCTCGCACGCCCCCAGCACCGGCCCGTCGAACTGCTGCTTGAACGAGACGTCGGTGTCGAGGAGGTTTAACAACGTGCGCCGCAGGATGTTCTCGTCCTCCTGGGCGTCGGCCTCGACGGTCATCGGATGGATCACCAGGTCGCGCGGGAGCGACGCCGACCCCGCCACGCGATTGGCGGGCTCGCCGAGCACGCCGGGCATCCGGTGGCCGTGGCCGCAGATGCAGGGCCCGTCGAAGCCGAGCTCGATGGGCTCGACCCGGTAGACCGAGCACAGGTAGTGGAGGTATTCGGGGCCCGGCCGCTTGAGCCCGCTCTCGTACGCCGACAGCAACGTCTCGCCGATGCCCGGCGGCGCCTTGGCGTCGCGCTCGAACAACGCGCGCACCTGCTCGATCACGTCCGCCAGCGCGATGCCGTAGGACAGGCGGTGCGCTTTGATGCGGGTCGTGCTGAACTGCGGCGAGCACGCCTCGTGGATCTCTTCAGCTATCTGGGCGGAGGTGCGCCCCGTGGCAAGGCCCTTGGCCCTGATCCGCCGGGCGATCTCCGTTTCCCTGTGCTGCCTGCCGGACATCCCGGCCCCTCTCCCGATGTCTCGACCCGTCAAGACTGGTGACTCAGCGTAGCCCTCAGGTAGCTCTTCGCCTAGAGATGACTATGAAGCAGTGAGAGCTGTTTGGAAACGTGCTCATCAAGCCTACGGTTAAGGATCGTCCTCCGAGGGACTGTTTCTTACAACCCATGAGGGAATAGCCACTCCCTGTGATCAGCAGAGTGGCGTTGCGTGTGCTGTTGAC
This sequence comes from Nonomuraea sp. NPDC049758, assembly GCF_040674635.1. Lineage (NCBI taxonomy): Bacteria > Bacillati > Actinomycetota > Actinomycetes > Streptosporangiales > Streptosporangiaceae > Nonomuraea > Nonomuraea sp. NPDC049758. Next base: position 77,942 of record NZ_JBFAMZ010000010.1, read on the forward strand.
TTGAGCCATGTTTGGCCCACCAGCAACGATTCCCAAGGAGGACGAGAAGGTGACGGACGACAAGATCGGACATCTGCAGCGCCTCGTATCCGAGCTCGGCGCTCGCGGTCTGCTCGCACGAGTGGTCCAGACCCAGAGCGGCCGGCAGTTCGTACGCGTCATCAACCCGAAGGCGACGAGCCTGTCCGAGAACGTCACCTGCCGGCCGGCGAACGCCTCGGACCTTCCCGACTGGTGGTACTGCTGGTCCTGGGGCGAACCCATGCACACGGCCGACGACCCGGCCGGTGCCGCGACCAAGGTCGCACGCGTGCTCGCCGCGGTGGGAGAGTGACCACGCGGTGATCCGGGTGGAGCGCAGCCACCACGGGTCACCGCCCCCACGGCGGCCCCGCGGGGCCGGCGGGACGATCGGTGCGGAGGGCGTCCGGGTTCCCGGGCCCCTGATCGTCCCGCCGGTTCCGGCCCCTTCGCGCGGGCCCACGCCCGTGCGCGCAGATCAGCCCGGCGGGTGCGCCCGCCGGGTGCCGGGGGGATCACCTCCCCCCGTGGAACCGGAACGGGCCATGCTTCCGGGTGTGTGGCCCGTCCGAGCCGACCGTCATCGGAGCGTCCGGTCTCTCCCTCCGCGGCCCAGAGACCGGGCGACCCCGTCTTCCCCGGCGTGATGTGACGGCGGCCGGTTCGGTCAGCGGTATTTTTAGATCCAATTGGACTGATTTGCCGCTGACCGAACCGCTTCCTGAGGGGGAATCCACCCAGTGTTCCTGTTGGTGACACCAGGGCCATCGCCTACGCCCACGCCGGCGGATTCGTCGCTCGTGCAGGACTTGGACAAAGTGAGCTCGCAGATGGCGCAAGCCTGTCAAGGTGACACGGTGATCTGTGGTCCCCTGGTCGACTGGCTGGGCAACGTGTCATGGGCGCCGTTGCTGGCCAGCTTGATCACCATCGTCCTGATCCTGGTGTTCGGGTTCGTCGTGCGGAACGTCTCGCACCGGCTGATCACCAAGGTGGTGAACCGCGCGGCCACCGGCGGCTCGCTCGCCACCAGGTTCCGCCGTAACGCGGCCACCGACGGCATCGACGCGCTGCTGCACGAGCGCCGCAAGCAGCGGGCCGAGACCATGGGGTCGGTGCTCAAGCACATCGCCTCCATCGTCGTCCTCGGCACCGCCATCCTGACCGTGCTCGACCGGCTGACGATCCCCATCGCTCCCCTGCTGACCAGCGTCGGCATCCTGGGCGTCGCGATCGGCTTCGGCGCGCAGGAGCTGGTGAAGGACTTCATCGCCGGCATGTTCATGCTGCTGGAGGACCAGTACGGCGTGGGCGACGTGATCGACGCGGGCGCCGCCGTCGGCACCGTCGAGGCGGTCACCCTGCGGGTCACCCGGCTGCGCGACGCCGACGGCCGCGTCTGGTACGTGCGCAACGGCACGATCACCCGCGTCGGCAACGAGTCGCAGGGCTGGTCGCGGGCCTACTTCGACGTCCCGGTGGCCTACGACGCCGACATCACCGCCGTGCGCGCGGCGCTGGAGATCGTGGCCGAGGAGATCTGGGCCGACCCCGAGTTCCGCGAGAGCGTGATCGTGGAGGAGCCCCAGGTGTACGGCGTGGAGCAGCTCTCCGACAGCGCGCTGGTGTTCCGCATCACCGCCAAGACGCTGCCCTCCCGCCAGGCCGAGGTCGCCCGGGAGATCCGGCTCAGGGTGAAGGCCGCCCTGGACTCCGCCGGAATCCCCATGGTCGCCATTGCATAAGGTGAGAACGTGACAGAGACCTCCTTCTACGACGCCGTAGGCGGCGAGGAGACCTTCCGCCGCCTCGTCCACCGTTTCTACGAAGGTGTCGCGGAAGACCCCCTGCTGCGGCCGCTCTACCCCGAGCCCGACCTGACGGGCGCCGAGGACCGGCTGCGCGGATTCCTGATCCAGTACTGGGGCGGCCCCAACACCTACAGCCAGGAGCGCGGCCATCCCCGGCTGCGCATGCGGCACGTGCCGTTCGTGATCGGGGAGGCCGAGCGCGACGCCTGGCTGCGGCACATGCGTGACGCGGTCGACTCGCTCGGCCTGCCCGACGATCAGGCGAGCAGGCTTTGGGACTATCTGGTCTACGCGGCCCACAGCTTGGTGAACTCGCCGACATAACGGGCATGACGCCCACATGGATATCCCCTGGTGGCGTGATGCCGTCGTCTACGAGATCTACGTTCGCAGCTTCGCCGACGCCTCCGGAGACGGCGTCGGCGACCTGGCCGGGGTGCGGGAGCGGATTCCGTACCTGAGGAGGCTGGGGGTCGACGCCATCTGGCTGACGCCGTTCTACCCCTCTCCGATGGCCGACGGCGGTTACGACGTGGCGGACTACCGCGGCGTCGACCCGCTGTTCGGCACGCTGGCCGACTTCGACGCGCTGGTGGCCGAGGCCCACGAGCACGGACTGAAGGTGCTGGTGGACATCGTCCCCAACCACAGCTCCTCCCAGCACCCCTGGTTCCAGGCCGCGCTGCGGGGCGAGAAACGCGACCGGTACATCTTCCGCGACACGACCAACAACTGGCAGTCCACGTTCAGCGGCCCGGCCTGGACCCAGGTCCCCGACGGGCAGTGGTACCTGCACCTGTTCGCCCCCGAACAGCCCGACTTCAACTGGCGCAACCCCGAGGTGCACGCGGAGTTCCTCGACGTCCTGCGCTTCTGGCTGGACAAGGGCGTGGACGGGTTCCGCATCGACGTGGCGATGGGCCTGTACAAGGCCGAGGGGCTGCCCGACGTCGGCGACCAGTCGTTCAAGTCGGTCTCGCCGGTCTGGGGGCAGCCGGAGGTGCACGGCGTCTACCGCGACTGGCGCAAGGTGCTGGACGCCTACCCCGGCGAGCGCATGGCCGTCGGCGAGGTCTGGACCGACAGCGCCGAGGACCTCGCCCTCTACGTACGCCCGGACGAGCTGCACCAGAGCTTCAACTTCGCCTGGCTGCAGGCGCCGTGGTCGCCGACCGCGTTCAAGAAGGTGATCGACGACACCCTGGCCTCGGTCCCGTACGCCACCTGGGTGCTGTCCAACCACGACGTCGTACGCCATCGCACCCGCTACGAGACCGCCGATCCCGGCACGGGCCTGGCGCGGGCCAGGGCGGCGCTGCTCACGATGCTGGCGCTGCCCGGCTCGGCCTACCTCTACCAGGGCGAGGAGCTGGGCCTGCCGGAGGTGACCGACCTGCCGGCCGAGGCCAGGCAGGACCCGGTGTTCTTCCAGTCGGAGGGCAAGCTGCCGGGCCGCGACGGTTGCCGGGTGCCGCTGCCGTGGTCGGCGGAGTCGCCCTCCTACGGGTTCTCGCCGCCCGGCGTGCGGCCCTGGCTGCCGCAGCCGGCCGCCTTCGCCGAGCTGACGGCCGAGAAGCAGGAGGGCGACGCGGACTCGACGCTGGAGTTCTACCGCCGGGCCCTGGCCTGCCGCCGCGAGCTGGCGGGTGTGATTCCTTACACCCTGGAGTGGCTGGACTCCCCCGAAGGAGCGCTTTTCTTCTCCCGGGGCCCGCTGGTCTGCGCGATCAACTGCGGGATGGAGCCCGTACGGCTGCCGGCGCACGACGCGGTGCTGCTGTCCAGCGGTCCTGTCCAGGCCGGGACGCTGCCGCCGGACACCGCCGTGTGGCTGCGCCGGGCGTCATGACCGAGAGCCGGCCCGCTGCTCGCCGCGGACGGGGATGACGGGCAGCGACACCAGCGCGCAGGCCAGGCCGGCCGCGTACGCCGCCCAGTACCCCGTCCCGGTGATCAGCGCTCCGGCCAGCGGCGTCACGCCCAGGGCGACGACGTTCTGGACGGTGTTGTGGGTGCCGAGCACCTTGCCCGCCCAGGCGGGACCGGCCAGCTCGCCCGCCCTCAGGTAGGCCAGCCCGTTGCCGGACACGGTGAGCACCGAGGCCGTGGCGAGCGCCACCGGGCCGAGCAGGCTGTCCGTCGCCGTGCCCACGACCAGCAGGGCGAGCACGGCCAGGCAGGCGCAGGTGAGCAGCAGCAGGGGACGCATCCGCAGGCCGACCCGGTCGGACCAGCGGCCGACGGCCACCCGGACCACGGCCCCGGCGACGGCCGACAGGCCGAAGAGCTGGCCGGCGGCCACGGCGTCCCAGCCGTACAGGCCGACCAGGCAGGTGACGCCGTACGTGCTGACCACGATCTGCGGCACCGCGTGCAGCCCGCTGGTCGCGTGCACCCGCCACAGCGCCGGCTGCCGGTACGGCGACCGCGCCGGCCCCGCGCTCCCCCCGGCGATCGAGTGCGGCGGCTCGGCCAGGAACAGCGCGGCCAGGACGGCGGCCAGCAGGCTCACGGCGGAGCAGACGAGCAGCACGCCGGGCAGCCCGTGCGCCCGCGCGACCGGCGGCAGCACGAACGCCGCGACGGCCATGCCGAGGGTGTAGGACACCTGGCGCAGGCCCATGGCGACCCCGCGCTCGGGCGGCTGGAACCAGCGCAGGACGATCCGGCCGCCGCCGACCATGGCCGCCGACCCGGCCGCGCCCGCCAGCGCGAGCAGCGCGATCACCGCCCACGCGGGCCCGGCGAAGGCGACGGCGGCGAGCAGCACGGCCGCCAGGCTCACGCCGATGCCGAGCACCAGGCGCTCGCCGTGCCGGTCGGCCAGCGCGCCCCAGGCGACGAGCGCCACCAGAACGCCGATTCCCGGGGCATTTCCAATGACTCCGGCCACTGCCAGCGGAACACCGAAATGTCGCTCAATTTCCGGCATGACGAGAGGCAGGCCGAAGAGTCCTAAGGTGACGCTCGCATGGGCGTTGACTCCCAGTGCGAGCATCAGCCAGCGCTTCCTGCCCGGACCGGAGGACGGCTGCGGTTCCAGGGCGGTCAGCCCTGGGCCGAGTAGCGCTTGAGCAGGACGAGCTCGTCCTCGCTGAGCCGGCGCGGCGCGGCCCGCTCGACGTCGTAGGCCACGATCACCGAGGTGGCGGTCGCGTAGACCTCGTCGTCGTCGCGGATCTCGTAGGCCAGGGTGAAGCGGACCGGCCTGATCTGGGTGACCCAGGTCTCGACCCTGACCGGGTCGGGGCGCAGGCCCAGCGGGCGGCGGTAGTCGATCTCGTGGCGGGTGACCACGAGCCCTCCGAAGGGCGCCTCGCCCGCCCTGACCGGATCGATCGCGAACATGCCGAAGCGGGCGTCCTCCAGGTAGTCGAGGAAGCGCACGTTGTTCACATGCCCCTGGGAGTCGATGTCGGCGAATCTGACCATGCGGAGGAAGACATGCCGGTGCGCCGGGGAGGGTTCTGCCACGTCCGCCACGGTACCCGTACCGTCCGGCCCGCTGGTCACCGGGCCTTGCGGCGGGCCAGGCAGGCCAGCACGGTCAGCACCGAGATCGCGGCCATGCAGGTGAGCGCCCAGCGGTATCCGGTCACGAGCAGGCCGACCGCGTCGCCGGAGAGCTGCGACAGCGTCCCGGCGAAGACGCGCCGGTGCAGCGCGGCCGGCAGCGGCGCGGTGATGATCGACAACACCAGGCCGGTGCCGACCACGTTGCCGGTGTTCTGGAGCATGAGGCGCATGGCGTTGACGATGCCGAGGCGTTCGGAGGGCAGGCCGTCCAGGATGGCGGTGGTGTTGGAGGGCAGGAAGACGCCCGAGCCGAGGCCGATGAGCACGAGCCCGGCGGCCACCGCCGGGTACGGGGTGGTCGCCGACATCGTGCCGAGCAGCGCGAGCAGGCCGCAGGTCGTGGTGGCGGCCCCGGCCACGGCGAGGGTGCGCGCGCTGGTCAGCCGTTGGAGGAAGCCCGATGTCACCGACGCGACCATGGCCGCCACCGCCAGCGGCAGCACCTTCAGCCCGGCCTGTACGGGATCGTCCCCCCGCACGGCCTGGAAGTAGAGCGCGACGAGGAAGACCATGCCCATCCGCGCGACGGCGTTGAGTAGGGAGGCGAGCGTGCCGAAGGCGAAGGCCCGGTCGTGGAACAGCCGCAGGTCCACCACGGGATGGGCGGCCCGCCGCTCCCTGGCCACGAACAGCGGCAGCCCCACGGCGAACGCGGCGAGCCCGGTGGCCACCACCGGATGCCCCCACCCCAGCCTGCCGAACTCCGACAGCGCCAGCAGCAGCCCGCCGAGCGTGACCAGCACGAGCATGCTGCCCGGCAGGTCCAGCCCGCGTTCGCGCCCGGCCGGTTCGACCCGCCGCAGCGTGAGTGCGCCCCACACCAGGCAGACCACCCCGATGGGCACGTTGAACCAGAACACCCAGCGCCAGCCCAGGTTCGAGGCGAGCACGCCGCCGAGCGTCGGGCCGATCAGCCCGGCGATGGAGAAGGAGGCCACGTAGACGCCCATGCCCTCGCCCAGCCGCTCGCGCGGGAAGGCGTCGCTGACCAGGGCGGCGCTGTTGGTGAGCAACATCGCGGCGCCGGCGGCCTGCACGACCCGCATGGCCACGATCACCCATGCGCCGGGAGCCAGCCCGGCGAGCAGGGCGGCCGCGGTGTAGACGGCCAGCCCGATCAGGTACATCCTGCGCCTGCCGAACATGTCCGCCAACCGGCCGAACACCACCATGAGGACGGTCGTGGTCAACTGGAAGCCCAGCAGGATCCAGCCCGCGGCCGTGGCGTCGGCCCCGGTGTGCCGGGCGATCTCGGGCAGCGCGACGTTGATCGCGCTGCCGCCCAGCCCGGTCAGCACGCTGGCCAGGCTCACGACCGAGAGCGTGCGCCAGGCATGGCCGACGGGAGCGGTGGTCGTCGTCACCAAGGGCCTGTCCTTTCTAGATTTTGATACTAGAATCCAGTTCAAGTCATCGGCCGGTCAAGGATCGAGGTGTCGGATGAGCGGGATCGTCGAAGGTCGCGTGGTGATCGTCACGGGTGCGGCCAGGGGCATCGGGCGCGGGCACGCCCTGGAGTTCGCCAGACAGGGCGCGAAGGTGGTGGTCAACGACCTGGGCGCGGAGGTGGACGGCACCGGCTCATCCGGGGCCGCCGCCGAGGTGGTGGCCGAGATCGAGGCCATGGGCGGCCAGGCGATCGTCAACGGCGAGGACGTCTCCGACTTCGACGGCGCCGAGCGCCTGATCGGAGCGGCCGTCGAGCATTTCGGCGACCTGCACGTGCTGGTCAACAACGCCGGGATCCTGCGCGACCGCATGCTGGTCAACATGACCGCCGACGAGTGGGACGCGGTGATCAGGGTGCACCTGCGCGGCACGTTCGCGCCCCTGCGGCACGCCGCCGCCTACTGGCGGGCCAGGGCCAAGTCCGGCGAGCGGGTCGACGCCCGGATCATCAACACGACGTCGTCCTCCGGCATCTACGGCAATCCGGGCCAGGGGAACTACGGCGCGGCCAAGGCGGGCATCGCCGGGCTGACCGTGATCGCCGCCAGGGAGCTGGAGCGCTACGGCGTGACCGTCAACGCCATCGCGCCCGCCGCGCTCACCCGCATGACGGAGAACCTGATCCCGGCCGGGGCGACCGGCGCCGACCCCGACGACATCGCGCCGCTGGTGGTCTGGCTGGCCGGCGCGGAGGCGCGCGGCGTCACCGGGCGGGTGTTCAACGTGCGCGGCGGCATGATCAGCGTGGCCGAGGGCTGGCACGCCGGCCCCGGGGTGGACAAGGGCGGCCGCTGGGACCCGGCCGAGCTGGGCGCGGTCATCCCCGCCCTGGTGGACAAGGCCGCCCCCAACGCCCTGACCAACGGCCGCGTCCCCGGACGGGAGGACTGACATGCCGCTCGACCACTCGCTGATCGGCGTCGAGGGCCCGGCCCACGAGCGCGCCTGGACCGCCGAGGACACCATGCTGTACGCGCTCGGCGTCGGTTCAGGCCTCGACGAGCTGGAGTTCGCCACCGAGAAGGGGCAGCGGGTGCTGCCGACGTTCGCGGTGCTGGCGGCGCAGTCGCCGGGGCGGCGGCTGGGCGACTTCGACCCGGCCCTGCTGGTCCACGCCGAGCAGGGCTTCGAACTGCACCGCGAGCTGCCGCCCGCGGGCGCCGTACGGACGACGTCGAAGGTGACCGGCATCTACGACAAGGGCTCGGGCGCGCTGGTGACCACCGAGGCCAGGGCCGTGGACCTGGAGACGGGCGAGCTGGTGATCGCCTCGCGCAGCTCGGTGTTCATCCGGGGCGAGGGCGGCTTCGGCGGCGACCGGGGGCCCCGCGACGAGTGGGCGGTCCCGGACCGGGCGCCCGACCACAAGGTGACCTACCCGACCCGGCCGGACCAGGCGCTGCTCTACCGGCTGTCCGGCGACCGCAACCCGCTGCACAGCGATCCGGAGTTCGCCGCCAGGGCCGGGTTCGACCGGCCGATCCTGCACGGGCTGTGCACGTACGGGGTGACCGGGCGGGCGCTGCTGCACACGCTCGCCGGGTCGGACCCGTCGCAGTTCCGGGCGATGTCCGGCCGGTTCAGCAGCCCGGTGTTCCCCGGCGAGCCGCTGACCGTCTCCATCTGGGCCGACGGCGACGACGTGCTGTTCCGCACCGCCAAGGACGACGGGACGGTGGTGATCGACCGCGGCCGGGCGACGATCAGTCGTCGCTGAGCCCCCTGAGGGGATCGAGGCGGTGGATGAGCTTCATCGCCGCCTCGATGATCTCCCTGGCCTCCTCCTCGGTGTCGGAGGTGGCCACCTCGCGGGCGGCCTCGCCGATGATGCTGGTCAGCACCGCCACCGTGAACCGGTCGAGCGGGTCTCCCCCGGCGCCGAGCAGGACGGCGTTCTGGCGCACCCACTCGCGCCCGCGGGTGCGGCGGATCAGCTCGAAGCCGGGCGGGCCGTCGCCGTCGATGAAGAGCCGGACCAGGTCGCGCCGGTCCCAGGCGCCGTCGAGGTAGGCGCGGGCCCCGGCGATCAGCAGCTCGACGGGGTCGCTGACGCCCTCCTTCTTGGCCTTGGCGACACTGGCGGCCGACGCCTGCTCGTGGGCCGCCTGGTGGTCCTCGTAGAGGGCGAGGAACAGCTCGGTCTTGCCGCCGAAGTGGTGGTAGAGGCTGCCGACGCTGGAGCCGGCGCGGGCCACGACCTCAGAGACGTTGGAGTCGGCGAAGCCGTGCTCGCTGAAGACCTCACGGGCCGCCTGCAACATGCTCTTGCGCGTCTGAGCCGTACGGCTCCACTCCCACGAGGACTTGCGTGCCATGCCAGGCATTCTATCCCGCCGAATTCTAGAATCTGATTCTTGACCAGTGCCGCCCGGGGGTTAGAATCGCGTACTAGAGAATGATTCTAGAAATTCAGGAGGCGGCCGTGGACTTCTCGCTCAGCCCGGAGGAACGGCAGATCCGCGACACCGTGCGTGCCTTCATCGAGAAAGAGGTCATGCCGCTGGAGCCGGAGGTCCTGCGCAACGAGCGCGAAGGGCGTCCGGGGCTCGATCCCGAGGTCGTGCGCGATCTGCGCGCCAAGGCCAGGAAGTCGGGCTTCTGGGGCATCAACACCCCCGAGGAGTACGGCGGCGCGGCGCTCGGCCCGATCATGTCCGCGATCATCGCCATGGAGATGGGCCGCACGTTCGTGCCCTTCTCCTTCGGCGGCAGCGCCGACAACATCCTCTACGCCGGAACCGACGAGCAGAAGCAGCGCTACCTCGTCCCCACCATCGAGGGCGAACGGCGGTCCTGCTTCGCGATCACCGAGCCGGGCGCCGGCTCCGACGCCCGCAACATCCGCACCCGCGCCACCCGCGACGGCGCCGAGTGGGTGATCAACGGCGAGAAGACGTTCATCACCGGCGGCAGCGAGGCCGACTTCGTCATGGTGTTCGCGGTGGCCGAGGGCCACGGCGTGACGTGCTTCCTGGTCGACCGGGACATGGGCTGGAAGTCCGAGCCCATCCCGACCATGGGCGAGTGGGGTCCGGCGGCGCTGGTGTTCCAGGACGTGCGGGTGCCCGAGGAGAACATCCTGGGCGAGCTCGGCAAGGGCTTCGAGCTTGCCATGCAGTGGATCGGGCAAGGACGGTACATGATCCCGGCCCGTGCCATCGGCTCCGCCGAGCGCATGCTCCAGATGGCCATCGACTACGCCAAGATCCGCAAGTCGATGGGCCAGACCATCTCGGAGTACCAGGCCATCCAGTGGATGATCGCCGACTCCCAGGTGGAGATCGAGGCGGCCAAGTGGCTCACCCTCCACGCGGCCTGGCAGGTGCAGCAGGGCATGGACGCCCGGCACGCCTCCTCCATCGCCAAGCTCAACGGCGCCGTGATGGCCAACCAGGTCGTGGACCGGGTGCTGCAGATCCACGGCGGCATGGGATACACCAAGGAGCTGCCGGTCGAGCGATGGTACCGGGAGCTGCGCCTGCTGCGCATCTTCGAGGGCACCGACGAGATCCAGCGCCGCACGATCGCCCGCAACCTCATCAAGGGCCACGCCAGGCTCGGCCTGATCGGAGAGTAGTCCATGTCGGTCGAGGCACTGTTCAACCCGCGCTCGATCGCCCTGGTGGGGGCCACGGACAAGTCGGGCTGGTCGGTCAGCACGCTGCTGAACCTGCGCACCCACGGCTTCTCCGGGCCCGTCCACCTGGTCAACCCCAGGGGCGGCGTGGTGCACGGGTCGCCGGCCTTCCGCAGTCTGACCGAGATCCCCTCCCCCGTCGACCTGGCCTACGTCATGGTGCCGACGACCGCCGTGCTCGGCGTGCTGAAGGAGGGCGCCAAGCTGGGCATCGGCTGTTACGTGATCCTCACGGCGGGGTTCGGGGAGGCCGGCGCGGAGGGCGCGCGGCTGGAGGCGGAGATCGCCGGGTTCGCCCGCGAGAACGGCCTGACGATCCTCGGGCCGAACGGCAACGGCTACATCAACGCCGCCGCCGACGTGACCCCGTACGGGCTGCCCATCCCCGAGCCGCTGCTGCGCGGGTCGGTCGGCGTGGTGCTGCAGAGCGGCGCGCTGGCCAGCTCGGTGCTCGGCTTCGCCCAGGCCCGCAACGTCGGCGTCAGCCTGCTGACCTCGATGGGCAACGAGTCGGTCGTCACGGTCACCGACGTCGTCGACTACCTCGTGGACGACCCGGCCACCCGGGTCATCGCCCTGTTCCTGGAGACGATCAGGAACCCGGCCGAGTTCTCCCGGGTCGCCCGCCGGGCACTGGAGGCGGGCAAGCCGATCGTCGCGCTCAAGATCGGCCGCAGCCGGCTCGCCTCGCACACCGCGCAGGCCCACACGGGCGCGCTCGTGGGCGACGACGACGTCATCGACGCCGCGATGCGCCAGCTCGGCGTGATCAGGGTGCGCTCGCTGGAGGACCTCATCATCACCTCCGGGCTGCTGGCCGCCACCGGCCCGCTGCCCGGCCGCCGGGTGGGCGTCGTCACCCCGTCCGGCGGCGCGTCCGAGATCATCGCGGACCGGGCCGAGGACGAGGGCCTGGAGCTGCCGCCCTTCTCCGCGGCCACGGTCGAGAAGCTGGCCGGGATCGTGCCGTCGTTCGGCACCGTGCAGAACCCGCTGGACGTCACCGGCTACGTCCTCGTCGACCGCACCCTGCTCGGCCGCGCGCTGGAGACGGTGACCACCGATCCCGGCATCGACCTGGTCATGCTGCTGTCCGAACCGCCCAGGATCGCCCCTGCGGACCCCGCGCCCGTCCTGGCCATGTACCAGGCCAGCGCGCGGCGCATCGCCGAGTCGCCGGTGCCGGTCGTGGTGGTGAGCAACGTGCTGACCGACGTCACGGAGTTCGGGCGGCAGGTGCAGCGGGAGACCGGGTTCCCGTACGTCATGGGCGGGATCGAGCACGGCCTGACCGCGCTCGGCGCGGCGGTGCGCTGGTCGGAGGCCCACCGCAGGGCCCTGACCGGCGGCGGCCCGGCCGGGCGGGCGGCGGTCACCGGCGTATCCGGGGGTGCGCCCGAGGGTGCGCAGGGCGTGTGGGCCGAGCACCGGGCCGCCGCCCTGCTCGCCGCCGCGGGGTTGCCCGTGGTGCCGTCCGAGACCGCGGCGGATGAGGCGGCGGCGGTGGCCGCGGCCGAGCGGTTCGGCTACCCCGTGGTGCTCAAGGCCGCCGCCGAAGGGCTCGGGCACAAGAGCGACATCGGCGGGGTACGGCTGGGGCTGTCCGGCCCGGAGGAGGTGCGGCAGGCGTACCGGGAGGTGGTGGCCGCGGCGCGGGCGCACGCCCCCGACGCGGGCGTGCTGGTCCAGCCGCAGCGCGGCGGCGGGATCGAGCTGCTGGCCGGCGTGGTGCGCGACCCTGCCTGGGGGCTCACCCTGGCGGTCGGGCTCGGCGGCGTCTGGGTGGAGGTGCTGCGGGACGCGGCCCTGCGCGTGCTGCCGGTGGACGCCGGCGAGGTCCGCCGGGCCCTGTCCGAGCTGCGCGGCGCGGCCCTGCTGGACGGCGCCAGGGGCACCGAGCCCGCCGACCTGGACGCGGTGGCCGACGTGGTGGCCGGGATCGCCGCGTTCGCCGAGAGCCTGGGCGACGACCTGGAGTCCCTGGAGATCAACCCGCTCCTGGTCACCGGCTCCCGCGTCGAGGCCCTGGACGCCCTCATCACCTGGCGCCCGCCGCCCTCCTGACCTGTCCCGGCTGCTCGGGCGCCCTTTTGCTCAATGCTCAAGGCTCTTCAGCAGGATCATCACGGCTCCCAGGGCGCCCGAGCCGGCTCCGCAGAGCAGCCGGATCCAGAGCCGGTCGGTCTTGGGCGCCGCCGCGAAGAAGCCGAGCACGGTGAGCAGGACGACCGACACGCCGATCTCCAGGTACACCGACGCGTCCAGGGACATCACGCCGGTCATCGCCACGCACAGGATCACCGTGAGCGGGACCAGCCCCCACAACATGCCCGTGGACCGCGTCACCGCGCCCCGCACCGCCTTGCGCACGTCCGGCGACCGGTCGCCGACGATCTCGGCGAACGCGTGCGCGATCCAGAACACGATGACCGTGCCGATCGCGGTGGCCAGCAGCTCGGCCGGGTCGGCGATCCAGTGCGAGAGCCCGGAGACGACGCCGGCCGTCAGGATGGTCCCGTAGACCGACTCGCCGTTGACGAACCGCCCCACCCCGCGCGCGGCTCCCGTGCTCACCCGACGAATCTAGTACGGCCCTCGCGCGCTCCCCGGCGCCCGACGCGCCCGCCTGGAGACCTTTGACGCCTCGTCCTCCCCGGACCTCGTGGGTCGGGGCGTCTCGGTGGCGGCCGCCCGCGTCCGCAGCAGCGCGGGCGGCCGTCACCGGTCCGGTGGCCGGGTCGTGGCTACTCGACCTCGATGGGCAGCTCGTAGACCTCCGTCGTGGGATGGCCGGCCTTCTCGTGCACCCGCATCACCGCCTCCTTCGACGGCCCCGACGACAGGCAGAACACCTTGCCTGAGTCCGGATCGAGCCAGGCCCGCTCGAAGTGCACACCCTCGGCCCCCTCGACCGCCAGGTCCCGCTCGTGGGCCTCGCGCAACTGCTCCTCGGTGACACCGACGAAACCACTGTGCACGTCCATGAACTTCGGCATCGCCGTCTCCTCTTCTCAGGATCTTCCGCTTCCGATGGAGAGGCGTTCCATTCCGTTCCATCCCGTTCCATCGGCCCGTCCGGGCTCGCCTGCCCGGCGGGCCGGATGCGGAACCTAGGGCAACCGGGAGGCCAGGACGAGGGTGGCGGCGGAGGCGAACATGCCGCCGTTGCCCAGCACCACGCTCACCTCCACGTCCGGCACCTGCGCCGCGGCCTCGCCCCGGAGCTGCCGCACCGACTCCTGGATGGCGAACATGCCGTACATGCCGGTGTGCGTGTAGGACAGGCCGCCGCCGTTGGTGTTCATCGGCAACCGGCCGCCGGGCGAGGTGTGCCCCTCGGCGATGAACGCCCCCGCCTCGCCCCGGCCGACGAAGCCCAGATCCTCCAGGCCGTAGACGGGCACGTGGGCGAAGGCGTCGTACACCATCAGGTGGTCGACGTCGTCGTGGGAGATCCCGGCCTCGGCGAAGGCGGCCCGGCCGGACAGGCGGAAGCCCTTGGAGGTGGTGAAGTCCTCCATCTGCGAGACCATCGGCGCGTCCATGGCCTCGCCGGAGCCGAGCAGGTACACCGGCGAGCGGCGCGACAGCTCCTCGGAGGTGACGACCAGCGCGCCCCCGCCGTCCGTCACCAGGCAGCATTCCAGCAGGTGGAAGGGGTAGGCGACGAGCTTGGACGCGAACACGTCCTCGACCGTGATCAGGTCGCGGTACATGGCCCGCGGGTTCCGGGAGGCCCAGCGGCGCTGCGCGACCGCCACCTCGGCCAGCTGCTCGTGGGTGAGGCCGGTCTCCTTCATGTGGCGCAGCGCCGTGACGGTGAACGACGTCGGCGGCCCGACCACCCCGTACGGCAGCTCGAACTGCCCGAGCAGCGAGTCCGCGCCCAGCCCCCACCGGCCGGCGCCGACGCGCGACCGTCCCGACTCGCCGTGCGTGATCAGCACGGTACGGCACAGCCCGGCCCGGATGGCGGCGGCGGCGTGCCGTACGTGGAACAGGAACGACGACCCGCCCACGCCCGTGCCGTCGAGCCAGGAGGGCGTGATGCCGAGGGCGTGGGCGACCTGGATCGGGCCCGGCGTGCCGACCGTGGCGATGCCGTCGATGTCGTGTTTCGTCATGCCCGCGTCGGCGAGGGCGTTGCGCGCGGCCTCCAGGTGAAGCTGGAAGGTGGACCGGTCCGGCAGGCGGCCGATCTCGTCGGTCTCGGCCGCCCCGGCGATCACGATGTTCATCGGGCGCCCTCCGCGGGCTCGAAGAGCGGCACGTGCACGTCGCCGCGCCGCTCGAACACCACCCTCAGCTCCATGTCCAGCGGCAGGTTCTCGGGGGTGTTGGGCACGCCGACGATGTTGGTCATCATCCGCACGCCCTCCTCCAGCTCCACGACCGCGATGGCGTAGGGCCCGCCGGCCTCGAAACCGGGCGCGGGGCGATGGTTGATCACGTACGAGTACAGGGTCGCGCGGCCCGTCGCGCGCACCCACTCCACGTCGCCGCCGCCGCAGTGGGGGCAGCTCGGCCGGGGGTAGAAGTAGTGCCGCGCGCACGTCTGGCAGCGCTGGATCCTGAGCTCCCCCGCGGCCGTGCCGTCCCAGAACGGCTGGGTCTCGGGCGTTGGCTTCGGTGCCGGTTTCATGGGCCTCCCCACTCTAGTTCTAGAATTGCACTCTAGAGCTAGGTTCGGTTCCGGGGAAGCCTCCGCGGCTCAGGGGCTGGGGATGCCGTCGCCGTTGCGGCCGCGTCCCGCCAGCACCTCCTCCAGCGTCGGGCGGGCCTCGTCCGGGTCACGGAACCCCGGGCAGGCGAGCTGGATGAGCACGCCGTGCGCCTCCTTGGGGTGCAGGAACACTTCCTGCCAGCGCACGTCGGCCCGGTTGAGCCCGTGCAGCCGGTAGCCGCGCCCGGTGAGCCGGGCGACGGCCGCGTCCATGTCCCCGACGTGGAAGTTCAGATGATGGACGCCGCCCCGCCCCCGCGTCAGCTCGAAGAAGCTGTCGAAGAACGCGGACCCGGTCAGCGGCTCCATGAGCTCGATCTTGCTCCCGTTGGAGTAGGTGAGCTGCAGCGTGCGGTACCCGCTGATCCGGTTGTCCCCGCCGCCGCCCAGATGGCGACCGCCGAGCAGGTCGCGATAGATCGGCAGCAGGTCCCTGATCCGGGGAGCGGCCACGGCCGTGTGGTCGAAGGTCACGTCGAGGCCGTCAAGTTCCAGGTCCACGCCCGGCTCCTCACTACGAACGAATCCTAGAATTTGATTCTAATCATCTGATACCGGGTACGCACTCTTGACGCCGGCCGATGCGAGGAGCAGCATCTCAGAAATGGATTCTAGAGCTAGCTTCTAGAACTCATGGCGGGGGGCCTAGGCTCGACAGAAAGGCTTGTCATGAGGCTGTCCTACGTCCGCGAGCTCGACGAGTACCCGACCGGCGCCCGCCGGATGAAGATCCTCACCATGGCCGTCCTGGCCATCCTCATCGGCTCCTACGAAGGGCAGATCGCGCCCGTCGTACCCCTGCTGCTCAAAGACCTGAACATGTCCCTGGCCACGTACGGCGCGGTCTCGGGGGCGGCGGCGGTGGCCGGGGCCGTGGCCTCCATCCTGGGCGGGCGGCTCACCGACCGGGTCGGCCGGGTCCGCCTGCTCATCCCGCTCATGGCCCTCACCGCCGTGTGCTGCTTCGCCATGACGCTCGTGCACAGCCCGCGCGACCTGCTGATCGCCCGCATCCTGCTGGCCTTCGTGGACGGCGTCGCCATGGCCTCCACCGCGCCGCTGATCCGCGACTTCTCGCCACGGCTCGGACGGGCGCAGGCGTTCGGGTTCTGGACGTGGGGCCCGGTGGGCGCGAACTTCCTGGCCGCTGCCGTCGCCGGCTGGACGCTGCCGATCTTCGACGATTCGTGGCGGTCGCAGTTCGTCATCATGGGCTGCTTCTCGCTGGTGATCTCCGTGGTCATCGCGCTCAACATCGCCGACCTGTCCCCCGAGCTGCGGGCCAGGATCCAGCACACCGAACGGGCCGCCGAGGAGGTCGTCGACCTGCGGCGTCCGCCCACCGTCCGGTCGTTGTTCGCCCGGCGCAACATCTGGGCCCACGTCGTCGGCATCTCGCTCTGGCTGGTCCTCTACATCACGCTGTCGCTGTTCGGCCAGACGATGCTGGTGGGCGCGCTCGGCATCAGCAGCGCGCAGGCGTCCACGATCATGGCCGCGTTCTGGAGCCTCAACCTGGTCACGCTGATCGTCACCGGCCGCCTGTCGGACCGCCTGCAGCTGCGCAAGCCGTTCTCGCTCGCCGGGACGATCGCCGCGGTCCTGGTCACCGCCTACCTCGCCGTCGCGCTCGGCCAGGAGGGCGTCTCCACCGGCACGCTCATGGCGGTCGGCGCCCTGCTCGGCGGCTCGCTCGGCGTCGCCTACGCCCCCTGGATGGCCAACTACTCCGAGGACGCCGAGGACGCCGACCCGCGCCTGCAGGGCACGGCCTGGGGGCTGTTCGGCTTCCTGAGCAAGGCGATCGCGGTGGTCGGGCTGCTGGTCATCCCGCACGTCGTGGCGGCCACGAGCTGGCAGACGTGGCTGTTCGTGGCACTGGGCTGCCTCGTGCTGTTCGTCCCCGCGATCCTGCTGTTCAACGGTCCATGGCGCCGCACCGTCCCCACCCCCGTCCAGGTGGCCCTCACCGAGGCCGAAAGCTGACCCATCCCGCCCGAACCCGAACGCCGAACCGTCCTCACCACGGCCGCACGGTGATCGGCCCTGCCGGAAAACGCGAAAAGCGGCGCGCCCCCGAAGGGGCCCGCCGCTCGTCGCAGGAATGAGACGCTCGTCCCGGCACCGGGACGAGACGTCAGTCCCGGTGCAGCTTCCGGTACGTCACCCGGTGGGGACGGGCCGCGTCAGCGCCGAGACGCTCGATCTTGTTCTTCTCGTAGTCGGCGAAGTTGCCCTCGAACCAGAACCAGTTCGAGCCTTCCTCCCACGCGAGGATGTGGGTGGCGATGCGGTCGAGGAACCACCGGTCGTGCGAGGTGATCACGGCGCAGCCCGGGAAGTCGAGCAGCGCGTTCTCCAGCGACGACAGCGTCTCGGTGTCGAGGTCGTTGGTCGGCTCGTCGAGCAGCAGCACGTTGCCGCCCTGCTTGAGGGTGAGCGCCAGGTTGAGCCGGTTACGCTCGCCGCCCGACAGCACGCCCGCCTTCTTCTGCTGGTCGGGGCCCTTGAACCCGAATGCCGCGATGTAGGCCCGCGACGGCATCTCGACGTTGCCGACCTTGATGTGGTCGAGCCCGTCGGAGACGACCTCCCAGACGTTCTTGTTCGGGTCGATGCCGCCCCGGCTCTGGTCGGCGTAGGAGATCTTCACGGTGTCGCCGACCGTGATCGACCCCGTGTCCGGCGTCTCCCCACCCGTGATCATGCGGAACAGCGTGGTCTTGCCGACGCCGTTGGGGCCGATGACGCCGACGATGCCGTTACGCGGCAGGTCGAACGTCAGGCTCTCCATCAGCAGGCGGTCGCCGAAGCCCTTGGTGAGCTGGTCCGACCTGATCACCGTGGTGCCCAGACGCGGGCCCGGCGGGATCTGGATCTCCTCGAAGTCCAGCTTGCGGAACTTGTCGGCCTCGGCGGCCATCTCCTCGTACCGCTGGAGACGGGCCTTGCTCTTGGTCTGGCGGGCCTTGGGGTTGGAGCGCACCCACTCCAGCTCGTCCTCCAGGCGCTTCTTGCGCTTGACGTCCTTCTGGCCCTCGACCTTGAGGCGCTGGGCCTTCATGTCGAGGTAGGTGGAGTAGTTGCCCTCGTAGGGGTAGCAGCGACCGCGGTCGAGCTCAAGGATCCAGTTGGCCACGTTGTCCAGGAAGTACCGGTCGTGGGTGACGGCCAGCACCGTGCCGGCGTACTTCTCCAGGTGCGACTCCAGCCACTGCACGCTCTCGGCGTCGAGGTGGTTGGTGGGCTCGTCGAGCAGCAGCAGGTCGGGGGCCTCAAGCAGCAGCTTGCACAGCGCCACGCGGCGGCGCTCACCACCGGACAGCTTGCTCACCTCGGCGTCGGGCGGCGGGCAGCGCAGGGCGTCCATCGCCTGCTCCAGCTGGCTGTCGAGGTCCCACGCGTTGCGGTGCTCCAGCTGGTCCTGGAGCTTGCCCATCTCCTCCAGCAGTTCGTCGCTGTAGTCGGTGGCCATCTGCTCGGCGATCTGGTTGTAGCGCTCGAGCATCGCCATCGTCTCGGCGACACCCTCCTGCACGTTGCCCAGAACGGTCTTTTCCTCGTTGAGCGGCGGCTCCTGCTGGAGCATGCCGACCGTGAAGCCCGGCATCAGCTTGGCGTCGCCATTGGACGGCTGCTCCAGGCCGGCCATCATCCGGAGCAGCGTCGACTTCCCGGTGCCGTTCGGCCCCAGGACACCGATCTTGGCTCCGGGCAGGAACGACAGCGTGACGTCGTCAAGGACAACCTTGTCGCCGTGCGCCTTGCGCACGCGCTGCAGCGTGTAGATGTACTCCGGCATGCTCCCTAGCTTAGAGGCTGCACACGCAGGCTTCCGCCGCCCAGCCCCTTTCACCTCCGCCCGTCCCCGCTCGCCCCTGCACCCCCACCCCCTCCAACCCCATCTCCCCCGAACGCCATGACGTCCCGAGGCCGCCCCTTGCCGTCCTCGCGCACTGAACCGCCCCTGACGCCCCGAGCCCACCTTTGGGCGGGACGCCGTTCGCCCCCCCCCACCTCAGCCGACCAGGCCCCCCATCACGCCCTCCTTGGTCCCCCGGTCACGGCCTCTCTCGCCACGGCCGCCTCCACCGCGGTTCCTAAGTCGCAGCCCCTGTGGTGGTCTCCGTGGTGGTCCGCGCCGTTGCGAGGAGGGCGGCGGCTGCGGTTCGTGCCCGTTGCGCCGGGTGGGTCGAGCGCTCACGTACCGCCGTGACGATGGCTCCGTCCACCAGCAGGACGAACAGGTGCGCCAGCTCGGCGGCATCAGCCCGGCCGTCGCGCTCGATCAACCCCGAGACGTACGCCCGCACGCGCTCCTTGTGCTCGGCCGCCACCCGATGCGCCGCACTGTCCGGATCCGCCGTCTCGATCATGGTGTTGATGAAGGCGCATCCACGGAAATCCGCCCGTGCGAACCGTTCGGCCAGGGCGTCGAACACGTCCAGCGGATGGCCGCCCAGGGCCTCCACGCGTTCGGCCAGCCAGGCCCGCCACCGCTCGTCCCGCCGCCGCAGTACGGCCACGACCAGGTCGTCCTTGCTCGGGAAATGCCGGTAGAAGGAGGCGCGGCCCACCCCCGAGACACTCAGGATCCGCTCGACGCCCACCGCCCTGATCCCCTCCGCGTAGAAGAGGTCCTCGGCGGCGTCGAGCAGTCGTTCACGTGCACGTGTGGGCATACCGCCAAGCTATCCCGAACTTCCCTAAAACGGAACCGTTCGGTATCGTCTCGCCCAGATGGAACCGACCAGTACCGTTTTGGAGACCTCATGCCCCGCCTTCCACAACTGACAGAAGACAATGACGGTTTGCTGGACCAGACCCGCCGCCAGCTCGGCAAGGTCCCCAACCTGTACGCCGCCCTCGCCAACGGCCCAGCCGCCCTGGCCGGCTACCTCGCGATGCGCGAACACCTCGGCTCGGGCGTCCTCACCCCGAGGCTGAGGGAGCAGATCGCCCTGCTGGTCGCCCAGGAGAACCACTGCACGTACTGCGTGAGCGCCCACACCATGCGCGGACGCCGTATGGGCATGTCCGACGAGGAACTTCTCAAGACCCGCCAGGGCGCGGACGACGAGCCGCACGCGGCCGCCGTCCTGGCGATCACTCAGGCGATCATGCACACGGGCGGCGCGGTGAGCGACGCGGACCTGGACGCCGCACGGGCCGCCGGCGTCTCGGACGCGGAACTCGCCGAGATCGTGGGCCACATCGCCCTGAACACCTTGTCCAACTACTTCAACCACCTCGCCCAGCCCGAGCTGGACTTCCCGGAGGTGCAGGCATGAACCCGACCTGGAGAAACGGCACCGTCGAACTCCTCGACGGCTACACGCTGACGAACTCCGAGGGCCGCCGGGTGTCGACCGTGGAAGGAGTGCGGTTCGCCATCGAGGGCGGGTATCTCAACGTCGAGGTCCCCGGCGTACCCCACATCCAGATCGTCTCGGCTCCCGCTGTCCGCCTCGTCACCTGCGACGGCGTCACCACGGCCTGACGCCCGAGGCGCACAGGGCCACAACCCGAGGGCAGGCCCCTGACCCACCCGCCTCTCAGGCGCCTGCCCGCATTCCCCGCACATCACACCGCGCCTGTCACGACGCATCACAGGGCGTGCGTCACGGCACGTCACACGGCTTGCTCCTCGGGCGACGGCGGTTGCGGCGGCTGGACGACGGGGATGCAGACACGGTCCCGGCCCAGCTCCTTGGCCCGATAGAGAGCCAGGTCGGCGGCGGCCAGCAGGTCGATCAGATCGTCGCCGTGCACGCACATCAACGCGACCCCGACCGAGATCGTGATCCGGATCAGAGCATCGTCCACCGGGATGGCCATGTGCCCGATGTGCGTACGAAGTCGCTCGGCGACCTGCCGCGCCTCGTCGACGTCCGCCCCCGGCAGCAGGACGACGAACTCCTCGCCCCCGAACCGCCCCACCACGTCGGACTCCCGCAGTTCCCTGCGCAACATGGCCGCCACCCCGGCCAGCACCTCGTCGCCGACCAGATGTCCGTGGGCGTCGTTCACCCGCTTGAAGTGGTCGATGTCGATGATCAGCAACGCCAGCGTGTCACCGCTGCGGCGCGCCCGCAGGATCTCGGTGTCGGCCTCCCGCTGCCAGGCGGCCGCGTTGAGCAGCCCGGTCTTGGAGTCGGTACGGGCGGCGGCCTGCAACTGCGCATGCAACAGACTGCGTTGCAGCAGGACGACCGGCGGCAACGCGAGCACCAGCAGAGCCAGGTTGAGCCCGCACCCGATCGAGACCGTGACCCCGAGACACAGCTCGACGACGTCCAACAGGACGCTCTCCCGGTTCCACAACACCTCCTGCCACGACCCCTCAGGATCGGACGTGTGCGCCGCGACCGCGATGAGACCGATGTTGAGCAAGGAGAACAGCACGGCGGCCGCAACCGCGTAAGCGATCGGCGGCCCACTCCCCCGCGTCAGCACCCAGGGATCGGGGACGACCCAGTGGAAGGCGACCGACGCTGTGCAGCCGGCCAGGCCGATGGCCGCCGAGCTGAACACCCGCCGGTAGAGAACTGTGGCGCGCACGCGCACCTGGAGAAGGATCTGCAGCACGATCGGCGCAAAGAGGGCGTAGACCGGCGGCAGGAGCAGGGCGACCGGCAGCCACCAGGCCGACAACAGGTCACGCGAGACTCCGGCGGGCATGCCCAGGCGCCTGCTGGCCTCGATGCAGACCGCGCCGCACGCCATGAGAGCGGCAAAGGTCAGCAAATCCGGCCAGTGGAAATCGGTAGATCTCGTGAACAAGGTGATCGCGACGGCATCTAGGGCGACAATGGCGCACAGATACGCCACAAGCGGGCGCCGTTGCCCGAGCAATGGCCAACGACCGGCCATTCTTGACACACCGTCGCGAGACTTGATCGTGGCGTGACTGGTCGCCGCCATCTCGTCTCCTCCCTGACTAACGATGTGTAACACAATAATTGCGGAGTGTGCGTTATGCGATGGGAACCGCTACGTTGAAACGACCACGCCCGCTCACTCCGCGAGCGGGCAGTGCCGGAAAGGAGCAACCATGGTGCGGGGCGTGACCTGGACATGACCGATGCTCTAGGTATCTGACACGGACAAACACCCCATCGGCCCCCTTCGGGGTGACATCGGGGCCATCAGCCGATGCCCCTCCCCCTCCCCCTTGGCCGTCCCCTGCGCGGGGCGCCGACCCATCGGCTGCTGCCCTCCGCCCCGATCGCTTTCCCCTGACCGATGGCCGGTGAACCACCGGTCGTCCCACTCCTTCATCCGGTCCGTCGAGGACCTCGATGACCAGCGCGTCTGGGCCTACGCAATCAAGGAGTGCACCCCACATACGACTGCCGTCACATGGCGCTTGCCCGCCGTTGCCCGCATGCGCGTCGCGTCACCGCCTGAGGACGCTGTATGTCCTCTACGCGATGTCGTCCACCCCGACGCCTGCGCGCGCCCGAACCCGAGCACCGCCAGGGAGGCAAGCACCGGGGATAGGATCCCGCCTCACCGTTGTGCCCGCCCCGCACTGGCCGCCCGCACAGTTGGGCCTCACCGGTAGACGACTCCCGTGGGCGACGCCTGCCAGCAGGCGGCCCAGCAGGCGACTGGACACGCGCCCCGGCCCTCAACTGGGCAGCGCGTCTCCGGGCGTGGTTACCCCTGCGATGGATCACCGTGAGGCGAACCCGGCCACTGCGCCTCTGCATGCACACGCCCCTTTAGGTGGATTGGCATTCGCGTGGGTGCCCCGTTCAGGCGGTTCAGGAGCCCATACAGACAACGGGCAACCCGTCCAGACGGGTGGGTACCCTGCGCAGCGCGCAGGTGGTCCGTGCAGGTTGGTGCGCAGCCGGCGGGTTGGGCACTGTGCCGGGGGGCTTTTCGCTTGATCGCCCGATCCCTGCGTCCTCGACATGGGGGCATCTGGCGGGGGTGGTTGTGGGGACGTCGAGGCGAGCGGGCTGGTCGGGTTGGGGCGGGTGTCTTCATGGCGGGTTGCGTAGGTCGGCATGAAGACACCCGCTTTCGTGGACAGCGGCCGACGTGTCCGTCACGGCGGAAGCATCCACTGGTGTAGGTGCTCAGCCGCCAGGTGACGGTGGTGTCAGGCTGCGGCCTTCTCCGGTGTCTGTGTCCTCGTCCGGGGCTTGCTGGACGCGCTCAGGACGCGGACCGTGGCGGCCTTGGCTGACGAGCCGCGGCCCGGCTGCTCTGGTGTGACCGTGCCAGGAGTGGTGTCGTCCTCCACGGCGGTGTCGGGCTGGGGCTCGGGACGTGCGCTCGGTTGCGGGGTGACGGCGTCGGGGTCGGTGGCTGCTATGGCCAGCATCGTGTGGTCGGCGTCCGGCCCGGCGTCGTCGTCGTGAGACTGCGCGGGTGCGCTTCGGGGGGCGTCGGCGGTCGCGGGGATCGACGGGTCGGCGGTCGCGGGGACCGACGGGTCGGCGGACGGGTGGGGGGAAGACGGGCGGACGGGCTTGGTGCCCATCGCCCAGTCCTGGGTCTCCTCGTCGAGGCGTTCGCGCATCTCCTTGGTCATCGAGCCCAGGCCGCCCCCGCGCTCCGGCTTGGTGAAGACGCCGGTGCCCCAGCGCAGGTCGTGCCCGACCGCGCTGGCCTCGATCTCCGGCATGAACCGGCGGTCGCCTTCCGCGCCGAACTCGCGGATGCGGAGCTTGCCGGACACGACGACGGGCTGCCCCGCCCGTACGCAGTCGGCGACGTTGTCGCCCAGCGCACGCCAGCAGCGGACCGTGAAGCAGACGCGCTCACCGTCGGTCCATTGCCCTGTCTTCCTGTCGAAGTAGCGGTGTGAGGTGAACACCTTCAGCGACGTGACCCTGGTGCCGTCGTCGAAGCTGTACTGCCGTGGCTCTGCTGCGACGTTTCCGGTGAGCGTGATGTAGATGTCGTTCATCCGTGCCTCCCATGCGGCGGGCGGACTGCCCGCGACCTGGGAACACGGTGCCTGAAGCAGGCGGGGTGGGGCGGGGGCGAACGCCGTTCTGTGGTCAAGGGACGGCGAGGCAGGGCGGCTGTGGACGAAGGCCGGTCGTGCAGGAGGCGTACGAGAAGAGGGGGGATCAGCCCGAGAGGTCGCGCAGGGCCGTGTAGAAGGCGTGGTGGCGGCCGAGCTCGCGTTCGACCGGCTCCACCACCATCTTCGCCGACACCGTCGACACCCTGCGGCGCATCTCCCGCTCCAGACGTTCCCGCTCCCGCGAGGCCCCCAGCTCCACGAAGTTGCGCGAGGCGATGCCCGACAACGCGCCCAACCCCAGTACGGAGGCCATCATGAGCGCCACCCACGGCAGCGCCGCGCCGTCGCCGACCAGTTGCAGGGTCGCGGGCAGTTGCGCGGGCACGGTCAGCCCGGCCACCAGCCACACCACCCCGGCCACGAACGCCACCACCAGCAGGTACTGCCAGACCTTGAGCAGCCGCCACCAGCCGGGCACCCGGTCGAGGCGCGGCGCCACCTCCGTGAGCTCCTCGGTCAGCGCCTTCGGCAGCCGGGACGCGTGCGAGCGCGCGGCCTGTTGCACCGCGGTCCGCCACACCGGGTCCATCCCGGCCGACAGCCCGTCGGTGAGCGCCTGCACGGCGTTGGCCACCTCGGCGGAGTGCGCGCTCACCGAGCCGGTCGTGATGCCCCGGATCTCGTCGCCGACGTCTTCGAGACGCAGGCTCTTCAACGGATCCGGACGGAACTTGGCGAACCACCGCGGATACGGCCAGCCGACCCACTGGCTGGAACGCTCGGCGTAGACGTTCTCCATGGCCTCGCCGACGGCCGGGACGCCGATCGCGTCGCAGAGCGCATCGGTGAGCCCCATCCTGCGCGCCTCGTCGACCGACGACGGCACGAGCAGCGCGTCGCCGAGCGGCATGGCCTCGCCGAGCCGCTGCTCCATCCGCTGGAGGTCGGCCTCCAGCTTCTGGATGGCGGCGCGGCGGCGGCCGACGGCGGTCGCGATCACGCTCTTGAGGCTCTCTACGCCGCGCCCGGTGACGGCCGAGGTGGGTACGACGCTGGGATGCTCGACGCCTTCCCGGCGCAGCAGGTCGTTGAGGTCGATGACCAGCTCGGCCAGCTCCGCGGCGGAGAGCCTGTCGGCCTGGTTGAGCGCGAACACGGTCACCGCGTCGTGCCCGGCCAGCTCGGTCACGTAGCGCCGGTGGGTGGAGGCGTCGGCGTACTTCTGCGGGTCGAGCACCCACACCACCAGGTCGGCCAGCCCGATGAGCCGGTCGGCCTCGTTGTCGCTGAGCGCCCGGATCGAGTCGTGGTCGGGCAGGTCGAGCAGGATCAGCCCGTGGAGCTGGCTGTCGCCCTTGTCGAGCGCGCTGGTACGGGAGAAGCGGTGGCGCGGCTGGATCTGCAGCCAGTCGAGCAGCGGCGCCGAGCCCTCCAGCCCCCACACACAGGCGTGGGTACGGGCCGTCGTCGGACGGCGTACGCCGGTGGGCGACAGCTCAAGCCCCGAAATGGCGTTGAACAGGGACGACTTGCCGCTGCCGGTGCCGCCCGCGAGAGCGACCACGGTGTGCTCGGACGACAGCTTGAGCCGGTCGCCGGCCCGCGTCAGCAGCGCGCCGGCCTCGGTGAGCAGTTTCTGGTCGAGCCGCCCGGGACCGAGCTCCACCACCTTGTTGAGCGCGGACAACCTGGGCGCGAGGCCCGCCCTCGGGGGCGTGGTCGTCGTCATCGGGCGACCTCAAGGTTGTACGTCGCCTGGTAGAGGCGGGTCGCGACGGACTCGTCCGGGATGCCCGCCGAGTCGAGAGCGTGTACGTAACGCATGGATTCCTCGTCGAACAGCATGCCGATCCTGGCTCGCAGGTCACTGAGCGCCTTGGCGCCGATGCCGCGCAGCGACTCCGCGCCGAGCAGCGCGTTGACGAGCCGGTGCGGCACGCCCGACCCGTCGCCGCCGCTGAACATGGCGACCGTGAAGATCAGGGATAGCGCGTCGGGATCGAACGAGACGAGCTTGGACACCGAGCGCTTGGTCACGCCCTCGGTGCGTACGAGCTCGTTCAGGTGGTCCTGCCAGGACGCGATGGCGCGCCCGGCGTGCCGCAGCAGGTTGTCCGACGGGCGGTCGAGCCCGTCGGCGAGCTTGGCGCCCAGCTCCGAGCGGTGCCGCCAGCGCGCGACCACCTCCTCGGCGGCGCGGTTGGCCGCGGCGACGATCACCGACTCCAGCCCGGCCCGGATCGCCGCCTTGAACGCCGTCACCCGCTCGGGCGTCTGCCTGCCCGCCTTGCCGCTCTTGCCGAACTGCAGCGAGCGCATGAGGTCGCCGGAGCCCGCGAAGTCCTGCCAGCGGGCCAGCACCTCGCCGTGCAGCAGCGAGCCGTTCTTGGACGCCTTGTCGATCTCGGCCAGCGCGCCCAGGTAGGCGGCCTCGACGTCGCTGCGCAGCTCGGCGCGGAACGCCGCCTGGCCCTCCAGATGCCTGGCCAGCGCGGGCACGCGGGTGCGGAAGCTGTTGAGCACCCCGTTCAGGGTCTCCTGCACGGCCTGCGCGCGGCGCGCCTCGTCGACCGAGAGCTCGGCCAGCCACATGCGCAGGTCGGTGACCTCGCTGTCGGGCAGCCTGCCGTCGGTCACCGTCGCCTCGTGGATCACGAACCGGTCGATGTCGCCCAGGCCGTATTCGGTCAGCATGCGGACGAAATGCTTGAGCACGACGTCGGCCGACCGGGGCTGCACCCGCGACAACACGATGGCCAGACGGGCGCCGCGCTCCTTGGCCAGGCGCAGGAGGCTCCACGCGGGCGCGTCGGCGTAGCGGGCGGCCGTGGTCACGAAGATCCACAGGTCGGCGGCGTCGAGCATGCGGTGGGCGATCTCGTGGTGCTCCTCGACGACCGAGTCGATGTCGGGGGTGTCCAGCAGCGCGACGCCCTGCGGAAGCTTCTCGGTCGTCACGACGACCAGGCCGCTCGTCTCGCTGTCGGGCGAGGGCCGGTCCAGCCGTTCGAGGCCGCCGAGCAGCTCGCCCTCCGCGAACCACTTCCGGTCGTCGGGGTGGCAGGCCAGGATGGGCGTGCCGGTGGTCGGGCGGCGCACTCCGGTGCGGGAGATGTTCCGCTCGGCCAGGGAGTTGACCAGGGTGGACTTGCCCGCGCCGGTGGAGCCGGCGATCACGATCAGCGCGGGGGCCGTGTTGGTACGCACCCTGGGCAGGACGTAGTTCTCCAGCTGGGCCAGCAGGTCGGCCCGCGCCTGCCTGGCCTCGTCGGCTCCCGGCAGGTCGAGGCTGAAGCGCAGGTCGGACACGCTTTCGCGCAACGCGCTCAGCGCCGACGTCATCGCCTCGACGACCTCGGCCGGCAACTCCTCGACCCGCGGCCCTTCCTCTGACGCGCCTTCCAGCTCCGCTACGGCGTCGGTCTCCGCATCGTCCTCAGCGTCAGCGTCAGCGTCGCCGTCGGTGTCGGTGTCGGTGTCGGTGTCCGCGTCGCCCTCGGCGTCGGCGTTCGCGTCGGCGTCGCTGTCGGTGTCCGCGTCGGAGTGGTCGTCGGTTTCGGCTTCGGTTTCGGCGTTCGCCTGGACGGCGGCATCCGCATCGGGGTGGATGTCCTGACCGACTTCGGTGTCCGGGGCGGTGTCGGTGGGGTCGTCGGATTCGTCGTCGATCTGGGCGGTGGCACCCGTGTCGGTGTCCGCCTCGGTGTTCGGGTCGACGTTGGGGACGGTCTCGCCGCTGTTGTCTACGGCGTCGGAGCGATCGTCGGCGGCCCGGTCGGCGTCATCGGTCTCAACGGTGGACGCGAACTCCTCGGCGTCGGCCTCGGAGTCGGGTTCCTCCTCCGTCAGGTCTCCCGGGTCGGTGGGGTAGTCAGCGCCGGCGGGGACATCGGAGGCCGGAGAGAAGGCGTCGAAGCCGGTGCTGTCATCGGTGGCCACGGAGGCGGCGGTGTCGTTGGGGGCGGCGTCAGCGTCGGCGCGGCTGTCGTCAGCGTCCATCGCCTCGCTGGGGTCGCCGTCGCCTTCCGCTAGGAGCGCCGCTTCGGCTTCAGGAGCGGGATCGTCATCAGGCCGGGGAGTGTCGTCGCCCTCCAAGTCGGCATCGGCATGAGCACGGTTCCGGACGTCGGCGCCGGCGGGGACATCGGCGACCGGGGAGAAGGCGTCGAAGCCGATGGCGTCTTCGGTGGCCACGGAGGTGGCGATGTCGCTGGGGTCGGCGTCAGCGTCAGTGTCGGCGACGGTGCGGTTGTCGTCAGCGTCCATCGCCTCGCTGGGGTCGCCGTCGCCTTCCGCGGAGAGCGCCGCCTCGGCTTCAGGAGCGGGATCGTCATCAGGCCGGGGAGTGTCGTCGCCCTCCGAGCCGGCATCGGCATGAGCAGAGTTCCCGGCGTCGGCGTCGGCGTCGGCGTCAGGGGCGGCGGTTGCCGGGGGCGGCGCGTGCCCGGCGTCGGAAGGCGCCTCTCCGCTGTCGGCGGCGGTGGTGTTCGGGGTCGCGGGCGTCGGCTCGGTCTCCGGGGACGGGGCGGTGTCCGGTTCCTGGGGGGCTCGTTCCCAGAAGGCAGCGGGCCTCGGACGTGTCTCGTTCCCCTCACGCGGGTCGGCGGCGCGGGCCGGGGTGAACAGGCTCGGACGGTCGGCCGGACGGGACGGCGTGAAGAGGCTGGGCCCCGTGGACGGGCCGGGCTCGTCCGTGCCGGCGGAGGGCTCCTGCGAAGCAGCCGGGAGCCGCGGGGCGGTGGGCCGCCGAGGGAGGACGGGCTCGTCGGCGCGCGCCGTCGGCTGGAAGAGCGATGGCCGGGCAGCCGAGGTCGACGGCTCTCCCGAGGACGACGGCCCCCCGGAAGCCGCAGACGGCGGACCCGAGGAAGCCACGGACGGCGAGCCTGCGGGAGCCGCGGGCGGCGAGCCGGAGGGGGTGACGGGTGGCGGGCCTGGGGGGGCGGCAGGTGGTGAGGGTGCGGGGGGCCGGGAATCGGGCAGGTCGTCGTCCGTCACCGGGCGGAAGCTCAACGTCTGCTCCCCCAGCGACTCGTGCCGCCCGTCATCCATGGCGGTGTTCACGGCAAGCGCTCCGCTCGAACCATCTCGACCTCCTGGCCGACCCGCACGACGTCGCCGACGATGACGATCGCCGGAGGCCGTATCCCAGCCGCGGACACGCGGTCGGCCACGGTGGAAAGCGGTGCGATTACCGCCCGCTGGGTCGGAAGGGTACCGTCCTGTACCACCATTACGGGAGTCTCCGGCGCACGTCCGTCTCGAAGCAGCGCCTCGGCCACCTTCGGCAGCCGTTCGACGGCCATCATGAGCACCAGCGTGCCCTGGGATCGGGCCAGGGCGGGCCAGTCGACGGTGGAGGCCGGGTGGTCGGGCGCGACGTGCACGGAGACGACGTGGAACTCCTGGCTCACCCCGCGATGCGTCACCGGCACCCCGGCCGCGGCCGGGACCGCGACGGCGCTGGTGATGCCGGGGACGACGAGCACGGGGATGCCGGCCTGGGCGCAGGCGATCATCTCCTCGCCGCCGCGCCCGAACACGAACGGGTCGCCGCCCTTGAGCCGGACGACGAACTTGCCCTGCCTGGCCCGGTCGACCAGCAGCTCGTTGATCTTCTCCTGGGACAGCGACCTGCCGTAGGGCACCTTGGCGGCGTCGATCAGCTCGACGTCGGGGGCGAGCTCGTCGAGCAGCGCCCGGGGCGCGAGCCGGTCGGCCACCACCACGTCGGCCTGGGCGAGGAGCTGCCGCCCGCGCACGGTGATCAGGCCGGGGTCGCCGGGGCCGCCGCCGACCAGGGCCACGCCGACGGGCTTGGTGCGGTTGCGGCGGGCGTCGACCGTGCCGTCGCGCAGCGCGCCGACGACCGCGTCGCGGATGCCCGCGGCCCGGCGCGGGTCGCCGCCCGCGGTGACGGCGACGCTGATCTCGTCGACCCGGCCGGAGGCCGGGGTCCAGGCGGCGGAGGCGTCGCGGTCGTCGGCGCGCACGCACCACACCCGCTTGGCCTCGGCCTCGGCGGCGACCGCGGCGTTGACGGACCTGACGTCGGTGCACGCCTGCACGAGCCAGGCGCCGTCGCAGTCGCCCACCTCGTACGGCCGCGCGTGCCAGGTGACCCGGCCCGTCGCGATCAGGTCGTCGAGGGCCGGGGTGACGGCCGGGGACACCACGGTGACCTCCGCACCGGCCTCGAGCAGCGCGGGGACGCGCCGCTGCGCGACGCGGCCGCCGCCCACGACGAGCACCCGGCGGCCGGAAAGCCGCAGGCCGAGGAGGTAGGGACCCATGGGGGGAATCTCCCGTTCGCGAAGGATGTGTTTGGAGGTAAACCTACCGGCTCACCGTGCGTCGTTCGCTGCGCATGGCTCAACGGCCGTCAAGAAGAGGCTGCGACGGGTCCCAGCGTGGCCCGCCCTGAGCGTCTTTGCGGCGTCTGGCCATGGCCGAGAGTGCCTCAAGAATAACGCGGTTCCCGAGGAACGCGGTGATGTCGGCGTGGTCGTACGGCGGCGACACCTCGACCACCTCCATCCCGGCCACGGGCAGTTCGTAGCAGATCCGGCGCACGGCGTCGAGGAGCTGCCTGGCCGACAGGCCGCCGGGCTCGGGCGTGCCGGTGCCGGGGGCGTGCCCGGGGTCGCAGACGTCGATGTCCACGGACAGGAAGACCTGGTCGCACTCGTCGAGCGCGATCCCGAACGACTCCGTCAGGCACTCCTCCAGCCCGCGCGTCACGATCTCGGTCATCTCGTACGAGCGCATGCGCTGCGCCGCCATCCAGTCGAGCGTCTCGGGCTCGGGCCAGTAGCCGCGCAGCCCGATCTGCAGGAACCGGTCGCCCCGGATGGCGCCGGACTCGATGAGCCGCCGCATCGGCTGGCCGTGCCCGTGCAGGTGGCCGAACTCGATGTCGCCGGTGTCGGCGTGCGCGTCGAAGTGGATCATCGAGGTGCGGCCCGGCTCGTACGCCCTGGCGGTGCCCCGCGCGTCCGGCAGCGCGACGGTGTGGTCGCCGCCGAGCACCACCGGCACGGCGCCGGAGGAGGCGATCCGGTGCACCGCGTCCTCGATGGCGGCCAGCGAGCCCTCGACATCGCCGGAGTAGCACTCGACGTCGCCCGCGTCGAGCACCCGCAGGTCGCGCAGGGCGTCGACGCGCAGGGCCAGGCTCGGACGGGACCCGTTGTGCGGCAGGTAGCAGGTCTGGCGCAGCGCCATCGGCCCGAACCTGGCGCCCGGCCGGTTGGAGGTGCCCCCGTCGAAGGGTGCACCGATGATCACCACGTCGGCGCCGGCGTAACTGGCCGGGTCCGCGACGTCGCAGCGGTCCACGCCGAGGAACGTGATGTCAGGGCCGAACATGGGACCGTACCGGGACACTGCTCACCTCACGTGCTGTTTCGAGTGTCCCCCATCATCACACGGGCTTTTCCGTGACCCCCGCCGAGTCGAACGTCGCGACCTCGTGCATCACCCGTACGGCCGCGCACACCAGCGGGTGCGCGAGCAGGCCACCGGTGCCCTCGCCGAGCCGCAGCTCCAGGTCCACCAGCGGGCGCAGCCCGAGGTGGTCGAGCGCGGCGGCGTGGCCGGGCTCGGCCGAGCGGTGGCCGGCCACGCAGTGACCGCTGACGTGGGGGTCGAGGGCGGCGGCGACCAGGGCGGCCGAGCCGGCGATGACGCCGTCGAGGATCACCGGCACCCGGTTCGCCGCGCCGCACAGCACGAAGCCCGCGATGGCCGCGTGCTCGAAGCCGCCCACGGCGGCCAGCGCGCGCAGGGCGTCGCTCGGCCCGGTGCCGCCGGGCAGGCCGTTCACCCGCAACGCCGCCCGGACGACCTCCACCTTGTGGTCGTAGGTCGCGTCGTCGATCCCGGTGCCCCTGCCGGTCACCTCGGCCGGGTCCTTGCCGGTGAACACCGCGATCAGCGCGGCCGAGGCGGTGGTGTTGGCGATGCCCATGTCGCCGGTGATCAGGCAGCGGGCGCCCCCGTCGATCAGCTCCTGTGCCACGGCGATGCCCGCCTCCAGCGCCCTGACGGCCTGGTCGACGCTCATGGCAGGGCCGCGCGACAGGTCGGCGGTGCCGTACGCGACCTTGCGCTTGACCAGGTCGGGAGCGTCGGGCAGGTCGGTGGCGACGCCGACGTCCACCACCGTCACGGACGCGCCCACCTGGGCGGCGAAGGCGTTGGCGACCGCTCCGCCGGCCAGGAAGTTGGCGACCATCTGCGTCGTGACCTCCTGCGGCCACGGGCTGACGCCGCGCGCGTGCACGCCGTGGTCGGCCGCGAAGATGGCCAGGGCGGCCGGCTCGGGCATGGGCGGCGGGCAGACGCCGGACGCGCCCGCCAGGCGTACGGCCACCTCCTCCAGAGCCCCGAGCGCGCCGCGCGGCTTGGTGAGCCGGTCCTGGTGGGCGCGGGCCTCGGCGAGCGCCTCGGGGTCGGCGGGACGGATGGCCGCCAGGGTCTCGGCGAGCACGGACACCTCCACTTGGTGACACGTAGTGAACGAACTGGAGCGTCAGTGGACGAGCTGGAGCGCTTCCTCGTACCGGTCGATCACGACGTCGGCCAGCGTCTCGCAGTCGCCGATCACCTCGGCGCAGCGGATGTCGAGGTCGGGGTGGCCCGCGCCGTACGCCAGGGCCTGGGCCCACACGCGCTCCAGCAGGCCGCCCGCGAACAGCAGGTACGGCACCACGATCACCCGCTTGGCGCCCAGCCGGCGGCAGCGTTCGAGCCCGCCGGGCACGCCGGGCGGCGTCACCGAGACGAACGCGGTCTCGACCGTCATGTAGTCGTAGGCGTGCGTCTCCCAGAACAGCCGCGACACCCGGTGGACCTCGGCGTTGGCGGCGGCGTCGGTCGAGCCCTCGCCGACCAGCACGACCGCCGTCTCACCCGGCTCGATCTGGCCGGGGACGTCGTCGAAGGCCGGGGTGTCGACGGCGCGCAGCCGGGGCCGGGCGCCGACCAGCTCCAGGGGGCGCGGCCTGGCCATCTCGGCGGCGGCCTCGCCGAGCCGGTCGGCCAGCAGCGCCAGCACGCGCGGGTCGGGGCCGAGGGGGCGGCCGTAGTCGTACATGAGGGTGGGGTGGCGCTGCTGTTCGAGCGCCATCGCGGCGGGGAACTCCGCATCCACCTTGCTGAGACTGAGCGGCAGCGCGACGAGACGGTGGTGGCCGCGCGCCATCAGGGACGCCACGGAGTCGCTCAGGCGCGGCGTGGCGCGTTCCAGATAGCCGCCGGAGACGTCGACGGCCGTGTGGTCGAGGCGGCAGCGCAGCCGGTGGACGAACCTGCCGAACTCCGCGGCGTAGGCGTCATCGTTCGAGCCCTGCCCGATCAGCAGGAGCGGCGGCTTCATTGAGGGATCTCCGGTGCGTAGACAAAGTCACGCGAGGATAACCGATACGTGCCCGTGGGGGACAGGTCACGCTGCGTGCGCGGGCCTGGCGTGCACGACGAAGACGGCATCGGCCGCGGTCAGACGGTGGGAACCGCCGGCGCCGGGCGTCAGCGCGGACGCCTGGATCCGCGTGCCCTCGCCACGGTAGCCGAGCTCGCGCAGCAGCTCCAGCACGGCCACCGCCCGCTCGGCCGTGCCGAGCGGGCACACCAGCGCGCGGGGGCCGCGGGCGGCGCACGCCGCGACCACGTCGTCGCCGCCCCCGCCGACGAAGACGGCGTCGGGGTCGGGCAGCGGTTCGAGCGCGGCGGGCGCGTGCCCCCTGGTCAGGGCGACCTTGACGCCGTGGGCCAGCACGTTGGCACGCAGCCGCGCGCAGGCTGACTCGTCGCGTTCGACCGCCACGACGGCCGCGCCCAGCCTGGCGCACTCGACGGCGATCCCGCCCTCGCCCGCGCCGACGTCCCAGACCAGGTCGCCGAGCCGGGGACCCAGCTTGGCCAGGACGAACGCCCGCACCTCGGCGGGCAGCCCGCTCTCCCACGGCAGCGCCCACTCCGCCGGGCCGGGTTGCGCCCCGGCCACCCAGCCCGGCTGCCCGGGCCGGTGCAGCGGGTCGATGACGAGGACCACGTCGGGGTCCTTCCACGGCCGGGTGGTGGCCTCGCCCATGCGGCTGTGCGTGACGCGCTGTCCCGGGCCGCCCAGGTCCTCGCAGACGATCAGGGCGCGCGGCGTGGTCGGCGCCAGCTCCCTGGCGATCTCGGCGGGGCCGACGCCGGGCGCGACGAGCAGCGCGACCTTGGGATGGGCGCGGCAGGCGTTCACCACGCGGGCGAGCCGGCCGGGGCCGGAGGGGGCGACGACGAGGGCGTCCTCCCAGTTGAGCCCGGCGCAGGCGAAGGCGCGGCTGATCAGCGAGGTGGCCGGCAGGACGTCCGGCCGCAGGCCATGCGCCCGTAATGTGCGGACGACTCCGAAGAAGCCGGGATCGCCCTCGGCGACCACGACGGCCGGGCCCCGGTCCGGCCCGAGATGGCCGTCGAGGGCCTGGAGCACGTCGCCGTCGTCCGCGGCGCGTCCGTCGAGCCCGAGCCGGCCGAGAATGGCGGCGGGGCCCACGACGAGCTCCGCCTCACGCAGCCTGCCCGCGGCCCCGGCCGGCAGCTCGATCCCGTCCCAGCCGACAACCGTGATCATTCAGCCTCACCGTCCTCATCCCCAGGGTGACGGTTCCGGCCGGGTTTCACCATGGGCCGGGCAGGCCAGTCCGCTGTGTCCTCAGGCCAGGTCGGACGGGACCAGGCTGTAGACGACCAGGTCCTCGCCGTCGAGCGCGGCCCGGGCCACGCCCTCGCGGGTGAAGCCGGCCTTCTCCGCCACGCGTTGCGAGGCCGGGTTCGCCACCGCGGCCCGCAGTTGCAGCCGGCGGAAGCCGTGGCGCTCGAACAGCCAGCGGGCGATCGCGGTCACGGCCTCGCCCGCGTAGCCCCGGCCGCGGGCCCAGGGCGCGGTCATGTAGCCGACCTCGGCCGTACGGTTGTGCCAGTCGAGGTCCCTGAGGTCCACGTTGGCCACGAAACGGGTGGTGGTGAACTCCTCCACGGTGAACGCGATGCCCGCGCCCCTCATCCGCATCCGTTCGCAGATGCCGACGAACGCGCGGGCGTGCTCCTCGGTGTAGTCGCGGGGGACGCCGGTCCTGGCCTGGGTGAGCGGGTCGGCGCCGGTGGCGGCCAGGCCGGGCACGTCGGCGAGGACGGGCTGCCGCAGCAGCAGCCGGGGCGTGCGCAGCTCGGTCTTCGGCAGGGCGGGCGCGGGCTCGCCGGAGTCCTCGCGCAGCAGGCCGAGGACGACCAGGTCGTGCGGGCCGTCCTCCTCCAGCACGGCGGCGCGCAGCACGCCTTCCCAGGTGAAGCCGGCTTTCAGCGCGACGCGCAGGGAGGCCGGGTTGTCCAGGTTCGCGGTGAGGTCCACCCTGCGCAGGGCGGTGGTGGCGAACACCCAGGCGGTCAGGGCGCGCACGGCCTCGGTGGCGTAGCCGCGGCCCCGGTACGTCGGGTGGACGCCGTAGCCGACCTCGGTGGTGCCCGCCGTCCACGACGTCCTGAACAGGCTGATGGCGCCCACGATGCGGTCGTCGGCCTCGGTCATGGCCAGGTGCAGGCCCTGCTGCGAGCGGTACAGCTCGTGCACGCCGTGCGCGAGCCACTGGCCGACGCCGGAGGCGTGGACGGGCGCGCCCGGCGGGAGGAAGCGGTCCCCGGGCTCCACCGTCTCCACCACCGACCGCACGCGGGCGGCGTCACGGGGGTCGAACGGCCGGAGCACGAGCCGTCCGGCGGCGATGCGCGCATCGGGATCGAACACGTGCGCACCCTACACACTCACGATGTTTGCCCACGAAAGCGGGGGTAGGGGCCGATTCGAGAGGAGTGAGGGAACTATGGAACGTGGGAGCGACAAACACGGTCCGCGCCTGGACGATCAGCAGAAGCACGAGACCGAGGGCATGGTCCGCGGCGGCGGCAGCACGCACGCCGAGGAGTGGAAGGAGACCGAGTCCATGCCCGGCCCCGGCGAGGAGTCAGGGCAGTCGTACCCCCCGGGACACGAGCCCGGCACCCCCCAAGGCATCACCCAGCGCGGCGTCGACATCCGCAGCGACCTGGCCAAATGGCTCAGCGACACCCCTTGGCCCGCCTCCAAGGACGACCTGCTCCAGCACGCCGAGGACGTGGACGCTCCCGACCAGGTGGCCGACATGGTGCGATCCCTTCCCGACCGCCGTTTTGTGAACATCGCCGACGTGGCCAAGGCGCTCGGCCTCGGCATCGAAGAGCGGAGGTGGTGACCTGTGCGTCTCGACTTCATCAGGCCGCTGTACGAGCGGCGGGGCCCGTACGCGTCGGTCTATCTGGGCGCGCTCACCGAGCCGCAGCGGGAGACGCACTGGCACAGCGTGCGTGACCAGCTCGACGGGACCGACCCCGAGACCATCGACGCCCTGGAGGTGGCCGCCAACCGGCCGTCGCCCGGCCAGGCGCTGTTCGCCACGCACGGCGCGGTGGTGCTGGCCGAGCCGCTGTCGCGGGCGCCGTACGAGATGGCGACCGTGTCGCCGCTGCCGCACGTCACGCCGATGCTGAGGCAGCGCGGCGAGAACGTGCCGCACCTGCGCGTCATCGTGGACCACGCCGGGGCCGAGCTGTCGGTGTTCGGCGGCGGCGCGCCGCGCACGACCACCGTGGCGGCGGCCGACTGGCCGCTGCAGAAGACCGCCCAGGGCGGCTGGTCGCAGAAGCGGTACGAGCGGGGCGCCGAGGAGACGTGGGAGAAGAACGCAGTCGCCGTCGCCCGCGAGATCGACGAGCAGGTCCGCAGGATCGGCGCCGAGCTGATCATCGTGGCCGGCGAGCCGAAGTCACGCTCCTACCTGCTGCAACACCTCAGCACCAAGTCCGCCGACCGGGTGATGATGGTCGAGCACGGCAGCCGCTCCGACCACGGCCAGTTCGAGGCCGACGTCGAGCGCGCGCTGGACGACTGGCTCGAACGCCGCCGCGCCGAGCTGCTCGACCGCCACCGCGAGTCCTCGGGCCCGGCCGGCCTGTCCCAGGTCGCGCACGCCCTGCGCGAGGGCAGGGTGCACGCGGTGCTCATGCCCGCCCAGCTCGACCGGACCGTGTGGACCGGCGAGGGCGGCACCCAGCTCTCCACCGACCAGGGCGAGCTGCGGCGCTGGGGCGTCGAGCAGCCCGTCGAGGAGCGCGCGGACTCGGCCGTGGTCAGGGCCGCCGCCATGACGGACGCCGAACTGTGGTTCACCGACGACGTGCAGGACGTGGCGGCCGTGCTCAGGTACTGACGACCCACGCCGTCGCTGCGGCGCCAGGTACTGACGACCCGCGCCGTCGCTGCGGCGCCGGGTGCCGACGGCCCGCCACGCGGCGCCGGCGCTCAGGTGCTGATGATCACTTCGAGGGTCCGGGGGCCGTGCACGCCCTCGACCCGGTTCAGCTCGATGTCGCTGGTCGCCGACGGGCCGCTGATCCAGGTGAGCGGGCGGGCCGGGTCGAGCCTGGCCACCCCCTCGGGCACGCCCGCGACGATCTGGCCGGCGCGCACCACGCACACGTGGTGGTCGGGGATCAGCGTCTGCGCCCTGGCGCCCTGACCGGGCCCGTGGTCGAGGACGATGGTCCCGGTCTCGGCTATGGCCACCGCGCAGCCGGTGATCACCCCGTCGGCGGCGTCGAGGGTGTCCCAGCGCCGGTCGGTGCCGGCGTCCGGGCTGCTCGGGGCCGCCCAGGCGAAGCCGTCCGGGACGATCATGCGGCGGCCGGCGGCCAGCTCGGCCAGCTTGCCGGGCACGTCCGCGTCGGGCAGCACGTGCACGACGGCCCGGTAGTCGCGCACCCGCTCGGCGAACAGGCCCACCACGTCGTCCACGTCCGGGCGGATGCGGTAGTGCCGGGCGACCTCCGTCTCGGGCGCGTCCGCGACCGCCTTCCTGACCTTGGCCAGGATCTCCTCACGCGCGCCCATCGTTCCGCTCCCACCAGTCTCTGAAGGATTCTTCCGGGATGTCGGGCACGTCCCGGGTGTCGGTCCAGGCCGCCAGCGGGCCGGGCAGCCGCCGCTTGGGCACCAGCCTGCGCAGCCGGGCGGCCAGCCGCTGCGCCCTGGCCAGCCGGGCCTGGTCGTTCAGCACCCAGCCGGCGGCCTTCATGCCCGCGCGCTCGGCCGCCGCGTGCGGCGCCCTGGCCCGCAGGTCCACCAGCACCTCGGGGATGTCGATGGCCACCGGGCAGACCTCCAGGCAGGCCCCGCACAGGCTGGAGGCGAACGGCAGCGAGGCGTCCAGGTCCGAGGACATGCCCCTGAGCTGCGGGGTGAGGATGGCCCCGATCGGCCCGGGATAGACCGAGCCGTACGCGTGGCCGCCCGCGCGTTCGTAGACCGGGCACACGTTCAGGCAGGCCGAGCAGCGGATGCAGCGCAGTGCCTGGCGGCCCACCTCGTCGGCGAGCACGTCGGTGCGGCCGTTGTCGAGCAGCACCAGGTGGAAGTCCTGGCCCTCGGTGGCGCCGGTCCACGTGCTGGTGTACGGATTCATCCGCTCACCTGTGGAGCTGCGCGGAAGAAGCTGGAGGAAGACCTCCAGATCCCGCCAGGTCGGCAGCAGCTTCTCGATGCCGACGACGCTGATGAGCGTCTCGGGGAGGGTCAGGCACATGCGGCCGTTGCCCTCCGACTCCAGCACGACCAGCGTGCCGGTCTCGGCGATCATGAAGTTCGCCCCGGAGACGGCGACCTTGCTCCGGAGGAAACGTTCGCGCAGGTGGAGCCGGGCGGCCTCGGCCAGGGCGGGCGGCTCGTCGGTGAGGCCGTCGGGCACGCCGGGCATGCGGTCGAGGAAGATCTCGCGGATCTCCGAGCGGTTGCGGTGGATCGCGGGGACCAGGATGTGGCTGGGGAAGTCGTCCCCGAGCTGCACGATCAGCTCGGCCAGGTCCGTCTCGT
This sequence comes from Nonomuraea sp. NPDC049758, assembly GCF_040674635.1. NCBI lineage: Bacteria > Bacillati > Actinomycetota > Actinomycetes > Streptosporangiales > Streptosporangiaceae > Nonomuraea > Nonomuraea sp. NPDC049758. The sequence continues at coordinate 117,095 of NZ_JBFAMZ010000010.1, forward strand.
ACGCGGTGATGCCACGCCGGGCCAGCGCCTCGTTGAGCCCGATCTCCTGGGTGGCCATCGACTTGACCTTGACCACCTCGGTCTCGCCGGTGGCCGCGACCAGGTCGCCGACGATGCGGTTGGCCTCCTCGGCGTCCCTGGCCCAGTGGACGGTGCCGCCCGCCCGCCGGACGGCCTCCTCCAGCTGGAGCAGGTAGCGGTCGAGGTGGCGGAGCGTGTGATCCTTGACGGCCTTGCCGGCCGCGCGCAGCTCGGCCCAGTCGGGCAGCTCGCCGACGACGCCGGCGCGCTTGCCGCGAATGGTGTGAGTGGCTTTCCGGAGGTTGAACCGCAGTTGCGAGTCCTCCACGGCTTTCGCCGCATTTTTCGGGAAATTTCCGGGCATGCCGAGGAAAGTCGCGCTCATCGGGTCTCCTCCGTGGCTGCGAGGATCTCCGCCAGGTGCATCGTCCTGACCCCCGTCTTCTGACGGCTCAGGGTGCCGCCGATGTGCATCAGGCACGAGTTGTCGGCCGCGCAGATGACCTCGGCGCCCGTGTCGAGGATGCCGCGCACCTTGTCGGCCCCCATGGCGGCCGACACCGCCGGGTTCTTGACCGCGAACGTGCCGCCGAAGCCGCAGCACTCCTCCGCGCCGGGCAGCGGCACGAGCTCCAGACCTCGGACCTTCCGCAGCAGCCGGGTGGGCCGGTCGCCCAGGTGCAGCCCGCGCAGCGAATGGCACGTCGGGTGATATGTCACCCGGTGCGGGAAATATGCTCCAACGTCGTCGACTTTCAGGACGTCCAGCAGGAACTCGCTCAGCTCGTACACCTTGGGCACGACCTCGGCCACGGCCGCCGCGCCCCTGCTGCCCGGCCGCACCAGCTTCGGGTACTGCTCGCGCACCATGGCCGCGCACGACCCGGACGGCGCCACGACGGCGTCGTACCCGGCGAACACCTCGGTGAACTTCCTGGCCAGCCGCACGCCCTCCGCCCGGTAACCGGTGTTGACGTGCATCTGCCCGCAGCACGTCTGGGCGACGGGGAAGTCCACGTCGCAGCCCAGCCTGCGCAGCAGCGACACGACGGCCTTGCCGGTGCCCGGGAAGAGCGTGTCGTTCACGCACGTGATGAACAGGGCGACTCGCACGACTCTCCCAACGAATGGTCCGACCACTGTATGGTCAGACCATACCCAACCACACTGTTCCGGGCCAGCACCGGGGAGGCATCGGTGAAACGCACACGGGCGTTCGAGGACGTGCTCGCCCAGATCGAACGGCGCATCGCCGAGGACGGCCTGACCGTGGGCGACCGGCTGCCCGGCGAACGCCAGCTCGCCGAGCAACTGGGCGTCGGCCGCTCGTCCGTGCGGGAGGCGCTGCGCGTCCTGGAGACCCTGGGCGTGGTGTCCTCGCAGGTGGGACGGGGTCCGGACGCGGGAGCCGTGCTGACCTCGCGGCCCGACACGGCGCTCACCGACCTGCTCCGGCTCAACCTCGGCCTGGCCACCCTGGAGCAGCGCGAGGTCGTGGACGCCCGGCTGATGATCGAACGCTGGTCGGCCGCGCACGCGGCGGCGACCCGAGCCGGCACGGCGGAGCTGGCCGCCGCGATCGAGGGCATGGACCGGGCGGCCACGGCCGAGGAGTTCGTGGAGCACGACACCGCCTTCCACTGCGCGATCGCGGACGCCTCGGGCAACCGGCTCATCGCCGCCATCATGCGCTCACTCCGGGACGCGATGCGCAGGAATGCCATCGAAGCGGTCGAACGCCTCGGCGACCCGTCCGTGCTGCGCGCCGACCACGAGCGCATCCGCGCGGCCATCGCGGCGGGCGACCCGGAGGAGGCCCAGCGGGCGGTGACCGACCACCTGGCGCACGCCTACCCCGCCCTGTTCCCCGGTCACTGACGCGCGTCGGCCTCCCGGCACCCCGCCCCCGAGCAGGCTCGCATCGCCTGGAGCCGGGCGTCGAGGTCGGCCAGCAGCGCCGGCTCGGCGGTGGCCGCGAGGTTGTCGAGCTGGTACGGGTCGGCGGCCAGGTCGTAGAGCTGCCGCTCCCCCGTGTCGTACCTGACGTAGGTGTAACGCTCGGTGCGCAGCGCCTGGTAGGAGGGCACCGGGGTCTGGGCCGCCGACGACCGGTTGACCGGCCTGTTGAACTCGACCAGCACGTTCTTGCGCCACTGGGCGGGCGGGCTGCCGCGCAGCAGCGGCACCAGCGAGCGCCCCTCGCTGAACGCCGGCACGGCGGCCCCGCCCAGCTCGGCGATCGTCGGCGCGATGTCCACGGTCGCGCCGAGCTGCCCGATCGTGGCCCCCGCCCGGATCCCCGGCCCGCGCACCACGAACGGAACCTTGATCGCCTCCTCGAACGGCGTCGTCTTGCCCTGGGGAAGCCGATGCGTGCCGAGATGGAAGCCGTTGTCGGAGGTGAAGATGATGTAGGTGTTGTCGAGCTTGCCGGACGCCTGCAGCGCCTCGATCACCGACCGGACCAGGTCGTCGACCCCCAGCATCGACCGCAGCCGCCTGCGGTGGCGCTCGTCGACCCGGTCGATGTCCTCCTGCGTCAGCGAGGGCAGGGAGCGCAGCCACAGCGGCTCCTTGCTCACTTCGGCCTGGTTGAACGACGGCGTGCGCGGCGCGGTGACCTCGGGGAGGTCGGCGACGTGCCGGACCGCCGGGTTGGCCGGGTTGTGCGGGCCGATGGGCGTCAGGTAGAGGAAGAACGGCTCGTCGGCCCCGGTGATGAAGTCGCGGGCCTTGTCGGCCAGCACGTCGGACAGGTAGTCCTCCTCCGACCAGCCGTAGTCGTACAGGTCGCCGTTCTCGTTGAGGCGGTAGCCGTACTCCTCGTAGAGCTTGCGGACCGGGACGTCCCATTCGTCCCAGCCGGGCGGCACGTAGGCGGCGTCGGCGGTGGCGCCGGGATAGTGGTTGAGGAACTTGCCCATCAGCGCGGTGCGGTAGCCGGCCTGCTGCATCCAGGTGCCGATCGTGGAACGTTCCAGATCGAGGGAATGGAAGCGGTCGAACCCCCCTTCGGGGGCGGTGTTGGTCAGGACGCCGTGGCTGTGGACGTACTGGGAGCGCAGGATCGACGTGCGCGAGGGGCAGCACCAGGAGTTCGTCACGAAGAACCGGCTGAAGGAGGTGCCCTTCGCCACCAGCTCCGAGTTGATGGCCGGGAAGTGGGGCAGCGTGCCGCTCTCCAGGTCGTCGGCCATCACGAACACGATGTTCGGCCGCGAGGCGCTCACGGCCATCGTCGGCTCGGCCGCCGGCGACAGCAGGAGCAGCAGGCAGAAGAGACGGCAGAGACTCTTGAGCACAATGTCTGATCTCCCCGGCTGATCACGCATTGACACTGCGCCCTCGGTAATGGAACTTTATTCCGGAGGTGCGTATGAAGCTCGGCCTGAACCTCGGTTACTGGCAGCGCGACGCCGACGACGCCACGGAGACCGTCCTCGCCGCCGAACGCCTCGGCTACGACTCGGTGTGGACCGCCGAGGCGTACGGCAGTGACGTCTTCACCCCGCTGGCCTGGTACGGGGCGCGTACGAGCCGGATCAAGCTGGGCACGTCGGTGGCGCAGATCTCGGCCCGCCCGCCGGTCACGACCGCGATGACCGCGATGACGCTCGACCACCTGACCGGCGGCCGGCTGCTGCTCGGCATCGGCGCCTCCGGCCCGCAGGTCGTGGAGGGCTGGTACGGGCAGCCGTTCGCCAGGCCCCTGGCCAGGACCCGCGAGTACGTCGAGATCATGCGCCGCGTGTGGCGCCGCGAGGAGCCCGTGACCAGCGACGGCGAGCACTACCCGCTGCCCCTGGCGGGCGGCCTGGGCAAGCCGCTCAAGCTCATCACCCACCCGCTGCGCCGCGACATCCCCGTCTACCTCGGCGCTGAGGGCCCGAAGAACGTCGCCCTGGCCGCCGAGGTCGCGCAGGGCTGGCTGCCGCTGTTCGCCTTCCCCGGCAAGATCGAGGAGATGTACGGCGACGCGCTGGCGGGCCGCGACCCCGGCTTCGAGATCGCCGCCATGGTGATGGTCGTCATCTCCGACGACGTCAGGGCCGCCCTCGACGGCGTCAAGATGATGCTCACGCTCTACATCGGCGGCATGGGCGCCAAGCAGCGCAACTTCCACGCCGACATCATCGGCCGCATGGGCTTCGCCGCGGCGGCCGAGCACATCCAGGCGCTCTACCTGGCCGGCCGCAAGGACGAGGCGTTCCGGGCGATCCCCGACGAGCTGGCCGACGGCATCTCGCTCGTCGGCCCGCCCGGCCGGATCAGGGAACGGCTCGAACTGTGGCACAAGAGCCCGGTCACCAGCCTGCTGGTGATGGGACCGCGCGACGAGCAGTCGCTGCGCACGGTCCGCGACCTCGTGCTCGGCTGATCCGTGCTGAGCTGACCCGTGCCGGGCCGGGCGGTCAGTCCGGCCGGGGCGCCGGGTCTTCGGTCACCGAGCGCAGCAGCGGCCTGCTCAGCGCGCCCGCGCCGATCACGCCCGCGAAGCCGACGCCCACGCAGACCAGCAGCGTGACCACGCCGCTCGTGCTCACTCCGCCGATCATGAACGGCACCGCGCAGAACGCGCCCACCAGGATCGCGCCGCCGCCCATCACGGCCATCGGGATCAGCGTCTCGGCCCGCCGGGCCCGGTCCAGGACCTCCAGGGGCGTGCCCGCCAGCCGCAGCAGCGCGTACGTCTGCCGCCGGTCCAGCACCGAGGACGCCGCGGTGATGCCCGCGCTGGCGATCGCCACCAGGAACGACACCGACAGCACCACGATCGTGCCCACCCGCACGTCGGCCAGGAGCAGCAGGCCGAAGCGCTGGTCGTCGGCCTTCGTCGTCGGGGTGCGCCCCGGCACGAGGTCGCTCAGCGCGGTGCGCGCCCGGTCGACCACGACGTCGTCGGCGCCGCTGCCGAGGGCCGCGACCACGGTGTGCTTGACGGTCTTCACCGTGGCCGTGATGCCCGCCCGCGCGAGCCGGTCGCGGGCCTGGTCAGCCACCTTCGCCGTCTCCCCCATCGGCGCCACGACGCTGAGCTGGGCGGGCCCGGTGTCACCGCCGAACGCGCCGGGGCTGAGCAGGCCGAGGAACCCGGCCACGAAGCCGGTCAGGGCCACGCCGCTGACGGTCCGCCAGGCCGAGCGCGGATCGTCCACCAGCCTGCGGGCCGCCAGCAGCCGCGCGGGCCGGCGCGCGGTCCTGGCGGCGACCTTGCCGATGAGGCCGACCACCCACGGTCCGGCCAGGTTCAGGCACAGGAACGCCAGCCCGAGCGCCACGGCCACGATCGCCACGCTGGTCCCCCTGGTGAGCAGCGGGAACGCGGCCAGCACCGCGAGCAGCGCGAGCACGCGGACGAACCGCATGCCGGGCGGCGTCTCCCGCTTGGCCACGCCGAGCGGACTGACCACGACCCGGCGCAGCCCGACCACCGCCGACAGCCCCACCAGCAGCGGCACCGCGACCAGCACGCCGGCCAGGATCAGCAGGTTCGGGAACAGGTCGGCGACGAACCAGGTGCCGCCCTGGATCGGGATGCGCGCCAGCAGCGGCACGGCCGCCCCGAACGCGACGGCCCCGGCCAGGGCCCCGGCGAAGGCCACCAGCACGGCCTCGGCCACCGTCATGCCGACCACCTGGCCCGGCGTCGCGCCGATCAGCCTGAGCGCGGCCAGCCGCTGGTCGCGCCGGGCGACGGTGAGCCTGGCCGCCGCGCCGCCGAACACCAGCAGCGGCACCACCATGAGCACGCTGGCGATCAGCGCCAGCACCTGGTACGCCTCGGCGTCCTCGCTGGGCGTGCCCGCCAGGGTCGCGACCTTGACCGGCGGCTTGCCGAGGATCCAGTCGTCGCTGCGCTCGGCGGTCATCGCGGGCGCGTCCGGCGCGTGGCCGACCACCGCGACCAGCTCCTCGGGCTGGACCAGCGCCTCGTCGCCCAGCACGCCCTTCACCGCCGGGTAGCGCTTGGCCAGCCGGTCGGCGGGCAGTTTCGCGGCCAGCTCGGACAGGGCGGGCGACAGCCACACCTCGCCGGGGGCCGGGAAGCGCGGCATGCCGGGCGGGGCGGGCGCCCCCGGCTTGAGCGCGGCCAGGTCGACGACGGTGATCGTCTTGCCGTCCACGTAGTCGAAGCGGGAGGCCTCGACGGCCACCGCGTCCTTCTGGGCCGCCGCCACGGGGTTGCGCCAGGCGCTGCGGTCGGCCCTGGCGCCGAAGGCGACGTTCGCGGCGACGGCGAACAGCAGCAGCGCCGTGGCCACCGCGACCGCGCCGAAGGTGAGCCAGGTGCCCAGCATGCCCCTGCGGCCGCCGCCCTTGAGCAGCCGCCAGGTCAGGTCGAGGTTCACGCGGTCACCCCGTGGGCGAGCAGGCGGCCGTCGCGGACCTCGACCGTGCGGTCGCACCAGGCGGCCACGTTGGGGTCGTGCGTGACGACGATCAGGCAGGCGTCGTTGTGCCTGGTCGCCTCGGTGAGCAGGCGCATGGTGTCCTGGCCGGTCTGCTGGTCGAGCGCGCCGGTCGGCTCGTCGGCGAAGACCACGGCGGGCTTGCTCACCAGCGCCCTGGCGATGGCCACGCGCTGGGCCTGGCCGCCGGACAGCTCGCCGGGCCGCCGGGTCTCCATCTGGTGCAGGCCGAGCAGCGGGAACCACTCGCGGGCCTGCCGTACGGCCTGGGCCCGCGGCACGCCGCCCAGCATGAGCGGGAGCGCCACGTTCTCCTCGGCGGGCAGCTCCGGCAGGAGCTGGCCGAACTGGAAGACGAAGCCGAAGCGGGTGCGGCGCAGGGCGCTGCGCTGACGCTCGCCCATGGCGTCGATGCGCTGGCCCAGCAGGTGGACCTCGCCGTCGTCCGGCTTCATGATGCCGGCCAGGCAGTGGAGGAGGGTCGACTTGCCGGAACCGCTCGGGCCCATGATGGCCACGGCCTCTCCCGCCCGTACCGTGATGTCCACGCCGCCCAGGGCGACCGTCTGCCCGAACCGCTTGGCCAGGGCTCGTCCAACAAGCACGTCGTTCATGGCCCCAACCCTTCCGCGGCGGGGGGTGGCGGCGGATCGGCCGTGCGTCCATTTCGGCCTCGGCCGAACGGCTGATCCTTAGAGTTGAGCCGTGACTATTCGGGTTCTCATCGCCGACGACCAGCAGCTGGTGCGCACCGGCTTCCAAATGATCTTGGACGCTCAACCGGACATGGAGGTCGTGGCCGCCGTGGCCGACGGCGCCGAGGCCGTGGCCGAGGCCAGGCGGCTGCGGCCGGACGTGTGCCTGCTCGACATCAGGATGCCCAAGCTCGACGGGCTGGAGGTGACCCGCGTGCTGGCCGGGCCGGGCGTGGAGAACCCGATGCGGGTGGTCATCGTCACCACCTTCGACCTCGACGAGTACGTCTACGGCGCGCTGCGCGCCGGGGCCACCGGCTTCCTGCTCAAGGACAGCGGCCCCACGCTGCTCATCGAGGCGGTCAGGGCCGCCGCCGGGGGCGACGCGCTGGTCTCGCCGTCGGTCACCGTACGGCTGCTGCAGCACCTGACCCAGCCCAGGCGGGCGGCCGAGCCGCCGAACGGCCCGCTGACCGACCGCGAGCTCGACGTCGTGCGCCTGGTGGCCAGAGGACGCACCAACCAGGAGGTGGCCGCCGAGCTGTTCGTGTCGCTGTCGACGGTGAAGACGCACCTGGGCAGCATCCAGGCGAAACTCGGTGTCCGCAATCGGGTGGGAATCGCAGCTTGGGCGTGGGAATCCGGCGTGGTGAGCTGATTAACAGCGGTGCTCACGGGATACAAGTGAGTCAGAACCTCAGCGCATGGCCCGGGGGGAGAACATCGTGCGCTACGCCCAGGCACCGCCTACCAAAGCTGCTTCCGCCGTATATGTGACGCTTGCCGCGCAGGTCCTCTCCCTGGGCGCCCTCGTGGTCTTCGAGCGGTCCCGCGGCCGTCATCTCGCCGTCCAGCTCGCCGCGTTCGGCGGCCGTCCCCACGGGGCGCAGGCGGAGGCGGTCGTGGGGGCGGTGACGATGTTCGCGGTGCTGATGATGCTGGTCGCGGGCACCTCCGTCGCCGCCGGGGCCGCCTACGTCACCTGGCTGGTGCGCGCCCGTCAGGTGAAGGACCGTTCCAGCCCCACCGGCCCGGTCGCGGCCGCGTGGCTGATCCCCGTCGTCAACCTGGTCGCGCCCGCGTTGCTGGTCGACGACATCTGGCGGCGGGCCAAGCCGCCGTCCGGGCGGCGCGGGCGGTGGCTGGTGCTGCTGACGGCGTGGTGGCTGAGCTGGCTGGGCATGCTGACGCTGGTCACGGTCCGCCTCCCGCTGGAGTCCGCCTCCGACGGGCTGACCGGGGTGGGGTTGCTGGAGCTGGGCGGCGCGATGGTGGCGGCTCTGCTGTGCGCCGCCACCGTCCGCGAGGTCACCCGCGTCCAGCGGCTCGACGTGGCCGGACGGCTGCGCGCGGCGGTCGCCGAGTCCGCGCCCGGCCCCGAGGTCGTGACCCGGCTGACCACCCGGCCCGCGCAGGGCTCGGCCCCGTTCGGCCACACCGGCTGACGACCGCCGGCCGGGTGCGGGGTCAGGCCGCCGTCGGGCCGGAGCTGCCGGGGCTGGCGTGCCAGAGCTGCCGGGGCGGGGCGGCGATGGCGGGGCCGAGGTCGGAGTAGGGCGAGAGCCGGAAGCCGTTGGCGTACTCGATCCTGCGTCCGCCGACGCCGGGCCGCTCTTCGGGAGCCCGGTCGAGCAGCGCGCGGACGGCCTCCACGCCCTCCGCCCGCCACAGCGCGTCCAGGTCGGTCAGGTTCCAGCAGTCGACGGCGCGCATGGAGACCGCGCGGGCCCCCGTACGGCGGACCACCCCCCTGGCCAGCATGAGCCACGAGCCGAACACCGTCGCCGCGCACCTGCCCTGCACCGACTCGAAGAAGGTCAGGTCGACCGGCCCCGTCGAGTCGTCGAGGGTGGTGAAGATGACCCGCTGCCCCGAGCGCACGGCGGGCGTCTGGGTGGCCACCTTCACCCCTGCGACCAGCACCTCCGCGCCGTTGCGCTGGGCGAGCAGGTCCTTGGAGCGCACCACCCCGAGCGCGTCGAGCAGCTCGTCGTGGAAGCTGATGACGTGCCGGCTGACGTCGATGCCGAGGATCTCCAGCTCGGCCTCGACCATCTCCGTCTCCGTCATCTCGGGCAGCTCGCCGGGCGGCAGGTGCTCGCCGAAGCCGAGCGGCAGCTGCGTGGACGGCGGCTCGGCCCGGGGACGCGGCGGCGCCGCGGTGTAGCGCCTGGACCGGGGCGCGGCCGAGCGCACGCCGATCGACGACGCCCGCTCCAGCGCCCCCACCTGGGCGATCAGGTCGCGCCGGGTCAGCTCGCCCGGACGCCAGCGGGGGCCGCCGGGACGCAGGCCGTGCAGCGCGTCGAGGCCGCCGACCTGGACGATGCGCTCGATGGTCGGGCGCGAGGGCCTGGCCCGGTCCCAGAAGTCGGCCAGCGACGTGTACGGCTGCCCGGCCACCATGCGTTCGACCTCGGCCTCGCTCACCCCCTTGATCGCCGAGAACGGCACCCGCAGCGCGTAACCGCGGCCGATCTCCCCGATCCTGAACTCCTGCCGCACCGGACGCCGCTCCTCCCCCAGCTCCGACGGGCTCACCCGGAGCCGCAGCGGCGGGCGCGGGCCGAGCCGTTCCACCCGCCAGTCCTTGCCGGACCCGTTGACGTCGAGCGGCAGGATCTCCACCCCGCACTGCCGGGCCTCGTCGATGATGACGCGCGACGGGTACATGCCGGGCTCGTGGGTGAGCACCCCGGCGAAGAACGCCGCCGCGTGGTGCCGCTTGAGCCAGGCCGACTGGTAGGTGGGCAGCGCGAACGCCGCCGCGTGCGCCTTGCAGAACCCGAAGGCGCCGAACGCGTCGAGGACCTTCCAGGCCCGTTCCACCGCCGCGTCGCCGAACCCGTTGGCCCTGGCCAGCGGCACGAACGCCTTGCGCACCCGCTCCCGGCCCTCCGGCGTGCCGAGGGTGCGCCGCAGGGTCTCGGCGAAGGACAGGTCGCGTCCCGTCATCACCGAGATGATCTTCAGCACCTGCTCGTGGAAGACGACCACGCCGTGCGTCTCCTTCAGCGCCTCGCGCAGCCGGGCGTGCGGGTAGTACGGCTGCCGCCACCCGTGCCTGGCCTCCAGGTAGGGGGTGACCATGTCGGAGTTGACCGGCCCCGGCCGGAACAGGGAGATGTCCACGATCAGGTCGTGCATCCGGCGCGGCTCCAGCTTGGCCACCAGCTCCCGCTGGCCCGGCGACTCGATCTGGAAGCAGCCGAGCGTGCGGCTGGCGCAGATCATGTCGTAGGTCTCCTGGTCGTCGTGCGGGACGTACTCGACGCCGGGGTCGTCGCCGGCCTGCTCGTCCAGCCTGACCTCGATGTCGTCCACGCGTTTGATCTCGCTCAGCGTGTACGCCATGGCCGACTGCATCCGCACGCCCAGCACGTCCAGCTTGAGCAGGCCGGCCTCCTCCACGTCGTCCTTGTCGAACTGGGACATCGGGAACTCCAGCAGGCTGCGTTCCACCGGCGTCCTGTCGCGCAGGCCCGAGTTGCCGACCAGCACGCCGCACGGGTGCAGCGCGATGTGCCTGGGCAGGCCGTCGAGCTTCTCGGCCAGCCGGAACACCCGGTCGAGCCCGGCCTCGCCGAGCCGGCTCTCGCGCAGCTCGGGCAGGTCGGCCAGGGACGCGGTGATCTGCCTGGCCCTGATGTGCGGGAACGCCTTGGCGATGGCGTCGATCTCGTGCGGCGGCAGGCCCATCGCGCCGGCGACGTCCCTGATGGCGCTGCGCGCGCGGTAGGTCTCCATCATGGACACGCAGGCCACGCGGGCCTCGCCGTAGCGTTCGAAGATGGCCTTGTAGCAGTCGAGCCGGCGGGCCGACTCCACGTCCACGTCGATGTCGGGCAGGCCGACGCGGCCCTCCGACAGGAAACGCTCCATGAGCAGGCCGTGTTCGAGCGGGTTCACCTCGCCGATGCCGATGAGGTAGTTGACCAGGCTGCCGGCGCCCGAGCCGCGGATGGCGCAGCGGATGTCCATGCCGCGGATCATGTCGGTGATGCCGGCCACGGCGATGAAGTACCCCGACAGGCGCTTGCGCTCGATGACGTCCAGCTCGGCCCGCAGGCGTTCCCTGGCCTCCGCCGAACGGTCGAGGCCGCGCCTGACCAGGCCGTCCTCGACGCGGTTGCGCAGCAGCGGCACCGGGTCGCGGCCGACCTCGGGCAGGTTGAGGTCGGGCGGGTCGTTCCTGAGCGCGAGCAGCCGCAGCGGGTCCATCGAGCATGCCTCGGCCAGGCGCCTGGTGGTGAACAGCAGCCGGGCCACCCGCTCCCGGTCGGCGCCGCAGACCTTGGCCGCCACCTGCCACATCTCCTTGGTGCTCTTGAGATAGGCGTGCGAGGTGGTGCTCTCCAGGTGCCTGGGGTGCAGCGGGACGAGCCGGCGGGCCGCGTCGAGCACGTCGCCGACCTGGTGGTCGGCCGGGTCGAGGTAGCGGGCGGCATTGGTCAGCACGGCCGGCACGCCGGCGGACTCGGCCAGGCCGAGCATGCGGACGGCCGTGATGGCGTCGCGGAAGCCGTACTGGTCGACCAGTTCGATCACCACGCCGGGGACGGCGGCGCGCCACCGGCCGAGCAGCGTCCTGGCCTGCTCGTCGCGGCGTTCGGCGATCGCCCGGCCGACGTCGGAGCGCGGCCCGAGCAGCACCACGAGCCCGTCCTCGGCGCCGAACCCGTGGTCGCCGCCCGCCGGCCCGGCCCAGGCGCCGACCAGCTCGCGGGTCACCTTGGGCGCGCCGCGCTCGCCGGCGGCGTGCGCGGCGGTGACCAGGCGGCACAGCCGCGACCAGCCGCCGGAGCGGGCCAGCACGGTGACCCGGTCCTCGGCGTCCGGCCCGGTCCTGGGCCGCGGCGCGCGCATGCCGGGCGCCGCCGGGACGGCCGGGACGTCCAGCGCCAGGTTGACGCCGACCACGGGGGCGATCCCGGCGTCCGCGCACGCCTGGACGTGCTTGACCGCGCCGTAGAGCCCGTCGCGGTCGGTCAGCGCGAGGATGTCCATGCCGTGTTCGACGGCCCGTTCCACCAGGGCGTGCGGGAAGGCGGTGCCGTACCTCATGGAGTAGGCCGAGGCCACGTCGAGGTGCGGGAACGGGGGCGCCATCAGTCCCACGCCCGCAGCAGCAGCCAGCCGTCACCGGCGGTGTCGTAGCGCAGCTCGTACGAGCCGACCTCGCGCCCCGGGCTCGCCTCCACCCGCCAGAAGCGGCGCTCGCCGGGGTCGCCCTCGCCGGTCTTCCACCACTCGCGCGCCACGACCCAGTGGTCGAGCACGTTGCGGACGAGGTAGAGCCGGTCGCGCCAGACGAACTGGGTCGGCTCACCGTCTCTGGTCCACACCTCTATCGGATCGCCATAGAGTCTGCTCAAGACGCTTCTCCCCGCGGCTCTGGTTCCTTTGCTGAGCCACCCGGGGGAAGACGGGCGCTTATGTATCGAACATATGTTCTTACGGCCCGAAGCGCAAGTCGCCCGCCCGCCGCGTCAGAGGGTTGGCGCCGATCGAGTTGCGGATGCTGAAGGTGACGCTGCCCGCCCGGTAGCGGTCGTCGGAGGACTCCACCGGGCGGCCCTCGTGCGTGGTGGTGACGCGGCGCTGGCGCAGGAGCGGGCTGCCGCGCCGCACGCCCAGCAGCCGGGCATCCCCCGCGCCGGCGGGCACGGCGTCGATGAGGTGCTCGCCGTAGGCGAAGATCAGGCCGACGGACTCGTACAGGGCCTCGGTGACGGACGCGCAGTCGGCGGGCAGCGCCTCGACGGCGGGGGCCACCCACTCGGCGTAGACGGTCCGCTCGACCAGGACGGGCTCGCCCTCCAGCGAGCGCAGGCGCAGCACCTCCAGCACCTCGCCCCCGCCGAACCTGGCGGACTCGGGCGCGGTGGCGGCCCGGCGGCGCTGGGAGATCACCTGGCCGCCGATGCGGTAGCCGTTGGCCCTGGCCCACTGGGCGAAGCTGTGCAGCTCGGCGAAGCTCTGGCTGCGCGCGTTGCCGAGCACGATGCGCCTGGCGCCCTGCCTCGACCCCACCAGCCCCTCGGCGACCAGCACGGCCACCGCCTGCCGCACGGTCCCGCGCGCCGCCCGGTGCCGGGTGGCCAGCTCGGCCTCGCTCGGAAGCTGGGAACCGACCGGGTACGCGCCCGCCAGGATGTCATCACGCAGCTCAGCGGCTATCCGTTCATAGCGCGCAACCATTCGCGACCTTCTCCATTCACGAAAGAGCAATGTTTATGCGACTTACTGGTGCTCGCTTGTTTGTACAAGTTCCCTTAGGTTCTTTCCACACCCCCCGGAGAGTGGAGGCGACGTGTTCACACCTCGCGCCCGTACGGCCGGCGTCATCGCGGCCCTTACCGTTGTCACCGCGGCGTGTGGCGCCGCCCCGAGCAGCCAGCAGACCACCAAGACGGCCGAAGGCGGGGCGAACGCGGCGACCGCCGCCTCCGCCGCCGACTTCGGCGGCTTCGACAAGCTCGTCGAGGCCGCCAAGAAGGAGGGCAACCTCCACGTCATCGCGCTCCCGCCCGACTGGGCCAACTACGGCGAGATCATCAAGTCGTTCGAGGCCAAGTACGGCATCAAGATCGAGAGCGAGACGCCCGACGCGGCCAGCGCGGACGAGATCAACGCCGTCAAGACCCGCAAGGGCCAGGACCGCGCCCCCGACGTGCTCGACCTCGGCCAGTCGTTCGCGATCAGCGGCGCCAAGGAAGGGCTGTTCGCGCCGTACAAGGTGCAGTCGTTCGACAAGATCCCCGAGGGTCAGAAGGAGCCGACCGGGCTCTGGACCAACGACTACGGCGGCTACGTCTCGATCGGCTGCGACGCCAAGAAGATCGCCAACTGCCCGACCAGCTACGCCGACCTGCTCAAGCCCGAGTACAAGGGCAAGGTCGCGATGAACGGCAACCCGACCAAGTCCGGCTCGGCCTTCGCCGGCGTGTACGCCGCCGCGATCGCGAACGGCGGCTCCTTCGACGACATCCAGCCCGGCATCGACTTCTTCAAGAAGCTCAAGGACGCCGGCAACTACAACCCGGTCGAGACGACCCCGGCGACCATCGAGAAGGGCGAGACCCAGATCAGCATCGACTGGGACTACAACAACGCCGCCTACGCCCCCCAGATGGCCGCCAAGGGCCTCGACTGGAAGGTGAACGTGCCGACCGACGGCAAGTACTTCCAGATGTACGCCCAGGCCGTCAACAAGGACGCCCCGCACCCGGCGGCGGCCAGGCTGTGGCAGGAGTACCTCTACAGCGCCGAGGGCCAGAACCTCTACCTCAAGGGCTTCGCCCGTCCGGTGCTGCTGCCGTCCATGACCTCCGACGGCACGGTGGACAAGGCGCTGGCCGCGAAGCTGCCCCAGGTCGAGGGCACGCCCGAGTTCCCCACGCCCGAGCAGGTCGACGCGGCCAAGGCCAAGCTGGCCAGCGGCTGGGACGCCGCGATCTCGGGATGACCCGCCCGCGTTCCAGGGGCTGGGCCGGCGCCCTGCCCCTGCTGGCCTTCTTCGCCCTCGTCTTCGGGGTCCCGGCGGTCGCGCTGGTCGCGGGGGCCTTCACCGTCCAGGGACGGCCGAGTCTGGCCAACCTCGCGCAGAGCCTCCAGGGCGGCTACCTCGTCGCCATGGCCGGGAGCGTCAAGCTGTCGGCCGTGGTGGCGCTGGCCGGGGCCGTCCTCGGCACGTTCCTCGCCTACGCCGTGGTGACCTCGCGCTTCACGCTGCTGCGCGAGGCCGTGCTGACCGCCTCGGGCGTGCTGGCCAACTTCGGCGGGGTGCCGCTGGCGTTCTTCTGGATCGCCACGCTGGGCAACTCGGGCGTGATCAGCGGCCTGGTGGGGCTGCCCTCCGGGTCGTTGTACACGTTCTGGGGGCTGGCGATCGTCTACCTGTACTTCGCGATCCCGCTGATGGTGCTGGTCATGGCGCCCGCGCTGGACGGGCTGAAGCCCCAGTGGCGCGAGGCCGCCGCCAACAGCGGCGCGACCGCCTGGCACTACTGGCGCTTCGTCGCGCTGCCGGTGCTCGCGCCCGCGATGCTGGGCGGCGTGGTGCTGCTGTTCGGGTCGGCGTTCTCGGCGTACGCGACCGCCAACGCCATGGTGGGCACCGTCGTGCCGCTGGTCACCCTGAAGATCGCCAGCGCGCTGACCGGTGACGTGCTGGTCGGCTACGAGAACATCGCGCTGGCGCTCAGCCTGGACATGATCGTGGTGGCCGGGCTGGTGATGGCGATCTACCTGCCGCTGCAGAGGAGGAGCTCCCGATGGCTGCGCTGACCGGGCTGGAGCCCGTCGCCGCGGCGGCGGCGAAACCGCCCGCCCGGCCCCGCTGGTGGCGCGGCCTGGTGTTCGCCCTGGCCGCGGCCTACTTCCTGATCCCGCTCGGCGCCTCGCTCTGGTACACGGTGCACAACCCGGCCACCGGGGTGTCGTTCTCCGCCTACGGCGAGCTGCTGACGGCCGAGGGCTTCGCGCGCTCGCTGCTGCTGTCGTTGTCGCTGGCCGCCGCGACGATCGTGCTGGTCCTGCTGCTGGCGCTGCCCGCGATGCTGGCCGTACGGCTGTTCGCGCCGCGGCTGCGGCCGGTGATGGAGGTGCTGTGCACGCTGCCGCTGGTGGTGCCGCCGATCACGTTCGTGGCCGGGCTGACGACGTCGTTGCGTGACGGGGCCGACATCCTGGCGCCGACGCCGTTCTGGGGCACGCTGATCGCGATCCAGGACCCGGGGTTCCCCGTCGTGCTCGTGCTCGCCTACGTCGTGCTGGTGCTGCCGTTCGTCTACCGCTCGCTGGACGCCGGGCTGCGCACCATGGACGTGCGCACGCTGGTCGAGGCCGCCCGGAACCTGGGCGCGTCCTGGCCGCACGTGCTGCTGCGGGTCGTGGTGCCGAACCTGCGCTCGGCCCTGGCCAGCGCGTCGTTCCTGACGCTCGCGCTGGTGCTGGGCGAGTACACGGTGGCCAGCCTGCTCGGCTACGAGCCGTTCGCGGTCTGGATCGTGACCGTCTCCGGCTCCAAGGGTCAGCTGTCCGTCGCGGTCTCCATCCTCAGCCTGCTGCTCATCTGGGCGTTGCTGCTCGCCGTCTCCACCGTCTTCAGTGGAAGGAAGAAATCATGACCGCTGCGGTGGAGTTCCGCGGGCTGCGCCGGGTGTTCGGCAGGACGGTCGCGCTCGACGGGTTCGACCTGACCATCGCCCCCGGCGAGTTCGTCGCCCTGCTGGGGCCGTCGGGCTGCGGCAAGACGACGGCGCTGCGCTGCGTGGCCGGGTTCGAGCGGCCCGACTCCGGCGCGGTGCTGCTGGACGGCAAGGACATCACGAACGTGCCCGCCAACAAGCGCGACGCCGGGATGGTCTTCCAGTCCTACTCGCTCTTCCCCAACCTCAACGCCCGCGACAACGTGGCCTTCGGCCTGCGCGTCCGCAAGGCGCCCGCGGCCGTCCGGCACGCCAGGGCCGCCGAGCTGCTCGAACTCGTCGGCCTCCCCGCGCACGCCGACCGTTTCCCGCACCAGCTCTCCGGCGGCCAGCAGCAGCGCGTCGCCCTGGCCCGCGCGCTCGCGCTCGAACCGCGCGTGCTGCTGCTCGACGAGCCGCTGTCGGCGCTCGACGCCAAGGTGCGGGTGACGTTGCGCGAGGAGATCCGCCGGTTGCAGCTCGACCTCGGCATCACCACCGTCTTCGTCACCCACGACCAGGAGGAGGCCCTGTCGATCGCCGACCGGGTCGCGGTGCTGCGCGAGGGACGGCTGGAGCAGTGCGGGCCGCCCGCCGAGGTCTACGACCGGCCGGCCACGCCGTTCGTCGCCGAGTTCGTCGGTGCCATGAACCACCTGGCCGGGCGGCTGTCCGGGGACGGCGTCACCGTGCTCGGCCAGCTCCTGCCCGTGGACGGCCCGGCGCCCGCCGAGCCCGACGTGGACGTGCTGATCCGGCCCGAGGCCGTCCGGGTCACGCCCGACCCGGACGGCGCCGCCGAGGTGCTGGCCGCGTCCTTCCGGGGGGCCTCGGTGCGGCTGCGGCTGTCGCTGGAGGGCGGCGAGGTGCTGGCCGACGTGCCGGGGCACGAGGCGGCCCGGCTGGGGGCGGGGGCGCGCGTCACGGTCCGGCTGGTGGAGCGTCCGGTGCTGGTGGCCGCCCGTACGGTGACGGCGCCCGCGCCGGTGTTGTCGGCCGATGCCTGACAGACCGGCCGACGCGATCGTGTCCGACGCGGTCCCGTCCTCTGTGGACGGCATGCCGGACGCGGTCCTGTTCGACATGGACGGCACGCTGGTGGACACCGAAGGGCTCTGGTGGCAGGCCGCGGCGTCGGTGGCCCGGTCGCTGGGCCGCGCGCTGACGGCCGCCGACGCGCCGCACGTGACGGGCCGCACGGTGGGCGACACGGCCGCGTACCTGGTGGACGGGGTCGGCGGGGTGAGCGTGGAGGGGGTCGCGGGCGCGCTCACCGAGGCGTTCGCCGAGCGCGTCAGGACCGGGCTGACGGTCGTGCCGGGGGCGCCGGAGCTGCTGGCCGAGCTGGCCGCGGCGGACGTCCCGACCGCACTGGTGACCGCCTCCCCCCGCAGCATCGCGGAGCTGGTGCTGCCCCGGCTCGGGCACGCGTTCGACCTGGTGATCGCCGACGAGGACACCGACCGGGGCAAACCGCACCCGGACCCGTACCTGGAGGCGGCCCGCAGGCTGCGGGTGGCCCCGGCGCGGTGCGTGGCCGTCGAGGACAGCCCGGCGGGCGTGGCCGCGGCCACCGCCGCGGGCTGCCGCGTGCTGGTGGTGGACCCCGCGCGCGGGCTGGCCCAGGTGCGGGCCGGGCTGCGCGGCGCTCCCCCGCACGGGGGATGAGCCCGCCTCCCGCAGGGGAGGGACGGGCCCGCGGGCGTCGGCAGGATCTCGTGCATGATCCCCGACGTGAGAACTGTCAGGACGCCCGCCGTCGCGCTGGCGCTGGTCGTCCTCTACGGCGGCCTGCGCGTCTACTGGGAGCTCGGCCACATGCCGGAGCGGATGTCGCCGATCGGGTCCGACCTGATCGTGTTCACCGGCTGGGCGGCGGTGGGCCTGTGCGCGGCGGCCGCGGCGGCGCTGGTCGTCCTGATGGCCGCGCGCCCGGACGGCCCGCTGGGATGGGCGCCGCCGGCGCTGGCGTGGGCGGTGGGCGGCGCGCTCATCGTGTCGGGGGCGCTGCTGCTGCTCGACGTGGTGTCGGTGGTCGTCCCGGGGCTCGGCATGCCGTTCTCGTGGGCGGGGGCGCTCAGCAAGGCGGCCTGCGTGGGCTCGGGGGTGCTGCTCTGGCGGTCCGCCGCGGCCTACCGGCGGCGGTCGGCGGGGGCGTGCGGGGCGTGCGGGCGGCGTTCGTCCCGGGTGCTCGCGCGTACGCCGGGGTGGGCCTTCGCCGCGGCCTACGTCTCCGTGGCCGGCTGCCTGGCGCGGATCGCGGCGCAGGCGGCCGTCGGGTTCGACGTCGTGCCGTACCGTGCCGGGGCGGTGGCGTTCGAGATCGAGTTCCTGCTCGCCGGGACGCTGCTGCCGCTGGCGCTCGTCCACCGGTTCGGGCGGGTGTGGCCGGGATGGGTGCCGTGGCTGGCCGGGCGTCCGGTGCCGCGCCGGCTGGTGTTGTGGCCGGGGGCGGGGGTGTCCGGCGGGCTGCTGGCCTACTTCGGGGTGGCGCTGGGGCAGATGGCCGCCGAACGGCTCAGCGGGGGCGTGCCGTTCTCCGGGGGCGATCTGCCCGAGGCGTTCTTCTGGGTGGCCGTGCCCGGGTACGTGGTGTGGGGCGCCGGGATGGCCGTGGCGGCCTGGTCGTACGCGCGGCGTACGCGCATCGCGTGCGCGTCCTGCGGCGGATAGCCGCGATCGGTAAGCTGGGCCGCCGTGAGCGGTGATATATCCCAGATCGGGCGCTACCGGCTGCTGAGCGTGCTCGGGCGGGGCGGCATGGGCACGGTCCACCTCGCCGAGGATCCCACTGGGCAGCGGGTCGCCATCAAGGTGATCAATCCGGAGCTGAGCCAGCACGAGCAGTTCCGGATGCGCTTCCGCCGGGAGGCCGACGCCGCTCGCCGCGTCCGCAGGTTCTGCACCGCCGCGGTGATCGAGGCCGCGCTCGACGGCGACCTGCTCTACGTGGTCACCGAGTACGTGCCGGGCCCCAATCTGGAGGAGGCCGTACGCCAGTCGGGGCCGCTGCGCGGGTCCAGCCTCGACGCGCTGGCCGTCAGCGTGGCCACCGCGCTGACCGCCATCCACGGCGCCGGGGTGGTCCACCGCGACCTCAAGCCGTCGAACGTGCTGCTGTCCCCCGTCGGGCCGCGCGTGATCGACTTCGGCATCGCGCGGGCGCTCGACACGCTGGGCGGCGTCACCGGCACCGGCGAGCTGGTCGGCACGCCCCGGTACATGGCCCCCGAGGTGCTGCGCGGCGAGCCGGTCTCGCCCGCCTGCGACGTGTTCTCGTGGGGCTGCCTGATCGCGTACGCGGCGAGCGGACGGGCGCCGTTCGGCGGCGACACGCTGCCCTCCATCGTCTACCAGGTGCTCAACACCGAGCCCCGCCTCGACGACGTCGATCCCGGCCTGCGCGAGCTGGTCGGGGCCGCGCTGCGCAAGGACCCCGCCGCGCGGCCCACCGCGCAGCAGCTGCTCGACCACCTCGTGGGCCGCTCGGCGGCGCCCGAGCAGGCGGCGCACACCGTGCAGGTGGCCTGGCAGCACGCCACCACGCCGTTCACCGAGGCCGCGCCCACTGCGGCCAACACTGCGGCCGACACGGCCGACACGGCCGACACGGCGGCGAAGCGGCGCGGCAGGCTGCTCGGGATCGGCGCGGCCGCCGCGGCGGTGCTGGTGGCCGCCGCGGCGACGGCCTGGGCGGTGCTCACTCCGAGCGGACCGCCCGACGACCTGGGCGTCCTGTACCGCGAGGACTTCACGCAGACCTCCGGTGGCTGGCTCGGCACCTACGACCCCGACGCCACGGGCAGCAAGGGCTACCGCACGGACGGCACGTACGGGCTCGACGTGGGGGACGGCCGCGAGGAGCAGTGGGCGAAGGCCCCCATCCCCTTCCTCGTCGCCACGCCCACGAACACCCCCGACCCCTCGGCCACGCCCACGCCGATGTTGCCGTCGTCGGTGGTCGTCGGCGTCACCGCCGAGATCCGGGAGTACGCCGGCAGCGGCGAGTACGGCATCTACTGCCACAACTCCGACGACGACGACACCTACTACGAGTTCGGCCTCGACACCGAGGGGAACGCGCGGATCCGCCGTGTGTACGACGGCGCGGGCGGCACGCTGACCCAGCCCGCCAAGGTGGCCAAGCCGGAGGGCCGGATCCGCATCGTGGCCTCGTGCGAGCAGCGCGGCGCCGGGGTGCGGCTGACGATGTGGGTGAACGACAAACGGGTGCAGCAGGCCGACGACCCCAACGGGCTCGGCAACGGGTACGTCGGGCTGTTCGCGCGTACGCCCAAGGACAGCGAGTCGTCGCTGAAGATGACGTTCGACGACTTCGAGCTGCGGGGGCAGAAGGAGCCCTAGGCCAGTCCCGCTTTCCCGGCGGCCATCGGGGTAGGGGGTGTGGATGGCGAAGCTCATGGACCGGGTGCGCGCGTACCTGCGCAGCCCTGAAGGCAGGCAGACCGTCGAGAAGGCCAAGCGCATGGCCCGAGACCCGCAGAACCAGGAGAAGGCCCGGCGCTTCCTCGACCGGCTCCGCCCCCGTCGCCACTGACCATCCCCCCGGCCACCTCTCCCGGGCGGCCGCTTCCATCGGCTGCTCGTTCCGGCCGCCGCTCTGATCGGGGTTCTCAGAGGATCCCGGCGCGGGCGGCGGCCAGGGCGGCGTCGGCGGCGCGGTCGGCGTCCCGCTCGCTCACCGGCTCGTGCGCGACGAACAGCCGGTAGTAGACCGGGGCGACGGCCACCCTGATCACCTCCCGGACGTCGACGACGTCGGGCAGCTCGCCACGGGCGATCGCGCGCCGCACCACCTCGGCCGACTGGTCGTGCCGGGCGGCGAAGAACTCGTGCAGGGCCCGCGCCGCCTCCGGGCTCTGGACGGCCGCCGCCACGAACGCCGACGACACCGGCCCCAGCTCCGGGTCGGCGAACCCGCCGCGGACGAGCTGGACGACCGCCCGCAGGTCGCCCTCGACGCAGCCGGTGTCGGGGATCGGCCACGGCTCGTCCTTGGCCAGCTCCAGGGCGTCGGAGATGAGGCCCTCCACGTTGCCCCACCGCCGGTAGACGGTGGTCTTGTGCACGCCCGACCGCTCGGCCACGTTCTCGACCGTCAGGCCGCGGAAGCCATGGGCCGCCAGCTCGGCCAGGGTCGCCTGGCGCACGGCGTCGCGAACTCGCGCGCTGCGCCCTCCAGGACGTCTGCTCGGTTCCAAAACCTACTCCAGTTGCGTTTGCGGCTTCACGTGTGCCAAACTAAAGCTACAACAGTTGCGATTGGAGTTCCATCCTGATCAACGTCCGAAGGCTCGGCAAGTCGTACGGCGACCGCGTCGTGCTCACCGATGTGTCCCTGTCCGTGGGCCCCGGCGAGCGCCTGGCCGTCGTCGGCGAGAACGGCTCCGGCAAGTCCACCCTGCTCCGACTGCTGGCCGGCGTCGAACAGCCCGACGACGGTGAGATCATCATCACCGGCGATGTCGGCCATCTCGGCCAGACGCTCGGCCTGCCGCCCGATCACACCGTCCAGCAGGCGGTCGACCACGCGCTCGCCGGTCTGCGGGCCATGGAGCGAAGGCTGCGCGAGCTGGAGTCGGCGCTCACCGACGACGTCATGGGCGAGTACGGCGAGCTGCTGACCGCCTACGAGGCCCGCGGCGGCTACGCGGCCGACGCGCGCATCGACAGGGCCCTCCACGGCCTCGGCCTGGCGCACGTCGCCCGTGACCGGGTGCTGTCGAGCCTGTCCGGCGGTGAGCGCGCCCGGCTGGGTCTGGCCTGCGTGCTGGCCGCCGACCCGGCCACGCTGCTGCTCGACGAGCCGACCAACCACCTCGACGAGCCGGCGCTGGCCTGGCTCGAAGAGCGGCTGCGCGGTCACCGGGGGCCGGTGGTCGTGGTCTCCCACGACCGGGTCTTCCTCGACCGGGTGGCCACCGCCGTCCTGGAGGTCGAGGAGGGGGCCGTCACCCGGTTCGGCGGCGGGTACAGCGGCTACCTGGCCGCCAAGGCGGCGGCACGGGCGCGGTGGGAGCAGGCGTACGCGGCCTGGTGCGAGGAGGTCCGGCAGGTGCGCGAGCACGCCGCCACCACCGCCCATCGCGTGGCGGCCGGGCGGGCCATGAGGGACAACAACAAGATGGCCTACGACCGCAACGCGGGCCGCGTCCAGAGCTCGGTGGCCGCCCGGGTGCGCAACGCCCACGAGCGGCTGCGCCGCCTGGAGGACGACCCGGTCCCCCGCCCACCGGCCCCGCTCCGCTTCCGGGCCGCCTTCCGCGCTCCCGCTCCGGCGGGCAACGGTCCGGCGGGCAACGGTCCGGCGGGCGACGGTCCGGCGGGCGACGGTCCGGATGCGTCCGTGCCCCTGGTGGAGCTGCGTGACGTGCACGTCGGCGACCGGCTCCACGTCGGGTCGCTGACCGTCCGGGCGGGCGAGCGGGTGCTGGTGAGCGGGCCCAACGGGGCGGGCAAGTCCACGTTGCTGCGGGTCCTGGCCGAGCGCGCCGGGTGCCGGGCCGGCCACCTCCCCCAGGACGACGACCTCAACCCCGGCCTGGCCGTGCTCGCCGCGTTCGGGCACGACGGCTACGCCGACGAGCGGCGCGCGGCCCTGCTGGACACCGGCCTCTTCCCTGCGCACGCGCTCGACCGGCGGGTGGGCGAGCTCTCGGTCGGCCAGCGGCGCCGGCTGTCGCTGGCCAGGCTACTCATCAGGGAGCACGACCTGCTGCTGCTCGACGAGCCGACCAACCATCTGTCGCCCGTCCTGGCCGACGAGCTCGACCACGCGCTCGCCGCCTACCAGGGGGCGGTGGTCATGGTCACGCACGACCGGGCGCTGAGGCGCCGTTTCACGGGCACCGAGATCCGACTGACAGGGGGACACGTATGTTGACCATGATTTCCGCGGGCTCGCCCTACGGCGTGGCCACCGCCGCCGACGGCGCGCTCTGGTTCACGCTCGTCCATCAGGGCTGTGTCGGCAGGCTGGTGCCGGGGCACGAGCCGGTGATCCACCAGCTCGACCCGGCCGACGGGCAGCCCGGCGTGATCGTGCCCGGCCACGACGGCGCGATGTGGTTCACCGAGGGCAAGGGCGGCCGGGTCTGCCGCATCACCGGCGACGGCCAGCTCACCGCGTACGCGGCCGACTCGCCGTACGGGATCGTCGCCGGGCCCGACGGGGCGATGTGGTTCACCCAGATGAGCAGCGGACGCATCGGGCGTATCGGCGCCGACGGCGAGCGCTCCGACTTCGACGTGCCGGTGGAGGGCGGTATGCCCGCCTTCATCACGGTGGGCGGCGACGACGCGCTCTGGTTCTCGATCAACCAGGGCCACGCCGTCGGCCGGATCTCGCTGTCCGGGGAGGTCACCGTGCATCCGCTGCCCACCGAGGGTGCCGCCCCCGTGGGCATCACGCTCGGGCCCGACGGGGCCGTGTGGTTCGTGGAGATCGGCGCGGGGCAGGTCGGCCGGATCGATCCGGCCGGGAAGATCACCGAGTTCCCGCTGCCCGATCGGGCCTGCCGTCCGCACGCCATCGTGGCCGGTCCCGACGGCGCGCTCTGGTTCACCGAGTGGGCCGCCGGGCGTCTCGGCCGCATCACGGTCGACGGCGCGATCGAGGAGCACCCGCTGCCCACGGTGCCGGTGCCGGTGCCGTCGTCCGCGACCGCCGGGCAGGGCGAGCCGGGCGCCGCCGTCGGCAGCGAGCCGCACGGGCTGACGGTCGGCGCCGACGGAGCGATCTGGGTAGCCCTGGAAGCCGGCGCCCTGGCCCGCATCCCGCCCCCCTCGCCCACCCCCGACCAGTGACGACACACCCAACTGGTGACCACCCCACCTGACCCATGACGGCCGCGCCCAGCCGGTGACGGTTGCGCCCGACCAGTGACGGTTGCGCCCAGCCGGTGAGCCGCGGGCGGTGTGGCCCCGGCGACCATGGCGGGTACAAACGGCCTCCGGATCCCCCAGGCGGCGCGGCGGGTCCTGGTGGCGGTGGGTGCGGGTGGCGGTGGGTGCGGGTGGCGGTGGGTGCGGGTGGCGGCCTGGCCCCGGCGATCGTGGCAGGTGCTGACGGCCCCGGCCCCCCTGGCGGCGCGGCGGGTCCGGGGTGGCGTGGGTCCAGGTGGCGGCCTGGCCCCGGCGATCGTGGCAGGTGTTGCCCCCGGATCCCCCCGGTGGTGCGGTGGGGCTGGGGTGGCGGTGGGGGGTGGGGCGGGGTTGACTGGGGGGATGCATGCCATCATCGTCTCCGCCCAGGGCGGTCCAGAGGTTCTCGAATACGTCGAGCGTCCCGATCCGGTGCCGGGTGACGGGGAGGTCGTGGTCGACGTCGCGGCCAGCGGGGTCAACTTCATCGACATCTACCACCGTTCCGGCGCCTACCCGCTCCCGGTGCCGACCCCGATCGGGTCCGAGGGGGCCGGCGTGGTCTCGGCCGTCGGCCCGGGGGTCGACGGGCCGGCCGTCGGCGACACCGTGGCCTGGGCCGGCGTGCTGGGCAGCTACGCGGAGAAGGCGGTGGTGCCGGCCGACCGGCTGGTGCCGGTGCCCGACGGCGTGTCCGCCGAGCTGGCGGCGGCGGCGATGCTCCAGGGCATGACGGCCCACTACCTCACCCACTCGACGTACGACGTCAAAGAGGGCGACCAGGTGCTGGTGCACGCCGGCGCCGGCGGCATGGGCCAGCTGCTGATCCAGGTCGCCAAGCTGCGCGGCGCCAAGGTCTACAGCACGGTCTCCACGCCGGAGAAGGAGAAGCTGGCCCGCGCGGCCGGCGCCGACGAGGTGCTGGGCTACGACGACTTCGCCGACGCGTTGCGCGGCCGGATCCACGTCGTCTACGACGGCGTCGGCAGGACGACGTTCGACGGCGGCCTGGAGGCGCTGCGCCCGCGCGGGCTCATGGCCCTCTACGGCGCGGCCAGCGGCCCGGTCCCGCCGTTCGATCCGCAGGTGCTCAACCGCGCCGGCTCGCTCTTCCTGACCAGGCCCACGCTGGTCCATTACGTCGCCGAGCGCGAGGAGCTGCTCTGGCGGGCCGCCGACCTGTTCGGCTGGATCTCCTCGGGGCAGCTCAGGATCAACGTGTCCGAGCGCTACCCGCTGGCCGAGGCGCGACGGGCCCAGGAGGACCTGGCCGCCCGGCGTACGACCGGAAAGTTGCTGTTGATTCCCTAGCGCTACGCTCGCCCCTTGTGGACATCAATGCGGCAGTCTGGTCGTTCGCTGCCGTCGTCGCGCTCCTGACGATCACGCCGGGGCTCGACACGGCTCTCACCCTGCGCACGTCGCTGCTCACCGGCAGGCGCGCGGCCTGGGGGGTGGTGCTGGGCATCCAGCTCGGCACGCTGGTCTGGGGCGTGCTCACCGCGGCGGGGCTGTCGGCGCTGCTGGCGGCCTCGCGCTTCGCCTACGACGTCCTGCGCTGGGCGGGCGCGGCGTACCTGGTGTGGATGGGGGTGCGCATGCTCCTCGCCAAGGCGCGGGCGGGCGAGGAGGAGGACGGGCAGCGCGCGTTCGGGTTCGGCAAGGGGTTCCGGCGCGGCCTGCTCACGAACCTGCTCAACCCCAAGGTGGGGGCGTTCTACGTGGCGATGTTGCCGCACTTCATCCCGGCCGGCGCGCCGCACGCGGCGATGGGGCTGCTGCTGGCCGGGGTGCACGTGGCCGAGGGGCTGGCCTGGAGCGCGGTGCTGATCGGGTTCGCCTCGCTGATGAGCGACGTCCTGCGGTCGGCCCGCGTACGGCGGATCCTCGACCGGGTGACCGGCGTGGTCATCGTCGGGTTCGGGCTCCGGCTCGCCCTTCACGACTGATCCCACGGCCAGTCCAGCAGCCGCGCGCCCAGGACCGCGGTCTCCAGGGTGAAGCGCTGGGTGGGGTCGTCGGGCGAGAAGCCGGTCAGCCGGCGGATGCGTTCCAGCCGGTACGTCACCGCCCGCGGGCTGATCCGCAGCCTGCGGGCGGCCGCCGCCTGGTTGCCGTGCGCGGCGAAGACCGCCTCCAGCGTCTCGACCAGCGGCTCGTGCCCGCCCCTGGCGTGCAGCAGCGGGCTCAGCACGCTGGTCACCAGGTCCTCGATCGCGCCGCGGTCGCGCAGCAGCACGGGGAAGACCAGCAGGTCGGCGGCCTTGACCACGTCGAGCGTGAGCCGCAGCGCGTCGGCCAGCTCCAGCGCCCCGGCCGCCTCCCTGAAGGAGGTCACGACGCCGCCCGGCCCGCGGTGCGGCCGTCCGACGCCGACCCGCCACCCGGCCGGGAAGCGGGCGCGTACGTGATGGGTGAACTCCCCCACGGCGGCGGGCAGCGTGGCGGGGACGACGCACACCAGCAGCCCTTCGCGCACCGCCACCAGCACGTTGTGCGAGCCGAACCGGGCGATCAGGTCGCGCTCGATGCGGTCCTCGTCCCCGTCGCGCAGCCCGCGGGCGGCGGCCACCACGTACGACTCGGCCAGCCGGAGGCCGAAGTGCTCGGCCCGTTCGGCCAGCCGCTCGGCCCGTCCCTGGAGCAGGTCGTCCACGAACTCCCTGCGGGCCGTCTCCTCGCCTCTGAGGGCGGCGAGCTGGGCCAGCTCGTACCCCTCCATGAGCGCCGAGACGGCCCTGCGCAGCGCGGGCAGCACGTCCGGCAGTCCCTCGGCGGCGGCGAGCGCGCCGTCGACCAGCGTCCGCAGCGGGACGCCCTGCTCGGCGGCGCGCGTGCCGTCGGCGCGGCAGGCGTCGAGCGCCGCCCGCGAGGGCGGACGCCCGGCGGCCGCCCCGGCCAGCACCTGGCGATGCCCGCCGAGCAGGTCGGCGGGCATCCTGGAGAGCACCATCACACTCCTACGTCACGCCTGTCGAAGGACAGGATCGCGGTGAGCGCGAGCACTGCCGTCGCTCCCGCCAGCACAAGGTAGTCCCCGACCGGCAGGCCCTCATAGAGCGGCCGCCCCTCGGCGTAGTAGTGGAACGGCGAGAGCCACTTCAGCCAGGCGATGGCCGCCACGCCGCGGCCGAGCGTGACGACGATGTACCCGGCCGCCACCCACACGCCGACGACGGACGAGGCGATCATCCTGCGGCCGGTCACCGCCCCCACGGTCAGGGCCACGGTGCCGAAGAACAGCGCGAGCAGCAGCACCCCGACGTGCGCGGCCAGGACGCGGTCGAACGGCACCCCGAGCTCGGCCGCGTCCCCGGCCGCCCACGCCACGGCCAGCGTCACGGCGAACACCGCCAGCAGCGCCAGCGCCAGCGCGCAGAACCGCTGGAGCACCAGCCGCTTGCGGTCCACCGGCAGCGTGACGACGAGCTCCAGCGTCCCGGCCTCCTCCGGCTGGGCGATCGCCCGGTTGGCCAGCATGGTGGCGAGCACGACGAACAACATCGGGACGAAGAGCTGGTAGACGACCGTCTGCAGGAAGTTGACGCCGAGCGCCAGGTCGGGCATGCCGCCCATGAGGTCCCTGAGCGGACCGGGGTACTTGGCCAGGGCCTGCTGGTTGAACGTTCTCGGGTCCTGGCTGACGCTGCGGAAGATGCTGATGTAGAGGGCCATGAACGCGCTGATGCCGACGGTCCACCAGATCAGGGCCCGGCGGTGGTCACGCAGACTCTTGGCGATCATGGTGGCGGTCCTCCTCGCTGTAGTAGGTCAGGAAGATCTCTTCCAGGTCGGGCTCGGCGCTGACCAGGTGGACGACGGTGAACCGGGCGGCGGCCTTGACCAGGGCGTCCGGGCGGCCGTCGATCGTGCACCGGACGCTGGCGCCCTCCACGCGCAGGTCGCGCACCCCCGGCAGGCCCTCGAACGCCGACGCCGGCACCGGGGCGTCGAAGTGCAGCTCCATCCGGCGCACGGCCTTCTCGCGCAGCGCGGCCACGTTCTCCACGGTCACCAGGCGGCCCGCGCGGACGATGCCGACCCGGTCGGAGACGCTCTCCACCTCGGCCAGCACGTGCGAGGACATGAGCACGGTCCGGCCGGCCGCCCGCACCTCCCGGACCATGGCCAGGAACTCCTGCTGGACGAGCGGGTCGAGCCCGCTGGTCGGCTCGTCGAGGATGAGGAACTCCGGCTCGTGCATGAACGCCTGGATCAGCCCGACCTTCTGCCTGTTGCCCTTGGAGAGCTTGCGCATCGGCACCGACAGGTCGGCGTCGAACCGTTCGGCCAGTTCCTCGATGCGGCTGCCCGGCACCCCGCCGCGCACGCGGCCGAGGAAGCCCAGGTAGTCGCGGGCCCGGTCGCGGCCTTCGAGCGCCAGCTCGCCGGGCAGGTAGCCGATGCGGGCGCGGGTGGCGGCGGTGCGCGGGTCGTGGCCGAACACGCGGACCGTGCCGCGGGTGGGCCTGATCACGTCGAGCAGCAACCTGATCGTGGTGGTCTTG
Organism: Nonomuraea sp. NPDC049758; assembly: GCF_040674635.1. Lineage (NCBI taxonomy): Bacteria > Bacillati > Actinomycetota > Actinomycetes > Streptosporangiales > Streptosporangiaceae > Nonomuraea > Nonomuraea sp. NPDC049758. The sequence goes on from NZ_JBFAMZ010000010.1 coordinate 145,804, forward strand.
CCGGCGCCGTTGGGCCCGAGGTAGCCGAAGATCTCGCCGGGCCGGATCTCCAGCGTGAGGTCTTCGAGGCCGCGCCGCCCGCCGTAGTACTTGGTCAGCCCTTCGGCCTGTACCACTGCTGTCATGCCGGAATCGTCCCGCCGGGGCGGCGGTGGGGTCACTGGCCGAAGTCGGCAGCGTCATGGCCGGTTTTCTGCCGGGACACGGCAACGAGAATGGGCAGGGTGAGGAACGTGGAGACGGCGTTCGTGCTCGGTGGCGGTGGCGTGCTGGGTGCTCACGAGGTGGGCATGCTCCAGGCGCTCGACGACTTCGGCATCCGGCCCGACGTGGTCGTCGGCACGTCGGTGGGCGCGCTCAACGGCGCGCTCATCGCCGCCGACCCCGCGCGGGCGGTCGACCGGCTGACCTCGTTGTGGCGGTCCGACGTCGTGCGCACGGCGTTCGCCGGGTCGTGGGTGACGCGGCTGTCCACGCTGGCCAGGACCGGCACCCACCTGCATCCCAACGGTCCCCTGCGGGAGGTGCTGGCCGGGACGGTGCGCACGGAGCTGATCGAGGAGCTGGCGGTGCCGTTCCAGTGCGTGGCGGCCTCGGTGGAGCGGGCCGCGGCCCACTGGTTCGCCAGCGGGCCGCTGGTGGAGGCGGTGCTGGCGTCGTGCGCGGTGCCGGGGCTGCTGCCGCCGGTGAAGATCGGCGGGGAGCACTTCTTCGACGGCGGGCTGGTGCACAGCATCCCCGTCGGGCGGGCCGTGCAGCTCGGGGCCAGGCGGGTCTACGTGCTGCACGTCGGCCGGATCGAGCGCCCGCTGACCGCGCCCCGTCGGTTCTGGGAGGTGGGGATGGTGGCGTTCGAGATCGCGCGGCGCTACCGGTTCGCCGAGGAGATGGCCTCGTTGCCGCCGGGGGTGGAGGTGCACGTGCTGCCCGCCGGGGTCGCCGCGCCGCTGTCCACCCTGCGTTACCGCGACCTGTCCCAGATCTCCACCTACATCGAGCGGGCGTACCAGGCTTCTTCGCACTATCTGCGGACAAGAGGAGGATGAAGGTAGGGCCTCAGGGCAGGTAGACCTCAGGGAGGCGCCGTTGATCCCACCGCGTATCGTGCGCCGGATCGTGCTGGCTCCGCTCGTCATCGTGGTCACCGTGGTGGTGCTGGTGACGTTGCCGCTGTGGTTGCTGGTCACGTTCGGGGCGTCCTTGCGGCTGCCGCCGCCGCAGCGCAGGGGGTTGCGGTTCGTCTGGTTCGGCGCGGCCTGGCTGACGCTGGAGTCGGCGGTGCTCATCGCGTGCCTCGGGCTGTGGCTGTCGGGGGCGTTCGGGCGGGCCCGGCGCCAGGAGCGGCACTACGCGCTGATCCGCTGGTTCCTGGCCAAGGTGTACGCGGCGGCGGTGCGGATCTTCCGGCTGACCGTGGACGTCGAGGAGCCCGCGCCGACCCCGCAGGAGCGCGCCGCCCGGCTGAGCCGCCCGGTCGTGGTGCTCTCCCGGCACGCCGGGCCGGGCGACTCCTTCCTGCTGATCTATCACCTGCTGGCGGTGTACGGACGGCACCCGCGGATCGTCATGAAGGCCGCCCTCCAGTACGACCCGTCGCTCGACGTCGTGGTCAACCGCCTGCCGAACGCCTTCGTGCCGCGGCGGTCCGGACGCGAGCGGGTGATCGAGGAGATCCGGCGGCTGTCGGCGACCATGGACGACCGCGACGCGCTGGTGATCTTCCCCGAGGGCGGCAACTTCACCCCGCGCCGGCGGCGGCTGGCGATCCGCCGGTTGGAGGACAAGGGGCTGGCCGAGGAGGCGGAGCGGGCGCGCGGCATGACCCACCTGCTGCCGCCGCGCCCGAACGGGGCCATCGCCGCGATCACCGCCTGCCCGGAGGCCGACGTGGTCTTCGTCGCGCACACCGGCCTGGACGACCTCGTCACGATCGGCGACGTGTGGCGCAGGCTGCCGTACGCCGCGCGGATCACGGCCAGGTGGTGGCGGGTGCCGGCGGCCGAGGTGCCCAGGGACGACCGGGAGAGCCAGGTCCGCTGGCTCTACTCCCACTGGGAGGAGATCGACGCCTGGATCACCGCCCAGGGCGAGCGTGCCCGGCGGGATCAGGCCAAGGGGGCGCCCGGCGGCAGGTAGGGCACGGGGGCCGGGCCGTCCCGAAGCAGGCCGAGCAGGGCGTCGGTGTCCAGGTGCTGCTCGATGAGGTCGCCCAGGGCGTCCAGGCGGGCCTCGCGCAGGCGGCCGAAGTCGGTGTCCGGGGCGGGGACGAAGGCGCGCCCGGCCCGTTCGGCCACGTCGGCCAGGAAGGCCCGGCGGAAGGCGTCGTTCTCCAGGGCGCCGTGCCAGGTGGTGCCCCACACGTCGCCGGCGCGGCAGCCGTCCAGGAAGGGTTCGCCGCCCTCGACCGTCACCCGCCCGTGGTGGATCTCGTACGCGCTGACCGGCTGCCCGTAGGCCTGCCCGGCCGGCCGGGCGAGCCGCTTGTCCGGGGCGAACTCGACGCGCACCGGCAGCAGCCCGAGCCCGTCCACCCGGCCCGCCCGCGACTCGACCTCGTCCACGATCTCCCGGCCGAGCATCTGGAACCCGCCGCAGATCCCGAGGACGGGCCCGCGCCGCGCGAGCAGGGCGTCGGCCAGGCCGGTGCGCCGCAGCCAGGCCAGGTCCTCGACCGTGGCCCGCGAGCCCGGCAGCACCACCAGGTCGGCGTCGTCCAGCTCGACCGGGTCGGTCACGAAGCGCACCACCACGCCGGGCTCGGCGGCCAGGGCGTCCAGGTCGGTGAAGTTGGAGATCCGGGGCAGCCGGACGACCGCCACGCGCAACGTCTGCCTGCCCAGCGGCCGGCCGGTCGCGACCCGGCGGTTGTCCAGCGCGAGGGAGTCCTCGACGTCCAGCCAGAGGCCGTCGAGCCAGGGCAGCACGCCGTACACCGACCGGCCGGTGAGCTTCCTGATCATGTCGAGGCCGGGTTCGAGCAGCTCGCGGGCGCCCCGGAACTTGTTCACCACGAACCCTGAGACGAGGGCCTGGTCGGCCGCGTCCAGCAGCGCCACCGTGCCGTGGAAGGCGGCGAACACGCCGCCCCTGTCGATGTCGCCGACCACGACGACGGGCAGCCCGGCGGCCCTGGCCAGGCCCATGTTGGCGATGTCGCCGCGGCGCAGGTTGATCTCGGCGGGGCTGCCGGCGCCCTCGCAGATCACCACGTCGTACTGGGCGCGCAGCCGGTCCAGGGAGGCCAGGGCGGTGGTCCGCAGGAGGTCCTTCAGCGCGCCGTACTCCATGGCGTCCACGTCCGCGACGGGCTCGCCCAGGAGCACGACCTGGCTGCGGCGGTCGCTGCCCGGCTTGAGCAGGACGGGGTTCATGTCGGCGACCGGTTCCAGCCCGGCGGCCTGGGCCTGCATGGCCTGGGCGCGGCCGATCTCGGCGCCGCCGGCGGTGACGTAGGAGTTGAGCGACATGTTCTGGGCCTTGAAGGGCGCCACGCGCACGCCCTGGCGGGCCAGCCAGCGGCAGATCCCGGCGGTGACCACGCTCTTGCCCGCGTCGGAGGTGGTGCCGGCGACCAGCATCGCGCCCGTGACCTGCCCAGGATTCATGCGATCACCGTACATGAGCCCCAAACTGCGAAATTTCCCAGAAACCGCCCATTTACGAATCGTGTGACTTCTGCCACTCTGGCTAGAACGTTCGCCTAGAACAGCATTCTAGATTTTCCTACGGGAAGGGTGGGCATGGTCAGGACGTTGGGTTCGCCGCGTGCCGGCGTCATCGACGCGCGGACCAGGGCGCCGTTCGGCTGGGCGCCGCTGGTCGTGCTCTTCATCGTCGGGCTCGTGGACCGCATGGAGTACAACCTGCTGTCGGGGGTGCTGCCGCTCGTCCAGAAGGAGTGGGGCTTCAGCGACACCGCCGCGGGCTCGATCCCGACCGCCGCGGCGCTGGCCGCCGCGATCGTCTCCCTGCCCGCGGGCTTCCTGGCCGACCGGTTCAGCCGCACGCGGATCATCGCGGTGGTCGTGCTGCTGTGGGCCGTCGCCACGCTCGGCTCGGGCCTGGCCACCGGCTTCGTGATGTTCTACCTGATGCGGGTGCTGCTCGCGGCGGCCGAGAACATCGACAACCCGGCGGCCGGCAGCCTGCTCGCCGACTACTACCCGCCGGTCAGCCGGGCCAAGGCGTACGGGCTGACCCGCGTCACGACCTACCTCGGCGGCATCGGCACGCTGCTGGGCGGCGTGCTGGCCGAGGTGTTCTCCTGGCGCACCGCGTTCCTGGTGATGGTGGTGCCCGGCGTGCTCACGGCGGTGCTCGTGTGGTTCCTGCGCGAGCCGGGCCGCGGCCACCTGGACCGGATGGTCGCCGGAGCCCCCGCAGAAACCGCAGGGTCGCCTGAGGGCAGCGCGGCGCCCAAGGCGCCCTTCTGGCAGCAGTTCGGGCAGGTCATCCGCATCCCGACGCTGCTGTTCGTCTGCGTCGGGCTGGGCCTGCTCACCCTCGGCCTGGCCGGGATCTTCTACTGGCTGCCCACCCTCATGGTCCGCGAGTACGGCGTCGGCGTCGGCGCCGCCGGCTCGCTGAGCGGCCTGATCACCATCGCCGGGACGCTGGCCGGCACCCTGGTCGGCTCCTGGCTGGGCCGCAGGTGGCACGGCACCCGCAAGGGCGGCAGGCTGCTGGCCGGCGGCGGCGGCATCACGGCGGGCGCGGCCGTCCTGGCCGGCGCGCTGGCCATGGACTCGATCGGCCCGATGACCGCGCTGGTCCTGCTGGCCTGCTCGCTCATGTCGATCGCGATCCCGAACATGACGGCCTGCCTGGCCGACGTCGTCCCGGCCGCCGCGCGCGGTCTCGGCTTCGCCGTCCTGCAACTGCTCATCACGGCGGCCGGGGCGTTCGGCTCGCTCGTCGTCGGCATCGCCTCCGACCGGTTCGGCTCGCTGATCGGCGGCATGTACCTGCTGGTCGTCCCCATGATCGTGGGCGGCCTCCTGACGCTCGGCGCCCGCGCCTCCTTCGAGCGCGACGCCGGGCGGGTCATGGACGCCGCCCGCGCCGGCTAGGACGGCAGGCAGACGGTCAGCGCGCCCGGGGCCACCTTCGCCTTGATCTTGGTGGTGGCCTCGCGGTCGCCGCCGTCCAGCTCGTACGTCATCGGCGAGCCGAACCGGGCCGACACCTTGCGCGCCCGGGTGATGCGCACGAACGGCGAGTCCTCCGACCGTCCGGCGGCCATCTTGCCCATCACCCGGGCCCACTGGATCGGCCCCTTGGCCGTGGACAGCCCGACCTCCAGCCAGCCGTCGTCGGGCCGGGCGTCGTCGAACGCCTCGACCCCGCCGGCGATCGTGCCCACGTTCCCGAGCAGCAGGCAGCTCGCCTCCCCCTCGAACCAGGTGGCCCCGTCGACCTTGACCGTCATCGGCACCAGGGGCCCGCCGACGTGCCGGACGGCGGCCTTGACGTAGCTCAGCTTGCCGAACTTCCGCTTGGCCTTGCCGTCGGCCTCGGCGATCATCTCGGCCTCGAACCCGGCCCCGGCCATGACCGCGAAGTGCTCGCCGTTGAGCACCCCGAGGTCCAGCTCGGCACGGCGGCCCTCGAAGCCGATCCGTACGGACTCCTCCAGGTCGTTGGGGATGCCCAGGTTGCCGGCGAACAGGTTGGCCGTCCCGGCGGGCAGGATCGCCATCGGCACGCCGGAGCCGGCCATGGCGTCGGCGCAGCGTTGCACCATGCCGTCACCGCCCCAGACGAACACCAGCTCCGCGCCCGCCTTGAGCGCCTTGCGCACCTTCTTGGGCGCCTTCTTGCTCTTGGGCACCTCGTGCCAGATCAGCTCGCCGACGTCCCGCTCGGTGAGCAGCACGCGCAGCCGGTCCAGGCCGGCGCCGAGGATCTTCTTCTGATGTGCGACAACCGCGATAGTGGGGGACACTCCTCCCGCACTACCCGGGCTTTGCCGGGTTATTAATGGCTTTTGTGCGGGTAGCGGTGGCCGAATGCGCATCCAGGACTGGTTCCTCACCGAGGAGGAACGCGACAACCGGGCGACCGGCCTCGACGCGTGGTCCAGCGGGAACGACGTACGGCCGCTGATCCACGGCGCCACGTACTTCGCCGAGCTGAAGAGCTGTCTGGAAGCACTGCGCAAGGACGACCTGCTGCTGTTCGCCGACTGGCGGGGCGACCCCGACGAGCGGCTGACCGACGACGGCCCCACGGTGAGCGCCGCCCTCGGGGCAGCGGCCGAGCGCGGCGCCGTCGTCAGGGGCCTCATCTGGCGCTCCCACCTGGACCGCCTGCGGTTCAGCGCGGCCGAGAACCGGCACCTGGGCGAGAAGATCGAGAACGCGCACGGGCAGGCGCTGCTGGACACCCGGACCAAACCGGGCGGCTCGCACCACCAGAAGTTCGTCATCCTCCGCCACGACCGCGACCCCTCGGCGGACGTGGCCTTCGTCGGCGGCATCGACCTGTGCCACAGCCGCCGCGACGACGCCGAGCACCTGGGCGACCCGCAGTCCTGCCCGATGCCCGACGTGTACGGCCCCCGCCCGCCCTGGCACGACATCCAGCTCGCCATCCACGGACCGGCGGTCGCCGAGGTGGAGAAGACCTTCTGCGAGCGCTGGGAGGACCCGGCCCCCGAGACCAGGGACCCGCTGCGCCGCCTGCGCGACCACTTCAGCAAGCTGGACAACGCTCCCCCGCTGCCCGACCCGGGCCCGCCGCCCCCGCGGGCGGGCACGCACCACGTCCAGCTCCTGCGCACCTATCCCGCCCGGCACAGCGCGTACCCGTTCGCGCCGGACGGCGAGCGCAGCATCGCGCACGCCTACCACAAGGTGCTCGGCAGGGCCCGGTCGCTGGTGTACCTGGAGGACCAGTACCTGTGGTCCACGGACGTGATCGAGCCGTTCGCCCAGGCGCTGGAGCGCGAGCCGGAGCTGCGCATGATCATCGTGGTGCCCCGCCACCCCGACCAGGACGGCTGGCTGGCCGGCCCGGCGAGCCTGATCGGCCGGGTCGAGGCGCTGGACCGGTTGATGAGGGCCGGCGGCGACCGGGTCGCGATCTACGACCTGGAGAACCACCAGGGCACCCCCGTCTACGTGCACGCCAAGGTGTGCGTGGTGGACGACGTGTGGGCGTCGGTCGGGTCGGACAACGTCAACCTGCGCTCGTGGACCTACGACTCGGAGCTGAGCTGCGCCGTCCTGGACGAGCGGGAGGACCCGAGGCCGCCGCACGGCGCCCTGCGGTTCGCCCGCGACCTGCGGCTGGCGCTCATGGCCGAGCACCTGGACGAGGAGTCGGAGTCCGGCCGGGACGAGCTGTGCGACCCGGTCGCCGCGTTCGACGCGTTCGCCGGGTCGGCGGCCCGGCTGGAGGCTTGGCACTCGGCCGGCTGCCGGGGCCCGCGCCCGTCCGGCCGGTTACGCCCGCACCCGGCCCCCACGCTGTCCCGGGTGCGCAGGGCGATGGCCATGCCGCTCTACCGGTTCGCCGTCGACCCCGACGGCCGGCCGCCGGAGCTGCGGAGATCGCGGAGGTTCTGATGAAGACATTCCTGCTCGACAGGCTGGGACCACGGATGACGGTCGCGGCGTTCGCCGTCGCGCTCATCATGATCCCGTTCTCCCTGCTGCTCGTCGTGGCCAAGATGCCGCTCAACCGGCTGGACGCCGGGGTGGCCCATGAACTGCACGAGTACGCGCTCGCCCATCCCGGCGTGACCAGGGTGCTCATCGTCTGGACCGACCTGTTCGGGCCGTGGCCGTGGCGCGTCGCGGTGGCGGCGTTCACCGTCTGGCTGCTGATGCACGGCAGGCGCCGGCTGGCCCTGTGGGCGATCACGACCGTGACCGCGGGCGGCCTGATCGGGCTCGGCCTGAAGATCCTCGTCGCCCGGGTGCGGCCGCACCTGCCCGACCCCGTCGCGCTGGCGCCCGGCGACTCCTTTCCCTCCGGCCACGCGGTCAACGTGACGCTCGGGGCCGGGGTCGTCACCCTGCTCCTGCTGCCGATGTTGCCCCGGTGGGGGCGCCGGCTCGCCTGGGTGCTGGCCTGTTTCGTGGTGGTCTCGGTGGGCTTCACCAGGATCGCCCTCGGCGTGCACTGGGTGAGCGACGTCGTGGCGGGGGTCGTGCTGGGCGTGGCGGTGATCGCCGCGACCGCGGCGGCGTTCGAGACGTGGCGGCGCGACACGGGCCGCCGGCCCACCGCGCCGCTGACCGAAGGTATGGAACCCGAACCGGTGAAGGTGCCCGATGAGCAAAGCTGAGCATGTCCGGTACTACGCGCTGTCGCTGGTGTTACCTCTGGTGCTGATGGGCGCCGTCACGTACGGCATGGGGCTGCTCATCGTCGGCGTCCCGCAGCCCGGCGACGTGGCCGTGAGCAAGGACTTCGCCTCCATCCGCACGTCGTTGTGGAACACGCTCACCGACTACGGCACCAGCCTGTCGGACACGCCCTACGTCGTGGCTTTCACGGCGGTGGCGGTGATCCTGTTCCGGCTGGTCTACAAGCGCTGGCGGGAGTCGATCTTCATGATCGCGGCGGTCTGGGGCCAGTCGCTGGTCTTCCTGGCCACCACCGAGCCCGTCGGCCGCAGCCGTCCGCCGGTGCCCCACCTCGACCCCGCGCCGCCCACCTCCAGCTTCCCCTCGGGGCACGTCAGCGCCGCCGTCGCGTTCTACTGCGGGCTGGCGCTGGTGCTGACGACGCACGTGCGCAACCGGGCGCTGCAGGTGGTGATCTGGACGATCGGGATCGCCGCCCCGCTGATCGTCGCCTTCTCCCGGCTCTACCGCGGCATGCACTTCTTCTCGGACGTGACGTGGGGGCTGCTACTCGGGGTGTTCTGCGTGGTGGTGGCCGCGCGGTCCGTCCTCTACCGGACCTGGGACAGACGGCCGGCGGCCGCGGAGGGCGACCGCCGGCGTCCCGCCTCCGTCGGGGACTAGCGGCGGTGGTGGGCGGGCCCGCGGCGCGCCCGCCGGCGGCCGGTCGGCCGTCCGGCGGGCCGCCCGGCCTGCCTCCTCCGCCGTCCGAGCAGGTAGAGGGCGGCCATGATCGCCAGCCCCCAGGGGGTACGGGCCAGCCAGCGCGCCACGAAGATCTTCATGAACTTCCTCATGCCCGCCCGCTGCCCCCGCCAGGCCGCGTGATGCGAAGGCCCGGCCCCACCAGGGACCATGCCGCCGCGGCGCCTACCATACGGCCCATGACCACGCACGGATTCACGCTCACCGCGAAGGGCCCGTTCGACTTCGGCGCCGCGCTGCGCTTCGTCGAGGACTGGCCGGCCACCAGCGCGCTGCCCTCCGACGGCCGGACGCTGCGCTTCGCCTACTGCGCCGAGTCCGACTGGCTGCCGATCGGGGTGAGCGTCACCGGCGCCCCCGGCGGCGTCGCCGTCACCACCACCCGCGCCCCCGGCCCGGCGATCCGCGGCGAGATCGCGCGCATCCTCTCCCTCGACGTGGACGCCACCGGCTTCGCCGAGCTCGGCGCGGCCGACCCGGTGCTCGGCGACGTGCAGCGGGACCGCCCCGGGCTGCGGCCGGTGTGCTTCTGGAGCCCGTGGGAGGCGGCCTGCTGGGCGGTGATCGTGCAGCGCTCTTCGATGCTGATTGCCTCGCGCGTCAAGCAGCGCATCGCCGACCGGTACGGCGCCGCCGTCACCGTGGACGGGCAGGCGTACCAGGCGTTCCCGCCGCCCGTGAGCCTGGTGGACGCGGGCGGTCTCGGCCTGCCCGCGCAGAAGGAGGAGTGGCTGCGCGGCCTGGCGCAGGCGGCGCTCGACGGCGTGCTCACCACCGAGCACCTGCGCTCGCTCACCCCCGAGGACGCCCTGGCCGAACTGCGCGCGCTGCCCGGCGTGGGACCGTTCTCGGCCGGGCTGATCCTGATCCGCGGCGCCGGCGCGCCCGACGCGTTCCCCGGCGACGAACCCCGGCTGTTCGGCATCCTGCGCGAGGCGTACGGGCTGCCCGAGGACGCCCCCGCGAGCGCCTACCGCAAGCTCGCCGAATCGTGGCGGCCCTACCGGTCGTGGGCGTCGTTCCTGTTCCGCGCCACCGGCTACCGGGCCGCCGCAGACTGAGCCCGCACGCGCATGGCCCGCGCCCGCCTGGGCGTGGTCGTCACAGGGAGGTCAGGGCGGCCAGTTCGCGCCACTCCGGGAGGGGCACGTCGCCGGGGCGGTCGGTGAGGACCTGGAGGCACACGTGGTCGGCGCCCGCGTCCAGGTGGGCCCGTACGCGCTTCTCGATCGCCGCCGCGTCGCCGTGGGCCACGATCGCGTCCACCAGCCTGTCGCTGCCGTGCTCGATCTCGTCCTCGCCGAAGCCGAGCCTGCGCAGGCTGGCGGCCTGGTGGGGCGCCGCCGTCCGGTAGAAGGAGACGTGCTCCGTGGCCACCTCGCGGGCCCTGGCCGGGTCGCGGTGCAGGACGACGGCCTGCTCGACGGCCAGCAACGCGCCCGGCCCCATCGCCTCCCTGGCCCGCGCGGTGTGCTCGACGGGCACGAAGTACGTGTGGGCGCCGAGCGTACGCCGGGCCGCCAGGTCCAGCATCTTCGGGCCGAGCGCGGCCAGCATGCGGCGCGGCGCGTGCGCCGGGGCCGCCGATTCCAGCGGGACGGCGTCCATGGCGTCGAGGTAGCCGCCCATCGTGCTCACCGCCCGGCCCAGGCTCGGGATCGCGTAGCCGTCCATCTGGATCGGCCCGTCGCTGATGCGGTGGCCGCCGAGGCCGAGGACGTACCGGCCGGGGTGGGCCTCGTTGAGCGACCGTTCGGCGGCGGCCATGGCGATCGGGTCGCGCAGGGCGATGTTGGCGATGCCGGCGGCCACCGTGATCCGGCTGGTCGCCGAGAGCAGCAGCCACGACTGGCTCACCGAGTCGCGGCCGAACCCCTCGCCGAACCACAGGGCGCCGTACCCCAGCTCCTCGATCTCGGCCGCGGCCTCGCGCGCCTCCCCGGCGGGGTGGGCCTCGAGGGCGAACGTCCACAGGCCCACCTTGCCCAGGCGGGGTCCGTCGTCGGTCATGGGTCACCGTCCCGTCTATTCGGAGAACTTCTCCGGTTACGTCGGGGACTATAATCGGAGACGTTCTCCGATTCAACCCGCGGGAGTGACCAGTGCCGGCACGGACCATGCGCGCCGACGCGCGCCGCAACTACGAGCAACTGGTGGCGGCGGCCATCGCCGTGGTCGCCGAGGAGGGGCCCGACGCCTCGCTCAACGAGATCGCCAGACGGGCCGGCGTCGGGGCGGGCACGCTCTACCGGCACTTCCCCACCCGCGAGGCGCTGCTCGCGGCCGTGTTCGAGGGGCGGCTGACCCGCTTGTGCGCGCGGGCGGAGGAGGCGGGCGAGGAGCTGCCGCCCGGCGAGGCGCTGGTGGCCTGGCTGCGGTCGCTGGTCGCGCACGCCATGACCGACCGGGGGCTCGGGGCGCGGATGATGCTCACCCAGGACGGCGCGGGGGTCGACTGCTGGGCGATGTTGCGCGCCGCCGCCACCCGGCTGCTGCTGCCCGCCCAGGAGGCGGGGGCCGTGCGCGCGGACGTCGAGGTCGCCGACCTGGTCGAGCTGGCGGCGGGCATCGCCCAGGCCACCCCCGACCCGGCCCGCGCCGACCGCCTCCTCACCCTGACCCTGGACGGCCTTCACCCCCGCCCCTGAACCTCATGCGAACCCTCAGCGGGCCGCCGTCGTGAACGCGGACATCCCGGCGGTCCAGGCGGCCTCGATGTCGGCGCCGGGCGGGAAGCGGCCGTCGAGTTCGAGCATGACCAGGCCGTGGGCCAGCCCCCAGACCGCGCGGGCGGCGGCCTCGCCCCGCACGATCCGGACCAGCGGCAGCGCCGCCCGCTCCTCCACCCCGGCGGGCAGCAGGTCACGCGGCAGCGGCCCCGCGCTCATCAGCCGGTACAGATGCGGATGACCCAGCGCGTACGCCCGGTAGGCCCGCCCGAGCGCCGCCAGCCCGCCCCCGCGGCCGTCGTGCTCGGCGCGTTCCAGGGCGGTGGCCAGCTCGGCGAGGGCGATGGCGATGAGTTCGGCCTCCACGGCGGACTTGTCGGGAAAGTGCTTGTAGAGCGACGGCGCGCGGATCCCCAGCCGCGCGGCCAGCGCGCGCATGGTCAGCGCGTCCGCCCCGCCCGCCTCGACCAGCTCCCGCGCCGCCGCGACGATCTGCCCCGCGCGCGGCGACAGCTCAGCCACGCGCGCTCCTCGGGCCGTGACCGAGGAGCCGGGCGACGGCGACGTACGTCAGCCAGGCCAGCCCCGCCGTGAAGACCGGCACCCGGCCCAGCGGCGAGACCGAGCATCCGACCAGGACGGCCAGCGGGATCCACGGACGGTGGGCGAGGTCGTGCACCACCGCAGGCCCGCCGAACCTGGTCGCGTACGGCGCCAGCACGAACAACGCCGAGCTGACCGGCGTGGCGCCCCCGTGCTTGACCACCTCGAAGACGAGGAACGCCAGGCAGAAGGCGGCGAGCACAGCCCACCCGGAACGGCCGGCCACCCGCCTGACGGTCACCGCGGTCATGATGACCTCCTTCAGAAGCTAACGCTGTTAGCCAAACTCTAAGCTAACGACGTTAGCCTGTCCAGCACCAAATAGGGTGGAACCATGATCGATCGGGAGGTGGCCGTGCTCATCGGCCTGCAGGCCTCCGGCAAGTCCACCTTCTACCGGCGCTGCCTGGCCACCACGCACGCGCACGTGAGCAAGGACGACTTCCCCAACGCGCGCCGCCGTCAGCACCGCCAGCTCCGGCTGATCCGCGAGGCGCTGGAGGAGGACCGGAACGTGGCCGTGGACAACACCAACGCCTCGCCCGAGGAGTGGCAGCCGCTCATCGTGGCCGGCCGGGAGCACGGCGCGCGGGTGGTGGCCTACTGGTTCCCGCCCAACGTCAAGGGCTCCCTCCAGCGCAACGCCGAGCGCACGGGCCGGGCCCGGGTCCCCGAGGTGGGCGTCTTCGCCACCCTCAGACGGCTGCGCCGGCCACGCGCCTCCGACGGCTTCGACGCGGTGTACGCGGTGGAGTTCGACGGCCGCGGCGGCTTCCTCGTCCGCAGGCAGGACGGCTGAGCCGAAGCCGCGTCAGGGGCGGCGGGTGGCGAAGCGGTAGGCGATCTTGGCGGGGGTCAGCCAGCGTACGTGGGCGCCGTTCCGTGCCCGGCTGACCAGCCGTTCGGCCAGCCACGGCGCCACCGTCTCCACCGGGTCGGCCAGAATCGCGAAGATGCGGGCCGACCGTTCCCGCTCGGCCGCCGAGTAGCCGTGCGTCAGCAGGTCGGTGACCACCATGCCGGGGCTGAGCAGGCCCGCCGTCACCCCTTCGGGGGCCTCCTTGGCCAGCGCCCTGGTCAGGTACGTCACGGCCCGCTTGGTGGCGCCGTAGACGGCGAGTCCGGGCACCGTCCGGCCGTCGCCGCCGAGCCCCTCCATGTTCCAGACGTGGCCGCCGCCGTCCTGCGCCGCCATGCCCGCCACCGCCACAGCGCAGCCGTTGACCGTGCCCAGCAGGTTGACCTCGGTCACCGCGCGGGCCTCGGCGGCGGGCAGCCGCCACAGCGGGAGGCGGCCGTGGGAGATCCCGGCGTTGTTGACCCAGATGTCCACCCGGCCGTGCCGCCGTACGGCCTCGTCCCACAGGTCCTGGAGGCGGGCGCGGTCGGCGACGTCGGCCACGACGGCCGGCACGCCGAGCTCGGCCCCCGCCGCGGCCACGCGGTCCGGGTCGGTGCCGCACACGGTGACCCGGTGGCCGCGGGCGGTCAGCGAGCGGGCGAGGCCGAAGCCGAGGCCGCGGGTACCGCCGGTGATCACGATCGAACGGGACGCGCTCACGCCTCGTGCTCCTTCCTGGCCGCCACGGTCGCCTCGATCGCGTCCGCGAGGAACCTGCCGACGACCTCCCGCTCCGCCGGGGTGAACGCGTCGATCGCCGCGGTGAGCCGCCGGACGAGCGGCGCGAAGAAGGCGCCCGCCAGCTCGACGGCCTGCTCGTTCAGAACGACCTCGACCTTGCGGCGGTCGCCCTCGTCGCGCCGCCGCACGACGTGGCCGGCCTGCTCCAGCCGGCCGAGGAGGGCGGTCGTGGCGGGGGCGGAGAGGTTCAGCGCGGCCCCCAGCCCCCCGGGCGAGAGCGGCCGGCCGGCGAGGTGGGCGTCGAGGATGACCACCAGGGCGTTCATGTCCGTCCTGTGCAGCCGGTGCCCGACCGCAAAGCCCTCCACGAACCGGTCGCTCTCCACGTTGAGCCGGCGGATGAGGACCATCAGGTCATAGGCCGTCATGTCACCCCTTATATTTCTATCGTGGAAGTATTCCATCGTGGAAAGAAAACGTTAGCCGCGATCCGTCCTGAGACGGTACTCGTCGCGGGGGTGGTCGCCAGCGCCGTCCTGACCGGGCTGATCTGGTTCCTGGGCCGGTGGCTGGACGACGTCGTGCTGCTGCCCGACCAGGGCGCGTCCTGGTACTACTGGAAGCTGCCCGAGCCCACCGTGTGGACCAGGCTGTCGGCCTGGGCCGGCTACGCCGCCCACCAGCTCGTGTTCTGGTGGCTCATCCACCACGCCCAGACCCGGGTCCGCCGCTACTCCGCCGGCCTCCACCCGGTCAACGTCGTCGCGCTGGCGGTGAACGCCGGGTTCGTCGCCCTGCACACCGTGCAGACCCACCTGTTCTACGACGGCCTGGCCCAGGACGTGTCGATCTACAGCTCCCAGGGCTCGGTCGTCCTCCTGCTGGTCGTCGTCCTGATCATGGAGAACCGGCGGCGCGGCCTGTTCCTCGGCCGGCCCGCGCCCATCAGGCGGGAGATCGTCGACTTCGCCCGCCGGTACCACGGCTACCTGTTCAGCTGGGCGGCGGTCTACACCTTCTGGTACCACCCGGCCGAGTCCACGCCCGGCCACCTGATCGGCTTCTTCTACATGTTCCTGCTGCTGCTCCAGGGCAGCCTCTTCCTCACCAGGGCGCACACCAACCGCTACTGGACGGTGACGCTGGAGCTGGCCGTCGTGGTCCACGGCACCCTGGTGGCCGTCATGACCTCGGGCCCGGACGGATTGTGGCCGATGTTCCTGTTCGGCTTCCTCGGCGTCTTCGTGATCACCCAGATGCACGGCCTGGGCCTGTCCCGCGCCGTCCGCTGGGCGCTGACCGGCTGCTACGCGGCGGCCCTGCTCGCCGTGTACGCCCTGCGCGGCGACCTGGCCGGCACGAACGAGGCGATCAGGATCCCGGCCATCGAATACCTGCTGGTCGGCGTGCTGGCCCTGCTCGCCTGGGGAGCCGGCCGCCTGTGGGCGCTCAGAGCGGGAGCGGGATCCGGTCGAGGAACCAGTACAGGCTGACCGCCACGATGGACAGCGACACCGCGGCCACCGTCCAGCGGGCCGCGGCCGTCCGCCGCAGCAGCACCAGCAGCGGGAAGAGCACGGCGATGATCGCGAGCTGGGTCACCTCGATCCCGACGTTGAAACTCAGCAGCGACAGCAGCAGCTCCCACGACCCGCTCTCGCGGATGTCGAGCGCGCCCGCGAACCCCAGCCCGTGCATCAGGCCGAAGGCGAAGACGACGGGCAGCCGCCAGGCGCCCGGCCGGTCGCGGCCCAGCAGGTTCGCCAGCGCGACGACGACGATCGAGGCGGCGATGACCGGCTCGACCACCGCCGCCGGCACGGCCACCACGCCCATGGCGGCCAGCAGGAACGTGATGCTGTGGGCGACCGTGAAGGCCGAGGCGGTGACCACGACGTCACGCGCGCCGCGGGCGCCGATGATCAGGGTGAGCAGGAAGAAGACGTGGTCCAGCCCGAGCACGAGGTGCTCGACGCCGAGCAGGAAGAACTCCCCGATCTGGCCGGCCGCCGCCCGTTCGGCCAAACGCAGGGCCGGGCTCGCGGCGGTCAGGACGGCCGAGCCCCGCTCGCCGGCGAGGTCGTAGCGCAGGAGCGTCTGGGTGCTGTGGACGAACGTCTCGGCGTCGGGGAACAGGGCGCTGGAGATCGTGTGCCCGCCCCCGTCCACCGCCGGGCAGGCGTAGGCGAGGGTCAGCGTGGCGAAGGCGGCCTTGCCGCGCGGGTGCACGTCCGCCCCGCCCACCTGCCGGGGGACGCACGGCCGGTCGGCGCGGGCGACGGCGAAGCGGCGGGTGACGTAGCCGAACACGGCGTCGCGGTTGGCCGCGAGCTGCTGCAGCTGCTCGGCCCGCTCCTTGGCGTCGTACGCCTCGGCGTAGAGCCAGGCGGACTTCATCAGCAGGTCGTACTCCAGGTCGAGCACGACCCTGACGTCGGTGGCCGTGCCGGTCACCTCGGCGTGGGCCTTCGTGGTCGCGTCGTGCGCCGCCGCGGGGGCGGGATGCAGCAGGTCGGCCAGCGCCGCGCAGAGGATGACGGCCAGGACGACGGCGTACGGCCAGCGCCAGCGAGGCATGTCTCGGGTCTCCAGGATCAGGGGGGAAGGGCGCCGCCCCGGGCGCGGGCCCGGGGCGGCGAGGGGGGACGGATCAGCGGGTGAACCAGCGGTACATGGGCGAGTCCTTGTCCCACTTGCCGGGACGGCCGCGCTCGTCCTTGGTGACGAAGACACTGGGCTCGGACGCGGTGACGCCGCCGCCCGCGGAACGGGCCGTGACGAACCAGGCGTAGGCCGTGTCGTCCTTGAGGTGCTTCCACGTCACCGAGGCGACCTGGCCGGAGGCCGCGGTGCTCCTGCCGATGATCTTCGTCGGCTTGTAGAGCGCCAGGGAGTCGGTCCTGAGGCTCGTCGTGCGGGTGGTGAGGTCGACGGGCAGGACCATGTTGTCCTCGCGCCCGTCGTAGCGGCGCAGCGGGTCGAACTCGCCGGCGCCGAAGTCGCCGAGCAGCGGCGAGTAGGTGTCCACGCTCAGCTCGGCCCGCTTGACGTCGAACTGCAGCAGCCGGAAGTAGCTGGCCCCGAACTGGAGCTGGTCCTCCGGCTTGTAACCGCCGATCTCGGTGAGCCCGAGCCGGTCGGCCGAGACCGTGTAGAACTGGTAGTCGGCCAGCAGCTCGACCACGCCGTTGCCGACCTGGCCGACCTTCGGCTTCACGTTGGTGCCCACGCCGTGCTCGTGACCGGCCAGGATGAGGAAGACGTTCGGGTTCTTCTCCACCACCGTCTTGTAGAGCATCGAGCCGTCGGGGGCGGAGAAGGCGGCGCCGCGGCCGTCGGGGTTGGTGCTCGGCACGAGGTAGTCGTGCGAGAGCAGGATGCCGTTGCGGCCCGGGAACTTCTTGAAGACCGAGTCGGCCCACTCGGCCTCCTCCCTGGTCACGCCGTACGACAGGCCGACGACCACGAAGTCCAGGCCGCCCGCGGAGAACAGGTCGTAGTGGTTCTGGTTGTCGCCCTCCTTCCACGGGCCGCCGTACTTGGCGTGCCGCCAGCCCTGGGAGGCGTCCTGGTAGCGGGACGGGCCGTAGTACTTGTTGTAGATCGCGCCGGGGCCGTCCTCGGTGCCCGACTGGTTGTCGTGGTTGCCGGCGATGACGCCGTTCGGGATGTTCGCCTGGTCGAGCACGCGCTGCTGCTTCGACGACACCTCGAACTCGCCGACGACCTCGCGCTGCGTGGCCTCGTCGGTGGGCTTGCGGATGTTGTTCTCGATGATGTCGCCGGTGTGGGCGACGTAGGAGATCTTGCGCTGGTCCTTGTTGGCGGTGATCCAGTTGACGATGCCGGCGTAGGCCGACTCCCACACCGCGCGTTCCTGCGGGGTCTCCTGCTCCACCGCGCCCTCGGAGATGTACTGGGTGTCGGTGAAGTGCACGATCGAGAAGTCGTACGTGGCGGGGTCGGCGAAGCCGTTCGGGTCGCCGGGGTCGATGTCGTCGGCGAACGGGTCCTCGCCGGTCACCATGACGTGCACCTGCTGCCGGTCCACGTACTCGGGGCCGACGACGGCGGTCAGGACGGTCCTGCCGTCGGCCCCGCCACGGGCGCTGGTCAGCAGGTCCCACGCCTTGGCCTCGGTGTTCCAGGCCCGCAGCGAGGCCAGCCGCTCGGGGTCGACGACGCCCTCCCAGCGCAGCACGGGCGCGTCCACGTGGCCCTGCACCTTGACGTCGAAGCGCTGGTAGACGAGGTCGCGGCCGGTGGGGGCGTCGAGCGTGCGGCCGTCGCCGGGTTCGAGCCCGTCGGCCCTGATCCGCTGCTCGCCCGGCACCTTGAGCGTCGTGGGCAGCGTCGTGGCCGTGCCCTGGTACGCCTCGTCCGGGGTGAGGATCCTGGCCTCGGAGAAGGTGGCCGTCACCGGGCCGCCGCCGGGCTCGCCGACCTTGGCCGACAGCGTGACGGGGTCGGTCACGTCGGCCGTCCCGGAGGCCGGGGTGAGCTCGGCGGGGGCGTCCGGGATGCCGGCCGACTCGAAGACGATCTCCCGGGCCGCGGTGTTGCCGAGCCCGTCGGCGCCGGTGACCGACAGCGTGTGCCGGCCCGCCTTCAGCCCGGGGCCGATCCGGGCGCCCAGCTCCACGGCCTGGCCGTCGAGCTTGACGTCCGGCCCGGACACCACGCCGGAGGCGTCTTCGAGCTTGACGTCCAGGACGACCGTCGCGGTGATCTTCTCGTCCGCGGCGGGGACGCTCCGCGCGACCTTCGGCGCGGAGTTGTCGGTGATCAGGACGCGTTCGGCGGTCTGGCCGGAGGTGGACCTGGCCGCCAGGGTGTGCCGGCCGTCCTTGATCGCGGTGGTGTCCAGGTCGGCGCGCAGGCCGCGAGCCGGGGCGTCCACCAGGAACTCCAGGTCGATCTCGGTCAGCGGGTTCGCCGTGTCGCCGCAGTTGCCGTCGCCCATGCCGTAGGACGGCTTGATCATCTGACCGGCCGCGGTGCCCTGCGCCGGGGTGAGGACGATGTTCGAGATCGCGAAGTCGTCCCGGTTGGCGCCGCAGGACGTGGGGTACGTGCCGGCCACGAAGTCGATCGTGTTCCAGCCGGGCACGAGGTACTCGTTCGGGATCGGCAGGTCCACCCGGCGGCTCACGAAGTCGCCGTCGAGCACCACCTTCTGGCCGTTGACCAGCACGAAGTTCTGGTAGCGGGCCTCGATCGAGTTGCTGCCCACGGTGAACCCGAGCGTCGCCTGGCCCGCGCCGAGCGTCTCGATGACGTGCACGGCGGGGGCGTCGATCGTGTAGCGCAGCTCGGCCTCGCGCGGGAGGGCCTGGTCGCTGCCGCAGTCGCCGTCGCCCAGCGCGTACGAGGGCTTGACGTCCGTCCCGGTCACCGTGGCGCCGTCGAGGGTCAGGGCGAGGTTCGCGATCGTGAAGTCGTCGCGGTTGACGCCGCAGGCGTCCTTGTAGTCGCCGGTGACGACCTTGATCGTGTTCTCGCCCGGCGTCAGGAACCTGGCCGGGACCGCGACGGTCACGCGCCGGCTCGCCCAGGTGCCGCCCAGATCGATGCGCTTGCCGTTGACCAGCAGGAAGTCGTCGTACTTGTCGTCGATCGAGTCCGCGCCGACGTCGAAGGAGAGCATGGCGGCGCCGTTGCCGAGCGTGGCCCTGGTGACCGGCTTGCCGCCGTCCACGGTCAGCGACTCGACGCCGCCCGCGCCGGCCGCCGGGACGGTCGCGTTCACCGTCTTGACGCCGGCCACGAGGGTGCCGTCGGTGGGCAGCAGCCGCGGCGCGCCGGCCGGGGCGTTGTTCACCGTCACGGTGTTCCGGACGGTCGCGCCCGCCGCGGTGGCGGCGCTGAGGACGTGCTCGCCGTTGGCCAGCTCGGTGGTGTCCAGGTCGGCGGCGAGGCCGGTCGTGCCCCGCGGGTCGGACTGGGTGAAGAACTTGAGGGTGGCGCGCTTGAGCAGCGTGGTGTTGCTGCCGCAGTTGCCGTCGCCGAAGCTGAGCGTGTACGGGTTGTCCTCGCCGTCGGCCACCTCGCCGAGCAGTTCGAGGCCCACGTCCGAGAGCACGAAGTCGTCGTGGTTCTGGCCGCAGGACGACTGGATCGTGCCGACCACGATCTCGACCGTGTTCTCGCCCTTGACCAGGTGCTCGTTCGGGATCTCGATGGTGGCCCGCTGGTTGGCGAAGTTGCCGATCTCGGCCTTGTACGCGCCGTTGACCTGCACGTAGCTGTGGTACTGCGCCTCGGTGGAGTTCGAGCCGACGTCGAAGGCCAGCTTGGAGACGCCCACCGTCGCGGTGGCGGTGACGGGGTTGCCGTCGAGGTCGAGCTTCGTGACGCTGTCGCCGGCCGTGACCGGGACGGCGGCGACCTTCGCGGTGCCCTCCAGGTAGGAGCCGGTGGCGGGGGTGAGCGCGGGCGGGGCGGGGGTGCTCGTCGGGGTGGGGGTCGGCCGTCCGCGGCCCTGCTCACCCGGGTCGGCGTACGCCGCCGTCACGAAGCCGCCCACCAGCACCGCCGCGAGCGCGGTGGTGACGGCGGCCCGTCCCCTGCTCCTCGAACCGCCTGATAACTGTCGTGCTGCCATCGGCTGCATCGGGGTCCTTCCATGACGTTCACGGGGCAGCCGATGAGGCGGCGTGCCCTTCGAGCGGACACGTTGGAGCTCACGGGTGAACGTTGTGCATGGAGAGACTGAAGGGGCGGGGAACTGTCTCCTCATTCTGGTCATCTGTCCACAGACAGGAACAACCCCGACAAGAGAGACGGCGTGACCCGCGGCCCGAAGGCCGGGTGTCACGCCGTCGTACCGGTCAGGCTCAGCTCTGGTGCCCCGGGAGGTTCTTGCCTTCCTGGGACTTGTTGCCGGAGGACTTCTTGTCGGCGCCGGTGCGGCTCTGGGTCGAGGAGCTCCGGCTCTTGTCCTTGTCCTTGTCGCCCGTCTTCGTCTTGCGGGCCTTGCTCTGCGGCATGACGGTTCCTTCCTTCGGTACGCGGAGTCAGCGGGTCGCTTGGCTCCGTAACTGCGCGTGCCCGTGGCCCGGACGGTCATACGGCAGGCCGGTCAAGGTTTCCTCAATAGGCCGACATATCCATACATGTGCCGCCGGTCGTCAGATCTCGATCACGGCCTTCCCCGGCACGCTGCCACGCTTGTCACGGAACGCCCGACCGGTCTCGGCCAGCGGGTACACCGCGCCGACGTGGGCGCGCAGCAGCCCCGCCCCGGCCCGCGCGGCCAGCTCGGCGAGCTGGGCGCGGTCGGGCTCGACGATGAAGAACACCGCCCGCCCGCCCGCCGGCACGACCGGCGGCGGCGCGGTGATCGAAACCAGCGTGCCGCCCGGCCTGACCTTGGCCGCCGAGCGGGCGAGCAGGTCACCGCCGATCGTGTCGAAGATCAGGTCCACCGGCTCGACCGCCTCCTCGAACGGCTGCCGCTCCAGGTCGACGAACTCGTGCGCCCCCAGCTCCACCGCCAGGCCGGCGACCCGTCCCCGTCCGGTGGCGATGACGTGCGCGCCGGCCCGGCGGGCGAGCTGGACGGCGAGCGTGCCCGTGCCGCCGCCCGCGCCGTGGATCACGACCGTCCCGCCCGCCTCCAGGCCGCCGTGCGTGAACAGGCCCTGCCAGGCGGTCAGCCCGGCGAGGGGCAGCGCGGCCGCCTCGGTGAAGGTGACGTTCGCGGGGATCGGGGCCAGGTCGCGCGCCTCGACTGCGACGTACTCCGCCGCGCCGCCGTCGCGATGCCAGTCGGTCAGGCCGAAGACGCGGTCGCCCACGGACAGGCCGGTGGTGCCGTAGGCGACCTCGGACACCACGCCGGCCACCTCGTGGGCGGGCACGGACGGCGCCCGGTCCCGCCCGGCCCGGTCGGTCCAGGTGCCCGGCCAGTCCAGCTCGTCGGGGACGAAACCGGCCGCGTGCACGCGCACCACCACGTCGCCGGTGGCCGGGCGCGGCACGGGCACCTCCTCCAGGACCAGGTCGCCGCCGGGCCGGTGAACGCGTATCGCTCTCATGGTCATCGCCTCTCCGCTCATCGTCATTGTCGGCGACAGGACGGGACGGCGGCCCGGAGTGTGACAGCGACGCGCCGGTCAGGGCCAGGCCCACCGGATGCCGACCAGGCCCGGCTGGAGGGCGGCGGCCATCAGGTGGACGGCGTGCTGGGCGTTCAGCGTCAGCTCGGAGGCGGTCAGCTCGCCGCCGCCCGGACCGCGGCGGGCGAAGCGGTGGATGCGCACCGGCAGCTCGACCGGGTCGAAGGCGACGCGCAGCACGTACTGGCCGGCCGGGAAGCGGAAGCCGCGCTCGTAGAAGCAGGACTCGGCGCCGCTGAGGTCGGCGATCTCGTACCGCAGCACGTGAGTGTCGCCGACCCGCAGCGACCGGTCGAACAGCAGCTCGGCGACCACCGTGGCGGTCTCGCCGTCCCTGGTGACGCGGCCGACGCGGCAGTCCTCCAGGGCGGCGACGGTGACCCGGTCCACGTCGCAGCCGGCGTCGCCGCGGTAGATCATGATGTAGCGGTCGGCGCCCTCCTCGTGGGCCTGCACCACCTGCGTGGTCTCGCGGCTGGTGAGGCTGCGGTCGGGGCCGATGCGCAGCGACTCGTACATCACGGCGATGTGCAGGCGGCGGTCGTCGGCCACCGCGTCCAGCTCGTCCAGCATGGCGGAGACCACCTGCGCGGGCCGGAACAGGGTCGAGTACGCCACCCCGGGCGCGCGGCCACGCGGCTTCGGCGGCCCGAGCAGCCCGATCAGCGAGCGCGGCGGCAGGTCGAGAATCTCCTCCAGGGCCCCCACGGCCCGCAACGACTCCTCGCGCTCCGGCCGGCGCAGGCCCTGCTGCCAGTAGCTCAGCGTGCTCACCCCGACGTGGAGGCCGCGCTGTGCCAGCCGGTGGCGCAGCCGTTCGAGGGTCAGCCCCCGCGCTCCGACCGCGGCCCGCAGGGCGACGTGAAAGGGGCCGGCGCGCAGCGCGGCCTGGAGCTCATCCGCCACGTTGTGAATGTTCACAGATTTCCACAGATTCGTCATCACTTCATGAACGTCATGAAATGTCACCTTCCACAGTGATCTGTCAGGGAAATCCGCTCCCCCTTGTACGGCCATCTCCGCAGGTCGAACATCCTTCGCAGCACCCCCCAGCAGAAGGAGCGCCTATGTTCCGCCTGGCCGTGGCCCTCGCCCTAGCGGCGGCCACCTGGATCGCGAGCAGTCCCCCGGCCGAGGCCGCGACCTGGTACAAGCTGAACTTCACCCAGCAGTCGCAGCAGTACTCCAACTGGTGCTGGGCCGCGACCGGCAACTCCGTCGCCGCCTACTACGGGTACTCCTACAGCCAGAACCAGTTCTGCAACCTGGCCTTCAACCGCGGCGTCAACACCAGCTGCCCGAACAACCAGGCCACGCTCGGCAACGACCAGACCGCCTTCCGCCAGATCGGCATCAACCCCGGCGTGTACGTCTACGACTACCTGACCTACGCCGCCATCGTCCGGGAGATCGACGCCGACCGCCCGATCATGGCCCGCATCCAGTGGACCAGCGGCGGCGGCCACATGGAGGTCATCTACGGCTACGACCAGAGCTCGTCGTACGTGTACTGGAGCAACCCGTGGCCGTCCAGCACCCGCTACAACTGGTCCACCTACAACTACTACGTCTCGAACTCCTCGTTCTTCTGGACCCACTCGCTCGACTACATCGGCGCGTGAAGGAGGCCATCGACATGAAGCTCTTCGCAGCGGTCGCGGCCCTGACCGCGCTGTTCCTGTGGGTCCCGAGCCCGGCGCTGGCCGACCCCGGCGGGCCCACCCAGGCCGACGTCGACGCCGCCAGGGCCGCCGCCGCGGGCGCCGGCGACACGGTCGGCCGCTTCTTCGCCGGCCAGGGCAGGAAGACCAGCCTGGCGCCGGTGGCGGCGCGGGTCGACGGGCCCACGGTCGCCGTCAACGACCTCAACCCGGACTTCGTCGCCGGACGGTCGGCGGAGATCGCCCGCTTCGCCTTCCTCGCCACCGGCGCCACCGCGCCGGACGGGCAGACCGCCTCCGTCTGGACCACCCGCGACCGCCGGGGGACGTGGGTGGTCAGCAACATCGCCAGCGGCGGCGACGAACAGCGGTACGCGGGCCAGACCGGCACCGTGTTCCGCGAGCCGCAGCTCAACGCCTGGTACGCCCTGCGCGACGGCACGGTCGTGCCGCTCAACGACGAGGCAGCGCAGTCGGTGGGCCGGGCGGGCGTCCCCGTGGCCGACTACCGGCGGCTGGCGCAACAGCGCTACGCCGCCAAGCTCCCCGGCAGCTCCTACGCCAGGGACGGCTACGCGGGCGGCTACGGCGTCCCCGGCCCGGGGAGCACCCCCTTGCCCTGGGTCGTGGGCGCCGTGGTCCTGCTCGGCGCGGCGATCACCATTCGCCTGCTGCGCGCGCGCCGCACCTGACAAGATCCGGTGCACGGCCCGCGCCTCCGACGGCCATCTCGGCGGAGGCGCGGGCCGCCTCCTTTTCTGAGTAGCCCCGGCGTCTCCGGCGAGGCGTTCGACCTGCTCAGGCGCTTCGAGGAGCAGCCCGTCGCGGCGCTGCGCCCCGACCCCGCCGCGCTGGCGCGGGTGCCGGCCGCCGAGCTGGTGCTGTTCGCCGGGACGCTCGTCGAGCTGCGCGCCGAACGCCTGCGCGCGGCGGAGGGCGCGGGCGCCCGGGAGGCCGCCGGCCGGGCCGCGCAGGCGCTCAACACGGCCGCGGTGGCCCTGCGCGGCCTGGCGGTCAACACCGCGGCGCCGCCCATCGGCATGCTCAACCTGGAACGCATCGAGATGGCGCCGGTCGGCATCCAGCGCGGCGAGCTCGTCTCGACCATCCCGCTCGCGCCCGGCGAGGTGACCGCGGTCACGCACAAGGAGTGGTCGGTCACCTCGAAGGAGTTCACCACCATCGTCGAGGCGGCGAACCAGCGGGGCGACAAGGCCGTCTCCAACCCCGGGAGGGCATCCAGTTCCTGCCTGTGGGCGGCAACGGCCCGGTCTTCCCCGACTGGGGCACCTTCCGCGTCCGGCTCACCCCGATCCAGGGGAACATGTACGGGCGTGGCGGCTTCTACCTGCACAACTCACACAAGGGGTACAGCCACGGCTGCGTCGAGGTCGGGGTGAACGCCGACGGCCTCGACTTCTTCTCCGGCCTGCTGGCCTACGCCGGCAGCCAGCCGCGCAAGGCCAGGCTCGTGCTGCGCGTCCGGTACTCCTACCCCGAGCAGGGCACCCTGGGCAGAACCCTGCGCTGACCCATTTGCCCGCGCCGCGGGCTCACCAGCGGCAACGCGCGCGGGCGGCGGAGACCGTCACCTCGTGGGTGTCGTCGGCCGTGACGGGCTGGTTGCCGACCAGGACGGTGAGCCGGCCCGGGGCGGGCACCCGCCAGGTGCCGAGCGGGGCCCAGCGTCCCCGGAAGGCGCGCTGGTCCACGGTCACCGGCGGGCCGAGGTGCGGCGGGTTCGTGTTGTCGCCGTCCAGGTAGTAGAAGGCCAGGCCGGTCGAGCGGGGGTCGTCGGGGATGTGCACGTCGATCGTGCAGCGGGCGCCGCCGCGGGTGTCGAAGTACCAGTTGACCGCCTGGTTGAAATGGGCCGGCACGCCCCCGACGCGCAGCGCCAGCGCCGCGCCCGCGCAGCCGTCGCCCTTCCACCCGCCGGTGACGGGACGCCAGGCGGGGTCGGCGTAGAACCACTCGGCCGCGCACCGGGGGCCGTGCACGGCCTGCCACCGGACGGGGCCCGTGGGGGTGGGGCCGGGCGGCGGCTGGGTGACCGCCACGGTCCCGGGATCGTCCGCCACCGTCGCCCGGACGGTTGCCGGGCCGCCCGCCGTGGGGCCCGTCGTGGGGCCCGTTGTGGGGCCCGTCGTGGGGCCCGTCGTGGGGCCCGTCGTGGGCGTGGTGAGCCGGGGGAACAGGACGGCGGCCGTCGCGCCCAGGGCCAGCAGGACGGCTCCGACCGCCAGCGCCCGGCCCGGCCAGGACGTCCGCGCGGGCTGGGTCGTCCCGGTGGGGCCGTCGTCGGGTGGGCCGTCCTCGGCGGGGCCGCCCTCGGACGGATCGTCCTTGGCTGGGACGCCCTCGGCGGGTTTGCCCTCGACCGGGTTGTCCTCGGTGGGGCCGGTCTCGGCGATGAGTGCCTGGTACTCCGCGTCCGAGGCCCAGGACAGCGGGCCCGTGGCGCTCCCGGCGAGGGCCGCCGCGCGGTCGGACGTGAGCCGCTCCGCCGGGTCGCGCGCGGCGCACGAGCGGATCAGCTCGGCGAGCGCGGGCTCGACGCCGTCCACGTCGATGTCGGCGTTCAGGCTGCTGTAGAGCACCGCCATCGGCTCGCCGCGCCCGAACGGCGGACGGCCGGTGGCGGCGTAGGCGATCGTGCCGGCCAGCGCGAAGACGTCCGCCGCCGCCGTGACCGGCTCCTGGCGTACGGCCTCGGGAGCGATGTAGCCGGGGGTGCCGACGATCTCCCCCGATGTCGTGATCGTGCTCTGGCCCGGGGCTCGCGCGATGCCGAAGTCGATCAGCCGCGGGCCCTGCGGCGACAGGATGACGTTGTGCGGCTTGAGGTCGCGGTGCTGCACGCCGTGCCGGTGCACGTCGGCCAGGGCGGCGGCCAGCCCGGCGAGCAGCCGCCGGCACAGCCCCGCCGGCAACGGCCCCCGTTCCGCCACCGCCCGCAACAGCGTCGGCCCCTGCACGTACGCCGTCGCCAGCCAGTACGGCGGCGCCGTCACCCGGGCGTCCACCAGCGGCGCCACGTACGGGCTGCGCAGGCCGCGCAGGGTGGCCGCCTCGCGGCGGAAACGTTCCATGGCCTCGGGGTCGGCCGGGTCGTGCTTGATGACCTTGATGGCCACCAGGCCCAGGCGGCGGCTCCTGGCCAGGTACACCACGCCCATGCCGCCCGCGCCGAGGCGCCCGAGCAGCCGGTGGCCGCCGATCTCGGGTGGGTCCGTCGCCTGTAACGCCTGCACGCTCATCCCAGTCGATCATGACAGACCAAGCGCTCGGGAGGCAGCCCCCAGCCACGGCCGGATCGGGCGGGCGAGAGCCTGGGGTCAGGCTGTGCCGTCCGGCACGGGGAGCAGGCCACGGTCGGCGAAGACCTTCTTGGCGACGAACGTCGCGTTGAGCGCGCGTGGCATGCCGCAGTAGACGGCCGAGTGCAACAGCGACTCCGTGATCTCATCGGGCGTCAGGCCGACATTCAGGGCGGCGTTGATGTGCACGTCGAGCTGGGGTTCGCAGCCGCCGAGCGCGGTGAGCGCGCCCAGGGTCACCAACTGGCGGTCGCGGGGGGCCAGGCCGGGGCGGTCGTAGATCTCACCGAAGGCCCAGGCGACCACCTGGTGGGCCAGTTCGGGCGAGATGTCGGCAAGGGCGTCCACAACCCGCTGCCCGGCCTCGCCGTCGACCTTCCGCAGCACCTCCAGGCCATGCTCGTAGCGCTGTTCACGGTCGGATCCTTCAGCAATGTTCGTCATGTCCGAAACGGTAGAACTTCGAGCGCACTCAAACGCAAATCCCCCTCACAGCGACGACGGGCGGCGCGCCGCGACGGCCGCGACGGCGGGGGCAGCGGGGGGCGGCGCGCAGCGCCATGAGGGGTAGCACGGGGCGCAGCGCGGGGCCCAGCCCGCTGGGGCGCAGCGCGGCACGGCGAGAGCAGCACGGGGACGTGGCGCGGAGGACGCGGCACGGGGCGATCGCCCACGCGGACGCAGCGTGGGGACGCAGCACGCTAGGGCGCAGCACCGGAAACTCAGCATGGGCGTAGCACAGGGCGATCGCCCACGTGAGAGCAGCGCGGGGACGTGGCGCGGAGGACGCGGCACAGGGCGATCGCCCACGCGGACGCAGCGTGGGGACGCAGCACGCTGGGGCGCAGCACCGGAAACTCAGCATGGGGCGTGGCACGGGGCGATCGCCCACGTGGACGCAGCGCGGGGGGCGCCACGGGGGTGCCGGCCATCATCGCGTCGCGCAGGCTCATCAGCGCGCCGAGCCGGCGGGGCGAGGGGTCAGCCACGGGGGGCGTTTGGTGGGTTATGTCGTTGGTTTGGGGGATTTGTCTTCGGTTTCCTGGGGGCAATGTCTGGCTTATCGATATTCGCGGGAATCTATTCTAGATATCGATACTAGTCGAGATATTGCGTGAGAGTTCGTGGTTATTCGGGGTTGATGAATATGACAATTCCGTCGTTCTCCCCCGCACGTCGCCACCCCAGGCGCTCGTACAGGCGAATGGCGTCGGGGGCGTTCACGGAGGTCAGCAGCCAGCTTCTGCTTTCGCCGCACAGAAGGTTCAGAATGCGCCCGGCCAGACCGCGGCCGCGGGCGCGCGGCGCGACCGCCAGCTCGTCCACCTGGAGCGCGCCGGCCAGCATCCGGGACACCCCGTCCGGGCCGAGCGCCGCGAGCACCTTGCCGTAGCTGCGGGTGCGCGGCAGCGGGGTCACGGTCGGCCAGACCGTCCCGAACCCGCACGGACCCGCGCCGTCGACGGCCAGCACCGCGCGGAAGCCGGGACGGGCCGCGTCGGCGGCGAACCGCACGCCGAACTCGGCGACCTCGCCCTCCCCCTCGTTCCACGGCGGCCCGGTGAACACCTCGCGGTAGAGGTCGATCAGCTCCGCCCGGCGCGCGAGCGCCTGCTCGCCGGTCAGCAGTTCCAGCCGTACGTCGGTACGTTCCGTCACTCTCAACCTCACTGTCTAGTCATGGTACGACAGTGACGATAGCGGACGTCCGGCCAAACCGGCACCCCCGCGCCCGCGGCGCCGGCCACCCGGAGCGCATGTTCCCGGCAGGGCCGCATTTTCGGGGCGACAGTGCTAGGGAATGATCGAGTCACAGTAAAGCGACACCACCGCTCCTTGTCGCAATAAAACTGGACAAGTCGGCTGTAAGGACCTGGTAAATCTGGTCAAGCTTTAGCAGCTCATGCCTGTCTTGTCAGAACTCCGAACTCAATGCGCGGGTAAGACTGCTCATGCCGGAGACCGACGGCAGTCGAGAAGTCCCGCGGCGGTTCTGGAAACTTCTGAACGGAAAGCGCGATGAAATCAATGATGAAGAAGCCGGCGGCCGTGCTCGCCACGAGCGCGTGCCTGCTGCTGGGTGGCGGCCAGATGCCGGCCGCCCAGGCCAGCACGGCCGGCACGGCGTCGTATCAGAGCCCAGCCGATGAGAAGCCGGTCCTCCGGGGCGGCTGCGGCTGGCGTCACTGCGGTCCTCGCTGGTGGGGCCCGCGCTGGGGCGGCTGGTGGGGCGGCGGTCACGACCACGACGACCACGACCACGACCGCGACCACCACCACCGCGTAGGCCCGCGTGGTCCCCAGGGCCCGCGTGGTCCGGAAGGCCCTCCCGGCCGGTCCGTCCACAAGCCGGACCGCCACGACGACGACGACCACGGCCGCGAGGACCATGGCCACGACGACCACAACGAGGACGACGACTGGGGCGAGTGGGGCGAGAACTTCGACGGGTTCTAAATTGACCCGCGGCGAAGTTCCCGCTGACACACCAGCACGCTGAACGGCGGGGTTCCCGGCGACATGCGCACACCGGCCGTCCGGACGAAGACCGGCTCCCGGTCCGGCGACCGGCCACGCGCCCATGTCCCGGCGAACCCCGCCCTGCGGCCCTCGCCCCGCACATCCCTCGCCCCGCACATCCCCGCCTCTGCATGCCCCCGTCTCTGCATGCCCCGGCCTCGCACGCTCCCGCCCCCCACCAGCACCGGAAGCCCCTCCGGACGCCCCTGCCCCGCCTCCCCGCCGACCGCGCGCCATACCGCCGGAACGGGAACCGGACGGTAATGCCTTTTCTCACCGGCTGGGCTATGGTCGGCCTTATGACGGGACCGTGCAGAGCGCCACGAGGCCCCATCGCGCTGTGTTGCGTGGTGGGCCTGGTTCTGCTGTCCCTGCTGGTCGCCGGCCCTTCCTACGCCGACGACCAGACGATCCCGCGCCCCCTGTCCGCCGGCCACGAATGGACCCCGGACAAGAGCGGCGACCGGATGCCGAGCCTGCCGCCCCAGGCGTCCAGCGGCCGTGAGCACCACGTGCTGTCGTTGTGGCCGCCGCTGCGCGGCGCGCGGCACGCCGAGGCCGCCCACCTCGCGCTGCTTCCGGCGCCCGGCTCCGACGCGGCCGCGATCCGCGACCCGCAACAGGTCGGGCACCGCACCGCGGGCTCGCGCAGCCCGCCGCTGATCTAGCTCTCTCCCTCTTCACGAGTCGCCGCCTCCCGGCCCGCCGAGCGCACCGCGGGGCCGGTCGTCGCGCCCGGCCTTCGCACGGCCGGGTCCCCGCGTCGCCCGGTCGCCCGCGGGTTCCGCGCGTTCCCGTACGGCCGGAGGTCGCCGTCGTGGCGTGCCCGCGTGCGGGATGCGCCCTTTTCTCTCGTCTTTCGCGTACGAGTTCTCCGCGTCAGAGCAAGGAGCCGATCATCGTCATGTCCGACGCCGGATCAGTCCACCAACACTCACCGCGAACATCCGCGGTGCACCGCGCCCACGTGGTGCTCGACCTGGGCACCTCACGCACCCGTTCGCTGTCCCTGGACGGGTTCGCCATCGCCGACCGTCCCTCGGCGGTCGTCGTCCCGTCGCCGGAGAGCGCGGCCGGGATCCCGGTCCGCCCGATCCGCCGGGGCATGGTCGTCGACCCGGGCGCCTGCCTGCGGCTGGTGCATCTCGTGCTGCAGGACGCCTGGCTGGCCGGCGGCCGGCCGCTGGAGCACGTGATGGCCGCGGTGCCGAGGGCCGCGACGGGCAGCGACCGTCAGGCGGTGCGCGCGGCCGTCGCCGAGGCGGCCGGCTGCCAGGTGACGCTGGTCGAGGCGCCGCTGGCCGCCGCCGCGGGCGCCGGTCTGGACGTCGCGGGGCCGGGGCCGTACCTGCTGCTGGACGTGGGGGCGGGCATCGTCGAGGCCGTCGTCGTCAGCGGCGGCGCGGTCAGCGACGCGGCGGCGCTCCAGCTCAGCGCCACGACGAGCACGGGCCTGCTGCCGGACGCGCTGGACGGCGTCGTGGAGATGACCGCGGGCCTGCTGCGCCGCCAGCCGGCCCACCTCCGTCCGGCCGTCCGCGACAACGGCCTGACCGTCACCGGCGGGGGCGCGCTCCAGACGCGGCTGCTGGACCGCCTGCACACCGCCCTTCGCGCGCGGATCAACGCCGCGCCGGAGCCGCAGCACGCCACCGTCCGCGGCCTGCTGCGGCTGTGCCTGCGCCCCGCGGCGCCCGTCATCGCCCTCTGAACCCCCGCAATCACAGCGCGGAAAGGAAACCACCATGACCGACCACCTCAGCACCGTGCAGCTCCAGTCCCTGCGCCAGGACATCGACGAGCAGCTGGAGCGGCGCAGCCGCCACCTGCTTGGCCTGCAGGCCGCGGCCCAGGACGGCAACGGCGCGGACGACACCTGGCAGGAGCTGCTGGCCTCCCTCGCCACCGCCGACCGGGCCATCGCCGAGCTCACCCAGGCCCGCGACCGGCTGACGGCCGGCTCGTACGGACGCTGCTCGCACTGCGAGACGGGCATCCCGTTCGAACGGCTCAAGATCCGGCCGCTGGCCCGGTTCTGCATCAACTGCCAGCGCCAGCACGAAGCCGCCTGATCCCCCGGGACCGGCCGCCCCTCACGACGTCGGGCGGCCGGTCCACCGCCGACGGCCGCATGGACAGGAATATGCAGACCGGTCTAGTGTGTGCCGCATGGCGGTCAAGGGGGACGAGACACGGGCGCGCATCATCGCGGCGGCCCGCGCACTGGTGGAGGCGCAGGGCAGTCACGGCACCGGCCTGAACGAGGTGCTGGCGGTGGCCGGCGCGCCTCGCGGATCGCTCTACCACCACTTCCCCGGCGGCAAGGATCAACTGGTGGGCGAGGCGCTCGCCGCCGCCGGGCGCGAGGTCGACGCCATGATCGACGATCTGGCCGGCACGCTGCCGGGCGCCCGGGACCTCGTGCCGGCCGTTCTCGACGCGCTGGCCGACAGGATGGTGGCGGCCGGGTACGCCAAGGGCTGCCCGGTGGCGACCGTGGCCCTGGAGGTCGCCTCCTCCAACGAGCAACTGCGGCGCGTCTGCGCCGGCATCTACGAAGGCTGGCAGCGCAGGCTGGCCGACGCCCTGCGCGCCGACGGGCACGCCGCGGCCGACGTCCTGCACGCAGAGAAGCACGACGCGGCCGACGACACGGGCAATGACACAGCCGACGAGCTGGCGGCGACCGTGCTCGCGCTGATCGAGGGCGCGCTGGTGCTGGCCCGGGCGAGCCGTTCCCGGCTGCCGGTCGAACGGGTCCGCCGCCAGGTCGTCAGGCTGCTGGCCTGAACGGGCGGTTTTTCGTGCCCACAGAATATGCAGATCGGTCTAGAGAGGAATTGTCATGGAAGACGCCGTGGTGTTCGGCGCGACCGGCTTCATCGGCAGATGGACGGTCCTGCACCTGCTGGAACAGGGCCGCGCCGTGACGGCCGTCGTCCGCCGCGCGGACGACGGGCTGGGCCGCTGGCTGCGCGAGCGCGGCGTGCCCGGCACGCGGCTCACCGTCGTCGAGGGCGACGTCACCGCCGGGCCCGGCCTGGGGCTGAGCGCTTCCGTCGAGAGGGCGGCGGACGTGCGGGACGTGTTCAACGCCGCCGGCGTCTACCGCTTCGGCATGGGACGCGAGGAGGCCAGGACGGTCAACGTCGAAGGCGCGCTCAACGTGCTGAACTGGGCCGCCGCCCGTCCCGCGCTGCGCCGGCTGGTGCACGTGTCGGGCTACCGCGTCGGGCTCGACCCGCGGCCGCGCCACCCCCTCCCCGAGGCCGAGCTGGCGGCCCTGTACCGGAACAAAGGGGCGTACGAGGGCTCCAAGGCCGAGGGGGACGCCGCCGTACGGGTCGCCGCGGCGCGGCTCGGCGTGCCGCTGACCGTGGTGAACCCGAGCAGCGTCATCGGCCATTCGCTGACCGGCGAGGCAGGCCAGTACCTCGGGCTGGCCTCGCTGGTCCGCGACCTGTGGACGGGGCGGCTGCCCGCGTTGCCGGGCGGCGCCCGTACGTTCGTCCCGGTGGTGACGGTGGACCATTTCGCCCGGTTCATGGCTGCCGTGCCCGAGCACGACCCCGAGCCCGGCGGCCTGCACTGGGTGCTCGATCCCGCCACGCCCGACCTGCCCGACCTGATCCGGCTGCTCGCGGACCACCTCGGCGTACCCGCGCCGCGCATTCGCGTGCCGGTGGGCGTGATCAGGCGCCTGCCGTCCGCGCTGACCGGCGCCGAGCCCGAGACGCTGGGCTTCCTGACCGAGGACCGGTACGACACGGGATCGGCCGACCGGGTCGCCGCGTCCGCGGGGCTCCGGCGGCCACCCGTGGAGGACGCGTTGCGCCGCTGGGCCGACCGGCTGGTCGCCGACCGCTTCGGGGCCGCTCCGGCCGCACGTCCCGGTGGTTTCCACAGTGTGGCGGGGTCGCGTACGTACGTGGCGGGTGACCGTACGTCGCCGCGGCTGGTGCTGCTGCACGGGCTTCCGCTCGACGGCGACTCCTGGCACGGCGTGCTCGGCGAACTCGACAGCACCTCGCCCGCGCCCCACCCCGAAACCGCCGCGGACCGGTTTCCCGCGCTTGTCGCCGATCTGCCGGGGTTGGGGCGTTCCTCGCCAGCCGGGGGTGCGGCGGCGGACTGGCTGGCCGAGTTGCTGGAGCCTGTGCGCACCCGTCCGGTGATCGTCGCGCACTCGGCCGCCGCCGCTCCGGCGCTCCGGTACGCCGCCGCCCATCCTGGCCGGATCGCCGCCGTGATCCTGCTGTCGCCGTACTTCCTCCAGCGCCGGCCGTCCGCGCTCACCCTGCTGCTCGCAGCCCCCGCCCTCGGCAGGATGGGCCCCGACCGGCTCGCATCCACCCTCCTCGGCCCGGCGCCCCTGTCCGAGGACGCGCGGCGGGCGGTCGCGAGCGCCGCGGCCGGGCTCCGCCGTCCCGGGGTCGCCCGGCGCACCGCCCGCGCACTGCGCGCCGCGCACCGCCCCGCCGAGCGCGCCGCCCTCCGCACGCTGCTCGGCGGCCCAGTCCCCGTGCACCTCGTGGCCGGCGAACTGGACCCGCTGACCGACAGCCCCGTCCCAGCGACGGTCATCCCGGGGGCCGGGCACCACCCGCACCTCACCCACCCGGCCGCCGTCGCGGAGATCGTGCGCCAGGTCCTCCTCCGGCCCGTCGTGGACGATTGCCCTCCGCCAACCACGCCTGAGATCATGACCGGCCCACGTCCTCACCACCCCAGGGAATCATGAGCTCCGTCACCTACACCGAGCCCGCCGAGCCCCAACCCGAGATCCCGCTCGTCGGCGGTGATGTCACCGAAGGCGTCGTACGCGTCGGCGACACCGTACGCCGTCCCGTCGGGCCCAACTCCCCGCTGGTCCACGCGCTGCTGGGGCGCCTGGAGGAGGCCGGGTTCGCTGGCGCGCCGCGGTTCCTCGGCATCGACGCCGCCAGCCGCGAGGTGCTGACCTTCGTGCCCGGTGAGGTCGCCGGGCGGCCGCGGCCCGCGTGGCTGGCCGACGAGGAGCGGCTGGCCTCCGTGGGCCGGCTGATCCGGGCCTACCACGAGGCGGTGGCGGGGTTCGTCCCGCCCGACGGCGTGCGGGCGGACTTCGGGTTCACCGAGCCGCCGGGCATGCCGCCCGCGCCGCCGTACCCGCCGGAGCTGGTCGGGCACCTGGACTACACGCCGGACAACATCGTGTTCCGCGACGGCGTGGCGGCCGGGCTGATCGACTTCGACATCGCCAGGCCGGCCACCCGGGTCGAGGAGCTGATGAGCGCGATGTTGTACTGGGCGCCGCTGGCCGACCCGGCCGACGCCGACCCGCCCCTGCGCGGGCTGGACGTGCCGCGCCGCTGCCGCCTGCTCGCCGACGCGTACGGGATGTCCGGCGTCGACCGTTCGCGCCTGGTCGAGGTGGCCGTGCTGCGTACCCGGCGGTCGTGGTTCTCGATGCGGCAGATCGCCGAGGAGCAGGGCGGCGGCTGGGCCCGGATGTGGGAGGAGGGCGTCGGCGACCTGATCAAGCGGCGCGAGGCGTGGCTGGAGCGCCACGGCCCGGAGATCGACGCCGCGCTCACCGCCCCCTGACGCCCTGCCCCTCAGGCGGCGTCCGCCCTACTGCCCAGGCGGCGGCAGGCGCAGGGCGAGCAGCGCGATGTCGTCGGTACGCGGTGACGGCGCGAGCGCGAGCACCTGCTCGCAGAAGTCCTGAAGCGGACGCCGGGCCAGCGTCGCGGCGTGCCGGCGCAGCCGGGCCAGGCTGTTGTCCAGATTGACGCCGGGCACCTCGACCAGCCCGTCGGTGTAGAGCAGCAGCGTGCTGCCCGGCGGCAGCGGCGCCAGGGCGTCGTGGCGGGTCACGTCGTCGAGATGCACGCCCAGCAGCAGCGACTGGCCCTCCTCCAGGTAGCGGGCCTGCCCGTGCGCGGTGACCAGCAGCGGCGGCAGGTGGCCGGCGCTGGTCCAGCGCAGGATCCGCGTGTCGGGGTCGCTCTCCGGCCGGGGCGGCTCGATCCGGGCCAGGATGGCCGAGGCCGTGTGGGCGTCGCTGGCCACGGCCATGACCTTGTTGAGCCGGTCGAGGATCAGGCTGGGCGACTCCTTGTGGTCGCAGGCCAGGGCGCGCAGCATGTTGCGGAGCTGGGCCATCTGCCCGGCGGCCTCCAGGTCGTGGCCGGCGACGTCGCCGATGGCCAGCGCGGTGACGCCGTCGGGGAGCACGAACGCGTCGTACCAGTCGCCGCCCACCTGGGACCCGGCCGGGGCCGCCAGGTAGCGGGCGGCGAGCTGCAGGTGATCGACCTGGGGCAGCGCGGTCAGCAGGTGGCGCTGCATGGTGTCGACGATGTCGCGCTGCTGGCCGAACAGGCAGGCGTTGTCGGCGGCCAGCGCCGCGGTGCGGGCGATGTCGGCCACCAGCTCCACGTCGGCCTCCGTGTACGGCCGCGCCGGGTCGGTGCGCGCCACCGTCAGAGCGCCCAGCACGCGGCGGGGCGTGCGCAGCGGCGCCACGATCGCCGACGAGCCGCCCAGCACGTTGAACAGGGAGTCGTGGGCGGCGGCCAGCGGCCCGTCGGGCGGCGCGGCGATCTGCTCAGGCCCCAGCAGCAGGGCCTGCTCCCCGCGCAGCACCCGGACCAGCGCCGACCGCGACGGGCCCTTCGGCAACGACGGCAGCTCGGCGAACCACGAGGGGTCCACCGGCGTGGCCCCGGCGCAGGCCATGGCCAGGCGGCGCAGCTCGCGCGGCCCGAGGAACATGTCCACCGCCGCCCAGTCGGCCAGGCGCGGCACCAGCAGCCGGCCGAGCCGCGTCATCGCCTCGCGCACGTCCAGCGTCTGGGTGAGGACGGTGCTGATCTCGGTCAGCAGGCGGAACTGCTCGGTCAGCTTCTGGGCGCGGGCGAGCTCTTCGGCCTGCCGGCCGGCCGCGTCGAGGCGTTCGACGACGTCGATGAAGACCACGACGACGCCGACCGGCTCGCCGTCGTGGTGGATGGGCGAGGCCACCCAGGCGACCGGGAGCAGCCGGCCGCCGGCGGTGGCGAAGGTGGCGAACTCGCTGCGTACGGTCCGGTCCTGCCGGCACACCGTCACCAGCTCGCAGCCGGAGCGGGGCGGGAGGCCGCCGTCGAGGCGGCGGTGCAGCTTCTGGTGCGCGTCGGCGCCGCGCAGCTCGTCGGCGGGAAAGCCGAGCAGGGCCGTCGCCCCCGGGTTGACCCACGTGATGCGGCCGGCGAGATCGGTGAGGTAGATGCCCATGCCCGTGCCGTCGAAGGCCGCCCGCAGCAGCCACTCCGCCGGCTGGGCGCCGGAACCGGAGCCGTTCGGCCGGTGTCCGACGTCGCCCCCATCAGCCATCATCACACTACGTTATCGGATGATTACTGACATGCCGACTTCGTGTACCCCGGAACGTGCCGGGCCGGCACCAGCCGGGCTAGGACCAGGGGAAGGCGCCGCCGGCCATGGTGCTGCTGAGGCGGCGATCGGCGGCGCCAGGGGTCTCCGAGGGCACCAGCATGCGCAGCCGCAGCCGCGAGCCGAGGCCGGTCCGCTCCAGCGCGACCGAGTCGCACAGCTGCTGGATCACCCACAGGCCGAAGCCGTGGGACGCGGTCGGGTCGACGCCCGCGGTGTCGAGGTGGTCGGGGGTCAGGCGGCCCGCGGTGTCCAGGATCTCCACCCAGACGCCGATCGGGTCCCGGGTCGCGGTGACCAGGCCGGCCGAGCCGCCATGGTCGAGGACGTTGGTGACGGCCTCGTTCACCGCGAGCACCAGGTCCTCCAGCCGCTCGCCGGACAGTCCGCTGTGGTGGCCGTGGATGCGCACCAGGTCGCGGATGAACGCCAGATCGGCGCTGATGGGACAGCGCAGCTCGAACTCCACAAGCATGATCGTCTCGTCTGTCGGAGGTCGGGAAGGGGTACGCCGGCCCCTTTCAGCTTTCCCGTCGAGCGATCGTCAAACGCGCCGGCCGCTCGCCGTCGAGCTCCCGGGACGGTTCACGGGATGACGGCCTGGGCGAGGGCGATGCCGCACCAGGCCGCTCCGAGGCCGGCCGCGATGCCGGCCACGGCGTTGAGCGCGGCGTAGGTGCGGGCGCCGTTCTGCAGCAGCCGCAGGGTCTCGTAACCGAAGGTGGAGTACGTGGTCAGCGCCCCGCACAGGCCCGTGCCCAGCAGGGCCTGCGCCCCGCCGGTCGCGGGCAGCGCCAGCAGGAAGCCCAGCAGCGCCGACCCCGTCACGTTCACGGTGAAGGTGCCCCACGGGAACAGGCTGTCGTGCCGGGCCTGGACGGCGCGGTCGATCAGGTAGCGGGCGGGCGCGCCCACGGCGGCCCCCAGCACCACCAGCAGCAACGTCGTCACGAACGCCTCCCGCCGCGCGGAGCCCGCGCGGCCCTGTCGGGGGCGGCCTGGTCGGAGGCGGCCTGGTCGGGGGCGGTCTCGGCGGGACTGGTTTCGGCGAAACCGGTTCCGGCGGGGGTGGTGTCGGCGGGAGGGGCGAACCGGCCGAACAGTCCGCGGCCGAGCACCTGGCCCAGGAAGACCGCGGCCAGTGCCGTGACCAGCGTGACCGCCAGGTAGGCGAGCGCCGTGCGCGGCTGCCCCGCGGCCAGCGCCCCGTGGGCGTCGGCGATGGAGGTGGAGAACGTGGTGAACCCGCCCAGCACCCCCACCCCCAGGAACGGCCGGGTCAGCGGATGGGCCTGCCAGACCTCGGTGATGGCCACCATCAGCAGCCCGATCAGCAGGCAGCCGGTGACGTTGACGGCCAGCGTCGGCCAGGCGAACCCGCCGGGCGGCACCGGGAAGGCGGTCAGGACGGCGTAGCGGGCGAGCGCGCCCAGCACGCCGCCCGCCGCGATGACGGCCAGCGTGGCGACCGGGGCGCGGGCCAGCTCGCCGCGCTGGGCGGGCACGTGGAGGTCGACGTCGGGATCGACCGCGGCCCGCGGGTCGACCTGCGCGCCGGGGCCTCCGGCGGCATGCGCGCCACCGACCTCCGCCCCTTCGGCGGCGTGCTGGGATCCGACCTCCGCCCCTTCGGCGGCGTTCGGGGATCCGGCCTCCGCCCCTTCGGCGGCGGCGTGCGCGCGGCCGGGTTCGGGTTCGGGGGGACGGGCTTGGGTCATGAGGCATCTCCTACCAGCACATGAGCGTGGCACATCTCTGGCAGGGACCGTTGGCGGCGACACCGCGGTTACCCCCGGACGGCGGGAGGCGGCGGGCCCCACCGCCGCGGCTCCCGGCACGGGAAGCCGCCCCCATCATACCGGCGACCACCCCACACCCCACCGGCCGCGAGGTGTCCCCGGCAGGCAACCGGCCCCCGGCGTCAACCGCTGAGCGACAACCAGATGCGGTCGGGCAGGACGCGGGCCGCCTCGTCCAGGTCGATGTCCGGCGCGCCCGCCAGCCACCGTCTGCTCACCTCGGCCACCGGCCCGATCAGCAGCATCTCCACCTGCGCCGCCGGCAGCCGCGCGACCG
Organism: Nonomuraea sp. NPDC049758; assembly: GCF_040674635.1. NCBI lineage: Bacteria > Bacillati > Actinomycetota > Actinomycetes > Streptosporangiales > Streptosporangiaceae > Nonomuraea > Nonomuraea sp. NPDC049758. The sequence goes on from NZ_JBFAMZ010000010.1 coordinate 184,833, forward strand.
CCCCCTCCGCCATGCGCGCGCCGATCCAGGCGTTCAGCCTGCCCAGCCGGGACGCCTTGGCCGCGGCGATGCGCTCGGCGTACGGGCCGAGGTCCAGCGCGTACGGCGCCGCGTGGATGAAGCGGGCCTTGTCCGGGTGCGAAGCGGTGAAGCCCAGGTAGGCCGTCACGGCGCGGCGCACGCCGTCACGGGCGTCGGCGGTCTGCTCGGTGACGGCGACCAGTGTGTCGAGCAGCTCGTCCATGCACCGGCCGTACAGCGCGGCGGCCAGCCCTTCCAGGCTGCCGAAGTGGTGGTAGACGCTGCCCATGCTGACGCCGCTGCGCGTGGTCACCGCCCGGAGGGTGAAGTCGGCGGGGTAGACCTCCAGGGCGGTGTCCAGGAGCCTGCGCACGGTCTCCTCGCTGCGCCGGTGCCGGGTCATCGCACCGCGGCCAGCGCCTCGGCCTCGTCCCAGACGTGCCGGGCCAGGTCGGCGTCCAGCGCGGGGCCCTGCAACGGGACCTGGCGGTCCTGGTCGAAGTACCGGCCGGTGCCGGGAGACCCGGCCAGGGAGACGACGTGCCGCGCGCCTTCCTCGGGCGCGGCCCAGCCGCGTTTGGCGGCCTTGAGCAGCCAGCCGAGCGGGCCGCGGCGATCGCCGAGCCCGGTGCGGATGACGCCGGGGTGCACGGCGTCGATCGTGATCCCGGCCGTCCGCCAGCGTTCGGCGAACAGGGGCACGGTCAGCAGGTTGCACAGCTTGGTGTCGGCGTACGTGCGCATCGGCGAGAAGGCGGCGCCCACGGCCGTGCGTCCCGGTTCGGCCCGGCCCTTGACGTACAGGCCGGCGGTGACCTGCACCACGCGTCCGAGCCGGTCCTCCAGCAGGTGGTTGAGCAGGAACGGCGCCAGGTGGTTGACCGCGAACGACTCCTCCAGCCCGTCCTCGGTCAGGACGCGGCGGGCGGGCCAGAGTCCGGCGTTGTGGACGAGCACGTCGATGCGGGGGCAGCGGTCCAGCAGGTCGCCGGCCAGCCGCCGGACCGACTCGGCCGTGGCGAGGTCGCCCGCCACGGCCTGGACGTCGCCTCCGATCCGCGCGGCGGCCTGCCGGCCCCGCTCCGCGTCCCGCGCGACCAGCAGCACCGTGTGCCCGTCGCCGGCCAGCCGTTCGCAGACCGCGTACCCGATGCCCCGGTTGCCGCCGGTCACCACCATGATCGACACATCAGAGCATTTTTCTAGAGAAATGATCCAATTTCAAGAAGATGGCCGGTCCAGCTTGACCTGGAGTTCGCTCCAGCCCCCAGACTCCCGTTCCGGGGCCTCGTACAGAACGTGACGAACTGGGGAGAGAGCATGAAGTACCGGACGATCGGCACGAACCCGGACACCCGCCGCGAAGTGAGCGCGCTCGCCCTCGGGGCGATGTTGTTCGGCTCGGTGACCGACGAGAAGACGTCGTTCGCCATCCTCGACCGCTACGCCGAGGCCGGCGGGACGTTCATCGACACGTCCGACAACTACGCCTTCTGGGTGGACGGCGGCCAGGGCGGGCAGAGCGAGGAGCTGCTCGGCCGCTGGCGGCGCGGCAGCGGCGCCGGGGACGAGATCGTGATCGCCACCAAACTGGGCGCGCGGCCGCTCGCGCCGGGCACCAGCTACGTGGACAACGCCGAGGGCCTGTCCGCCAAGGTCATCAGGGAGTCGGCCGAGCGCAGCCGCGAACGCCTCGGCGTGGACCGCATCGACCTGCTCTACGCCCACATCGAGGACCGCACGGTGGAGCTGGCCGAGACCGTCGAGGGCTTCGGCGCCCTGGTGGCCGAGGGCACGGTCGGCCTGCTCGGGGCGAGCAACCACGCGATCTGGCGGGTGGAGCGGGCCCGCGCGCTGGCCGCCGCGTCGGAGGTGGCCGGGTACGAGGTGCTGCAGTACCAGCACAGCCTGCTACGCCCGCGCTTCGACGTGCCGGAGTCGATCTTCCAGGACGGCAGCCTCGGCCATGCCGGAGCCGAACTGCTGAGCTACCTGCGCGCCGAGCCCGCCCTCACCCTGGTCGCCTACTCGCCGCTGCTCGGCGGGGCCTACACCCGGCAGGACAAGCAGCTGCCGCCGGACTACGACCACCCCGGCACCCCGGCCCGCATGGCGGTGCTGCGCGAGGTCGCGAAGGAGTGCGGGGCGAGCCTGAACCAGGTCGTGCTGGCCTGGCAGATCGGCTCGGCGTTCCCGGTGATCCCGCTGGTCGGGGCGTCGTCGGTGGCCCAGCTTGAGGAGAGCCTGGCCGCCGTGGACCTGGAGCTGACCGACGACCAGCGCGCCCGCCTGGACGCCGCCCACTGAAACCCCGCCCGCCCGATGCCGCAAAAGGCTCGGGGCAGCGGCCGGGACGCCGCGCCTGAGCCCGATTCGCCCGGGTAAGGATGGGGCTCATGTTCATCAAAGCATGTCTGAACGGAAGCCGGGCGGCGGGCGAGCACCCCCGGCTGCCCCTGACGCCCGCCGAGCTGGCCGCCGACGCCGTGGCCGTGCGGCGGGCGGGGGCGGGGGCGGTGCACGTCCATCCGCGGGACGCGGCGGGGCGCGAGTCCCTGGCCGCCGCCGACGTCGGGGCGGCGGCGTCGGCCGTCAGGGCGGCGGCGCCGGGGCTGCCCGTGGGCGTGTCCACCGGCCTGTGGATCACCGGCGGCGACGCCGCGGCCCGCCTGGACGCGGTGACCGCCTGGGCGGAGCTGCCCGCCGGCGCCCGTCCGGACTTCGCCTCGGTGAACCTGTCGGAGCCGGGGTTCGGCGAGCTAGCGCGGACATTGCTGGCGGCGGGCATCGGGGTCGAGGCGGGGGTGTGGACGCCGGCCGACGCCGCGACGCTGACCGCCTCGGGGCTGGCCGGGCGGATGACGCGCATCCTCGTCGAGGTGATCGACGCGCCGTCCGAGGAGGCCGTCCCCCGGGCTGCGGCCATTCTGGACCGCCTGGACGGGTCGCCCGCCCCCCGCCTGCTGCACGGCGAGGGGCCGGCGACGTGGCCGCTCGTGGCGGAGGCCGTACGGCGGGGCCTCGCCACCCGGATCGGCCTGGAGGACACGCTGCTCGATCCGGACGGCGGCCCGGCCGAGGACAACGCCGCCCTAGTCGGCCACGTCCTGGCCATCGCCCGCCCCGGCGGGTAGACGGCGGCGCGCGCCGGGCGGTAGGGACAACCCCCGGATGAGGGTGGGTGGTGCCGTGACTGTGGCAACGCCGCCGATTCGCCACAGTCGGGACATAGCTTGATCGACGCGACAAGGAGTCCCGATGCCTTCCTCCGCCGCCCGGCGCGCACTCGCCCTGCTCGTGATCGTCCCGCTGGCGCTCGCACCGATGGCTCCGGCGTTCGCCGCCGAGCGGGCGCCGTCGGTGCAGTCGCGGCTGGACGCCCTCACCGCCTCCCCCGACGTGCCCGGCGCCGTGGCCTACATCCGCCACCCGGACGGCCGGACCACGACGGTCGTCTCCGGCACCGCGCGACGCGGCACGAAGCAGCCCATGCCCGGCGCCGACGGCCGGTTCAGGATCGCCAGCGTGAGCAAGTCGATCATCGCGGCCACCGTGCTGAAGCTGGCCGACCAGGGCAAGGTGAACCTGGACGAGCCGGTCGAGACGTACCTGCCCGGGGTCATCCGCGGCAAGGGCATCGACGGACGGGACATCACCGTGAAGATGCTCCTGCAGCAGACCAGCGGCCTGCCGGACTTCACCCCCGTCGCCGACTGGTCGAAGATCGGCAAGCAGGACCTGCTCAAGCTGGCCCTCTCCCTCGAACCGACGCCCCGCGGCCGGTTCGCCTACTCCAACACCAACTACATGGTCCTCGGCCTGGTCGCGCAGGCGGTGACCGGCCGCGACTTCCGCGTGGTCAGCCGCGACCTGGTGCTGAAGCCGCTGGGCATGCGGGACACGTACTGGCCGGCCGAGGGCGAGACCGGCATCCGCGGCCCGCACGCGCACACCTACGGCGTGCACCCGCTGCACCCGAAGGACGGCGTCGTCGACGTGACCCGGCTGCCCGGCCACGCGCTCGGCGCCAGCGGCGGGCTGGTCTCGACGCCGCGCGACCTGAGCACGTTCTGGCGGGCGCAGTCCGTCAAATCCGGTTCGTACGTCGACGTCGACCGGCCCGGCTGGCCCAAGGGCGCCCGCTACGGCTACGGCGTCATGGAGATCCCCCTGAGCTGCGGCGGGAAGTTGTGGGGGCACGGCGGCGACGTCCCGGGCGTGTCCACCTTCAGCGGCCGCGACCGCGACGGCCGCACGGTCACCGTCTACGCCACGGGCTCGGCCAACGGCGGCAAGGCCCGCGACCTCCTGATCGCCGCCTTCGACACCGCTCTGTGCACCCGCTGACCGGCGTTCCGACGGCCCCGCCGACCGGTGTTCCGGCAGACCCGCGCGCCCGTCAGGCGGACCTGCGGCTCAGCACGGGGTCGGCGATCAGCCGGGCCGCCGGGCACAACGTCTGGCCGTGCTCCCGGAACAGCTCGTCCCGGGAGCCGAAGTACCCCAGGTCGGCGCGGACCCGGGCGGACAGGTCGCACTGAGGCGAGGACGTGCCGTCCCAGTCCACGACCGTCCGGGTGACGGCGTCGAAGAGGGTCTCGGGGCCGTCGTTGCCGAAGCCGGAGGTGGCGCACAGGCCGTCGAACAGCTCCGAGATCGGCACCCAGGCCCCGTCGAGCAGGAACTCCGGCCAGGCCAGGATGACGTCGTCGGGAACCAGCGCCCGCATCCGGGGGAAGCGCGAGTGCCAGAACGCGCCGTCCACCACCCGGCCCCTGACGCGGGTGGCGATCCCCCGTCCGCGGGCCAGCGCCTCCAGCACGGCCATGCGCTGGCTGCACGAGCCCCGGCCGCGGGCGACGGTCACGGAGACCGGCTGCTCGTCGTTCATCGCATACACCGGGCGGATGGTCCGGCCGACCAGGCTGTGCGCGGCGCGCACCAGGGCGCGCGGCGGCGTCCCCTCGCCGGGGAGCCGCGCGGCCAGGGCGGTGACGCGGGGGTGACGCCAATCGAGGATGGGTGTGGCAGCGGTGCCTGATAATCCACCTTCGCTCATGCCTGCCACGGTAACCCGCCCCTTCCGGCACCGTCCCGCCGCCCCGTCGCGGGCGCGACAGCGGTTCATGTCGCCGGTCGGGCCGGGCCGGGGGCGGGGCGCGGGGGTCCTCGTCGGTACGGGTGACTTTGGGGAAATTTCCGATTTTGCCGTCATTTCCACCCACAAACCGCGATGATCTAGGTCGGCCGGATGCCCACGGGGGGCGCACCGGCCGTTGATTGGAGCCCCATTTTGCGGAGAAGACTCCCATTGTTCGCCACCGCCTTCGTGGCGCTGGCGGCGTTGATCCCGGTTCCGGCGGCGAACGCGGCGACGACCGCGAAACCCGCCACCACCACGACGAACGCCATCACCTGGGCGCCCTGCGAGGAGGAGCCCAGCGCCGAGTGCGGCAAGCTGACCGTGCCCATCGACTGGGCACAGCCGAGCGGGCCCTCGATCGACATCGCGGTCGCGCGGCGCAAGGCCACCGACCCGGCCGCCAGGGTCGGCTCGCTGGTGATCAACCCCGGCGGTCCGGGCGGGTCCGGCGTGGAGGCCGTCTACGGCGCTCCCGGGTCCTACACCGAGGAACTGCAGCAGCGGTTCGACATCGTCGGTTTCGACCCGCGCGGCGTGGGCCGCAGCCACCCGGTCATCTGCTCGGCGTCGGTCTACAACCAGATGCCGCCGACCGTCATGCGCAGCCAGGCCGACTTCGACGCCTGGAACGCCTTCACCAAGAAGCTGCACCCGGACTGCCGGGCCCGTACCGGCCCGCTCTACGACCACGTGGACTCCGTCTCCGTGGCCCGTGACATGGACGCCCTCCGCGCCGCCCTCGGCGAGGAGAAGCTCACCTACTACGGCATCTCGTACGGCACCCTGATGGGCCAGATGTACGCCGAGCTGTTCCCCGGCCGCATCCGGGCGCTCGCCCTCGACAGCAACATGGACCACAGCCTCGGCGTGAAGGGCTTCTTCGCCACCGAGGCCCTGGCCGTCGAGGACGGCTTCGACCAGTTCGTCGGCTGGTGCGAGCAGGACACCAGCTGCGTGCTGAACGGCCGCGACATCCGCGCGATCTGGAAGAGCCTGCTGGACAAGGCCCGCCGCGGCGAACTGGTCTACCCCAGCACCGGTCAGCGGATGACCGAGCTGCAGGTCATCTACAACGCCGCGCTGGGCAACGAGGGACCCGACTGGCGCACGCTGAGCGAAGTGATCAACTGGCTGAACGGCGGCCCGGCCCCCGAGTGGGTGCCGCCGCTGCCCGGCCGGGGCCCGGTGGAGGGCGACGTCGCCGAACTGCCGACCCGGATCCTCTGCCAGGACTACAACCTCAAGGTGAACAGCTACGCCGAGTACGCCGACCTCATGCGTACCGCCGGCCTGCTGGCGCCGGACACGAAGTACCACCCGTACCCGACCGACGACCTGCCCATCTGCCTCAACTCGGGCGCCCCCGTCAACCCGCCGCACTCGCTGCGGTACACCGGCCAGGCCCCGCTGCTGCTCGGCAACTCGATCCACGACCCGGCCACGCCGTGGATCTGGGCGGCCAACGCCACCCGTCAGCTCGGCCCGAAGGCCGTGCTGCTCACGTACGAGGGCTGGGGTCACCGCATCTACGGCAAGGACAAGTGCCAGACCGACATCATCGACCAGTACCTCATCGACCTGAAGGTGCCGCCGCAGGGCACCCGCTGCGCCGTGGGCACGCCTGAGGAGACGCTCAAGAAGCAGACGAAGCGGGCGTGGCCGTCCGACTCGCTGCCCTGGGCCGGATAGTCCGCACGTCACGGGTACGGCCCCATCGCGGGCCGTACCCGTCCCCACAAAGGGATATTTGCCCTGGCCAACCCCTCGGTATGGACATTTCAGCGTAAGAAGGTAGCTGACGAGGGGGTGAGCCATGATCGAGGTCAAGAGCATCGACAAGCCCGACGAGCGGCGCGACTTCCCCAAGGGCCACCTGGAGATCTGCGAGCTGAGCGGCCTGACCTTCGGGGTCGCCACGTTCGAGCCGGGATGGCGTTGGTCGGAGTCCGTCAGGCCGATCGCCGGCACGCCGTCCTGCCAGGTGCATCACAACGGGTTCGTGGTCTCGGGCCGGATGCGCCTGCGCATGGACGACGGCACCGAGGCCGAGGCGGGGCCGGGCGAGGTCTTCGTCTGCCCGCCCGGACACGACGCCTGGGTGGTCGGGGACGAACAGGTCGTCCTGTACGACTTCGCGGGCGGCGCCGCCGACTACGCCAAGGCGAGGAACGGCTGACGCCGCGCGCGCTCCGGACGGGCGCCGCCTAGGCGGGCGCGTGCGTCCGTCTGGGAATGATCTCCTCCAGCGCCTCGGCGACGGTGGCGCGTACGCCGAGACGTCCTTCCAGGCCGGTGATGCGCATCAGTCTGGCCGGTTGCGGGGTCGGCGCGGCGACCATCACCGTCCGTCCCGTGGCGGTGATGCGTTTCCAGGCGCCGATCAGCGCGCCGAGTCCGGCCGAATCCATGAAGCCGACGTCGGACAGGTCGATCAAAGTGACGGCGGCCGGCGTGCCGTCGAGATAGCCGGTCGCCCAGTCCTCGATGGCGTCGGCGGTGTGCAGGTCAAGGTCCCCGGCCGGATGCAGCACGACCGTTTCTCCTGCGGAGTTGGCCAGGAGCCGGAAAGTGTCCACTTTCACTGCTATCACTTCCCTTCTTGGTCCGCTCTCCCCTGGCCATCGGCCGACAAACCCCGCGACCTGCCCGCCGGACGCAGCGCCGCTGCTCAATGCGGATTTTTTCGCGAAGCAATTAGCGGTGCTCCGCGCGGCCATTCTCGGCGCGAATGCGTGGCCATTTCTTCGACGCCGGGCGCATGCCCATACATAAGTAAAGAAATGCTGGGCAGCGGCAATGAAACGTGATCGCCGACGTTCGAGGAGAGTGAGAACCATGGTCCTGCTCGGCCTGCTGCTCATGGTCGCCGGGTCGGCCGCCGTGGTCGTCCTGTTCACCCAGACGACGACCACCGCCACCGCCGCGCTGACGCTGATGGGCGTCACCTTCCGGGTGGGTGACCTGGAGCTGTTCGCCGCGGGGGCGGCCACCGCGGCCGCGTTCATCTTCGGCGCCTTCCTGATCGCCGCCGGGACGGGCCGCAGGCTGGCCCGCCGCCGCGAACTGCGCCGCCTGCTGGCCGAGCGCACCGACGACCAGCCCGCCACCGACCAGGACGAGCGCCGCACGGCGGACCGGCCTGCCGACCGTCTGGTGGCCACCGGGCGCACCGCCGACCGGCAGCCCGACGCCTCCGCCGCGCGTCACCGGACGCCGGCCGACCGCCTGGTCGCCGGCCGCCGCCGCCCGGCCACCGGCTGACCCCGCGACCGCCTGACCGGCCCCGGACCTACCGGGGACCGGTCCGAAGCGGGGACGGGTCGGGGTCAGGCGGGCAGGGCGTCGGTCGTGGGGACCACCAGGCCGAACAGGTCGCCGATGGTCGTCAGGGCGGCCTCGTGCAGCACGTCGGCGGGCAGCGACGCGCCGCCGGGGCCGGCCAGTGTGCGGGTGGCGCAGGCGTCGGCGACGACCGTGGGCCGGTAGCCCAGCCGGAAGGCCCCCTGGGCGGTGAAGGTGACGCACATGTGGGTCATGAACCCCGCCAGGACCAGGTCGGGCCCGGCTTCCATGCCCGCCAGGACGTCCTGGAGCTCGGTCTGGTGGAAGGCGTCGGGGAACGTCTTGACCACCACCGGCTCCCCGTCGCGCGGCGCGACCGGCGCGCTGATCGCCCCGATCTCGGCGCGGACGTCGTACGGGCTGCCGGGGCCGCCGTCGTTGACGACGTGCACGACACGGGCCCCGGCGGCGCGGGCGCGCTCCAGCAGGCGGGCGCCGGCCGCGAGGGCCTGTGCGGCGTCCGGCAGGGCCATGACGCCGGTGCTGTAGGTGTTCTGGTAGTCGATCAGCACGAGGGTCGAGTCGGCCAGCCGGGCGGGCTCGGCCGGCAGGCCGACGACCTGGCGCAGGGTGGGCGAGACGGTGCTGCTCATGGCAGGGGTTTCCTTTCGGGCAGGCTCGCGTACGCCGCCCGGCTCGGACGGCGTACGCGGGGAGAGAGGGGATCAGGCCACCGTGTGGAAACGGCGGCGGTAGGTGCCGGGACCGGTGCCCAGACGGCGGCGGAAGGCCCGGTGCAGGGTCTCCACCGAGCCGAGCCCGCTGTCGGCGGCCACCCGGGGCAGCGGCAGGTCGGTGGTCTCCAGCAGCCGGCGCGCCACCTCGACACGCGCCGACTCGACGTACGCGGCCGGGGTGAAGCCGGTCTGCTGCCGGAACACCCGGGTGAACTGGCGCTGGCTCAGCCCCATCCGCGCCGCCAGCTCGACCGTGGTCAGCTCCTCGGCGAGGTGCTCGGCGATCCACAGGCGCAGGTCGTCGATGTCGCGGCGGCCCGAGGCGGCCCGGGTCAGCGGGACGCTGAACTGGCTCTGGCCGCCCTGACGCTTGAGGTAGACGACCAGTTCGCGGGCCACCGCGAGGGCCGTCTCCTCGCCGTGGTCCTCGGCCACCAGCGCGAGGGTCAGGTCGAGGCAGGCGCTGATGCCCGCACCCGTCCAGATCCGGCCGCTGGAACGCAGGAAGATCGGGTCGGGGTCGACGGTGACCTTGGGGTGGTCGGCGGCCAGTTGCCCGGCGGTGGACCAGTGGGTGGTGGCGGTCAGGCCGTCCAGGAGGCCGGCCTCGGCCAGGATGTGCGCGCCGACGCACACCGAGGCCACCCGGCGGGCGCCCGGAGCGGTCCGCCGTACCCAGGCGACCACCTCGGCGTCCGTCAGGGCGCGGGGCCCGTCGGGCGTGACGGTCACCGCGCCGGGCACCACCAGGGTGTCCACCTGGTCGCCGACCTGCTCGAACGTCAGATCGGCGACCAGCCGCACCCCGGCGGACGTGGTGACCTGGCCGCCCTGGGGCCCGGCCAGCCGCACGTCGTACAGAGCGCGACCGGCGACCCGGTTGGCCAGGGCGAACACCTCGGCCGGGCCGGTGACGTCGAGCAGGTCGACGTCCGGGAAGAGCGCGATGACGACGCGGTGGGCAGCGGGCATGACCCGATTCTCACCGAACTGGCGGAATGTCCGCAACGACAGTTATCTGGCACATCTGGCCATCGAGCAGGTGACGGGGCCGGTCAGCCGGGGTGCAGGTCGGCCGGTTCGCCGAGCCGCAGGGCCAGCAGGGCGACGTCGTCGGTGAAGCCGTCGCCCCGGTGCACGAGCAGCAGCTCGCACATCTCCTCCAGGGGCAGGTGGCGCAGCCGGGAGGCGGTGCGGACCAGGCTCTCCATGCCCCGGTCGAGGCCGTGCGCGGGGTCCTCGACGAGCCCGTCGGTGTAGAGCAGCAGCGTGGACCCGGCCGGGATGATCTGCTCGTGGTCGGGCCGGGGCAGGTCGGGGGTGACGCCGAGCGGGTGGCCGCCCTCGGCCCGCAGGTAGCGGGCGGGGCCGTCGACGGGGAGCAGCAGCGGGGGCAGGTGCCCGGCGGTGGCCCACCTCAGCCGCCAGTCGGTGCCGCCGTACTCCTCCAGGCGGGCCAGCAGCACCGTCGCCATCGGGCCGCCGTGCAGGGCGTGCAGGATCTCGTCGAGGCGGCGCAGGATGCGGGACGGCGGCTCGCAGTGCTCGTAGGCGAGCACCCGCAGCATGTTGCTGATCTGGCTCATGACGGTGGCCGAGCGCAGGTCGTGGCCCATCACGTCGCCGACCATCAGGCAGGGCACGCCGTCGGGCAGGACGATCGCGTCGTACCAGTCGCCGCCGATGCGCGGGACGGTGCTGGAGGGCAGGTAGCGGGCGCAGGCCCACAGGCCGTTCAGGTCGGGCAGCGACGGGAGCAGGCTGCGCTGGAACTCCTCGGTGTTGCGGCGGATGCGCTCGTAGAGGCGGGCGTTCTCGATGGCGACGCCGGCCGCGCTGGCCAGCGCCGCGACGATCCGCTCGTCGTCGCCGGTGAACGGCAGGCCCGACCGTTTGTCGGCGAAGTACAGGTTGCCGTACACGGTGCCGCGGACCAGGATCGGCGTGCCCAGCAGGGTGCGCATCACCGGATGGCCGGGAGGGTATTCGCGGAAGCCGGGGTGGGCGAGCACGTCGTCCACGCGCAGCGGCCTCGGCCGGGCCATCAGCTCCTGGAGCAGGCCGTGGCTGGTCGGCAGGCGGCCGATGGCCTCGTACACGTCTTCGGAGACGCCGTAGGTGAACAGGTCGGCGAACTCGCCCTCGTCGTTGAGCACGCCGAGGGCGCCGTACCGGGCGTCCACCAGGTCGGCCGAGACCTCCACGATCGTGCGGAGGGCGGCGTTCAGCTCCAGCTCGGAACTGATCGCGAGGACCGCCTCCAGCAGGCGCGCCATCCGGCCGTGCAGATCCTCGATCTGCGTCAGGCTCGCCTGCAGCCGCCGAAGCTTCTCGGCGCCGAACGGCCCCAGGTCCCCGCCGTACGCGCCGCCCTCCGGCCGCTGTCCGCCCACCCCACCCCCCGAGATGCCCTTGCCCAGGTCATGCCCCCGGCCACCGGCATGACACCTGGTCACAGGCACTACGGAAGACGGCTCAGAGCACCTTGGAGGAGGCAGCCGCCCAGGTGTTGCAGGAGGCCGGGTCGCCGGTGGCGAATCCGCGCTTGATCCAGGACCGCATGGCGGCGGTCGTGCCGTACGAGCTGTACCTGCCCTCCTTGCTCCCTACGGGGAGGGTGAGGAAATAGTCCCAGTCCTTCTTCGACCTGCCCTCCAGGGGCCAGACGCTCTTGACGAAGGCGCCGCCCAGGCACTCGGTCTGGAGGTTCCTACGCCGGTCCTGCTCACGCCCCTCCGCCTTGGTGGGGTACGGGATCACGTCGTAGGCGTCGGAGATCCCGACGAGGCTCTGCACGTGGAACGCGTACATCCCGGCCGTCGTGTGGAACAGCCACAGGTCGCTCGGGTCGTCGGTCCAGTCCTTGCCGATCTGGAAGACCAGCGTGCGGGTCTTCTCGCAGTACCACGTCTGCGACTCGTCGTCGTCCACGGCCAGGCCGCAGTACTTCTTGGGGATGCGGTTCATGTGCCGCACCTTGACCGGCTCGTACGGCAGCCCCGCCGCGGTCAGGTGCTGCTCCCAGGTCGTCTCCAGGCAGGCGACGACCGCGTCCACGTAGGCGCGGGCCTGCTTGAGGTTGCGGCGCTTCACCGGCGGCTCGGCGCAGGTCGTGGTGGGCAGCGGGCCCGCCTCGTAGAGGGGGTTGGCGATCAGCTTGGGGTGCTTGACCGGGTAGGCCGCGCTCTCGGCGGCGGCCGTGCCGGCCAGGGAGGCCGTGAGCACGCCCGCCATCGTCAAGATCATGAGGGGTTTCACGAAGGGTGACAATAGGGGCAGAACCCGGCCTCCACAAGGCGGTCAGCCGCTCACGGTGGTGACGTTCAGTTGCGGGGCGGTGCGGATCTCGGCGTCGGTGAAGCGTTCCGTGACCCAGCCTCCCCGGGAGAACAGGGTGGTCTGGTCGGTGTGGTGGGGGGAGTTCGGGTTGGCGGACAGGGAGTAGGTCAGGACGGTGCGGGTGCGCGGCCCGTCCGGGGTGAGCTCGACGGCCATCATGAAGCTGGAGCCGGTGTTCACGTCGGGGTAGCGCCCGTCCTTGCCGAGCGGGCCGGAGTTGCGGACGCGGTCGAAGCAGCCCTCCCCCTCGGTGCAGCCGGGGATCGGGACCGACGCGTAGTGCTGGGCCTGGCCGGTGGTCAGGGTCAGGGGCAGGCGGTTGTCGCGGAAGAACAGCACGGCGTCGGCCAGGGCGCGCCGCACGCCGGGATCGTCCCGCCTGAGGCCGCGGGGCGTGGTGAGGGGCTGAGCCGGGTCGAACGGCACCCGCCACCAGCTCTGCGGCGGCTCCCCGGGCTTGACCGGGGCCTGGAGTCCGTCGAAGAACCGCCGCCACAGCACGGCCCCCTCGCCGTCCAGGGTGGCGCGCCCGTCCCAGCGGGTCAGGGTCCGGCAGGCGTCCCGCACGTCGACCCGCTCCCCGGAGGAGGCCCGCAGCTCGCGATGCTCCCGGCACAACGCCTTCAGGTCCGGACGCATGAGCTCGAAGCCGAAATTGCGCTTGCTCCGCGCGGTGGCCTGGAGCGTCTCCAGCGTGAAGCCGGGGGCGCCGAGCCCGTCGGTGCCCTTGAGCCGCCGGTCGATCATGTCCAGGCTGACCCGGGGCCGCAGCTCCACGTCGGTCCGTACGGCGCCCCAGACCTGGTCGTAGCCGGTCAGCGGCGCGGCCGGGTTCGTCATCCACGGGCTGTTGTTGGAGTTGGCGACGTAGTCGGCGCGGGTCAGGCCGGGCTGGTTGCGGGGGCCGAAGATGCCCGGCACGACCGCGTCGGCGTCCTTGCCCCACAGGCACGCCGAGGTCGAGCCGTCCAGGACGAACGCGTCGATCGACGGGTCGGGCGACGGCTTGGCGCACCGGCGGGCCTGGGCGTCGGTGACGTGCGGGACGACGGAGGCGTCGGCGAAGGACGCCGTCCCCCCGACGTCCGTGGCCAGCGTGTAGACGAACGGCAGGCCCTGGTGGGCGTCCTGGGCGGCGCGCAGCCCGCGCAGGTCGCCGGCCTTGGCCATCGCCAGCCACTCGTCGGCCGCCCGCAGGTTGGCGGCGTTGACGTCGGCCAGCGCGTACGCGTACTCGGCGCCGCGCCCGGCGGCCAGCACCGGGCCGTAGCGGGAGGTGAACAGGGTGCGCGAGACGAGGGTGCCGTCCTGGAGCGGCACCACGACCTCCTGGCGGCCCATCGGCTCGGGCCGGCCGTCGACCAGGTAGGTGGTGGGGTCGCCCTGCGCCAGTTCGAGCCGGTAGAGGGTGAACCGCTGGGCGTGGGAGACGGTGTGGGTCCAGGCGACGGTCCTGTTGTGGCCGATCTGCACGACGGGGGTGCCGTACAGGCTGCCGCCGGCGACGTCGAGCACGCCGGGGATGGTGAGCTGCACCTGGTAGAAGCGGCGGACGCCGTTCCACGGGAAGTGCGGGTCGGCCAGCAGCATGCCGTGGCCGTCCTGGGTGGCCTCGCGGCCCAGCGCCCAGCCGTTGCTGCCGGGGGCGCGGCGCGGGCCGTCGTCCCCGTCGTCGCCGCCGACGATGGCCTCCTTGAGCGCCGAGCTGCCCGACATGCGGCCGAGGTCGAGGAGGTTGGCCCAGACGTCCTCGGCGGTGATCGGGCCGACCCACGACTTGCCGCGGCAGGTGGGGTCGGGCAGGTTGGCCACGCCGGTGTCGTCGAGGTAGCGGTTGTAGCCGGCCACGTACCCGTCGACCAGTTCGCGCAGCTCCGCGCTCGGCCCGATGGGGGCGGGCCGGGCCAGCAGCCGCCGGACGACGCCGGAGTCGGCGACGCTGCGGTGGTAGAGGTCGCTGGTGAGGTTGGCGACCGGGCGCACCGGGTCGTCGGACCGGGCCTGCGGGCCGAAGTGGCGGGATCGTTCGCCGCGCAACGTCACCACCCACGAGGCCAGCACGCACAGGTTGTCCTGGGCGAAGGCGTACCCGTAGCCGAAGCCGAGGCCGCCGTGGTCCTTGGCGGACACGTGCGGGATGCCGTACTCGGTGCGCCGGATCTCGGCCGAGTAGCGGCCGTCGGCGGCCACGGCCGGCGGGGCCGTGAGCAGGCCGGCGACCAGCGCGAGCACGATCGCCGCGCAGGGCTTTCGCAACTTCATGTGGCTCCTATTCGAAACGCGCGTTGTCGGGCGAGGTCATGCGCCGCAGCAGCGGCAGGACGGTCGAGATCACCAGCAGGGACGCGACCAGCCCGCCGCCGACGCCGGCGAAGTAGGCGGGCCCCGGCATCGCCAGGGAGGCCCCCTTCATGGCGAGGGCGTCGATGAACGGCGCCGCCACCCCGAACCCGGCCCCGGCCGCCACGACGGCCGCCAGGACGAGCGGCAACGCCGACTCCAGCAGCACGACCGCGCCCAGGGTGCGGCCGGGCGTGCCGGCCAGCCGCAGCAGCGTGAACGGCTGACGGCGTTCCACCAGCCCGCCGCCGACTGCCACCAGCAGGCTGCAGCCGCCGGCGAGCAGGGTCAGCGCGACCATGGCCAGCGCGATGTTCTCGGCCTGCGTGTAGAGCGCCGCCCGGACCTGGGCGACCTCGTCGAACGTCATCGGCGGGCCGGTGCTCTGCCCGGCCAGCAGGGTGCGGATCTCCTCCAGGGTCGCCGGGTCGGCCATGGTGACCAGCACGGAGGACAGGTTGAGCCCGTCGGCGGAGACGGGCTCGCTGTCCGGCCCGGCGAGGGGGATCAGCTTGTCGATGGTGAGCGGGTTGTCGGCCTCCACCACCCGGTCGAACCGTCCGGCGACCGCCCGCGCGCCCGGCGGGCACTGCCCGAGCGCCGGGAAGCGGGCCAGGTCGGCGCACTCGACGACCGCCCGGGGCGGCGGCGGCCGCTCGGGGTCGATCACCCGGTTCTCCTCCTCCTTCGCGGCGTGGATCGGCAGCACGCCGACGCCCGGGTACGCGCGCAGCCGGGCCACCAGCTCGGCCCCGGCCCGCGGCGACAACCCGCCGCCGCCGAGGTCGCCGAGCGGGGCGCGCAGCACGCCGGACAGCGTGCCACCGGCCACCGCCCGCTGGCCGTCCACCACGGCGGGCACGATCCCGGCGATCGCCGTCCCGATGAACACCGCGAGGACGAGCCCGCTCACCGACCTGAAGGCGGCCTTGGGGTCGGCGGCCAGCCGCCGGGCGGCCAGCAGCGTCGCCGCTCCGCCGGTCAGCCGGGCGGCCAGGCGGGCGGCCAGCATCGTCAGCCAGGGGCCGGCCAGGATCAGCCCGATCATGATCAGCGCCAGGCCCGCCGAGGCCGACCCGGCGTTCGGCTTGCGGTCGTCGGTCTGGAACATCGGCACCGCGAAGAGCGCCAGCCCGGCCAGCAGCGGGATCGCCCGCCAGGCGCGCGGCGGCCGTGGCGCGCCCTTCCTGAGCGCGCCCAGCGGCGAGATCCGGACGCGGCGCAGCGACCACAGCGCGCTCGTCCCGGCCAGCAGCGGGACCCCGGCGAGCACGGCCGCGTACTGCCAGGCGGCCGGGGTCACCGTGTCGGGGAAGAACCGGAAGCCGGTGACCCGGACGGCGGCGACGGCCGGACGCACCAGGAGGAAGAGCACGATCCCGGCGAGCGTGCCGGTCAGCGCGCCGAGCGCGGAGTCCACCGCGGCGAACAGGTTCACCTGCCGGGACGTGCCGCCCACCAGCCGGATCGCGGCGAAGCGGGCCTCGCGGCGGGCGGCGGCCAGCCGGGTGGCGGTGTTGACCAGCACCAGCAGCGGCAGCAGCAGCCCGACGGCCGCGATCGCGAACCCGAAGTGGTAGATGTCGGCGTCGCCGTCGACGGCGGGCTCGTCGGCCGTCGTGTCGACCTGCCGGGTGCCGAGCAGGGCGGCGACCTGCTCGGGCGTGCGGCCGATCACGATGGTCAGGTCGTCGGGGCCGGTGAGCGCGGCGCGGCCGATCGTCCCGGCTCTCGTGCCGGGGAAGCGGTCGGCGAGCTGCGCGCGCGGCGCGGAGTCCAGCAGGTCGGCCAGCGCCGGGGAGACGTGGTACTGGCCGGGCGCGGGCATGCGGGACAGCCCGGGGACGACGGGAGCCTGTCCGCCGAGCGCGGCGGCGTCGAGCCGCCTGATCGGGCGTCCGGCGTAGTAGTCCTCGTGGTAGTTCCACAGGGCGCCGGTGGCGGTGGCGTCGAGGGCCCAGCCGCTGGGGGCGGTGCCGCGGGTGCACTCCCAGCAGGTGCGCCCGCCGGCCGTCTGGAAGGCGTTGAACAGGGAGAGCGTGGCCAGCAGCACCGCCACGCCGACCGCCACGCCGGCGACGACCAGCGCGAGCCGGGCGGCCGCCTCCCTGCCTCCGGCCAGCGACAGCCGCAGGCCGAGGGTGATCACCGTGCGACCTGACCGGCGAAGGGGTCGGTGAGCCGGCCGTCGCGGACGATGACCTCCCGGTCGGCGCAGGAGGCGACGCGGGCGTCGTGGGTCACCACGAGCACGGTCGTGCCCTCCTCGCGCGCCAGGCCGACCAGCAGTTCCATGACGTGCTCGCCGGTCAGCGAGTCGAGCGAGCCGGTCGGCTCGTCGGCGAACAGCACCCGCGGCCCGGTCACCAGCGCCCTGGCGATCGCCACCCGCTGCGCCTGCCCGCCGGACAGCTCGCCGATGCGCCGCCCGCCCAGCTCGGCCAGTTCCAGCCGCTCCAGCCAGCCCGCCGCCCGCCGGTACGCCTCCTTGCGCCCGGTACGGGCGAGCAGCAGCGGCAGGGCGACGTTGTCGGCGGCGGTCAGCTCCGGCACGAGCTGCCCGAACTGGAACACGAAGCCGAACGCGGTGCGCCGCAGCCGGGTGCGCCGGTCGTCGCTCATGGTGTCCAGGCGGCTGCCGTCGAACCACACCTCGCCGCTGTCGGGGGTGAAGATCCCGGCCAGGCAGTGCAGCAGCGTCGACTTGCCCGAGCCGCTGGGGCCCATGACCGCCACGATCTCCCCGGCCGCCACCTCCAGGCTCGCCTCCCGCAGCGCCGGGGTGCGGCCGAAGGAGCGGCTGATCCCGCGGGCCTCCAGGATCACGACGACCCCCGCACCAGCTCGGCCAGCGCGTCCAGCCGCGCCTGGGTGACGTCGATCCAGCGCAGGTCGGCTTCCAGGTGGAACATGCCGTGGTCGGCGAGCAGCGCGTCGGCCAGCGAGTCCCCGCGCTTGATCTGCGCGAACTCGCGCATGCGCCGCAGGTGGGTGGCGCGCTGGAGGTCCAGGTAGGCCGCCGCGTCGCGGCCGAGCATCAGCGCCAGCACGACCTTGGTGAACAGCACGGTCTGCAGGTACGGCTCGGCCGCGACCGGCTCGCTCAGCCACGCCTCGACCTCACGCGCGCCGATGGGGGTGATCGCGTAGCGCTTGCGCTCGGGGCCGTCGCCGGGCTCGCTCTCCCCGGCGGTGACCTTGCCGTCCCTGGCCAGCCGGCCGAGGGTGGAGTACACCTGGCCGAAGGGCAGCGACTTGCCGCGGCCGAAGTAGGTGTCGTAGTCGCGCTTCAGGTCGTAGCCGTGGCTCGGCTCCCGCTCAAGGAGGCCGAGCAGCGCAAGAGGAACGCTCATGCCCCCGCACTATATACCGAGGGTATATACGGGGGGCATAATCGCGCGAACTTCGGCCGGCGTCCCTCAGGAGGTGGCGCTGGGTGACGGTGTCGGCTGGTGGTCGCCGTGCCGCGGGCCGCCCTTGTCGCCGTCCTTGCCGCCGTTCCTGTCGCCCCAGCGGTCGTCGCCGTGGGGGTGCCGGCCGCGGCCGTCGCGGGCGGTCACGTCGTGGACCGTGACGGCGGTGGCCGTGCCGCCGGTGACCTTGGCGCTGACCATGACCTTCTGGCCGGTCTTGATCGCGTCGATGCCCTGGTCGCGGTTGATCCGGGTGTCGGCGTTGACGGCGTACTGCCTGGTGTAGCCGTCCTCGCTCTTGACCGTGACGGAGTCCTGGCCGACGGCGGTGACGTCGCCGTACTGGGTGGCCACCGTCACGTACGCGCCCTGCCCGTCGGGGACGACGAACTCGCCGTGGACGGGCGGGCCGCCGAACCCGCGTCCCCAGCCGCGTCCCTTGTCGGACGGCGAGCCCGACGGGACGGCCGACGGGCTCGCGGCGGACGGGGGCGTGCCGGTGGGCGACGGCGCCGGCGAGAGCGCCGAGGCGGCGGCCACGCCGGCGCCGGTGGCCAGGACGACCGCGGTGGTCGCGGCGAGCAGTACGGAGCGCGGGAATCGGCGCCTGGGCGGTTCGTTCTCCAGGGTCTCCGCCTTGCCGAATCCGTCAGGCCCAGAGGTCATGATCTTTCCTCTCTACGGAATACAACACCACAACCCTGCCCAGAACCACCTAAAACGGTCGTAAACGCCCACCGACCTGCGGCCCGCGCCCCCGCATGCGGGCCGCAGGTGCCGCTAGGAGGCGGAGACGCGAACCAGCGCGCGGTCCCCGTCACGCAGGACGGCGATCCGGGTGCCGGTGTCGGGCACCTTCACCCCGAGCTGCGGCAGATCGGGGTGCCAGTAGACGCCACGGTGGTCGTCGAACACCGGCACGCCCGGACGCGCCGGGAACACGGCGGGAACGCCCGCCGAGTGCAGCCGCAGCCGGTCCGTGCGCGCGTTGCCGAACGGCGCGTCGAACACCTGCAGCCGGGCCCCGGCCGCCGCCCCACTGGCCCAGCGCAGCGGCTCGGGCCGGGCGTCGACGGGCAGGATCATGCCCTCGCCGGGGTGGTCGCGGGTGGTGTTGTCGCCGTACCAGGCGTCCCAGAGCCAGATGAGCACTCCCTGCTGGTACGGGTAGTGCTCGACCCGCTGGCTGCCGGTCCACCCGAAGTTGTACGGCCCGGTCCGCAGGTAGGCGTTGTACCCGGTGTAGCGCCGGTTCTCGGCGAGGTAGGCCCGGGAGAAGCGCTGCACGCCCACCTCGCCGCTGCGGGCGAAGCCCACCGCCGTCCACTCGCCCTCGCCCTGCTCGACGTCGTCGGCGAACACGCCGGGCACCTGGACGTCGTCCAGCCGGAAGCCGGACTCGGAGGTGTTGGAGTCGGTCGAGTAGCGGAAGCGGAACCAGACCTTGCCGCCCGCGTACGGGCTCAGGTCGTAGGCGATATCCCGCCAGTCCGAGCTTCCGGTGAGCGGCTGCCCGACCGGTGTCCAGGCCGCGCCGTCGCGGGAGACCTCGGCGTACAGGAAGTCGTAGCCCTGCTCGATCGCGTAGGCCGCGTGCGCCTTGAGCGTCGGCTCCGTGGCCCGGGAGAGGTCGATCTGGCGGGTGAGCGTCTGCTCAAGGTTGTCGCCCTTGCCGCTCCACCACTGCCACTCCCCCTGGTACGGCCTGCCCAGCGGAGTGCTGATCTCGCGCGCCGGCAGGTCCACCACGAGCGCCTGTGGATCGCGGGTGTTGTAGGAGCCGACGCCGAGGGTGTGCATGGAGGGGGTGGCCGCGCGGGCCCGGTCGTAGGCCAGCCAGCCGAGCTGGAGCTTGCTCCAGGCGTCCAGGTCGCCGGCGTACTCGCCGAGCGGGCCGGTCCGCGAGCTCAGGTAGGAGCCGGACGACATCAGCGACCAGAAGTTGACCGAGTTGTCCCCGCCGCCCGCGTACAGGTCCGGCAGGCCGAGGTCGTGGCCGAACTCGTGGGCGGTCAGGCCGACGCCGCTGTTCTCGCCGACCGTCAGGTAGTCGCCGACCCAGATGCCGGTGTCGCCGATCTGGGTGCCGCCGTTGCGGTTGCCCTCGGGGCCGGCCTGGCCACGCTCGGGCCAGTAGGCGAAGTAGCGGTGGGCCCAGACGGCGTCCGCGCCCTGCGCGCCGCCGCCCCAGGTCTCGTCCACGCCGGCGTGCACGACCTGGTAGTGGTCCAGGTAGCCGTCGGGCTCGTCGAAGTCGCCGTCGTTGTCGTGGTCGTAGCGGTCCCAGACGTCGTACTTGGCCAGTTCGGCGCGGATCTGCTCCACCGTCCTGCCCTTGGCCTTCTCGGCCTCGTACCAGGCGTTGGCCGAGTCGCGTACCAGGTCCCAGTTGTTCCAGCAGATGCCGCCCTCCTCGGGGGCGCACCGGTCGCTGCCGTAGCGGGCCTCGTTGTACGGCACGCGCACCCAGTCGCTGACGTAGCCGTCGAGGTCGTAGCGGCCGGAGGACTGGAGGCGGTAGTAGTCGCGCAGGGAGTTGCCGCCGGTCGCGAAGTAGGACTTCGCGTAGGAGGCGCGGTCGAAGTCGGGGCGCCAGAGGGTGTGGTTGTCGTCGGTGCCGCGCGGGTCGGGGATGGCGTTGTGGCGGGGGCCGGGCTCGCCGCCGTACTTGATCTGGCCGTCGATCTTCGTCTCGTTGTCCACCTTGTCGCCGAACTCGGCCAGGACGACGAAGACCTGGTCCTTGCGCTCCTGGGCGAGCTCGACGTAGCGATGGCCGACCTTGGCCGAGCGGCCGGGCCGCGCCTTGGCCGCCGCCGCGTCCGGGGATAAGACGCCTTCGACGGCCTGCCTGCGCAGCGCCGCCTGCTCGCGTTGCTGCGGACTGAGCGGGGAGATCTCCCTGCTCATCTTCTTCGCGGGCGGCGCCGCGGTCTCCGCCGCCGCGGCGGAGACGGAAGGGACGCCGAGCGCGGCGATCGCCAGGAGGGCGGCCGCCGCGGAGAGAGTGGTTCGCATGGCATGTAACATGTCACACTTCAAGTCTCGTCTCTACCTCCGGCCGATCTTCCGGGACGCGGATCCCGTCACTCGACGATCAGGTTGACCGGGATGTTGCCGCGGGTGGCGTTGGAGTAGGGGCAGACCTGGTGGGTGGCCTCGACCAGCTCGCGGGCGACCTCGGGGGCGATCTCGTCGGGCAGCTCGACGCGCAGCGTGGCGTCGAGCTGGAAGCCGCCCGCGCCGTTGGGCGACAGGCCGATCTCCGCCGTGACGGAGGCGTCGGAGACGTCGATCCGCTTCTGCCCGGCCACCAGCCGCATGGCCGAGGCGAAGCAGGCGGCGTAGCCGGCGGCGAAGAGCTGCTCGGGGTTGGTGCCCTCGCCGTCGCCGCCCAGCTCCTTCTGCAGGGCCAGCTTGACGTCCAGCCTGCCGTCGGAGGAGACCGCGCGCCCGTCGCGGCCCGCCGAGGTGGCGATGGCGGTGTACATGCTCATGACCGGTTGCCCTTCGTTTCGCTTCACTAGACAGACCTGTCTGTCTGGTTCGTTGGGCCTCACACTAGACAGGTCTGTCTGGTAGCGTCAAGGGGTGAGTGCAGAGACGGTGAAGGAGCCCCGCCCGAGCCCGGCCCGCACCCGGGTCCTGGAGACGGCGGCGCGGCTGTTCTACGCCGAGGGCGTGCACTCGGTGGGGATCGACCGGATCATCGCGGCGGCGGGCGTCGCGAAGGCGACCTTCTACCACCACTTCCCCAGCAAGGACGAGCTGGTCCGGGCGTACATCGCCGAGCAGGGCGCGGTGCAGCGGGCCATGGTCGACACGCTGCGCGCGGACTCACCCCGGGAGACACTGGCGGCCGTCTTCGCGTTCATGTGCGAGTTCGGGTCCGGCCCCGGTTACCGCGGCTGCCCGTTCGTCAACACAGCGGCCGAGTACCCGGATCCGGCGCACCCCGTACGGCGGGCCATCGCCGAGCACCGGCGCTGGCACCGCGACCTGTACCGCGACCTGCTGGCCGCCGACGGCCACGCCGACGCCGAACGCACCGCCGACATCCTCCTCCTCGTCAGGGACGGCCTGGTGGTGGGCTTCGACCTGGACGACCCGGCCACCGTCCGCGCCACCGTCCAGGAAACCCTGACCCGCGTCCTCACCCCCTGACCCCCCGGAACGGCGACCACAGACGCGTCCCCTTCGCCTTCGGCGACCCTCGGCTTCCCCACCCTCCGCCTTCTGCGCCTCCCGCGCCCCTCCACCCCTTGCCCCTTCGCCCCCTTCGCCCCCTCCCCCCTTCACCCATTCCGCTCCCTTTGCGCCCTCCGCGCCCTCCGCGCCTTCCCCTCTTCACCCCCTTCGCGCCGTTGGCGCGCTCCGCGCCCTTCCCCCTCCATCCCCTTCGCTCTTCGCGCCTGAGGCTGCTGAGCTGCGGTGATGGGTGGGGTGGGTGTGGGAGGTTTTGTGCTTTGTGGGTAGTTTGTCTGGTATTAGTGGGCAGCGCCGTTGCTCCCCTACCACCGCTTACGAGGCAGTCATGTCGTTGTCCCGAAATATCAGGAGAAGCTTGGCTGCGGCGGTGGCCGCGATCCTCGCTCTGCTCATCGCCTCCCCCGCGCCCCCGGCGTCCGCCGCCACCCCCACCCGGCCCAACATCATCTTCTTCCTGGTGGACGACCTGTCCGCCGACCTGCTGCCCTACATGGACACGGTCCGCGGCCTGGCCGAGGGCGGCACCACGTTCACCGACTACTACGTGTCCGACTCGCTCTGCTGCCCCTCCCGCGCCTCGATGTTCACCGGCCAGTTCCCCCACAACACCGGCGTACGGACCAACCAGGGCTACGACCGCGGCGGCTACGAGGCGTTCGCCCGGCACGAGGGCCGCACCTACGCCGTCCCGCTCCACCAGGCCGGGTACCGCACGGGCTACCTGGGCAAATACATCAACGAGTACCCCGCCCGCCCCGGCTACCAGGTGCCGGACGGCTGGGACGAGTGGCACGTCTCCGCGGGCGGCGGCTACAACGAGTTCAGGTACCAGCTCACCCGCTACATCAGGGAGGAGTCGGGCGACCGGCGCCCGATCGCCCCCTCCAAGGGCGACTACCTGGTGGACGAGCTGGCCCAGCGGGCGACCGGCTTCATCGAGCGCTCCCGCGAGCACGCCCCCGGCCGGCCGTTCTTCCTCCAGGTCTCGCCCTTCTCCCCGCACAACCGGGTGGACGTCCGGCCCGGCGACACCGAGCCGCGTTTCCCGCCCGCCCCGCGCGACCGTCCGAAGGACCGCTTCCCGGACGGCGAGTTCCCGCACGGCGACTGCGGCGGCCCCGACTGCGCCGGCATCGACGTGACCACCCTGCCCTCCTACGACGAGGACACCGCCGACAAGCCCTCCTGGGTGCGCCGGGCCCCGATCGAGGCGAAGCGCGCCGAGGAACTGCGCGAGGACTTCCGTGACCGGATCCGCATGGTCCAGTCGGTAGACGACATGGTGGGACGGGTGCTGTCCACGCTCACCGAGCAGGAGCGCCGCAACACCTACGTCGTGTTCGCCAGCGACAACGGCTTCCACCTCGGCCAGCACCGCCTGGTCCGCGGCAAGTCCACCGCCTACGACCACGACGTCCGGGTCCCGCTGCTGGTCAGGCGGCCGGTCACCGGAGAGCGCGACCGGCTGGTGACCGGCGCCATCGCCCAGAACGTGGACCTGTTCGCGACCTTCCTCGACATGGCCGGCCTCGCCCCGGCGATCCGCGACAGCCGGGACGGCCGCAGCCTGCTCCCCCTCGTCCAGGGCCGGCAGGTCGCGGACTGGCGGCAGGCGGCGCTGGTCGAGCACGTCAAGCCCGACCCGCGGACGCCCGGCAGGCCCGACCCCGACGCCGACCGGCTGAGGCAGGGCAACGCGCAGCCGCCCACCTACAACGCCGTGCGGACCGCGGGAGAGCTGTACGTCGAGTACGAGAACGACCCGAAGCCCGAGTACTACAACACCGTCACCGACCCCCGCCAGGAGTCCAACGACCCGGGCAACGCCCGGACGGCGTCCCTGGCCGGCGTGCTGCGCGGGCTGACGGCGTGCGGAAGACCCGGCGCGCCCGACTGCTGGACGGCCGCGCACCTGCACTGAGTCGTACGGCAGAAGCTGGGGCGCGGCAGAAGCTGAGGCGTACGGCAGAAGTTGACCACCTTCGGTCCGGCGGTTGACGCCCCGGCCGCCGGTCCCCCCGTACATTGGGGCGGTCGGGAGCCCGAACCGAAGGAGAACGATGCGGTTCACCTCAGCCCTTGCCGGATTACTGATGGTCGCAGGCACGTTCGCAGGCCCGGGGGTGGCCCAGGCGGCGCCCACACAGGCGGCCGGGTGCGCGGCCGTGCTGCCCCGCCCCGACGGCCATGGCATCACCTGCCTCGACGTACGGCGTCGCCCGCAGGGCGACGGCTCGGAGCTGCGGGACGTCACGATGACCTCGACGGCGATCTTCCAGGCGTCCGGCGGCGCCCCGGTCATCGACCCGCTGTCGCGCCCGATCACCGTCCGCGTCTACCTGCCGAAGGACTACGACCCCTCGCGGGCCACCCCCTACCGGGCGCTCTACCTGCTCAACGGCGGCGGCGACAACTACGACTCGTGGACCGCCAAGGCCGACCTCGTCTCCCTCGTCCGCACCGCGGGCTCCTTCGACGGCATCGTGGTGATGCCGACCGGCGGGATGACCGGCTGGTACGCGGACTGGGCCGGCCGTACGGACGGATATTTCGCACCGAAGTGGGAGACGTACCACGTCGAGCAGCTCATCCCGTGGATCGACGCCAACTTCAACACCGTCGCCGACCGGTCAGGACGCGGCCTGGCGGGCCTGTCCATGGGCGGCTACGGCACCCTGCGGTACGCGGCCGCGCATCCCGGCGTCTTCTCGGTGATCGGCGCGTTCTCGCCCGGCATCGACCTGCGCGCCAGGCCCGCCCAGCGCACGATCTCCGACTCCATGTGGCAGTCGGGCGCGGCGATCGAGCTGACCGACCTCGGCGAGTTCCGCGTCAACAAGTACGACAACGGCAGCCCGCTGCCCGTCCTCGACCAGGAGGTGCAGCGCCGCTACCGCCTGGACACCCTGTTCGGCCCGCACACCACCACGGTCTTCCACGGCCGCACGGTCGACGACTGGCCCGCCGCCAACCCCGCCGACCTGGTCACCCAGGGCAGGTACGCCCCCTATGACGGACGGCTGGCCCTGTACGCCGGCGGCTGCGCGAGCCTCCCGAGCGTCCCGGACGGCGCCGAGCCCGCCCCCGCCGCGTGCGGCTACGACACCAGGGCGAGCGACGACGCCGCGAGCGTCAGCGAGCCCATCCTCGGCGCGTACGCGAGCGAGTTCGACGCCACGCTGACCGGCCTCGGCGTCGGCCACCGCTACTGCTACAGCAGGGGCGGCCACGACTGGAACGCCTGGTCGGCCTACCTGGTCGACTTCCTCCGGTACGCCTACGGCACCGCCCCCGCCCGCTGCCCCGCACTCTGACGCCTCAGCCCGCTTCCAAGTCGGCCACAAGTACCGGCCGAAATCCTGGACCGGTGACGAACCATCTTCCGACCCGCGTCCTGACCGCCCTGGGCGCCGCCGTCCTCACGCTGACCGCGCTGAGCACGGCGGCCGCCGCCGACACCGCCGCCGATCCGGCGAGCTGGAGGTGGGGCGCCCTGCACTCGGCCGACGGCCTGGCGACCGCCCGCGGCAAGGTCGTGGCCGGCCAGTCGGGGCTGGCCGTGACCGGCACCCTCGACGACGACCGCGGCAAGGGCTGCTCGTGGCTCCTGATCAGGTACCAGAGCGCGAGCAACGGCCGCTGGCGCACGCACGGCGTCTACAACTGCCTGCCGGGCACCGGCTCCTTCCGCAAGAACGTCGGCGGCGCGCTGCAGATCCGGGCGCAGGTGTGCCGCGGCAACGGCGCGCGGCCCGTCGGCCGGTGCTCGCGGTGGCGGACGATCTACACCCAGGGCGGCTGACACCCGTCCCGCCGTCCCCGGGCGTCAGTCGGCGCGCTTCTTGCTGGCGATGATGTAGAGCACCAGCTCGCCGCAGGCGCGGCAGACCGTCCTGTCGCCGTCGGCGCCCAGGTGGGCGGGCACGGCCCGCGCGCCGCAGAACGCGCACGGCCGCTCCACCGGCTCCCGCTCGCCCCGCACCGCCCCGGCCGTCGCCAGCAGCGCGCAGCCCAGGCAGATCGAGACCGACTTGCCGACGACGAGATCGGCGGGGTCGGGCGCCGAGCCGCAGAAACCGCACTGGAACACCGCCGTCACCCCGATCCAGTCGCTCGGGCGCGCGCGCTCGCCGGACAACACCATCCGCAGGACGCGCAGGCAGCGGCCGGCGACCTCGTCCGTGACGCCCGCCCGTTCGAGTTCGGCCCGGAGCTCCGCCCGCGCGCCGGGGTCCTCGGGCGGGAGCGCCTTCAGCAGGCCGAGCAGCGCCTCGTCGAGCGCGCGCAGGGCGTCCGCGGCGGAGGCGACGAGATCGCTCATGCCGCGCCGCCGGTGAGCGGCGGGCCCGGAATGCCATGCGCTTCCTCGTACGCCCACTCGGCGCGGCCGGGCCATTTGCACTCGCAGCTTGTGCGTAATATCGCGATCCGCATCCGCCGCGCGTTATCACCGGCCGCCCCTGAAACGCTTCCCGGCGATGACCGTTCTAGAATTCTGCACCGCCCGGAGTCAATGGACCGGGCCTCCGGACCGAAGGGCATGAATTCATGCGCCCGGAAATCGACGGCGAACTCGGGCCGGCCGGCGCGCAGCAGCGCCGTGGCGCCGGGCGTGGGCTTCATCTACTCAGCCCCTGCCACCACCCGCCAAGAACCCGCAGCTCACGGCCGTGTCCCGGCGCTCGGCGGGCACGCCGGCGGGCGCCCCGGGGTGTCGAGTATTCGCATCCTTAAGCAGGGTCACGCATTCCCTCATTTCCGGCGGAGGCGCGAGCGCCCCTTTCGCGGCCATCATCGCCCCGGCCCAATAAAGCGTCAACGGGCGACGGCCCTACATTTTCCCTATATTGCGGCGTGGCGCCGTCTTGCGCGTCCCGGGTTGTCCCGGCACGCTGGCAGACGTGGCGGATAACCGTACTGGAAAGGGCCGCGCGCGAGCGGCGCGCAGATGGTCGGCCGCGCCGCGCAGCCAAATGTTCAGCCTTCCGGAAATCCTCGCCAAGCTCGCCGACCCCGACCTCGAGGCGCCCGGCGATCCGGAGCTGCGTGACTTGTTCGACCGCGACCAGGACGACCGGCGCGACGGCGTGCCCGGCGACGGCGGCGAGCGCGGCCTGGCCCGGCGGGCGCGCTGCATGGAGAAGTTCGCGGCCGGAGAGGTGCGCTCGCCGGGCGACTACTACCACCTGGCCGCGGTGATGCAGCACGGCGGGCTGGCCGAGCACTACCACCTGGCCTTCGAGCTGGCGCGGCGGGCGGCCGACGCCGGTTGCCGGCCCGCCCGCAGGCTGGCGGCCTCGGCCCTCGACCGGTGGCTGTTGCAGATGGGCCTGCCCCAGCGGTACGGGACCCAGTACGTCGACATCGGCGGCCGCTGGTCCCTCTACCGCGTCGACCCCGTCACCACGGACGCCGAACGCACGGTCTGGGACGTCCCGCCCCTGGCCGAGGCGCTGGCCCAGGCCGAGGAGATGAACCACGCCGACGGCCCGGGCTGACGCCCGAGCCTGAAGGCCGGACGGTCCGCCGGCGGCGTCTCTCGTCGGAAACCGGACACGACCTTTGCCACGGGTTTTCCCGGAATTCCCAGGTCGCGGCGGGCCGGCGGGCGAACCTGACCATGACATGTTCCCGTCCCGGTCGAAACAGGCAGGTTCCCATGGTCAGACGGGCTCTCGGGGCGCCGGTCCCGCTCGCTCTCTCGCTGGTCGCCGTTCTCGCGGTCGCGCCGCCGGCCCAGGCCGTGACGCTGGAGGAGAAGCTCGCCGCGCTCTCGGGGTTCACGCAACCCACCGCGTCCAGCGCCGCGGCCTGGCGGGACGCCTGGGCCGACCGGGGGTCGTGGTCCGACTTCGACTTCGACTGGTCGAGCGACGGCTGCACGAGCAGCCCCGACCAGCCGCTCGGCTTCGACTTCTCGATCCCGTGCCGGCGGCACGACTTCGGCTACCGGAACTACCAGGCCGTCGGCGACTTCCCGGCGAACAAGGAGCACATCGACAAGGCGTTCTTCTTCGACCTCAAGCAGGTGTGCACCCAGTACTCGATCTTCCGTCAGCCGAGCTGCAACGCGCTGGCCAAGCTGTACTACCAGGCGGTCCGCCACTACGGCGCCCCTCGCGGCATCGGCGGGGAGATCGTGCGCGTACCGGACAGGGACTCTCTAAGGCAGCAGGGCGCCGCTGAGTCCGCAGACGGCGGCGACAAGATGTTCGCCCAGAGCTCGCCAGGATTCTTCGACTGAACCGGCGGCGGCGTGGCCGGCCGCCAGGTCGGCCTCCAGCTCGGCGCTCATGTGCACGACGAGCAGCCGGATCATCGCCGCCTGCCGCTCGGACAGCTCGTGCTCCCGGTCGCGCATCGACGGCGGGCGCAGCAGCTCCAGCCGGCGGAACGAGGGCGTGCTCAACGTCGCCCGCGCCGCGTACTCGCGCAGGGACGGCTCCACGACGGCCTGGGCGAGGAACCGCCCGTACCAGGACGGGGTGCCCAGCTCGATGTGGTGCTCGATGCTCGGCGCGATCGCGCACGTGATCCAGTCGCGCAGCGACACCTCGCCCGAGGTCTCCAGCGCGGCCACCATCGGCAGGCGGTGCCGGTCGACGGCGGCCGCGTGACGGGACAGGATCGCGTGGATCAGCTCGTCACGGGTGCTGAAGTGGTATTGGACGGCGGACTTGTTCCGCTGGCCCGCGGCCTCGCGGATCATCCTGATCGACACGTGCGCGAAGCCGTGCTCGGCGTAGAGCCGCTCCGCGGTCTGCATGATCCTGTCCTTGGCCCGGATCGAGCGGGGAGACGGCGCGGCGACCGCCGTACTGACGTCCATGACCGGTCCTCGATCTCGTTTCCACCACCGTCCCCGAACGCTATCCCATGCCGCCGGCTGAGGTCAGCGGGTCACCAGGTGACCCACACGTCCTGGAGGCCGCCGGACAGGCCGCCCGTGCGCAACCGCAGCTCGCGGGGGTCGTCGCGGAGCCGCAGGCCGGGCAGCCGGCGCGTCAGCAGGCCCAGGACGACCTGCAGCTCCACCCTGGCCAGCGGCTGGCCGAGGCAGTAGTGGCGGCCGGCGCCGAAGGTGAGGTGCTGGCTGCTGTTCTCCCGGCGCGGGTCGAACCGGTCGGGGTCGGCGAACTTGGCCGGGTCGCGGTTGGCGGCCGGGATGTTGGGGATCAGCGTGCTGCCGGCGGGCACGGTGATCTCGCTCAGCTCGACGTCCTCGGTGATGAACCGGGGCACGCCGCCGATGGCCGACAACGTGCTGTCCAGTCGCAGGACCTCCTCCACGGTGCCCGGGATCAGGTCGGGGTCGTCGATCACGGCCTCGTAGCGCTGCCGGTCGGACAGCAGCATCGCCGTCATGATGGCGATCATGTTGGACGTGGTCTCGTGGCCGGCCAGCAGGAGCCCGCGCACGGTGGCGATGAGCTCGTCCTGGCTGAGCCTGCCGTCCTCGGCGTCGGTGATCTGGGTCAGCTCGCTGAGCAGGTCGTCGCCGGGGTCGGCGCGGTTGCGGTCGATCAGGTCCGACACGTACGCGTTGAACTCCCGGTAGGCCGTGTCGACCTCCTCCTGCGTGTTGCGCGTCAGGGTCAGCATCGTGCGCGACCAGTGCGCGAACTTGTCCTGGTCCGAGCTCGGCGCGCCGACCAGGGCGCAGATGACCCGTACCGGCAGGGGCAGGGCCAGGCCGGACGACAGGTTGCCCGGGGAGCCCTTGGCCAGCATGGAGTCGAGGAGTTCCTCGGCCATGGCCTGGACGCGGGGGCGCCAGACCTCCATCTTGCGGGCCGTGAACCAGCGGCTCAGCAGGCGTCGCCACCGCATGTGGCCCTCGCCCTCGCCGATGTCGCCGGCGCCGTCCTTGCTTCGGTTGAACAGGCCGCCGTCCTCGGTGGTGGACAGCCGGGCGGCGCCCTCGCGGGCGAGGTTGCGGCTGAAGCGGGGGTCGGCCATGACGGCGCGGGCGTCGTCGTACCTGGTCACCAGGGCCGCCACGTCGCCGCTGGGGAGGCGTACGTGGGCCACGGGGCATTTCTCCCGCAGGTCGGCGAGTTGTGGCGGCGGTTCCAGCGCCGTGGGGCGGTCGAAGGGGAAATCGGGGATCGCGTCAGCGGTCATGCGTCCTCCAGCTTGAAAGCCCGACACTTCGAAATATAAGTCGATCGACTTATTTGAGGCAATCGTCTTGACTGGATGGATTACTTCGAGTGCGGGAAATCTACCGAGGTGTTGCCTCCCCTTGAGGAACCATCCGGGCGCCGAGCTGGAACGCATCGGATTACCGCGATACGTCGATGGCTCACTATGCTGGCATCCATGGCGGAAGCTCCACTGTTGACCGATTCCGAGCTGTCCGACGCGTTGCGGGCGCTGGCGAACCCGACCCGGCTGCAACTGCTGACGTGGTTGCGGGAACCGGAGCGCCACTTCTCGCTGGAGGGGGCGATCGCCGACCCGGTGGAGGTCGGGGTGTGCGTGACGCACATCCAGGCCAGGGTGGGGCTGGCGCAGTCCACGGTGTCGGCGTACCTGAGCGAGCTGCAGCGCGCGGGGCTGGTGCGCGCCACCCGCGTGGGCAAGTGGACGCACTACAAGCGTGACGAACGGCGCATCGCCCAGCTCGTCGCCACCCTCGGCCGCACGCTGTAGAAGACCGCACGCCGTAGAGGCGGCACCCTCCCGCGAGAGAGGCCGGCCGGCTTCCACATATCGACATTTAGCGATATGTCTATGTTCTGAGGATCGACACACGATGAGGGGACGTCCCATGGGCAGCATCGACGGCCTGGATCTCGGCACGTTCGGGATCTACACGTTCGACTTCGAGCACGTGCCGGCCGCGCAGATGCGCGAGTCGATCCAGGAGCTGGAGGAGCAGGGGTGGCGGGCGTTCTGGATGCCCGAGCTGCTCGGGCGCGAGGCGCTCACGCACGCCGGCTTCCTGCTGTCGTGCACGCGGCGGATGCACATCGTGAACGGCATCGCCCAGATCTGGGCCCGCGAGGCCAGGTGGACGTACGGCGCCGCCCTGCTGCTGGCCGACGCCTACCCCGACCGGCACGTCCTCGGCCTGGGCTTCGGCGGCGCCCCCCGCCCCGGCACGACCCCGCTGACCGCCATGCGGACCTACCTTGACGAGCTGGACGAGCTGGAGACCGTCAACCCGGCTCCGAAGTCAGGCGTGCGCCGCCTGCTGGCCGCGTACGGGCCCAAGATGCTCGAACTGGCCCGCGACCGCGCGGCGGGCGCCCAGACCTACCACGTCAACGTCGCGCACACCGCCGAGTCACGGCAGCTCCTCGGCCCGGACGCGTTCCTGGCCGTCGAGCATCCGGTGCTGTTCGAGACCGACCCCGCCAAGGCCCGCGCCACCGCCCGCGAACACCTGCGCCCCTACCTGAGCACGCCGTACAACGTGGCGAAGTTCCGGCGGCTCGGGTACGCGGAGGAGGAGATCACCGGCGGCGGCGGCGACCGCCTGGTGGACGACTTCGTCTTCTGGGGCGATCTGGACACCGTCGTCGGCAAGCTGCGCGCCCACGTGGACGCCGGCGCCGACCACGTCGCCGTGCAGGTGATCGGGATCGAGCCGGGCCGGACGGCGATGCCCCACTGGCGCGAGCTGGCCGCCGCCCTCTCCCCCGGCCGCGGCTGACCGCCACCCTCAGATATACAAACGATCGGTCGTTAATATAGTTTGGCGGCATGACGTTCGAGACCGGTCCGTACGCCGCATGCTGACCTCACGCTGGATCCCCGGCCCCGAGAGCGACCGGCCGGGGCCGCTGATCGCCGCCCTGACGGACTTCCGGATGCGGCGGCTGCTCGACCTGCCCGGCATCGCCCGGCACGGCCGGTCCCTGAGCCGCCACTGGCCCGGCCTGCCGGGTGCGGTGGGCATGTGGCTCTGGGCGGATCTCGCCGGCCGCCGGGTCGGCTCGCTGTCGGTGTGGCGGAGCGAGGAGGATCTGCGGGGGTTCGTCCGGTTGCCGGAACACGTCGCGATCATGCGCGCCTACCGCGACCGGGGCACCCTGCGCTCCCGCACGTGGCCCGTGGACGCCCTCGACCGCGGCGCCCTGCTGCGGTCGCTGCGCTGACCCGCCGGTCGATCCGGCCGGCCGGCCCGCTCATGGCGGACCGTTCCGCGGGCACGCTAGGGTCGGGCGGGAACGGCAGCCGGAAGGCGGGGACGGATGGCGTGGGCAGCCCGGGTGGTCGCCGTCGTCCTGGCCGTGGTCTCGCCGGTGCTGGTGCTCGCGGCGGTCCTGATGTACGCGGCGCTGCCGCCGGAGTGGCGGCTGCCGGAGATCTTCAGCCCGCTGGCCGCGGCCGGGGTCACCTTTCCGGCCTTCAGCGCGTTCCTCATCGTGCACCGGCCGCGGCTCAGGCTGGCGTGGCTGATGTGCGCGGGCGGTCTCGGCGGCGCGGTCAACACGTTCTGCCAGTCGGCGATGCTGGCCGCCGCGGCGGGCGGGGACCTCCCGCTGGCGGGGCTGCTGAGGTTCCCCGCGCAGGTCGGCTGGGCGGTGTCCGGGCTGCTGCTGGAGATGTTGCTGCCGCTGTACTCCCCCGACGGCAGGCTGCCGTCGCGGCGCTGGCGTCTGGTGGTGCTGCTCGGCGCGGTGTCGACCGCGGTGGAGCTGGCCCACATGTTTCTACGTCCCGACCCGCCGGCCGAGGGTTATCCGCTGCCCGCGGTCATCCCCAACCCGTTACAGGTCCCGGAGCTGGCGCCGATCTGGCCGGTGGTCACGGTGGTGGCCTGGACCGGGATCCTCTCGACGCTGCCGCTGGCGGCGTGGTCGATGTTGCTGCGCTTCCGCCGGGCCGACCCGGTCGTGCGGCGGCAGATCGGCTGGCCGCTGTTCTCCTTCGGCGGGTACATCGTCTTCATGCTCGCCGGCGTCGTCGTGCCCGGGCTGTACTGGTTGTCGATCGGGTGGGCGGCGGTCATCCCCGTGTCGATGGTGATCTCGGTGACCCGCTACCGGCTCTACGGCATCGACACCGTCGTCAGCCGGACGTTCGTCGCCGCCGGGCTGCTGGCCGTGGTCGGCGGGGTCTACTTCGGGGTGGCCACGCTGTCGAGCCTGCTGGTGTCGGGGTACCACCAGGTCGCCGGGCTCGCCTCCGCGCTGCTCACGGGCGCGTTCTTCCAGCCGTTGCGACGGGCGCTGCAACGCGCGGTCGACCGCCTGCTCTACGGGCCGGTGGGCGATCCGCGCGTCCTGGCCGAGCGGCTGGCGCAGGAGGTGCGCCGGGGCGATCCGGCGCAGGCGCTGGCGGCAGTGATCGGCGTGCTGCGCGAAGGCCTGGCGGTACGCGGCGTCGCCGTCGAGGTGACCAGCGGCGAGCCAGGCCATCCGGTCAGCGTGGCGAGCACGGACCGCGGGCAGGTCGGCGACTCCCCGCGCGAGGTGCCCCTGATCTGGCACGGCGAATGGGTGGGCCGGCTGCTGGTCGGCCCGCCCGCCGCGCGCCGCTTCCCCGCCGCGCACGACGAGCGGGTGCTGGACACGCTGGTCCCGTACGCGGCCGACGTGGCCCACGCGGTCCGCCTGGCCGCCGACCTGCAACGTTCTCGCGAACGCATGCTGGCCGCCCGCGAGGAGGAGCGCCGCCGGCTGCGCCGTGACCTGCACGACGGCCTCGGCCAGACGCTCAGCGGGCTGGCGATGACCGTCAACATGGCCCGTCTCAGCCTGAAGAGCTCGCCGGAGGCGGCCGACGGGCTGCTGCGCGAGCTGCGTACCGGCATGGACGCCGTCACCGGCGACCTACGGCAGCTCGTCTACGGCCTGCGCCCGCCCGCCCTGGACGACCTGGGCCTGGCCGCCGCCGTGCGGGCGCTGGCCGCGCCGGACGGCCCGGCCGCGGAGGTGATCGCCGAGGGCGACCTGACCGGCCTGCCGGCCGCCGTCGAGGTGGCCGTCTACCGGATCGCGCAGGAGGCGCTGACGAACGTGCGGCGGCACGCGCGGGCCACCCGCGTCCGGGTCGAGCTGCGCCGCGAGCCCGGCGCGCTGCGCCTGCTGGTCTCCGACGACGGCCGCGGCCTGCCTCCTGAGCACCGTTCCGGCGTCGGCCTGACCTCGATGCGCGAGCGCACGGCCGAGCTGGGCGGCATCTGCCTGGTCGGCGGCGCGCCGGGGACGGGCACCACGGTGGAGGTCATGCTCCCCGTCCAGCCCTGACCGTGCGCCTTACCGGCCGGACACCCTCCTGTCACGTAGAGTGCTGGACGATCACTCTCGGTAACTCCCATGGAGGTGTCCATGAAGCTCAAGGGCCGTCTCACCTGCGCCGTGGCCGGTGGCGCGCTGCTGACCGTCGCGTTCACCACCCCGGCCGCGGCCGACTCGCTGGCCGCCGGCGGGCCCGTCGGCGCGCTGCTCCAGCCGGTGCTTGACGTGTTCAACATGGTCAACGACACGTCCACCCTCGGCGCCCTGCTGCCCGGCGGCATCATCTCCGCCCGCTGACGCTCGCCCTCCCCCCGGGGCGACCGCGCACTGCCCTGCGGGCCCGGTCGCCGCGCTCGCGGCCCCGTTCGACGACGGTGTGCCGGGGCCGGGCGCGGAGCTGCCGCCGCTGTGGCATTGGGCGGCGTTGGCGCGCTGGCCCGTCTCGTCCGTGCCGGGGGGCGACGGGCCTCCCGTACGCGGCTCGTTCCTGCCGCCCGTCGGCCTGCTGCTGCGGATGTTCGCCGAGGTCGTGTTCCACGGGCCCCTGCGGGTGGGCGGGACCGTACGCAGGCAGAGCACGGTGGAGTCGGTCACCGAGAAGTCCGGGCGGTCGGGACGGCTGGTCGGCCGCGGGACGGCGGACGGCTTCGCACTCGACCTGACCGGCCCGGTGGGCGCGACGACCGTCCCGCACGCCACCCTGACCGCGACGGCCCGGTAGGCGCCGCTCGGGGGCTACGCCGTGACGGCCCGTCAGGGGGCGATGACGTGTTCGGCGAGCTCGCGGGCGGCGGTGGCCGGGTTCGTGCCGGGGCGGGTCGCGCCGACGGCGAGGGTGCCGTCGATGAGGATGAGGAGCTGGTCGGCGGCGTGGTCGGGGTGCGGGTGGCCGAGCGCGGTCAGCTCGCGCGCCAGCAGCTCGTGCACCTGCCGGCGATAGTCCCGGGTGATCTCGTGCGCGGGATGGGCGGGGTCGGTCAGGCCGAGGTCGGCGGCCAGGTAGCGGCAGCCGTGGAAGCCGGGCATGGCGACGATCTCGCCGATCCGGTCGAAGACGGCCAGCAGGCGCTCGCGCGGATCGTGGCCGGCGGCGTCCATGGTGCGGCGGTAGTCGGCGGCGTCGGCGTCGGCGGCCGACCTGAGCACCTCGACGATCAGGCCGTCCTTGCCGCCGAAGTGCTCGTAGAGCGAGCGCCGGGCCACGTTGGCCGCCTTGAGCAGCGCGTCGACGCCGACATTGACGCCCTGGCTGTAGATCAGCTGGTCAGCGGCGGTCAGCAGGCGCTCCCGGGGGCCCGGTCCCGTACGAACAGTCATGGGTTCAGGTTGCCACGGGTTGACGAGTAGATCAACCGGTCGATATACATAGATAGACCGATCGATCTACCCGCTTCCTTCTGGAGGAACCGTGTCCTTCCCCACCACCGCCGACGTCATGGAGCGCTTCAACCGGGCCTTCGTCGAGCGTGACCGTCACCTGCTCGACGACCTGGTCGCCGAGGACTGCGTGATGGAGTCCGTCCAGCCGGCCCCCACCGGGGAACGCGTCACCGGCCGCCAGGCGTGCCTGGACTGGTGGGGCGCGCTCGTGGACGACCTGACCAGCGCGTTCGAGCCGCAGGAGGTCATCGTCGCCGGTGACCGCGCCACCATCCACTGGCACTACCGCTACGGCACCGGCCCCTCCGACTGGGTCAGCGGCGTCAACCTCATGCGCGTCCGCGACGGGCAGATCGTCGAGGCGCTCGGCTTCAGCAAGACCGCCGGCGAAGTTCCCCTGGCGACCGCCTGATGAACGTCATGCGCAGCTACCACGTCGACAGCGGAGCCGGCATCGAGGGCCTGTCGATCAAGGAACACCCCGTCCCCACTCCCGGCCCCGGGCAGGTGGTGGTCGCGGTGCGGGCCACCTCCCTCAGCTTCCGCGAGCTGATGATCCTGCGCGGCGACTACGTGCTCCCCGTCAAACCGGACGTGGTGCCGGTCTCCGACGGCGCCGGCGAGGTCGTCGCGACCGGCCCCGGCGTCGAGTCGGTCGGCGTCGGCGACCGGGTCACCGCCACCCTGTTCCCGAGCTGGCAGGACGGCCCGTTCGCGCTGCGGCACCTGCCGCAGCTCGGCGGCTCGCTGGACGGCATGCTCACCGAGTACGCGCTGCTCGACGAGCACGCGCTCGTGCCGATCCCGGCCCACCTGTCCTACGAGGAGGCCGCGACGCTCCCCTGCGCCGCGGTCACCGCCTGGAACGCCCTGACCGGCGACGGCACCGGCCCGCTGCCCGGCCGGACCGTCGTCACCCAGGGCACCGGCGGGGTGTCGCTGTTCGCGCTGCAGTTCGCCAAGGCGCTGGGCGCCCGGGTGATCGCCACGACCAGCAGCCCGGCCAAGGCCGAACGCCTGCACGCGCTGGGCGCCGACGAGGTCGTCGACTACCGGGCCACCCCCGACTGGCCGGCCCGGGTGCGCGAGCTGACCGGGGGCGAGGGCGCGGAACACGTCATCGACGTCGCCGGCGACCTCGGGCTGTCGCTGGCGGCCACCGCGATCGGGGGCCAGGTGGCCAGTGTCGGGTTCGTCCTCGGCGACCCGCCGCCCCTCGACGCGCGGGCGGTCTTCAGCGCCGGAGCCACGCTGCGGGGCATCGCCGTCGGCAGCCGCGCGCAGTTCCTGGCCATGAACCGGCTCATCGAGGCCCACCGGCTGCGCCCGGTCATCGACCGCGTCTTCCCCTTCGACCAGGCGCCCGACGCCTACCGCCACTACACGTCGGGCGGGCCGTTCGGCAAGGTCGTGATCACCGTGTGAGCCGGTCGGCCCCGGGCGCCGGCCGGACGCGGCGGGCGAGGCGTGCCCGCGGAACACCTCGCCGAGCCGGCCCCCTAGCAGGGGGTCTCGTAGAACTCCGGGTACGAGCCGCGGGTGCCCACCCACGTCACGTCGCCCACGCAGTTCTCGTACTTGACGCCGACCAGCGTGGTCCGGGTGGAGTCGCTGTAGTAGTACGTCTCGCAGTGGTAGTCGATCTGGCAGGCGCGGGCCTGGGCGGGCGAGCCGAAGACGGTGAGCGTGCCGAGGGCGAGCAGGACGGCGAGCGATGCGCGACGAATCATGGAGATCCTCTCTGAAGCGAGGAAGCGCTACTGCCCCTGATGATCGATCGCCGGAGCGAACAGTTCAATACGGTTCATCACAGTTCAATGCCCCCGATGCCGGGTACCCCGTCGCGAAGGCGAAATGATCGCCCCTGTCACCGACATAGGATCTTTTCATCTGGTAGATGGCCGATTGTCGAAAGGCTTCCATGACCCACCCCCTCAGCCGCCGGTCCGCCCTGCTGGGGGCCGCGGCCGTGGCCGGAATCGCCCTGTGGGAGAAGCCGGCCGAGGCGACCGGCGCCGCCGCGTTCGACGCGGCCCGGGAGCGATGGGTGAGCCTGCTGGCCGGCGCCACGTACGACCCGGCGTACCTGGACAAGACGCAGGCCGTCGAGGGTTCGGCCAACGCGGTGCTGCGCAAGATGGACCCCGCTCCCGGCCGGCCGAGCCTGTGGCCCGACCTGCCGCTCGACGACCCCCGTACGGGTAACTTCAACCGCGCCTACAACCGCATGCGCACGCTGGCGCTCGGCTGGGCCACGCCGGGCACCGACATGCACCGCGATCAGCGGGTCGCCGAGACCGCGGCCAGCGCCCTGGACTTCCTGTACGAGCACGCCTACCGCGAGGGCCTCGACCGCCGCGGCAGCAACTGGTACTGGTGGGAGATCGGCGTCCCGCGCGCGCTGACCGACACCTGCGCCCTGCTCTACGACGGCCTGCCCAAGGACGACCTGCGCCGCTGGCTGCGCCCGCTGCGCCACTGGTGCCCCGACCCCGAGCGCCGCGTCAGCCACCCCGGCGTGGTCGAGACCGGCGCCAACCGGGCGAGCAAGGCCATGGCGGTGGCGATGCGCGGGCTGCTCACCCACGACGCCCGCCTGCTCAAACGGGCCAGGAAGGCCGTCTCCGACCTGCTGCGCCGCACCGGCGGGCCGGGCGACGGCTTCTACCGCGACGGCTCCTTCATCCAGCACGGCGTGTTCCCCTACAACGGCAGCTACGGCGTGGACTACCTGGAGAGCGTGGCCAAGCTGATCGCCATGCTGGCCAGGTCACCGTGGGAGATCCGCGACATCGGGAACGTCTACGACATCGTCGACCGCTCGTTCACGCCGTTCATCTTCGACGGGCTGATGATGGACTGCGTGCGCGGCCGGCAGATCTCGGTGCAGGGCCACCGCGACCACCACTCCGGGCAGAAGGCGGTCGAGGCCATCCTGACTCTGCTGGAGACGGCGCCCGAGCGCCACGCCCGGCGCTGGCGGCCGATGGTGAAGGGCTGGCTCACCCGCAACCAGGCCGTCCCGTACGCCGCGGTCGCCCCGCTGGCGAGCGTCGCGCGGGCGGAGGCGCTGCTGGCGGACGCGTCCGTGCCGGTCGGCCCCCGCACCACCGGCACGTACGTCTTCGCCGACATGGACCGGGTCGTGCACCGGCGTCCCACCTGGGCGTACGCGATCGCGATGAGCTCGGAGCGCATCGGCGCGGCCGAGGGCATGAACCAGGAGAACCTGCACGGCTGGTACACCGGCGACGGCATGACGTACCTCTACACCGCCGACCTGACCCACTGGAACGACGACCTGTGGCCGACGATCGACCCGTACCGGCTGCCGGGCACCACGGTCGACACCCGCGGGCGCGCCGACCTCCCGCACGGCGCGCGCCGCCTGCCGCCCACCCCGTGGGCGGGCGGCGCGGCGCTCGACGGCGAGTACGGCGTGGCGGCGATGAGACTGATCGCCGACGGCTCCTCGCTGCGGGCCAGGAAGGCGTGGTTCCTGCTCGACGACGGCGTGATCGCCCTCGGGGCCGGCATCACCGCCTCCGACGGCCGCCGCGTCGAGACCGTCGTGGAGAACCGCAACACCCACGGCGCCCATCCCCCGCTGACCCGCGGCGACGGCTGGATCCACCTGTCCGGCGTGGCCGGGTACGCGCTGCTCGACGGCGCCGAGGCCAAGGTGATCCGCGAGCGGCGCACCGGCCGCTGGCGCGACATCGACGCCGGCGCCACCACCGGCGGCGACCGGACCCCCGTCACCCGGCACTACACGACGATCCTGGTGGACCACGGCGTCGATCCGCGCCGGGCCCGCTACGCCTACGCCGTGCTGCCCGACGCCACCTCCGAGCAGACCGCGGCCTACCGCGGGCGGGTCGAGATCCTGGCCAACTCCCGCACGGTGCAGGCCGTCAGCCGGGACGACCTGATCGCCGCCGTGTTCTGGCGCGCGGGAGCCGTCGAGACCCCGCACGGGCCGCTGGCCGCCGACGGGCCGTGCGCCGTGCTGCTCCGCCACGACCGTCATCGGGTCCGGCTGGCCGTCTCGGACCCGTCCAGGACCGCCGACGAGGTGCGGATCAAGCTGCCGTGGCCGGTCAGGTCGGTCAAGGAGGGCGACCGGGGGGTGCGCCGGTCCAAGCGGGCGGTCAAGGTCGAGGTCGGCGGCAGCCGCGGGCACACCCGCACGGCGGTCCTGCGCGTCTGAGCGGGGGCGTCGCCGTTCAGGAGACGCCGGTGGGGGTGTGCGGCAGGAGCTCCGCCATCGGGACGCCGGGGTCGGCCAGGCGGCGCGGATCGGCGGTGTGCCCGGCGGCGACCAGGGCCCGGAGGTGGCCGGCGGCGTCTTGGCCGTCCGTCTGGCCGTCCATGGTCAGGGCGGCCACCGGGACGCCGCGGTCGAGCCAGAAGGCGGTGAACCCGGGCTCCCCCGGCTCGCCCCTGGTGACGACGCGGTCGGAGGTGGTGGGCAGGCCGACGTATTCGAGGGTGGAACCGTACTGCGTGGAGAAGAAGTACGGGACGTGGTCGATGACGACCGGCTCGCCCACCAGCGTGGCCGCGGCGGCGGTCCCGTGGACGACGGCGTTGTCCCAGTGCTCGATCCGGACCGGTTTGAGGTAGCGCGGGTGCCGGTGGCGGGCCACGTCGCCGGCGGCCAGCGCGGCCGGGTGCGAGGTGCGCAGGTGACCGTCGGTGACGATGCCGCCGTCCACGCGCAGCCCGGCCGCCCCGGCCAGCTCGGTGCGGGGGACGGCGCCCACGGCGACCACGACGAGGTCGGCCGGGACGCGCCGCCCGGCGACCGTGCGCACCGCCTCGACCGAGCGCGTCCCGAGCACGGCCTCGACGCCGTCGCCGGTGAGCAGCTCGACGCCGTGGTCGAGGTGCCGGCGGGCGACGGCGCCGCCGATCCGGTCGCCCAGCACGTGGTAGAGCGGCGTGGGCAGCGGGTCGACGACGGTCGTGCGCACGCCGAGCGCGCGGGCGGCGGCGGCGACCTCGCAGCCGAGCCAGCCGGCGCCGACCACGACGACGGCGGAGGCCGCGCGCAGGGCCGCGCCGAGGCGTTCGCTGTCCTCGCGGTCGCGCAGGTGGTGGACGCCGTCGAGGTCGGCGCCCGGCACCCGGAGGCGGCGCGGGCGGGCGCCGGTGGCGATCAGCACCTGCCCGAACGGCAGCTCCACGTTGCGCCCCAGCTTCACCCGCCGGCCGTCGAGGTCGAGCAGGGTGGCGGGGGCGCCGAGGGCGAGGGCGACGTCCTGGGCGGCGTAGAACCGCGGGTCCAGGACGTCGAGCTCGGCGGCCCCGGTGGTGCCCAGCAGGTAGCCCTTCGACAGCGCGGGACGCTGGTAGGGCAGGTGGTGCTCGGCGCCGACGAGCGTGAGCGGCCCGTCGTAGCCGTGGTCGAGCCGCAGGGCCCGCGCGGCCTGGGCGCCGGCGAGGCTGGCGCCGATGATGACGATGCCGGGATCGGCGGGCATGGGGACGCTCCTTGTGAACGGGACCGGGGTGGCGCGAGGGGTCAGGCGGCCTGGAGGCCGGCGCGGGGGTCAGACGACCTGGAGGTTGGCCATCATGGCCATGTCCTCGTGCTCGGCGTTGTGGCAGTGGAAGAGGTAGCGGCCGCGGTAGCCGTCGAACCGGGTGATGATCTCCACCGACTCGCCCGGACGCAGGGAGACGGTGTCCTTCAGGCCCGCGTCATGGGGCAACGGCGGCCGGCCGCTGCGCGCGAGCACCCGGAAGCCGACCAGGTGCAGGTGGACGGGGTGGTGGACGTCGGCGACCATCCGCCACACCTCGACGTCGCCGAGGCCCACGGTGACGTCGGACCGGTCGGGGTCGAACGGCAGCCCGCCGATCAGCCAGCCGCGGCCGTCGTTCATCCGGCCGGCGCGGAAGGACAGCTCGCGCACCCGTACGGCGTCCTCCCGCCGCCACTCCGGCAGGTCGGTGGACAACACGCGCGGGACCCGGCTGTCGTCGGCCGCGGCGCGCGCCACCCGGAAGGCCATCACGTCCCGGGTGCGGCCCGAGCCGAGCCGGTTGACGATCCGGACCCGCCCGCCGACCGGGACGCGGGCGAAGTCCACCACCACGTCGTAGCGCTCGGCCGGCGCGATCGGCAGGACCCGGTGGGTGACGGGGGCGGCGAGCAGCCCCTGGTCGGCGCCGATCTGCACGAGGTCGAGCCGCCGCCCGTCGTCGAGCACGGCTTCGAGCTCGTAGTGGCGGGCGTTGGAGGCGTTCAGCAGGCGCAGCCGGTAGCGGACCGCGTCCACCTCGTGGACCGGCCAGGGGGCGCCGTTGACCAGGATCACGTCGCCGAGCACCCCGGCCATGTACGGTTCGAGCACGCCCGGCCGCTCCCGCAGGGTGGGGTCGAGGGCGGGGTAGGCGAGCTCGCCCTCGGCGGTGAACGCCCGGTCGGCGATCATGAGCGGCAGCTCGCGCGGCCCCGCGGGCAGGCCGAGCGCCTGCTCGGCGTCGTCGCGGACGATCTGCAGCCCGGCCAGGCCGCGCCAGATCGCGGGGGCGGTGAAGTCCATCCGGTGATCGTGGTACCACAGCAGCGTCGGCCGCTGGTCCAGCGGGAAGGTGTAGTCCCTGGTCCGCCTGCTCAGCACGGCCCGGGGGTCGCGCATGTTCCCCATGCCGGAGCCGTGCGCCATGTGCATGGTGGGCTCCGTCCAGCCCTCGGGCAGCACGAGGTCGGTCGGGTAGCCGTCGGAGGCGGCCGGGGTGCGCCCGCCGTGCAGGTGGACGACGGTCGGCACGGGCAGGTCGTTGCGGTGCGTCACGGTGATCGGCCGGCCCCGGCGGGCCTCGATCGTCGGCCCGGGGAAGGTGCCCCCGTACGTCCAGGCCCGGGTGCGCACGCCGGGCAGGATCTCCAGGGTCGTCTCGCGCTGGACGATCTCGTAACGGTCGGCGCCGCCCGCGGTGCCGGACGGCGCCAGCACGGCGGGGATCGGCAGCGGCACCTGGAACGGCGGCG
Source organism: Nonomuraea sp. NPDC049758 (assembly GCF_040674635.1). NCBI lineage: Bacteria > Bacillati > Actinomycetota > Actinomycetes > Streptosporangiales > Streptosporangiaceae > Nonomuraea > Nonomuraea sp. NPDC049758. The sequence continues at coordinate 227,894 of NZ_JBFAMZ010000010.1, forward strand.
GCAGCGGCAGGTCGCTGCGCAGCTCGGCGCCGGTGATCGAGGGCCGCCGGGCCATCGCGGCCGAGGCGCCGAGCCCGGTGGCCGCCATCAGCCCGAGTGCGCCGCCGATGCCGAGCGCCTGCCGCCTGGTCACGCCGCGGGCCGGCCGGTCGTGCTCAGGCATCGCGGGCCGCCCGACGCGGGAAGGGGCGGCGCCAGACGTCGATGAACTGCACCGTGAGCGCGGCGACGGTCGCCACCCCCAGCGGGATGTGCAGCCACAACGCGCCGTCGAGCCCGGCGAAGTACTGCGCCGTCTCGGCCGCCACCACCGCCGCCGTGGCCAGGAACGGCCCGCTGCGGCGCAGGCGCGCCCACAGCACGATCGTCACGATCAGCTGCAGGTAACCGATGGAGGTGACCGCGTCGGCGCCGAGGGAGTGCCAGCGCAGGCTGTCGTAGTCGCCGGTCAGGTAGACGCCGGCGAACACCGGCTGCCCGGCGATCGCCACCATGTGGGCGCTGACCGTCGCCCGCAACGTCCAGCCCACGGGTGCCGTGCGGCGCGTGGCATCGGCTCGCGGCCCGTCGAGCACGCTGAGCATCGAGGGTCCTCCTCATGTCCGTCCTGGTGAAACGCCTCCGACGCTATGGCTCCCGAGTTATCTTGTCCAAGATCTATATTGCTATGGTGTTATGTGTTGGGAGGCATGATGGATCTGAACGCCCTCCGCCAGTTCCTGGTGGTGGCCCGGCTCGAACACCTCAGCGCCGCCGCCGAGGAGCTGCGCGTCGCGCAGCCGTCCCTGAGCCGGACGATCGCCCGCCTGGAGGGCGAACTGGGCACGCCGCTGTTCGACCGCGGCGGCCGGCTCCGCCTGAACGGCGCCGGCACGCTGTTCCGCGGCTTCGTCGAACGGGCGCTCGGCGAGCTCGACGCCGGACGCCGAGCCGTCGCCGAGGCCGCCGAGGGGTTCGGCACCGTACGCCTGGCCTCGGAGACCTTCCTGACCCTCACCGGGCCGCTCGCGGCCTACAAGCGCGCCCACCCCGCCGCCGAGATCGAGCTCCACTGGGCCCCCGCCGACGACATGACCCGCCGCCTGCGCGCCCAGGAGTTCGACCTGTGCGTCGCCTCCCAGCCGATCCACGCCGACGGGCTGGAGGCGGCCGAGCTGCTGGACGAGCCGGTCGGGCTGGCCACCGCGCTCGACCACCCGCTGGCCGGCCGTACGTCGGTGACCATCGACGACCTGGCCGACCAGCCCTTCGTCACCGCCCGCAAGGGACACTGGCAACGCCGGCTGCTCGACCGGCTCTTCGCCGCCAGGGGCCGCACGCCGCGGATCGTCTGCGAGGGCGACGAGTCCAGCGCCATCGCCGACCTGATCAGCACGGGGCTCGGCATCGGGCTGGTCCCGTCCCTCGCCCGCCGCTCCACCACCCGCGCCCCGCTGGCCTGGGTGGACGTCGACGACCCCGACTGCCGCCGCACGCTCACCCTGTTCTGGGGCGCCGACAGCCACCTGTCCACCGCCGCCCGCCTGATGCGCACCACCATCACCAGCTGGGACTGGCTGGCCGGCGAACCCCAGGAAAAACGCTCCTGACCGGCTCGGCGTGATCCGGCCGGTTGATCCCCGGTGGCCGGTTCCGCCACGCTGGGCACGTGGTGTACGGGAAACGGGCCAGGATCAGGCTCCCGGTGGTGGAGCTGGGCGACCGCCGGGCCCTGGAACGATGGCGGCCGGCCGACGAGGAGACGGTGGCGCGGGCCCGGCGGCTGAAGGAGCAGGCGCTGCTCGATCTCGGCATGACGCACAGCGCGATCGCGTCCTGGATCTACAGCAAGTGCTCGCACCAGATCCCGACCACGGCCGTGGACACCGCGGCCGTGCTCGCCTCCGGGCACGGCACCTGCCTGCTGCTGTACAACCCCGGCTTCTTCGTCGCCCTGGGGCTGGAGGGCGTGCGCTTCGTGCTGTTCCACGAGGCCCGGCACCTGGTGCAGCGGCATCTGTTCGCCGATCCCGTCCTGCGCGACGACCCGGTCTTCACACTGGCCTGCGAGGTGGCGATCAACCACGTCGCCATGGTCCGGCTGCGCCAGACCGGGCTGCCGGAGATCGGCGGCGAGCCGGTGGGCGTCGATCCCGCGCTGATCCACCGCGCCTACCGCGACGACCTGACGGCGCAGGGGCTCGACTGGCTGCCCTACGACGACTTCGTGGCCACGGACATGGACGTCTACCGGGAGCTGCGCAGGATGCGGCACCCGCCCGTACCGGGGCCGCTCTGCGTGCACCTGCTGCTGGAGGGCGCCGGGCTCGACCAGGAGACGGTGGACAGCGTCGGCTCCGACGTGCTGCGCAGCGTGCTGATCGCGGCCAGGCGCGGCGGCGCGCTCGCCCGCGGCGAACTGCTCGACCTGCTCGACCGCACCCGGGGCGGCGGCGACCGCGCCGACCGGATCTGGGGCGATCTCGGCGCGCACGCCCTGCGCGGCCGGACCGTCGCCACCCGCCGGGTGCACTGGTGGCAACAGTGGCTGGTGGACGTGCTGGCCTCCAGGCTCCGTCCCGGCGATCGGCTGGTCTACCCGAAGAAGCGCGGAGCGCTGCTGGCCGCGCTCGGCCACGATCCCGTCCTCGCGCGGCGTGGCCCCGAGCGGGTGAAGAGGCTGGTCATCGCCCTGGACACGTCGGGGTCGATGCCGGACCCGGTGGTGCGATGGGTGACCGACCTGGTCGGACAGGTGGACGGCGTGGAGGCGCGCTGGCTGAGCTTCGACGGCGCCATCATGCCGTTCCGTCCCGGCGAGCGCGTGCACGGAGGCGGCGGGACGGACTTCGGCCTCGTCCGCGACTACGTCGAAGGCCGGCACGCGGTGAACGGCGAACGGGTCGAGGAACCTCCCGACGCGGTGATCGTGCTCACCGACGGCCACGCCGCGCCGATCACGCCCGACGAGCCTGACAAATGGATCTGGCTGATCACGCCGGGCGGCGACGACTGGCCGGACCGGCACCGGCCGCCGATGGCCTGCCACCGCGTACGCCCGTTGGCGCCGGAAGATCTCAGCCCCTAGCGTGTCGGATCGTGAATGCCACGACCGTCACCTCCGTCAGGGCCCTCGACATCCACGGGTGCGCCGCCGGTCTGCTGCGCTTCGCGGCCCCGTACGAGGTGGACTCCCTCCTTGGCGATCCGATCACGCAGGGCGCCTTCGTCAGCCACGGCATGCTCAACCGGGTCGTCGCCGAGGCGCTGCTGCGCCGTCCCGGCCCGAAGCGGCTCCCGCCCGCGGACGTGCTCCTCGACCCCGGGACGTGCCTGCCCGGCCGGCTGCTCGACCTGGACGACCCCCAGGTCAACGGCCAGTTGTTCCTCTCCCCCGGGATGCCGCGCAACCTCCTCAGGCAGCTCGCGCACCAGACCTCCCGCCACGACGGCCGCACCCCGCTGCCTTTTCCCCAGGACGTGCTGGAGGCGGCGGTTACCGATAGGCACCAGTCGTTCCTGCTGCACGCCGCCGACCCCGGCCTCGCGGCCCGCGCCCTGCGGACCCTGGGCAGGGGCGCTGACCCGCACGGCGCGATCCAGGCCTGCCGCACCCTGCTGGACGCCGGGCGCACCGCCGAGCTCGCCGAGCTGGTGCAGCACGACATGCTGCCCGATGTCCGCTGGGGCGCCGGGGAGGCGGAGCCGAGCGTGAGCGCGTACGCGCGGGCCGCCCTGACCAGCGAGGAGGGCGCGGCGCGGCTGCGTGAGGTGAGCGAGCGCCTGCGGCGTCCCGAACGGCTGCGCTCGGCCGCCGAGCTGGCCGACGCCGCCGCCCGCGCGCCGTACGGCGGCGCGCGGTCCCGCCCGGTCGTCCACCGGCGGCACCCGTCGATCCCCCGGGTGGACTGGGCCGCCGTGCTCGACGGCGAGCCGGAGCGGCGGCGACGCGAAGGCCCGCTGCCCTACCGGGCGGCCAGGCTCATGGCGCAGCGCGCGGACGTCCCTGAGGAGCTGCTGCTCCTGGCCGTCGCCGACCATCCCGAGCTGGCGCCGCTCGTCCCCAGCCCGTCACCCGCGCTGCTCGCCCTGGTCCGCGACCGTTTTCCGGCGGTCGGCGCGGGCGCGGTGGCGAAGGTCGCCGGGAACGGCTACGTCGCCGGCACGCTGACCGCCGAGGCGATCGTCGCCGGCCTGCCGCCCGAGGCGCTCGACCGGTACGCGGAGTCGCTGTGGCTGCCCGGCCTGCGCGGCACGGCGGCGGTCCGCACGCTGCTCGGCCGGGACGGCGACGTGCCGCTGCGCCCGTTCGTCGTGGACGAGACCGGTTCCGGCCCGCGCCGCCACCTGCGGACCCCCGGCGTACGGGCCCACTGGGACGCCGAGACCCTCTACGGCCAGTTGGCCGCCGCCGAGCTGCGGCGGCTCGGCGAGCTGACCGCCGACGAGGTGCTGTCCATGGTCAGGCCCGAAGCGGTGCTCGCGCCCCCGCCCGGCGTGCTGCCGGATCCGCGTGTGCTGCGCCGGCTGGCCGAGCTGGTCCACCGGCACCTCGGTGGCAGTCCCGAGGCATGGATGGTGGCGCTGCGTCTGCTCACGGAGGGCTTCGTCGGCACCCTGCCCGAGCTGCTGGCCACGGCGGGCGCGGTCGCCGGCTGACACCTCACCAGGGTGCGACGCGGTAGTCCTTCAGCAGGCATCCGTACGGCGGGTCGCCGGCCTCGCCGCGCAGGATCGGGTCGTACACGCGGGCGGCGGCGTCCACCGCGTCCAGCGGCGGGCGGAACCCGGCGGCGGCCCGGCGGCGCCGGTCCGGGTCCGGCTGCTGGTCGGAGAACCAGCCCGGGTCCACGCTGGTGACGTAGACCCCGGCGGCGGCCAGCTCGGCGGCGCTGGTGAGGGTCAGCATGTTCAGCGCGGCCTTGGCCATGTTGGTGTGCGGGTGCTCGGGCCCCTTGTACACCCGGCCGAACTGGCCCTCGGCGGCCGAGACGTTCACCACGTACCTGCGCGGGCGCGGCGAGCCCACGAGCAGCGGGCGCAGCCTGCCGATCAGCAGGAAGGGCGCGGTCACGTTGATGAGCTGCACCTCCAGCAGCTCCACCGGGTCGACCTCGTGGACCAGCCGGGTCCAGGAGTTGTCCGGCGCGGGGTCGGGGAGCAGTCCCGCGACGTCCACGGCGGTGTCCGGCGTTCCCTCCTCCGGCGGAGGCGTCTGCCCGGCGGTCAGCTCGGCCGTCCGCTCGCCCGCGAGCAGCGCCTCGTAGGAGGCGGCGGGCGGACGCACGGTCTGGGCGGCCAGGTTCACCAGGATGTCCAGCGGCTCTCCCGCGGTCACCTGCTCGTCGCACCACCGCACCACCGCCGGGACGTCCCGCAGGTCCATGCCGGTGACCGTGAGCCGGTCGGCCCACTTCTCGTGACCGGGCACGGCGGCGAAGCGGCGGCGCGCCTCCTGCGGGAACCGGGTCAGCGCGGTCACCGCGGCCCCGTCCCGCAGCAGCTTCAGCACCAGCTCGAACCCGGCCTTCACCCGGCCGCCGGTGACGACGGCACGCCTGCCGGTGAGGTCCGTACGGGCCGTGCGCCGCCGCGCGTTCTCCTCGGCGCACACCGGGCAGAGCCGTTCGTACCGCTCGTCGGCCGCACGGAAATGGGCCTTGCAGACGTAACACCTGGTCAGGCCGTCGATGCGCGAGGACGGCTCGGCCGTGCGGGCGACGGCCCCGGCGGCCGGGCCGGGGACGCCGGTCATGACGGCCGGAGCGGGGACACCGGCGAGCGCGGCCGCGTCCCGCTCGACGAGCCGCCGCCGCTTCCCGGCCCGTTCGTGGTGCCGCGTCCTGCTGAGGAAGGCCCGGGCCGCTTCCCGGACGCGGACGAGATCGGGATCATCCTCGGGCGCCTCGGCCAGCTCGGAGAGCACTCTCAGGCACGCCTGCAGGTCGTCGTCGCGCACAAATCAGATGATATTGCTGGGTCTGTCCCGCTCTACTGAGATCCATGGGAGGAACACGGGTGACGTCGAAGCTGGCCGACTTCATCGACGCGATGATCGAACTGGGCATGACCGGCCAGGTCTTCGGCCCGCACGGCATCGGCAAGACCTCGACGTTCTTCTCCCACCTCAGGGACCGTTACCGCCTGGTGTACGTGCCGGCCGCCAACCTGACCCCCGACGACCTGCTCGTCAACGCCCCGGTACGACAGGACGGCCGGCTCGTCCTGCGCCAGCTCATCATGAGCCGGCTCAAGCCCGGTCGCCCCTTCGTCCTGCTGATCGACGACTCGTTGCAGGCCGGCGACCTCATCCAGGCGCAGCTCATGCAGATCGCGTCCTCCTGGACGCTGGGCGAGCACGACCTGCGCGCGCTCGGCTGCGTGGGCGTCTTCCTCACCGACAACGAGTCGGTGGAGGAGACCGCCGCACGCCGTACCGACCTCGCGATCCTGGACCGCATGACGACGCTGCGGATCACCGCGGCGGACACGGCCTGGCGGCAGGCGCTCTCCCGCAGGTTCCGCGGCACCGACCTGTCCGGGGTCTTCCGCGTGTGGGCCTCCCTGCCGGCCGAACTGCGCCACCGGTTCTCCCCGCGCACGCTGGAGCACGTGCTCGACTGCGCGCTGGCCGGGTTGCCGCCGCATTGGGGCCTGCCACTGCTCAACGGCGAGCGGCTGCGTCTGGCGGTGCCCCGGCCCGACGGCACACCCGGCCCGGACCAGGCGCCGGAGATCCTGGCGCGGATCGTCACGGAACTGCGCCGGGCGGGCGCGGACGTGCCCGCGCCCGGCCATCTGCCCGACGCGGTCCGCAGGGTGGTCCGCGAGGCGCTGCGGCGGCGCTGGGCCGTGCTGGTCCAGGGCCCGCCGGGGTGCGGCAAGACCGAGGTGGTCAAGGAGGTCGTCCGGGAGGAGCTGGGCCGCGACCCGATCTACTTCTCGCTGCCAGTCACCAACGTCGAGGACCTCTGCGTGCCGCTCCCCACCGCCGACGGCACGCTCGACAACCTGCTCGCCGGGATCTTCGTCGGCCCCGAGCCCAAGGCGATCGTCTGGGACGAGTACAACCGGCCCAAGGACCGGTCGGCCTTCGCCAGGCTTATGGAGGTCACCCAGGAATGGTCGCTGGCCGGGCGGCGCATCGAAGGGCTTCAGGCGCAGGTCGCGCTGCAGAACCCGCCGTACCATCTGGGCCGCAGGCTGCTGGTCGCGCGCAACACGATCGCGCAGGCCTCCCGCTTCACCGTCTCCCTGGACATCGGCCCGGACGACATCCCGGCGAACGAGTGGCTGATCGCGCGGTACGGCGCGGTCGCCGAGACCGTCCTGGAGTGGTGGAAGAACGACATCGACGACGAAGGTCGCGCCTGGCTCACCAAGCGCACCCTGGAACGCCTGATCAAACTGCACGGCCGCGGGCTGCCGCTGGAGATGGCGAAGATCTATCTGGGCGACGGGGAGTATGCGCCCGTCCCGCTCACCGACCTGGAGGCCAGGCTTGCCGACCGGCGGGTGACCGGGCTTCGCGAGCTGACCGACGACCTCGACGGCTGGGCCGAGCGACTGCGCCGGGCGGCGGACGAGGGCCCCGAGGGCACGGACGCGAGCGACGTCGTGCACCGCGTCCTGGCCAACGCCGAGCTGTCGCAGCTGCGCGCCCACCGGGGCACCGCCGCCCGTCTGGCGCCCCTGCTTCCGCCCAAGCTCAAGGCCACCTACCTGGTGGGGGTGGACGGCGAGCGCCAGCGTTTCTGGATCGATGTCTTCACCGGCCGGCCCTGACCCCGAGGCGCCGTCCGCGCCGTCCGCGCCGGGAAGCGGTCGTGGTCTACGGCGGGGGTGCGCCGATCCAGCGGCGGTAGGCGTGCATGTCGACGTTGGCGCCGCAGACGATGATGACCACGCGCCGGCCGGCGAAGCGGTCGCGGTCTTCGAGGATCGCCGCGACGCCCAGCGCGGCCGACGGCTCCACCACCAGGCCCGCGTGGTCGAGGAGCAACCGCATGCCGGCCACGATCGACTCCTCCCGCACCAGGACGGCGTCGTCGGCGACCACGAGGAGGTCGTCCAGGACGGCCGGGATCGGACGCCGGCCCGCGACGCCGTCGGCGATGGTGCGGGTCGGGCCGGTGGTGACGATACGCCGCCGTCGCCACGAGAGGGTCATCGCGGGCGCGCCCAGCGGCTGGACGCAGATCACCTCGACGCCGGGCGCGAGCTCCTTCAGCACGTGCCCCACGCCGCTGGCCAGCGCCCCGCCGCCGAGGGCGATCAACACGGCATCGTACGGCGGCACGCTGTCGTACGGCGGCACGGCCCCGGCCAGTTCCAGGCCGATGGTCGCGGCGCCCTCGCAGGTCTCGACGTCGAGGCTGTCCTCGACCAGCCGGATGCCGTGGTGCCGGGCCATGGCCGCCGCCCGCTCGCGGGCCAGGTCGAAGTCGCCGTCCACGAGCTCCAGCCCGGCGTCCAGGGCGCGGATGCGGTCGAGCTTGGCGGCGGGCGCGGAGCGGGGGGCCACGACGGTGACGTCGAGGCCCCGCCGGCGGCCGGACCAGGCGAGGGCCTGGCCGAGGTTGCCCGCGCTGGCGCACACCACGGCCCGCGCGCCGCCGTCGGCGAGCAGGCTCGCGACCAGCTCCGTGCCGCGGGCCTTGAAGCTGCGCACCGGGTTCGCCGTCTCCAGCTTGACGCTCACCGCGCACCCGAGGTGGGGCTCCAGCGCCGGGCAGGGGAACAGCGGCGTGTCGAGGAACATGGGGTCGATCATCGGACGTGCCGCCCGGATCCGAGCAGTGTCGAGCCGCGTCTCCCGCACGGCACAGGAGCGTAGCAACGGCCGGGCCGCGAGAACCCGGACACGCGGCGCGACCGTCCGTACACTTTCTGTCGCTGGTCTGCGTGGCCTTACGGCCCGGTCAAGAGAGGGCGGGGTGGGGAGCGATGAGCGAGGTCCACGGCGGCGGGCCGCCGCCGGGCGCCGCGGAGGCCGCCGGGCCGGAGTCGGTGACCTGTCACGAGGACCTGGTGAGGCTGCTGGCCGAGCAGTTCGCCCGGGCCGACGTGTCGCTGCGGGAGTTGCAGGCGCGGGCCGACAGGTCGGGCGGCGCCCGGTTGCCGCGCAGCACGTGCGCGGACATGCTGGCCGGTCGGCGCTTTCCCAAGAAGGCGGTCATGGTGGCGTTCCTGCGGGGGTGCCGCGTGCCCGACCACCAGCTGCCCGCATGGGAGCGGGCCTGGGACCGGGTGCGGATCAGCCGGCTGCCCGCCGGGTCCTGGGACGATCGCGGCTCGCCGACGTCCGACGGCCTGCAGACGTTCGGCAGCCCGCGGACGTCCGACGGCCCGCAGACGTCCGATGATCCGCAGACGTCCGACGATCCGCAGACGTCCAGCAGCCCGCAGGCGGCTGGCAGCTCGCAGGCGGCCGGGGGCGTGCCGCCGGACGCGGTCGGCTCGGCGGGAGCGGTGCTGCCGGGTGGGGTGGTGGCGGTCGTGGGCGGTGGCGGGCCGCGGCGGGCCGTCCTGTTCGCCGGGATCGCCGTGCCGGTGGCCGCCGCGCTGGTCCTGGCCGTCGTCGTCGCCCTGCGGCTGACGGGACGGCCCGAGCCGCGGCCCGCAGGTGCGTCCGGCCAGGCCGTGGACCCCGGCCAGATCGTCACCGACGACGGGCGCGCGTTCCCCCGCGGCGGGTCGAGCCGGTTCACCGTGAGCGTCAGCCCGGCCAACACCGGCGTACGGCTGATCCGCCGGCTCGACGCCGGCGTCGGCCTGCAGGACGCGACCATCACCGTGGACGGCGTGCCCGCGGCGAGGTGGCGGCCGCTGCTGGAGGACGCCGTCCACAAGTGGCGGAACCAGATCGTCGATCTTCCGCCGGGGCTGACGGCGGGCCGGCGGGCGCTCACCGTCGTCAACACGTGCGTGTCCGAGACGGGGTTCAACGAGTTCCTCTACACCGTGGAGCACCGGATCAACGGCGTCTGGTCGGTCGCCGACCGGGTCGACGTGGGCCCCGACCACCCCGCCAGCGAGGCGGCGCACGACTATCGCGTCGTGCGCGGCGACTGGGCCCACCACCAGACCTTCGCCTACCCGCCACGAAAGGAGGACTGGGACGTTCGCTAATATAGCGAAGTACTTCATAATGAAGTACGTAAACAAAGGGTTCCCCATGGCCTCCATCCGGCACGAAGTCGTCATCGACGCCTCCCCCGACCACATCTGGGACGTCCTGCGTGACGTCGGAGCCGTGCACGAACGGCTGCTCCCGGGCCGCGTCGAGGACACCAGGCTGGACGGCGATCAGCGGTTCCTGACGTTCCCCGACGGGCACGTGATCCGCGAGCTGATCGTGGCGATCGACGACGACGCCCGCCGTCTGGCCTACGCGGTCGTGGAAGGGGCGAGGCCGCCGCTGGCCCATCATCACGCCTCCTTCGAGGTCCGTCCGGAGGGCGAGGGGGCCGGTCGGCTGATCTGGATCACCGACGTGCTGCCCGACGCGCGAGCCGCCGAGGTCGGCCTGCGGATGCGGTACGGCGCGGCGGAGATGAAACAGGCGATCGAAGCCACGTCCCGCCACTAACCGACCCGGCCCCCACCCGCCACCGCCGACCCACCGCTGCGCCGCCACAAAGGCCCGGCACAGGGGCGGCACAAGGCCCGGCCACAGGGGCACCGTGGCGAGGTCACTAGGATGACCGGCGCCGGATGACCCCCGTCCCTCCAGCCGGCTCCCCCGTACCACCCGAGAGGCGCACACCACGATGGCGGACCGCGACGCCACCCCGCTCGACGACCCGGTAGGCGCGTCACTGCGCGGCCGTCATGCGCACCTCGCCCGGCGGCTCGGCGCGGCGGCCACGTACCAGGCAGAGGTGGCGACCTTCTCCTCCGTCCCGGCCGAGCCGGACGAGCGGGCGTGGGCCGACCTGGCCCGGCTGCTCGGGCCGGGCGAGCTCGCCGACCTGTTCAGCTCCCCGGCGACCCCGCCGCCCGGCTGGGAGCCGGTGTTCGCCCTCGACGGCCGCCAGCTGATCTGGGACGGCGGCGACCGCGTCCCCGCCGCGCCCGGCGACGTCACCGAGCTGGGCGCGGACGACGTCCCGCACATGCTCGACCTCGTCGCCAGGACGCGACCGGGGCCGTTCTGGGCGCGTACCCGCGAGATGGGCGCCTACCTCGGCGTCTTCGACGGCGGGAAGCTGGTCGCGATGGCGGGCGAGCGGCTGCGGCCGCCGGGCTGGACCGAGATCAGCGCCGTGTGCACCGCGCCCGAGGCGCGCGGCCAGGGTCACGCGGGCCGCCTGGTCGGCGCGCTCGTGTCGCGGATCATGGCCCGCGGCGAGCGCCCGTTCCTGCACGTGGCCGAGGCGAACACCGGCGCGATCGCCCTCTACGAGCGGCTCGGCTTCCGCACCCGCAGACCCGTGACCTTCCGAGGCTTCCGCACCCCCTGACGGCCCCGGCGACACCCCCGAGTCCCGCACCCCGCGACAGCCCCGTGACGCCCCCGGGCCGGCCATGCCGTGACGGCCCGGGTTCGGGCACCCTGCGACGCCCTCACGAGGCGGACACCCCGTGACAGCCCAGGGGAAGCGGGCACGAAGCTCCCGGACCCCGGGACGGCTCGGAACGGCCGGGGCTGCCTGAGTGGCCCGGGGCGGGCGCTGCGGTCCTGGTGGAAAACGCGTTGCCTCGGGCGCTCGGCGAAACGTATGGTTTTGCGCTCGTGGTCACAGTCGTGGAACGGGTCCTGCCGGCCCGCTTGGGGACAGGGTTCCGATGGTTGCTGGCGTCGAGCTGGCTGACGAATCTCGGTGACGGGATCGCGGCCGCCGCCGGCCCGCTGCTGATCGCGACGCTGACCCGCGACCCGCTGATGATCTCGCTGTCCGCCCTGGTGAGCTGGGCGCCGCCGCTGGCGTTCAGCCTGTACGCCGGCGTCCTGTCCGACCGGTACGACCGCCGCAGGATCGTGCTGGTCGCGAACGCCGTGCGCGCCGTGGTGCTGGCGGCGCTCGTCGTGCTCATGGCGACCGGCACCGTGACCGTGGCGACGGCGCTGGCGGCGCTCACGCTCCGGTCCATCGCCGAGGTGTTCGCCGACAACGCGACGTCCACGCTGACGCCGATGATGGTCTCCAGGGATGACCTGATCGTCGCCAACGCCCGCCTCGGCACCGGGTTCATCACGCTCAACCAGCTCGCCGGGCCACCGATCGGCGCGGCGCTGTTCGGGCTGGGCCTGACCTGGCCGTTCGCGAGCCAGCTGCTCCTGGTGCTGGCGGGGATGGTCCTGGTCTCCCGCATCACGCTGCCGGCGCCGGTCCGGCCGGACGGCGCGCCGCGTCCGAACACCGTGCGCGAGCTCGTCGCCGGGTTCAGCTGGACGGTGCGGCACCCGGCGGTCCGCACGCTGGCGCTCACCATCCTGATCTTCAACTTCACCTTCGGCGCGGCCTGGTCGGTGCTCGTCCTCTACACCCAGGAGCAGCTCGGCCTCGGCGCGATGGGGTTCGGCCTGATGACCACCATCGGCGGGATCGGCGGCCTGATCGGCACCGGCCTGTACGGGACCATCACCCGCCGGGTCAGCCTCGGCGCCCTGATGCGGATCGGGCTCATCATCGAGACGTTCACCCACCTGGGCCTGGCCCTGACCCGTTCGCCGTGGGTCGCCGGAGCCATCTTCCTGGTGTTCGGCGCGCACGCCTTCATCTGGGGCACCACCTCGGGCACCGTCCGCCAGCGCGCGGTGCCGCAGGAGCTGCAGGGACGGGTGGGGAGCGTCAACACCGTCTGCGTCTACGCCGGCCTGGTGGTCGGCTCGCTGATCGGCGGCGTGCTGGCCACCCGGTTCGGCGTCGCGGCGCCCTTCTGGTTCGCCTTCGCCGGTTCTGCGGTGTTCGTGGTGCTGCTGTGGCGGCAGCTCATGCTCATCGCCCACGACGACTGAGCAGCGGCGGCCGGCGCTCAGAGCAGGTCGTACAGGCGGACGCCGTGGGGCGCCAGTTCCTCGGGCAGGCCGGCCAGGGCCGGTAGCAGGTCGATGTGGTGCACCCCGGCGGGCAGCACGCCGCCGACGACTGCCCGCACGACGTGCGCGGCGACGACGGCGGTGATCCGGCTCTGGGAGTTGCCGGTGAGCGCGAGCGCCGCGTGCCGCTCGCCGTCGGCGGCGTCGGCCCGGACGGCGAAGTCGTCGCTCCCGACGTGCACCCGCGACAGCGTGGCCGCGACGAGGCGGCGGGCCAGGGGCGACCGGGCGGCGCGGAACACCCCGATCCGCCGCAGCCCGAACAGCAACCCGGTGGCGAACGCCGAGTCGAAGCAGACGCGGGTGACGACCTCCGGGCCGCCGCCGAGCGTGCGGCGCAGGCTGTGCTGGTCGGAGAAGTCGAGCGGGTGGGCGGTGCGGCGGCCGTGGCCGGGCAGGTCGCAGCGGCGCGGGCGGCCGGTGGCGGGCTGGGCGAGTCTGCCCACGGTCCAGGCCACCGCGTCCGCGCCGTGGCGCTCGCCCGCGCCGAGCAGCACGGTGAGGTCGACGCGCCGCGCGCCGCCGACGCGTTCGTACGCGCGCCGGGCCAGCAGATTCGTCAGCCCGGGCGCCACGCCGACGCTGAGGACGGCGGTCGCCCCACCCGCCACGGCCCGGTCCGCCAGCCCCTCCACCTGGCGCAGCAAATGGTCGGACGCGCCGACGTCGACCAGGTGGACGCCCCGCGACAGGCAGACCTCGGCGACGGCGGCGTCCGCCGGCTCGACGCACAGGACGACCACCCCGATGCTCCCGGCGTCGAGCAGCCGCTCCAGAGCGGCGACGTCGGCCAGGTCGAGCCGGACCCGGCGGACACCGGCGGGCAGCCGGGCGCGGTCAGGAGCACGCCCGGCGGCCGTGACCCGGCCCGGGAACCACTCGTCCAGAACGGCCGAGACCTGGCCGCCCACCGCGCCGTAGCCACCGATCACCAGAATCCCCGACATCCGGCCTCCTCCACATTTTTGACTATAGTAAGACTCTAGCTACTTTCGCGGGCAAGCAACGTGTCGGTCAGTGCTCCGGCCGCCCAATCGGCCCACGCCGACCCGCTCCCCCCGCGGTGCCGGACGAGCAGGACGTAACTCTCCGGCGCCAGGACGGCCAGCGCCGCGTCGGCGGCGCGCAGCGCGCTGAGGCCGGTCCGCAGCTGGCGCCACCCGTTCATGGATGCCCGCGTTGGCCTCGGCGAGCTTGCGCAGCAGGTCGGACGGGGGCGCGGCGAGCGCCTCGGCGACCCACGGCCGCTCCAGCGTGGCGAGCGGGGCGTCGTCGCCGGCCACCTCGACGTCGAGCAGCTCCTTCAGGATCGACCGTTTCGTCTCGAAGGTGAAGTAGAGCGTCTGCACGGCCACCCCGGCGCGGCCGGCGATGGCCCGCATGCTCGTCGCCGTGTAGCCGCGCTCGGTGAACAGCTCTCGGGCGGCGGTGAGCATGCGGGACCGGGCCTGGGCCGCCTTGGCCGCCCGCACGCCGGGCCTGGGTCGTGTCATCAGCGATCTTCCCGTCTTGACTGGAGCGACACTCTAGTGCAGCCTTCGTTGGAGTGCCACTTCAGCGAAAGGCAGCATTCGTGATCCACCACACCGCCACCCCCACCCGGGGCACGGCCGCCCGGCTGCTGATCACCGGCATGGAGCCGCCCGGCCAGCCGACCGGTCAGCCGACCGGTCAGCAGAACGGTCAGCAGAACGGTCAGCCGGCCGGTTTCGGGGCCGCGGCCGCCATCGCGTTCCTCGGCTGCCTGCTCGCCCTCGCCCTGCCGCGTCCCGCCCGCGGGCGTCGCGCGTGAGAGCCGACGTCGTGATCGTCGCCACCGGCCACGACCGCGTGCCCGAGATGCCCCGCTGGCCCGGACGGTCGAGCTTCCGCCAGCCGGTCATGCACGTCGCCGGCCTGCGCCGCGCCACCGACCTCGCCGAGTCGCGGGTGCTCCTCGTCGGCGCGGGCAACTCCGCCGTCGAGATCGCCGGCCTTCGGCGACCTGCGCGCCCATGGGCTGCCCGCGCCGTGGCAGGGCCCGTTCGAGCGCATGCGCACCACGGGGGTCACCGTGGCCGTCGACCAGGGGTTCGTCGGTCATCTCACCGCCGGCCGGCTGAGCGTCGTGCCGGCCGTCGTCCGTCTGGACGACCGCGACGCCGTGCTGCGGGACGGCTCCCGGCTGCGCCCCGACGTGATCCTGGCCGCCACCGGTTACCGGCCCGGTCTCGCCGGGCTGGTCGGGCACCTCGGCGTTCTCGACGACGCCGGCCGTCCGCGCCGGGACGCGCCCGCCCCCGGGCTCTGGTTCACCGGCTTCCGCCCCGCGATCGAAGGGACCCTGCGGCTGCTCCCCCTCGAAGCACGGCGCATCGCCCGCGCGATCAGCCGCCACCGCCCGGCTCAGGGCTGATCGCCCACCGGCTCTCCCGCGGCGGCCGTCTCACTTGAGCGGGTCGTGTCCCCAGTTCATCAGCGAGTAGCGCCACCGGGTATCCCGGACGTCACCGGACGGGCGTTGCGCCAGGTGCCGGTGGATGTAGCCGATCACCTTGGTCATGTGCTCGTAGTCGTGGCCGGTCCAGGAGGACCTGCCCTTGCGCAGGAGCCGGACGATCTCGCGGCCGGAGGCGTGGCCGGTCGACTCGCCGCCGCCGTCCTGCTTCTGGCCGACCTCCTTCGACTCCTCGGTGTCCAGCCAGCGTTCCAGTTCGTGCGCGGTCATGTTGACGGCCTGGCCGAACTCGGCCGCCACGTCCCGGTCGTCGCTCACTTCGCGCCCTTGTCCTTGCCCTTACGCAGGGCGGACGGCTTGTGCACGGCCTCGCGCCCGCTCTTGTCGCTGCGCACGACGTACTGCGGGTCGTCGGGCGAGGCCGCCACGGTACGGCCGGCCTCCTTCGTCCTCTTGGTGATCTTCTTCTCCACCTTGCCGCGGGCCGTGGACCCATGGCTCTTCCAGGAGACCTCGTCACCCACGGACGGATCGTCCTTGCGCTTGCCGGTCATGGGATCCGCGCTACCCCACCGCCCTCCCGCACTCGGTCAGGCGGGCAAACCTTCCTTTACCGGCGCCGTCCCGGGGCCGGGGCCGGCGTCCTCGGGGCGGGGCGGCTGCTGCTCACGCGTGGCCGAATCGTAAAGTGAGCAGGATCGCACCAGTGATGTAGGGAGCCCTTGTTGCACGAGAAACTGTCGTCGACCTACGACAACGTCCTGCGCCGGAACCCCGGCGAGGTCGAGTTCCACCAGGCGGTGCGCGAGGTGCTCGAAAGCATCGGCCCAGTTCTCGGCAAGCATCCCGAGTACGCCGAATCGAAGATCATCGAGCGGATCTGCGAGCCCGAGCGGCAGATCATCTTCCGCGTGCCGTGGCTGGACGACCGGGGCGAGGTGCAGATCAACCGCGGCTTCCGGGTGGAGTTCAACAGCGCGCTCGGGCCGTACAAGGGCGGGCTGCGCTTCCACCCGTCGGTCTACCTGGGCATCGTGAAGTTCCTCGGGTTCGAGCAGATCTTCAAGAACGGGCTGACCGGCCTGCCCATCGGCGGCGGCAAGGGCGGCTCGGACTTCGACCCCAAGGGCCGCTCCGACCGCGAGGTGATGAACTTCTGCCAGAGCTTCATGACCGAGCTCTACCGGCACATCGGCGAGTACACCGACGTCCCGGCCGGTGACATCGGCGTCGGCGGGCGCGAGATCGGCTACCTGTTCGGCCAGTACAAGCGCATCACCAACCGCTACGAATCCGGCGTGATCACCGGCAAGGGCCTGGTGTACGGCGGCGCCCAGGTACGCACCGAGGCCACCGGCTACGGCTGCACGTTCTTCGTGGACGAGATGCTCAAGGCCCGCGGCACGTCCTTCGACGGCAAGCGGGTCGTCGTGTCGGGCTCCGGCAACGTGGCCGTCTACACGATCGAGAAGATCGAGCAGCTCGGCGGCGTCGTGGTGGCCTGCTCCGACTCCTCCGGCTACGTGCTCGACGAGAAGGGCATCGACCTCGACCTGCTCAAGCAGGTCAAGCAGGTCGAGCGGGGCCGCCTGGAGACGTACGCCGAGCGCCGGGGCGAGCAGGCCGTCTTCGTCCCGGACCGCAGCGTGTGGGAGGTGCCCTGCGAGGTGGCGATGCCGTCCGCCACGCAGAACGAGATCACCGGCCGGGACGCCGCGTTCCTGGTGGACAACGGCCTGGTCGCGGTCGGCGAGGGGGCCAACATGCCGACCACGCCGGAGGGCATCAAGGTGTTCCTGGAGGCGGGCGTCGCGTTCGGGCCGGGCAAGGCGGCCAACGCGGGCGGGGTGGCCACCAGCGCGCTGGAGATGCAGCAGAACGCCAGCCGCGACTCCTGGACGTTCGAGTTCTCCGAGCGCCGCCTCCAGGAGATCATGCAGGACATCCACGGCCGCTGCCTGCAGACCGCCGACGAGTACGGCATGCCGGGCAACTACGTGGCCGGCGCCAACATCGACGGCTTCCGCCGGGTCGCCGACGCCATGCTGGCGCTGGGCCTCATCTGACCGCGCCGGCGACCCGGCCTGCCCTTCCGCCCCGGCCCGCCCTCGCCGGCGCGGCCTGCGCGAGAGGTCAGGCCGGGTCGCCGGGAGGCAGCTGGTGGTCGGCCCAGACGTAGGTCTCGGGCAGCAGGTCGATGACGGGGACCGTACGGAGACGGTCGCCGTCGCCCACGATGACCTGGAGGGCCGGGAAGTAGTCCAGCAGCACCTGACGGCAACGGCCGCACGGCGGGACGACCCCGCGCTCCCGGTCCCCCACCGCCACGATGGTGTCCAGCTCGTACGCGCCCTGGGCGGCCGCCGCGCCGATGAGGACCAGCTCGGCGCAGGGCCCGCCGGTGAAGTGGTAGGCGTTCACCGCCGTCACGATCCGGCCGTCTCGGGCGCGCGCGGCGGCCGCCATGGTGTGGTTGTCACCCCGGCACCGAGTGCGGGCGACCTCCGCGGCGGCCTGGACGAGTTCGCTGTCGACGTGCCGGCTCACTGCTCCTCCTCGTGACCTGGCGCGTCAGGCGCGGGTCTGCTCGCGCAGGAACCCGACGATCAGTTCGGTGACCTCGTCCGGCCGTTCCATGCTCGCCAGGTGGGCCGCCCAGGGCAGCTCGACGTTGCGGGCGGCGGGCAGGTCGGCCTCGGTGTGCCGGAAGTCGGCGACGTCGTGCGCGCCCGACACGGCCAGGCACGGCATCGTCACGGCCGCCGGGTCCACCTGGACCTTGACCGGGCCGACGACCCCCTCGGCGAGCTGGAGCTCGTAGGCGCGCAGCTGCATCTCGTGCACGGCCCGCCCGGCCTTGTCGTCGGCGTCGGGGCCCAGCCAGCGGTCGACCATCAGCTGTGCGGCGCCCGCCAGGTCGCCCGCCTCGACCAGCGCGTCCTCGCGCTCGCCGACCGCGCGCAGCTCGGCGCTCGGCTCCCGCCACGGCAGGGCGGCGGAGAGCAGGATCAGCGCCTCCACCCGCTCGGGGCTGCTCGCGGCGACCTCCAGCGCCACCTTCCCGCCGTAGGAGCAGCCGGCCAGGAAGAACCGGTCGATGCCCAGGCTGTCGAGGAGGCCCAGCACGTCGCCGGAGTTGCTGTACGGCTCGGTGGGCAGCGGGCTCTGCCCGAAACCGCGCAGGTCGCACCGGACCACCCGGAAGCCGGCGGCGACCAGGGCCTCCCACTGGGGGTCCCACATGCGCCGGTCGCAGACCCCCGCGTGCAGGAGGAGCAGCGCCGGTCCGTCGCCTGCCACGTCATAGGAAATCGTCATCGCGCAGACGTTACCAGTCATTCGCTGACCGGTTTGTCCCACGCGAGACGGCGCCGGGGCTTTTCCGGCGACCCTGGCCATCCAGGCCGTCACGCCCAGCACCACGGCCGCCGGCACCCCGAGCAACACCGCGTTCAGCAGGTGGCCGGCTCCGGGCAGCCCGCCCACAAGGTGAGGATGCGCAGGAACTGCCGGAGCTCTGCCGCAACTCCGGGGCGCGGGGGGCCGCGCGGCCCCCCGCGCCGCGAGCACTACGGCAGGACCACCGCGCGGTCCAGGGCGGGCGGGGTCAGCGGGCCCTGTCGCAGGTAGGCCCGCATGGCCTCGTAGTCGCGGCTGCCGCGCACCGCGTCGGTGTACCCGGCGAAGGCGGTGTAGCCGTCGGCGCCGAGCAGCGTGTACGCCAGCGCCGCGAGCCGGTAGGTCCGGCCGGTGTCGAGCGGCCGGCCGTTGATGACCACGTCGGCGGGGTTGATCCGGTCGCCCACGGGCCGGTTCGGGGAGTAGGAGAAGCGCACGTTCTTCGACACGGCCAGCGGGGCGAACTTCACCGTGCCGTCGGCCTGCGTCTGCCACTGCTGCTCCAGGGCCTGCTCAAGCTGCGAGCCCTTGACCGACACCGTGACCACCGGGTTGGCGTAACCCCAGGCGGCCCACGACTCGCCCATGAGCACCTTGCCGTCGGCGTCGGCGGCGTTGGCGCCCTTGGCGAACCTCAGGTCGCCGCGCAGCGAGTTCGAGCCCTTGGTCGGCGCCACGGCCACCATGGCCAGGTCGGCCTTGCCGCCCTCGGTCTGCTGGGAGTCGAAGTACTCGACGTCGGCCACGGTGTTGCCGAGCGTGCTCTGCCCGGTCACGTCGCGGCTCCTGGTGAGGTCGCCGGTGATGGTCCCGTACGGCTTGGCGTAGGTCTCCTTCTGCATGGCGTTCCAGTGGTCGACCAGCTTCACCATGGCGGGGTCGGGCGCGATGTCGCGGGTCACCGGGTGGTTGGCCGCGGTGGTCGCGGTCCTGATGACGTCGCGGGTGCGGCGGTCGAGCTTGAGGTTGATCTCGCTGATGAGGCGGCCGTGGTTGGCGGCCTCGACGACCGGGCGGGGGTTGCCCGCGGGATCGGGGATCGAGCAGTTGAAGTACCAGTGCCAGTGGCCCGTGACGATGGCGTCGATGTCGGGCGAGGCGTTCTTGGCGAAGTCCCAGATGGGCCCGGCCTTCTGGTCACCGCAGCCGCTGTAGTCCTCGCCGGCCTTGCCGCCCTCGTGCACGTTGGCGACGATGGCCTTGACGCCGCGGCGCTTGAGGATCTCGGCGTACTTGTTGGCCGTCTCCACCAGCGGCAGGTTGTCCAGCGACGGCTGGTAGGAGGTGGAGCCGTCCACGGTGGTGGGCGTGGTCAGGTTGATGAACCCGACGGGGATGCCCTGGAACCGCTTGATCACGTACGGCGGGAGCACCGGGCGGGTGTCGCCCTTCATGGTGATGTTGGCCGTGGAGATGTCGAAGTCGGCGCCCTGGAAGGGCTGCCCGTCGGAGTCGGTGAAGCAGCTGTCGAGCCCGACCTCGCCGAAGCACTCCCCCTTGCCCATGTGGTCGCGCAGGAACTCCAGGGACCGGTCCAGCTCGTGGTTCCCGACCGTGGTGAACTCCACCTTGATCTTGTTCAGGAACTCGATCGTGGGCTCGTCGGCGTGGTACGACACCTCGGTGGGCCAGCCGCTGAAGTTGTCGCCGCTGGAGAAGGTGACCGTGTTCTCGTGCCCCTGCCGGAGCCGGTCGAGATGCGCGGCCAGGTACGGCGCGCCGCCCACCACCAGCGTGTTCCCCTGCGGATCCTTGATCGTGCCGTCGGCGGCGTTGCTCTGCGGGGTGATGTAGCCGTGGAAGTCGGTGAGCGACAACAACTGCACGTCCACGGGCCTGGGCGCGGCCAGTGCCGGTGAGGCGGACGAGGCCAGAGTGACGCCTAAGGCGACAATGATCCACTTACGGAACGAAGACATGCAGACTCCTAAATAAGGGGATATAGCAGGAGAAAAGACTTGCGGATCAGCCCTTCGAGCCGGTGAACGCGATCCCGGCGATCAGCTGCCGTTGCATGACCACGAAGAGAACGATCACCGGCAGCGAGGCCACGACGGACCCGGCGAAGAGGATGGGGTAGTTCGTCAGGTACTGGCCGCGCAGCGAGGCCAGCCCGGCGGAGAGCGTCATCATCTCCGGATCGGTGTTGACCACCAGCGGCCAGAGCAGGCTGCTCCAGGACCACATGACGGTCAGCAGCCCGAGCGCCAGCAGGCCGGGCCGGACCAGCGGCAACATGATCCACCAGTAGATCTGCAGCGGGTTGGCGCCGTCCAGCCGCGCCGCCTCGTCCAGCTCCTTGGGCAGGGTCTTGAAGAACTGCCGCAGCAGGAACGTGCCGAAGGCGCCGAAGACGCCGGGGGCGATGAGCGCCTGGAGGGTGTTGAGCCAGCCGAGGCCCTGCATGATCTCGTACCGGGGCAGCAGGAACAGCTCCCCCGGCACCATCAGCACGGCCAGGAACAACATGAAGACCGGCCCGCGCCCGGGGAAGTCCAGCCGCGCGAAGGCGAAGGCCGCCAGCGAGCACAGCAGCAGCTGCCCGGCCGTCACCGCGGCCGTCACGACCACCGTGTTGAGGAACTGCCGCCCGAGCGGCACGGTCCGGAACACGTCGGCGAAGTTGTGCCACTGCCAGGAGGGGACCGCCGTGGGCGGCACCCGCATCGACTCGGTCATGGTCTGCAGCGAGACCACGAGCTGCCAGACGAACGGCATGACCATGATCAGGCCGCCGGCGAGCAGGACCGCGTGCACGATCCAGCGCCTACTCATAGTGCACCCACCGCCTCTGCAGCCGGAACTGGACGGCGGTCAGCATGAGGATCAGGGCCAGCAGCACGACCGCGATCGCGGCGGCGTAGCCGCGGCTGTTCTGCACGAAGC
Organism: Nonomuraea sp. NPDC049758; assembly: GCF_040674635.1. Classification (NCBI taxonomy): domain Bacteria; kingdom Bacillati; phylum Actinomycetota; class Actinomycetes; order Streptosporangiales; family Streptosporangiaceae; genus Nonomuraea; species Nonomuraea sp. NPDC049758. The sequence continues at coordinate 249,640 of NZ_JBFAMZ010000010.1, forward strand.
CCTGCTCGTAGAAGAGGTAGACGATCGTGCGGCTCCCCGCCAGCGCCGGGCTCTTGGTGTCGATCATGAGGTAGACCAGGTCGAAGACCTGCAGCGTGTTGATCAACGTGATCACCACGACGAAGAACGTGGTGGGCGTGAGCAGCGGCAGCGTGATGCGGAAGAACTGCCGCACCCGGCCCGCGCCGTCGATCGAGGCGGCCTCGTAGTAGTGCTTGGGGATGCCCTGCAACCCGGCCAGGAACAACACCGCGTTGTACCCGAGCGAGGTCCAGATCCCGACCACCGCGACCGCGTAGATGGCGAACTCGGGGTCGGACACCCAGTACGGCCCGTCGATCCCGACCAGGCCGAGCAGGTAGTTGATCGGCCCGAAGTCGCCGTTGTACAGGTAGCGCCAGGTCAGGCCGACGGCCGCGGGCATGGTGACCACCGGCAGGAAGTACAGCGTGCGGTAGAAGCCGAGCCCGCGCAGCCCCGGCACGTTCAGCAGCGCCGCGATCACGATCGACAGCGGCACCCCGACCAGCACGAGCACGGAGTAGAGCAGCGTGTTGCGCAGCGCGCCGGCCATCTCCTCGTCGCCGAGGAGGGCGATGAAGTTGTCCAGGCCCACCCACGTCTGCCCGCCGAACACGCCCGACTCGGTGAAGCTGAGGTAGAGCGTCTGGACGATCGGCCACAGGTAGAACACGGCCAGCCCGAGGGCCATGGGCGCGATCAGCCCGTAACCCCACAGCCAGTCGCGTCGCGACCGCCGCCCCGGCGGGGCCGCCGCCTTGACGGCGGCGGCCCGTTCCTCGGTCAGCACCATCGGCTACTCCTTGGCCAGGATCTCGTTCATCTGCGCGGCGATCTCCTTGGCCGCCTCCGCGGTCGGCCGCTTGCCCGCCCACGCCTCGGCCAGGAGCTTGTTCTGCACGTCCTGCCACTTGGCGGTGTTGAGCGAGACGGGGTACGGCACGCCGTTCGGGATCGAGGCGTCGAAGGTCTCCTTCAGGTGGTAGTCCGGGAAGGCGGCGAACCAGCCGTCCTGGGTGCCGGCCCGCGAGGAGACCGAGGCGCCGCCGGAGTCGCTGAGGATCTTCTCGGCCTCGTCGGAGGACAGGAACGTGGCGAACTGCGCGGCCTCGGCCGGGTGCTCGCTCTTGGCCGAGACGGAGTTGGCCAGGCCGAGCAGGATGACGGCCTCCTGCGCCGGCCCCTTGGGCAGCGGCGCCACGTCGACCTTGCCGCCGCGCTCGGTGTTGGTCTTGAACGTGCTGGCCAGCCACGAGCCGCCGTAGTACATGGCGTACTTGCCGGTCATGAACAGCTGCACGGGGCTGGTGTCGGTGGTCGCCTGGGCGGGCGGGGCCACCTTGTCCTTGTTGATCATGTCGGTCCAGAACTCCAGGCCCTGGATGGAGCCGGGCTCGTCGAAGCCCGACTTCTTGCCGTCGGCGGAGATGACGTGGCCGCCGGCCTGGATCATCGTGGGGTAGAAGCCGCCCTGGTCCCACAGGGGGGCCAGCAGGCCGTACTGCTTCTTGGCCGGGTCGGTCAGCTTCTTGGCGGCGGCCTTGAGGTCGTCCCAGGTCCAGTCGGCGGTCGGGTACGCGACGCCGCCCTTGTCGAACAGCTCCTTGTCGTACCAGAGCACGGGGACGCCGACGTCGCGCGGCATGCCGTACAGCTTGCCGTCGTAGCGGTAGCCGTCCACGATGGCCTGCGGGAAGGCGCTGACGTCGGCGTTCTCGAAGGGGGCGATGACGCCGCCCTTGGCGTACATGCGCACGTTGAGGCTGTTCATCCAGAAGACGTCGGGGGCCGCGCCGCCGGTGGCCGCGGTCTGGAGCTTGGTCCAGTACTGGTCCCACGGGGTGATCTCAAGCTTGACGGTGACGTCGGGGTGCTGCTTCTGGAAGGCGTCGATGATCTTCTGGGTGCTGGGCTGGTCGTTCTTCTCCCAGATCGCGTAGCTGATCGTGACTTTTCCTGGCTTGGTGGCGGTGGTGTCGGAGCCGGAGCCACAACCGGCCAGTGTCATCGCCAGGGCGGCGGCGAGTGCCATACGCAGGCGCACGGGCAGTTCCTTTTCTCTAGAAGGCGTCAGGGGGTTGATGATCAGGGTCTCGATCGCGGCGGGGCGGGCTCAGAGTCCGGTGTTGGTGAAGCCGGTCCTGGCCACGACGTCGCCGTATCCGTTGGCGTCGAAGTCCTCGACGTAGAAGAGGTGGAAGCCGCTGCCGTCGGCGGCGACGGCGGTGCCCGACTGGTCGCCGGCGGTGTTCGGGTTCATGCGCTCGCAGGGGAAGCGGCCGGTCGTCGTCCCGTCGGTGTTGAACCCGCGGGCGTACACCTCGTGGGAGCGGCCGGCGTTCCACAGGTCGGACTCGGTCCAGCCGACCACGAACCGCCCGGTGTCCTCGACGGCCACGGACGGCGACCCCTGGACGGCGCACCGGTCGGTCTGGTCCACCTTTCCGCAGAGCGGCGGGTACTCCTTGCCGCCGTCGGAGGGCGTGTTCGGCGCGTACCTGCCGAACGCGACGGGGATCTCCGCGAACCTCTGCCCCAGGGAGGGCGTCAGGCCGCGCGTCCGCACCCGCCAGACGGTCGTCACGTCGCCGCCGGTGACCGCCACGTTGTCGCTCCAGACCACGACGCTGTCACCGCCGGGGGTCGTCGCCACGGCGGGGGCCAGGTGCTGGGTGGCGGCGTTGGCGTTGATCCGGGTGGCGGCGGCGACGGTCGCGCCGGTCGCCGAGATCCGCCTGCCGTACACGTCGGGCGCCTGCTGCCAGACCACGGTCGCGGTGCCCGCGCCGTCGACGGCCACGTCGGGCCGGTCCCCCGTGCCCACCTGGAGCGGCGCGAAGGAACGGGCGGTCAGCGAGGCGTAGCCGGCCGCGCGGACGGTCCTGGTCGGCCCGTCCTCCCAGGCCACCGTGAACCCGCCGGCGCCGCGGACCGCGATCCTCGGCCGGGTCTGGTCGCCGCTCCACTGCGGGTCGTTGGCCCAGATCGTCGCGCTCAGCGTGCCCGACGGCGAGAGCCTGCGCACCGCGATGTTGTGCTCGCCCCGGCAGTCGCCGTCCTCGGCCCAGGCGACGTAGGCGTTGCCCGCGTCGTCGACGCCGGCCGACGGCTGCACGTGGTTCCAGCCGGTGGCGCAGCCGACGCCGCCCATCGAGACCTTGACGGGGCCGGTCACCGGCTGCCCGTCGCGGTAGATGCGCGCGTAGACCTCGGTGCCCTCCACCGAGGCGCGGTCGCGGTCGTCCTCCCAGGCCACGGCCGTGTAGCCGGACCGCATGGCGGCGGCCCTGGGCGCGCGCTGGTCGTCGGGGCCGTTGGCGGTCATCTGCAGTCCGGCCCCGGGGAAGGCCCTGGGGACGATCTTGACGACCTCGTCCTTCATCGAGGTGAAGTCGGCGTCGTACGCCGCGTAGACGGCCGGGTCGTCGACGCGGACGAAGGAGTCGTCCGAGGCGGTCAGGGAGCCGCCGTTGAGGTTGTGGGAGCCGGTGTAGACGTAGCTGCGCCGTGCGCCGCCCGCCGCCGCCGACGGCCCGTCCACCAGGATGATCTTGGAGTGAATGCTGTCCGGCGCGCAGGTGTCGCCGGCCGGGTAGTGGCAGCCGCCGGGCCGGAAGGTGTGCACCACGATCCCGCCCTTGGCGAGCTCGGCGGCGGTGGCGGCCGTCTGGTTGCCCTCGGCCACGAGCACCTGGACGTCGCAGCCCTGCTGCTTCTTGGCCTTGAGCTCGGCGATGACCAGCGGCCGGTCCGTGGCGAACTGCGACTGCACCACGCGGATCGCGCCGGGGCAGCCCACGTCCCGGATCATGGCCGCGACCAGGTCGGCGCTGCCGTAGGCGCTCTGGTCGTAGGCGGTGTCACGGGGCTCCATCCAGACCGTGACCTTGCCGCCGGCCGAGCTGAACGGCGCCCGCCAGGAGGTGCGCACCTGGGAGGCCAGCGTGTCGAACGCCTGCCGGTAGCCGTCGGCCAGCGCGGCGTCGCCCGAGCTGATCAGCATGTTCTGGTGCAGGCCGGTGTCGGGGGCGAGGTTCTGCGAGCTCTGCACGACCACGTCGGTCCTGCCGTCCGTGAGCCGGCTGAACACGAGGAACTTGTGGTGGCTGATGTCGGTGTCCGGCCCGTTGCAGCCCCTGTCGCAGAGCGTGACGGGCACGCCGGCCGCGGCCAGCTCGTCCAGGAGCGCGTTGTGCCCCGATCCCTCGGCCACCACCCGTACGTCGACCCGCCGGGCGTGCGCCGCCACCAGCGCGTCCTTGACGGCCTTGATCTCCAGCACGAAGGTCGCCACGCGCAGCGTGGAGTCCGGGGCGGCCAGCCCGATCAGCTCCAGCACCTTCGCGGGCAGGGGGTCGGCGAGCGTGCCGTCCACGCTCGGCCTGCTGAAGTACGCCGACAGCTCCGGAGCCGCCGCCTGGGCCGGGGTGACCAGGCCGAGCAGGCAGGACAGGCCGACGAGGACGACGGACAGACGCTTGATCATGCTCGCTTCCCTTCGCTGAGGTTGCGCCGCAGTCCGCGGGTCCAGGCGGCCACCTCGGCCTCGGTCTCCGCCCGCTCCCGGGGCCGGCCGCGGACGTCCGGCCTGGTCTGCCACGGTTCGGGGCCGGTCTCCTTGCGGTACTCCACGCCCAGCGCGGCGAGCCGGCGCTCGTGGTGCCGCAGCCGCGTCAGGAAGTCGTCGAAGTCGCCTCCGGCGGGGCTCCACACGACCTCGGCGAAGGCCGACAGCCGCGGGAAGGCCATGTAGTCGAGCCCGCGGGGCGAGTCGATGTGCTCGGTCCAGAGGTTGGCCTGCGCGCCGAGGACCCGGGCGGCCTCGGCCTCGGTCAGCTCCGGCGGCACCGGCTCGAAGCCGTGGACGTCGCGCAGCGAGATCACGTTGCCGATCGGGACCGGCTCGTCGGGCCGGTCGGACTGCCGGAAGTCCAGGTAGAGCTCGGTGAAGGGGCAGGTGACCACGTCGTGCCCGGCCCGCGCCGCCGCGACCGCGCCGTACGTCCCGCGCCAGGACGCCACCGTCGCCCCCGGCGGCAGGCCGCCCTCGATGATCTCGTCCCAGCCGAGCAGGCGACGGCCGCGCGCCGCCAGGTGGTCGGAGAACTGGCCGATGAACCAGCTCTGCAGCTCCTCCTCGTCGCGCAGGCCGAGCTCGGCGATGCGGCGCTGGGCCGACGGGCTCTGCCGCCACTGCTCCTTGGGGCACTCGTCGCCGCCCACGCAGACGTACTCGCCGGGGAAGATCTCCATGACCTGGTCGAGCACGTCCCGGTAGAAGGCGAGCGTGGCGTCCTCGACGTTGAGCACGTGGGGCGAGACGCCCCACCCGGTGGCGACCTCCAGCCGTTCGTCGAGGTTGCCCAGCTCCGGATAGGCCGCGATGGCCGCCTGCGAATGGCCGGGCAGCTCGATCTCCGGCACGACGGTGACGAACCGGTCGGCCGCGTACGAGACGATCTCGCGCAGGTCGTCCTGGGTGTAGAAGCCGCCGTGCGGGCGGCCGTCGAACACGCCGTGCCGGCGGTCGCCGAGCGGGCTCTCCCTGCGCCAGGCGCCGACCTCGGTGAGCTTCGGATACCCCTTGACCTCCAGCCGCCAGCCCTGGTCGTCGGTGAGATGCAGATGCAGCACGTTGAGCTTGTGGGCGGCCAGCAGGTCGATGTACCGCAGCAGGTCGGGCTTCGGCAGGAAGTGCCTGGCCACGTCGATCAGGCAGCCGCGCCACCGGAAGCGCGGCCGGTCGGCGACGGTGACCGGGGCGAGCAGCCAGTCCTGCTCGCCGACCGCGCCCCTGCGGAAGGCCGCGGGCGGGAGGAGCTGGCGCAGGGTCTGCGCGCCGTAGAACGCCCCGGCCGCGTCGCCCGCCTCGACGCGCACCCCGTCGGGACGTACGGTCAGGCGGTAACCCTCCGGGCCGAGCCCGGCCGTCAGGGCGAACTCGATCGCCCCCGGCCCCGGCCCTCCGGCGGGCAGCGGCAGGCCGGTCGCGGGCGACAACGCGGCCCGCAGCCAGCCCTCCACCCGCGACAGGCCGGGAGGGGCGGCGATCACTGTGGTCGCGGTGAAGGCGAAGGGTTCCCCGCCGTCTGGGGTCACATGGACGGGTCGTGGCAGCAGCAAGACAGGTCCCTGGGGGGTTCGGGGGCGGGATCGTCGGTCGGTGACAGGGCGGGCGGCGGGTCGTAGCATGGCGCTCGGCTTCCGGTCGCCGCGAGCCGCCCGCGGCCATGCCCGTGATCTGGCCTCTTTTTTCTGGGTGAGCTCCTCGATCAGGATTTATGATGGAGCTCACCATTAAGATTCGTCAAGAAGGGTCATCAGTGACGCTCTCCGTGACCGGCGGCGACCTCCAGCGGCTCCGGCGGCTCAACGCGCTCGCCGCGCTCTCGGCCCTGCGCGCCGGCGGGCCGGCGACGCTGACCCAGCTCGCCGAGCGCGCCGACCTGGCCAGGGCCACCATCAAGGTGGTGGTCAAGGACCTCATGGAGCTGGGCTGGGTGGTCCAGATGGATCCGAGCGGCGGCGAGAAGGGCAGGCCCGCGCGCCGCTACCGGTTCCACGCGGAGGCGGGCCGGGTGCTCGGCCTCGACATAGGGGCGCACAAGGTGCTCGCGGTCGTGGCCGACCTCGACGGCAACGTCCTGCACACCACGCGCGAGCCGGTCACTCCCGAGCAGCCGCGCGGCGAGCGGCTGGCCGCCGTCGACCGGGCCATCGACGGCTGCCTGACCGGCTCGGGCACCGCCGCCGCCGACGTCTGGCTCGCGGTCGCGGGCAGCACGGGCTATGTCGACCTGCAGGGGCGCGTCGTGCTCTCGCGGGCCATCCAGGACTGGTCGGACGTGCCGCTGGCCGACCATCTCGGCGACCGGCTGCGCTGCCCCGTCCTGGTGGAGAACGACAGCAGGCTCGCCGCGCTGGCCGAGTGCCGCAGGGGCATCGCCCGCGACGCGCGGAACCTGATCTTCCTGCACGTCGGACGCCGGGCCGGCGCCGCCGTCGTGCTCGACGGGGTCCCCCTGCGCGGCAGCGGCGGCGCCGCCGGGGAGATCGGCGTGCATCCGCTGTTCAACCTCGGTCACGTGGGCGAGCTGCTGCAGGCCGTCCCGTCGGTCGAGCCCGGCACGCCGCCGGAGGCGGTCGCGGGGGCGGTGTTCGAGGCCGCCAGGCAGGGTGACGTCGAGGCGCGCCGGGCCGTCCTGCGCTACGTCAAGGTGCTGGCGCTGGCCACCACCGCGATGGCCCTCACCGTGGATCCCGACCTGGTGGTGCTCGGCGGGGGGTTCTCGCGCTCGGCCGACGTGCTGATGGAGCCGCTGCGGATCGAGCTGGAGACGATGTGCCTGCGCACGCCCGAGCTGCGGGCCTCCGTGCTCGGCGACGAGTGCGTGGCCATCGGGGCGGTGTGCCACGGCGTCGAGCATCTGGCCAAGGTGCTCTTCGACCCGGAGATCGACCTGTCGGTCGCGGCGCCTCCGCCCTCATTAATGGTGTAGCTCACCGAATGTAGCTCATTTACATCGAAGTTCGATATAAATGGCGGCGTGGCATCCTCTCAGGCGGACCCCGGCCCCGCCCTCGACCTCGACGCGCTGGTCGGCGCGATCGAGGACTTCAACGCGTACTTCATCCGGCTGCCCTCGGTCAGGCGGCTCAGCTTCTCGACCCTGTCCGTGCTGCACACGCTGGCGGGCAAGGGTCCGATGCGGCTCACCGACCTGACGGCGACGGAACAGCTCAAGCAGCCCGCGCTCACCAGCCTGGTCGCCAAGCTCGAACGGGACGGGCTGGTCTCGCGCCGCCCCGACCCGCGCGACGGCCGCGCCGTCCTGCTGGCCCTCACCGAGGAGGGCAGGGACATCGTCCGCTCCCGGCGCGCCGACCGGGTGGCGCGGGTCGCCCGCCTGGTGGCGCACCTGAGCGAGGACGAGCGCGCGGAGCTGGCCCGGTACGCGGGCGTCCTCGGCCGCCTGACCGAGATCGCCGCGCGTGTCGAAGACTAGGAGGACGGTTCCCTTGACTCGCTCGACTCCCTTCCCGTTGCGCCCCGAGCCGCTGCACGTACCGGACGAGGTGCTCGACGACCTGCGCCGCAGGCTCACCATGACCCGATGGGCGCCGTCCGCGGGGAACGACGACGGCTTCTACGGCGTGCGCGGCGAGTACCTGCGCGAGCTGGTCGCCTACTGGGCCGACGGCTTCGACTGGCGGGCGGCGGAGCGGGCGATCAACGCCTACGAGCACTACCGGGTGGACGTCGGCGGCGTGCCGGTGCACTTCATGCGCAAGCCCGGCGTCGGCCCCGCCCCCGTGCCGCTGATCCTCAGCCACGGCTGGCCCTGGACGTTCTGGCACTGGTCGAAGGTCATCGACCCGCTCGCCGACCCCGGCGCCCACGGCGGGGATCCGGCGGAGGCGTTCGACGTGATCGTGCCCTCACTGCCGGGTTTCGGGTTCTCGGCCCTGCTGGACGGCCGGCCGGACATGAACTTCTGGAAGATCGCCGACGTGTGGCACGAGCTGATGACCGGCGTCCTCGGCCATGACCGGTACGCCGCCGCCGGATGCGACGTCGGGGCGCTGGTCACCGGGCAGCTCGGCCACAAGTACGCCGGCGAGCTGTACGCGATCCACATCGGCTCGGCGCAGAAGCTCACCTTCTTCAACGGCGACCGCGCCTGGGACCTGAGCGGCGGCATGCCCATCCCGGACGGCCTGCCCGCCGACGTGCACGCCCGGTTCGTCGAGCTGGACCGGCGGTTCGCGGTGCATCTGGCGGCGCACATGCTCGCGCCGTCCACGCTCGGCCACGGCCTGGCCGACTCCCCCACCGGCATGCTGGCCTGGATCCTGGAACGCTGGACGAAGTGGTCCGACAACCACGGCGACGTCGAGAACGTCTTCACCAAGGACGACCTGCTCACCCACGCGACGATCTTCTGGGCGGGCAACACGATCGACAGCTCGATCCGCACCTACGCCAACAACAACCGCTACCCCTGGACGCCGTCGCACGACCGGTGGCCGGTCGTCGAGGCGCCCACGGGCATCACGTTCGTCGACTTCGAGAACCCGCCTGGCGTCACGACCGGCGAACAGCGGATCCGGAGCTTCCTCGACGGCGACCGGGCCGCCTGGTACAACCACGCCGACATCACCTGCCACGAGCGCGGCGGGCACTTCATCCCGTGGGAGCTCCCCGACGAATGGGTCACAGATCTCCGCCGCACCTTCCGCCCCCACCGCTGACGGCCCCCCGGGGCCGCCGTCCGGCTGCCGTCGCCGCGCCGGCTCACGCCGAGGTCGGGATCAGAGCTTCCTGGGCAGCACCGGGGTCGCGTCGGTCCAGCCGGACGCCGTCAGCGCGGTCCACGCGGTGACCTCGGCCCGGTCGCCGTCGGAGAGGCGTTCCTCCACGGCCAGCAGCCGGCCGGACGCGTCGTCGATGATGATCCGTCGCAATCCGCCCAGCAGCTCGATGCCCGTCCCCACGCGTCCCAGAGGATCGCCGGTCGCGCCGAGGTTCCGCACGCCCGACAGGCCCGCGAGCATCCGGTAGAGCCCGGCCCGCACCTTGGGCGTGGTCGGCAGCTGGGACAGCAGGCTGGTGGCCTGCGCGAACAACGACTCGTCGGACGGCTGACCGCTGGGCCCGGTCCACTGCTGGAGGATCTTCTTGAGCGCCGCCGGATCGGCCGGCAGGCCCATCACCTGTTCCGTGGTGACGTGCGCGGCCCCGACCTGGGGGTAGGCCACCTCCGGGTTGCGCCTGTCGTCGAGCCGGCTGGCGAACGGCGGCGCGGGCACCGCCCCGCCCACCCCGGGCACGGCGGCTCCCGCGCAGTCGCCGAGCCGCCACGCGCCCTGCCCGCGCCAGGTCTCCTCGTCGGCCGGGGTGAGCGGCGCGCCCGACTGGGCGGTGACCACCAGCCAGCTGGGCTCGCGCGCCGCCTTCGCCATCCAGAGCTCGTGGGCGCACGTCACCCGGTACCGGACGCTCCTGGGGGTCCCGCCGCCTGGGGGCCCCTGGCCCGCCTCCTGCAGCGCCATGCTCTGCCCGACGGTGTGCCAGTAGCGGCCGGTCACCGGGCTCGCGGTCTCGATCCGCTCCGCGGCGGCGAGCAGCACGGTACGGGCGGACATCGGGGCAGGCGCCGCGGGCCGGTGGTCCGCGCTCCGCACGAGCACGACGGCCGCCACCGCGACCGCCGCGACGGCGGTGAACCGCAGGGTGGCCGGCAGGCTCCGTCTCGGGCGCGAGCGCCGGCGACCGGGCTCTCCGGGCGAGTTGAGGGCGGCCATGACGAGCACGTCGTCGGCGGAGAGCCGCGACGCGCGGTCCAGCGCGGCCGGGCGGGCCTCGGCGAGCAGGTCCAACGGGTCGGGCTTGCGGCTCATGCGAGCCTCCTTCCTGGAACGGTGACGGACTGCGGAGACGTGGCGGAGCCGCCGGCCTCCATCGCCGTCCGCAGCCGGCGACGCGCCCGGTGCAGCCGGACGAAGAAGACGGCCTTGGTGCAGCCGAGCACCTCGGCCGCCTCCGCGGTGGACAGGCCGTGCCAGGTGGTCAGGGTCAGCAGCTCCTTGTCGGACTCGGACAAGGAGGCCAGCGCCCGCAGGACGGCGACCCGCTCGGTGGCCTGTTCGCCCGCGTCGAGGGCGGCCTCCTCGACCCAGGTCCGCAGCTCGGCCTCCAGGGCCTGACGCCGTACGGTCTGCCGGAAGTCGTCGCGCAGGACGTTGCGGGCGACGCGGAAGAGCCACGGCAACTCGGCGTGGGCCGGAATGTCGTCCAGCCGCCGCCAGGCCACCAGGAAGGTCTCGCTGACCACTTCCTCCGCGAGCTGATGCCCGGCGCGGCCGGCCGCGTAGGCGTACACCCGCGGCCGGTAGGTGTCGTAGAGCACGGTGAAGCGCTCGTGTGGGTCGGGCAAAACCGTGTCCTTCGGTCGCGGATGACTCGTTCGTAGAACATGTGGTCCGAAGGACGGTTTTCTTACATCCCGGTTCGTATCTCCGGCGAACCGGGCTAGCCGGCGAGGGCCTGGGTGATCTGCCGGGTGGTCTGCGCGGCGACCCTCGGGCTGACGGCGGCGTAGGCGGTGTACGCGTTCAGGCCGGTGGCCAGGGCCCAGCCGCGGCCCCGGGTCCAGGTGGCCTCGTCCACGCCGAGCGCGGCGCGGAAGGCGGCCCGGCTGCCGGCCGACATCAGGGTGAAGGCGATCATCAGGTCGGCGGCCGGGTCGCCGATGCCGAGCCCGCCGAAGTCGATGACCGCGCTGACGCGGCCGCCGACGGTCAGCACGTTGCCGGTGTGGAAGTCGCCGTGGAACCAGACAGGCGCGCGGTCCCAGCCGGGGGCGCTCATGGCCGCGTCCCACAGCCTGGTCATGGCGGCGCGGTCGAACACGCCGCCGAGCGCCGCGATGGCGGCCCGCGTCGCGCGATCCCGGCCCGCCAGCGGCTCCTGCGCGAGGTCGGGACGGGTCTTCAAGGACGCGACGGACTCGGGCGCGAACCGCTGCAGGGCGACCAGGAACTCCGCCAGCCCCTCGGCGGCCACGGACGAGCCGGCCAGCGCCTCGACGGTGGCCACCTCGCCCGCCAGCCAGCGGGACACCGCCCACCGCCACGGGTAGCCGAAGCCGGGCTCCCCCACTTCCACCGGCACCGGTACGGCCAGCGGCAGCCACGGCGCGAGCCTGGGCAGCCACTCGTGTTCCTTGTCGGCCTGCCCGACGGCGTCGGCGTGGCGGGGCAGCCGGACGGACAACTCGTCGCCCAGCCGGTAGATCACGTGGTCCGAGCCCGCCGGGTCGAGCAGCCGCAGCGGCAACGCGGCCCACTGCGGGAACTGCGTGTCGACCAGCCTCCTGATCAGGGCGGCGTCGATCGTGGGGCGGGCGGGCGCGGTTCCCGGGACTGCCAAGGACGACTCCAGCGACGGGCCCGCTCCGTGCGGCGGGCGGCCGGACCATCACAGTGCACCGCGAGCCCGCGTGTCGACCCGATCATCGAAGGCCCGCCGCCCGGCGCGAGGCCGCGAGCGCGTGCAGCCGCCCGAAGCCCGATCGAACCCGGCACGCCCCGTGAGAGGTGCAGCCGCCCGGAGCCTGATCGAACCCGGCACGCCCGTGGGGCAGGTTGCGCCTGCCCCACGGGTGTCGCCCGCGTCCTGCACGCGTTCCTGCGGCGGAGCCCCGGGGTCAGCCGGGGCGGTTGCCGGTCGGGATCACGATCTTGGTCTGCGCGCCCTTGGTCAGGTAGAACGTGGTCCACTTCTTGATCATCTCGTCGAGCAGCCAGGCCGCGGCCGGCACCAGCGGCAGCCCGATCACCCCTTCCCTGAACGCCACCAGCAGCGGCCAGGCGGTCTTGACGACCGGGTCCCACAGCGGCTCGCGCGGGATGCCGTTCCAGTCGGCCGCCTGGTTGCCGGTGAGGTACCTGGAGAACGCGTTGACCAGCGGCTTGTCGATGCTGCCCGGGCTGGTCAGCTCCGCGAGCATGTCGCGCAGGATGTCGTTCAGTTCCACGCCCTCCGGCGTCGGCCCCATGTTCCTGGGCAGGACGATGTCCGACTGGGCGTAGGAGGTGTCCCAGGTGGCGGGGATGAACTCGTCCCTGATGCCGAGCATGTGCGCCAGCAGCTGCAACGAGTGCAGGTACGCCGCGGACTCGGCGGCGGAGATGCGCACCTTCCACTCGCGCATCCCGCGCATGGAGTAGGTCGCCAGGGTGTGCCACGTGACCAGCATGTCCTCCTGGCTGATCGGGATGGGCCCCGGCCAGTGGGGGGACGACTTGAGCAGGTGCCGCACGGCCGCGTGCACCAGCCGGGTCTTGACGGCCTCGACCACGGCCGTCCCACCGGGCCCCCAGGCGTTCTGGGGCCTGACCGCGTACGCCAGGACGTTCGTCTTGGCGACCCGGTCCTTCAGGTCGGCGCCGCCCGCGGAGTAGTAGACCGCGCGGGCCTCCTTGGGGATGGCGGTGGCCAGCATGCCGGCCCCGACGATGGTGAGCACGACGATGTAGTTGCCCTTGAGCGCGTGGAACCGCGACGCGGCGTCCAGCTTGCCCTGGTCGGCCCAGGACGGGAGCTGACGCGCCTGCTCGATGAAGGCCCGCAGGTCGGCCGGCAGCCCGGCGGGCAGCGGCTGGTCGTTGCGGTTCCAGTCGTGGAGCAGCCGGTTGACCTCGGGGATGACCCCGCGGTCGAACAGCGAGGCGAGGAGCGGGTCGGCGACGTCGTCCCACACCCAGCGAGGGTCGGCGCCGGTGCCGGAGCCCGCGACCGAGCCGGCGGCCGGCCACTCCCAGCCGTCGGCGAGGGCCTTGGCCTGGGCCGGGGAGGTGATCCCCAGCGCGCCGAGGGCTCCCAGGGCGGTGCCCGAGATCAGTACCTCGCGCCTGCTCAGCTCTGCCATGCTCTGCACTCCTTCGAGATGGGGGTCCCGCTCAGGGCAGTCTCGATCGGCTCGCCGGAGATCCACCGAACAGGGAGCGCGTGTCGGCGCCGTCGCCGGAATCACGCCTGCTGAGTTCTCCCACGCCGCTTCCTCCTTCTCGCCCGGGGCCGAGAAGTGGGTGATACTGAGAAACAAACCATGAGTCTGTGTATCATCATGAGAGCACGTTGTGATGGACATCACAAGACCCGCCCCTGAGGCAGAATCGATCCAGGAGGTGATCGTGGAATCCGTGCTGTCCGGCTTCATGGCGCCGTCGGGCTCGGAGTCGTTGCTGGAGCGCGCCTTCGTCGACGCCGTCGAACGCGTCGGCGACCCCGACGAGCTGCGGACGCGCATCCTCGACGCGGCCTACGAGCAGTTCTGCCGGATGGGCATCAGGCGCTCCACCATGGAGGACGTCGCACGCCTGGCGAAGGTGTCACGGATCACCGTCTACCGGCGCTTCGACACCAAGGACACGCTGGTCGAGCACGTGGTGCGCCGGGAGTTCCGCCGCTACTTCGACCGGTTCCTCATCGACATCGAGCAGGCGCGCACGCCGGCCGACCGGGTGGTCCTCGGCTTCGTCAGCTCGTTGCGGGCCATCCGCGGCAACCCGCTGATCGGCGGTCTCATCGCCACCGAGCCCGACCTTCTCGTGCCGTCCCTGATGACCGACGGCGGCCAGACGCTCGCCACGGTGCGGCAGTTCGTCGCCGGCCAGCTCCGCCGGGAGCAGCGCGCGGGCAACGTGTCCGACGGCCTCGACGCCGACCTCGTGGCGGAGATGATGGTGCGCATCTCAACCTCCTTCCTGGCGATCCCCAGCGCCGTCATCGACCTCGACGACGACGGGCAACTCGCCGAGGTGGCCAGGCGCTTCCTGGTGCCCATGCTCCAGCCGCCCGCCTGACCCGCGGGGCCGGGCCTCACTTCCCGCCGGGGAAGGCGGCGCGCAGCGCGGCGCCGCGGGTGATGACGGCGACGCCGGCCAGGGCCAGCGCCGACAGGCCCTGGAGCACGGCGTACCAGGCCGGGCAGAGGCCGGGGATCAGGTCCACGCCGATGATCGCGATCGGCATGACGGTGGACAGGGTGCGCACCCGGCCGAACGCCTTGTACGACCCCTCCGCGGCGCGGACGGTCATCCGGTGGATCAGCGGAGCCATCACGACCAGCACGACCCCCCGGACCCACATGAAACCGGACGCCTCGCCGCCGGTGAACGCCATCACCGCGACCACGCCGAGGACGATGACACCGACGGCCCCGAAGAGCGTGACGCACTTCTTCACCGTGGCGAGGGCCTCCTGGGCACGGGCGTCGCCGAGGGCCGTCGTCGCGGTCGGGATGCCGCCGGTGTTCGTCATGATCTGTCTCCTCCGTGTCGTTGTGGCAGCGAGCTTAGGAAGCACCCGCCGGGCCGGAACATGGGGCTGGCCGTACGGGTGGGTGGGGCTGGCCCCACTTCTGCCGGCGATCCCGTCCCGCCCGTCCCTCTTGACTTATTCTTTTGACCGACATATCTACTTTCCTGAAGGCATATTCCAGCCACGCAATGGTGGCCGATCAGATGAACTCCGAGGCGATTAGGCAATTCGTCTGGGACCATGAATCGCGCGTCGTCACGTTCAGCCTTTCGCCGACCATCTGAACAGTGGAATGGAAATTCGCGATGTCTCACGCACCGGTTCCCTCCGACGCCTCCGCCGCTCCGTCCGGATCGATGTCAGGGCCGTCCCGGCGGGCCGTCCTGGCGGGTGGCGGCGCCGCGCTCGCCGCCGCGCTGGCCCCGGCCGCACCGGCGCGGGCCCGCGTGGCGCGGGAGGCCGGCCGGACGGCCGTCGCCTCCGGCACCGACTTCGCCGTCGCGCCCTCGCCCGACGGCCGCCTGCTCGCCCTCGACCTGCTCGGCGTCCTGTGGGTCTGCTCGGCCTCCGGCGGCGCCGCCCGCAGGCTCACCAGCGACCTGTACGACATAGCCCAGCCCGACTGGTCCCCCGACGGCAGGACGATCGTGTTCCAGTCGTACCGCGACGGCGTCTTCGACCTGTGGACGATCCGGCCCGACGGATCCGCGATCAGGAAGCTGACCACCGGCCCGTACGACCACCGCGAGCCCCGCTACAGCCCCGACGGCCGCACCATCGCCTACTCCTCCGACGCGGGCGGCAGCTACGGCATCCACCTGCTCGACGTCGCCACCGGCGCGAGCCGCGTCCTGACCGACGGCTCCGCCGAGGAGTACGAGCCGGCCTGGTCGCCCGACGGCAGCAAGATCGCCTTCGTCGTCGCCGACACCAGGATCGACGTCGTCGAGGTCGCCACCGGCACGCGCGCCACCGCGGTCACGGTGCCCGCCGGGCAGGTCGTCCACCAGCCGTCCTGGCTGCCGAACGGCGCCGACCTCGCCTACCACCACTTCCACTCGGGCGCCAACGACCTGGCCGGCACCGCGGGCGCGCTCGTCACCGGCGAGGAGGTGTTCCCGTTCCGCGCCCGATTCGCCCCGGACGGACGCTATTACTACACCTCCGCCGGCACCATCAAGGTCCGCCGCCTCGGCTCCCCCACCGCGGGCACGGTCGGCTTCACCGCCGCGCTGACGACGACCACTCCGAAGTACCGGAAAAAGGTCCGGGTATTCGACCGGCCGGGCTCGTTCCCGGTCGTCGGAATCGGCAGCCCGGCCGTTTCACCGGACGGCTCCCTCATCGCCTTCCGCGCGCTCAACGACATCTATCTCATGCGCGCCGGCGGCATCCCGGAACCGCTTTTCCGGGACCGCTGGTGGAAAGCCGACCCGGATTTCTCCCCCGACGGGCGGCGGCTGGCATTCGTCACCGACCGCACCGGCACGCTCAACGTCTGGGTCCGCGAGCTGGACACCGGCGCCGACCGGCAGGTGACCCGGCTGACCGACTCCGCCGCCCTGTCGGTCCGCTGGTCGCCGGACGGCAGCGAGATCGCCTACCTGGACCAGGACGGCGCCCTGTGGGTCGTGGAGGTCTCCACCGGCGACCGCCAGAAGATCTACGACGCGACCTTCGAGCCGGGCCGCCCGACCTGGTCCCCCGACGGCAGGACGCTGGCGATGGCCGCGGTGGTGCCGTACTCGCGGCGCTACCGGGAGGGGCTGTCCAAGATCCTGCTCGTGGACCGGGCCACCGGCGCCGGCACGTACGTCGATCCCGCGCCCCACCGGTCCCTGCAGACCCGCGGCGACGACGGCCCCGTCTGGTCGCCCGACGGCACGATGCTCGCCTTCGCCATGGAGTCGGTCCTGTGGGTGCTGCCCGTCGACCGGACCGGCCGGCCCACCGGCGCGGCCCGTCAGGTCACCCGCGAGGTCTCCGACGCCCCCGTCTGGGCCGGCGACTCGGCCACCCTCCTCTACCTGAACGAGGGACGTCTCAAGCGGGCGAGCCTCGACGGGAGACCCGCCCGGCCGGTCCCGGTGCGGCTGACCTGGCGCAACGACCCCGGCCCCGACCAGGTCGTCATTCACGCGGGCCGCATGTGGGACGGCGTCTCCGGCCGCGTCGTCCGTGACGTCGACATCGTCGTACGGGGCCAGCGCATCGCCGCGATCGAGCCGCACCGGGACGGACGGCCCGGCGACCTGGTCGACGCCCGCGACAGGTTCGTCATGCCCGGCCTGATCGACATCCACCACCACCGCGAGATGCAGGGCTACGCCTACGGGTCGCGGCAGGGTCCGCTGTGGCTGGCGCTGGGCGTCACCACCACCCGCTCGCCGGGCTCGCCCGCATACCACATGGTCGAGGAACGGGAGTCGGTGCAGTCGGGCGCCCGGCTCGCGCCGCGCTACCTGGGCACCGGCGAGGCCATCGACGGGGCGCGCGTCTACTACAACTTCATGCGCCCGACGTACTCGCACGAGCAGCTGCGGCTCGAACTGCGGCGGGCCGCCGCCCTCGACTACGACCTGCTGAAGTGCTACGTGCGGCTGCCGGTCGTCTGGCACCGGGAGGTCATCGACTGGGCCCACCGCCAGGGCAAGCCGGTCAGCTCGCATTACCACTACCCGGCGATCGCCATGGGCGGCGACCAGACCGAGCACGTCGGCGCCACCAACCGGTTCGGCTACTCGCGCACCGTCACGAACGTCGGCTCGGCCTACTCCGACGTCATCTCCATGTTCAACGCCTCGAAGATGGCCAGGACCCCCACCCTGTTCGCCTCCTCGACCCTGTACCGGGAGGACACCTCGCTGGTCACCGACGAACGGGTGCGCCGGCTCTACCCGAACTGGCGGATGGCCGCGCTCCGGGCGACGGTCACCGCGGCGCAGACCGCCGACCCGGCGGCGGTCCAGGTGGTCCGGACGAACCTCGCCAACCAGGTCGCCCAGCTCACGGCGATGATCCGCGGCGGCGGCGTGGTCACCGCCGGCACCGACGCGCCGATCGACCACCTCGGGCTCAGCCTGCACATGAACCTGCGGGCCATGGTCCGGTACGGCCTGACCCCGCGCGAGACGCTCACCGCCGCGACCAGCACGTCCGGGGCCTACCTGGGCCTCCCGCTGGGCCGGATCGCCACGGGCATGTACGCCGACCTGGCCATCGTCGACGGCGACCCGCTGTCCCGCATCGAGGACGCGGCCAACGTCACCGCCGTCGTCGTCGGCGGCAGGCACCACACCGTCGAGCAGCTTCTCGCGCCCTACCCGTCCGCCGCCACCACCACCGACCAGGGGGCGGCCGCGCCCGCCGGGCGGGTCAAGGCCCGCGTCCCCGTCCATCCCAGCACGGCGGGCCACTGGTGGAACGACCCCGCCCACCTCGCCGAAGCCCGCACCGCCTGCTGCGACGGCCACTGAACGAGCCCCGGCCGCTCATGTCCGCGTAGGTCGGAACATCGCGTCGCGCCGGGCGGTCCCTTGCGCATCCAGCCGCGTCCAGGGGGGGTCGGCGCGGATGTCGGGGGGCGTACCTGCTGCGGGTCAGGCCGTCCGGATCAGGGCGCCGGAATGGCCGTACGGCCGATCTCGGTCGGCCGTTCGGCCGATCAAGGTCGATCGCGCGGCCACCTAGCGTCGGTGCCGACATCATCAGAAAAGGGGGCTTTCTGTGCGTGCTCGAAAGATCGTCACAGCCGTCGCCGCGAGCGCGACCCTGATGGCGGGGATGGCGGTCACCGGCCAGGCGTCGGCGGACGTCAGGCGTGACAACGGGACCCACGCCCTGGCGGGGTTCCACCGCCAGGCGCTCGCCTGGCACCGCTGCGCGACCGGTCCGGGCGACGACGTCGGCGCGGCTCTGGACGCGGCGGGCGCCCAGTGCGCCGAGGTGACCGTTCCGCTGGACTACCGCAGGCCCCGGGGGCGGACCGTGTCGGTGGCGATCTCACGGATCAAGGCGGCCGATCCCGGCGCACGCCGGGGCGTCCTGCTGATCAATCCCGGCGGTCCGGGCGGGAGCGGGCTGCGACAGCCGCTGCTCGGCAGGCTCATGCCCGCCGTCGCGGCCCGTTACGACCTGATCGGGATGGATCCGCGCTTCGTCGGCCGCAGCACGCCCATCCGCTGCCGGTGGACGACCGACACCCCCACCCGGTCGGCCGGCCCGACCCGCCGCACGTTCGACGAGAGCGCCACGCTCATGAAGGAGTTGGCCGCCGGATGCGTCCAGGGCAACCGTGACCTGCTGCCGCACGCCTCCACCCGCAACACCGCCCGCGACATGGACGTCATCCGCGCCGCGCTCGGCGAGCCCAGATTGTCCTACCTCGGCTACTCCTACGGCACGTACCTGGGCGCCGTCTACACGCAGCTGTTCGGCGGCCGCGCCGACCGGTTCGTGCTGGACAGCGCGGTGGACCCGGACGTCTACGGCCCCGACCTGCTGTCCGCGACCGGCCCGGCGATCGACGCCGCGCTGAGGCACTGGGCCTCCTGGGCCGCCGCCCGCGACGCCGAGTACGGCCTGGGCGCCACCGAGGCCGACGTCCTGGCCACCGTGGAGCGGGTGAACCGGGCCGCGGCCCGTCGTCCGCTGCGCGTCGGCGGGTACCGGCTCGACGCCCACCACGTCCCCTACCTGCTGTTCATCCGCCTCTACGACGACAGCGCCAAGGCGTACGCGAGCTTCGCCACGGAGGTGCGGACGCTGGCCGGCGCCGCCCGCGGCGACGCGGTCACCGTCCCGGCGTCGTTGAAGGAGACGCTCGACGGCCTGTTCACCGGGTCGGGGTCGGCCGAGGACCGGGCGGGCACCCCGATCCTCTGCGCGGACCGGGCCGCCTCCCGCGACCTGGAGTCCTACTACCGCGACATCCAGGCCCACCGCGCGGACGAGCCGCTGTTCGGGCCGATGACCCGCAACCTCGGCCCCTGCTCCTTCTGGCCGGCCGCGCCGGTGGAGGCGCCCACCGCGCTCGGCAACGACGTCCCGCTGCTGGTCGTCGGGGCCGAGGGCGACCCCGTCACGCCCTTCCCCGGCCAGCGGTCCATGCACCGGGCGCTGACCGGCTCGCGCATGATCACCCTGCGCGGCGCCTACCGCCACGGCGCCTACCTCGCCGCGGGCGACGCCTGCGTGGACGCCACCGTCAACCGGTACCTGGTGGACGGCGTCCTGCCCGCCGAGGACACCACCTGCGACAGGACCGGCCGGGGGTGAACGCGGCCGCGGATCGAGCGGCGGGCTGACCCCGCCGCGGGTCAGCCGGAGCGGGCGCGCCGGCAGCGGTCCAGCTCGGCGCGCAGGTCGCGGCGGAGCGCCCGGTCCAGGCCGGGCTGGGCGAGCGCGTCGGTGAAGTCGCGGGCCGCCTCCTCCCAGCGGCCGAGCCGGGCCAGCGCGGTGCCCCGGTTGTAGCGCGGCTCGGGCGCGGACGACAGGGCCACCGCCCGGTCCAGGTCGGCCACGGCGGCGGTCACCTCACCGCGTTCGAAGCGGACGGCGGCGCGATTGGTCCACGCCTCGACCAGCGTCTCGTCGCCCTCCAGAGCCTGGGTGAACAGGTCCTCGGCCGGTTCACCGCGCTCGGAGCGGATCAGGCCGAGCGTGCACAGCAGCGCGGGGTCCTTGGGGGCCAGTTCGAGGCCGGCCAGCGCGTCCCGTTCGGCGGCGTCGAGCGCGCCGCGCTCCAGGTGGGCGTTGACCAGGGCGATGCGGGCGTCCAGGTGGCCGGGGTCGATGGCGAGCGCGTGCTCCAGGTCCTCGCGGGCCCGGTCGTCGCGGCCGCGTTCCAGGTGCAGCACGGCACGGTTGTAGTACGCCTCCGGCAGGTGCGGCCCCAGGCTGATGGCGGCGCCGTAGTCCTTGATCGCGGCCTGGACGCGACCGGCCGCCCGGTGCAGGGCGGCCCGGTCCACGTAGTACTCGCTGTTGTCCGGGTCGTGGGCGATCACGCTGTCCAGGTCGGCCAGGGCCCGCTCCGGGTCGCCGAGTGCCAGGTGCACCTGGGCGCGGTTGTGCCGCAGGCGGGCCAGGTGCTGCGGGTGCTCGCCCGGCGCCAGCACCGCGGTCAGCCTGGCCAGCCCGTCGTCGACCAGCCGCAGCGCCTGGTCGGGCGCGCCGGCCTTGGCGTCCAGCAACGCCAGGCCCTGCTCGTAGAAGACGGTGGAGATCACCTGGTGGCGCGGGTCGTCCACGCTCTGCGCCAGGTCGAGCGCCTGTTCCAGCCAGTGCCGGGCCTGCGCGGGGTCCTGGCGGGCGGCCGGGAGGTGACGGGCGTACAACATGGCGGTGGCGTACGCGGCGGACATGTTGATCTTCGGGTCGCCGGTGGCGGCGCGGGCCTCGTCGTAGAGTTCGAGCGCCTCCTCGGCGCGCTCCAGCGCCGCCAGCGCGGTGGCCAGGCCGGTGGTGCAGGCCCACCATTGCCGCAGGTCGCCGTCCGGGGTGACGAGGGCGCGTCCGTGGGCGGCGACGCGGGCCGCATGGTGGTAGAAGCCGCGGGCCAGGCCGTCGCCGAGGGCGGCGCGGACGGCGTCCGGGGCCGTGGGGAGCGGCGGCGGCTCGGCGGGACCGTCGGCACGCAGGTCCAGGCGCAGCGGGGTGGCGGCGGTCCGCGGGACCAGGACGTCCAGCAGTTCGGCGGTGGTCTCGTCGGCGTTCGCGACGTGGTCGAAGGTGACGGTGACCGGGCGGCGGAGGGCGCCGGCCCAGGCGGCGGCGAACTCGGCGGCGCCGTACGCCAGGCAGGCGGTGCGGCGGGCGGGGTGGAACCTGATCGGCTCCTCCTCTGCGGCCGGCCGCGCCGTGCGGTCGAGCCAGGGGGCGATCGCGTACAGCTCGACCCGATGGCGGGCGGCCAGGCGGGGGCGGTCGGCGGCGATCGTGGCGAGGAATCCGGCGACCCCGGCGTAGGGCCCGTGGCCGCGATGGCAGTCGTAGCGGTTCACGGCCGCACCGGGAACCGCAGGGGCGGGCACCCGAGAGCGCCCGCCGTCTCGGCACCTACCAGCACCACTCGATCCAGAGCCGGCGGGCCCCGGACATCAGGCGCTGCGTGCTCTTGCGGCGGATGGTCATCTTCTTCATGGGCGCCTCCCAGGGGGGGTGATCCACTTCAGGATGTCCAGAGCATAAACCGGCTTGTCCGAAATGAGTAGACCATCCGGAATCAAACATGATCTGGCCTCCAAACCGGCGGAACGCGTAGCGGCGATCTTGTCGGTGGCGCGATCTATCGTCCCGGCCATGACTTCAGCGACGCAGGCGTACACGTACGCCGCGCCCTCCTCGCTCATCGACGGTCGCCTCGGGCTCGCGACCTCCGGCGGCCGTGCCCTGTCCGGCCCCGCCGTGGCCCCCCGCTTCTTCAGCGGCGCGGTGACCCAGGCCGCCCCCGCCGCGGCGGCCCTGCTCGGCGTCGCCGACGTGGCGCTGGCCCGCTACCACCAGCCGCAGGAGCGGCCCGGCTGGGTGCGCGACCCGGTGGTGACGTGCAACGGCGACCGCCTGCGCTTCGAGTCGTTCTCCGCCTGCGGCGGCGTGTACGCCCGGCTCGACCTGCTGCAGGGCGCGCTCGACGGCGAGGTCTTCGACCGGGGCACCACCAACGTCGACGTGAACGCCCCGCTGCGGGAGGCGCTGGCGCGCATCGGCGCGCGCGACCCGCTGCACCTGGGAGTGGGCCTCGACGAGCTGGTCGTGACCACCACGGACGGCGCGGTGGTGGAGAAGAAGGTGCCGCTGCCCGAGCGCTGGCTGCGCGGGTTCGCCGAGGTTCAGGTCATCGCCTCGGGCATGGACCAGCGCGGCGAGCTGGCCGGCATGGCGGCGGTGCGCTTCCTGCGCGGGCTGCCCAGGAAGGGCACGGTGTGGGTGGCCCAGGCGGGGCGCGACCTGAAGGTCTCCGACCGCCCGGTTCCCGGATCCGTCCAGCTCGCCGGCCCCAACCGGCTCGCCACCCTGCTGCCGCTGCTCCGCTTCGCCAAGGCCCTGCAGGTGTACGGCCCGTCCGACGCCGCCTCCAGCGCCTGGGAGCTGGAGCTGCCGGGCATGCGCTACACGCTCACCCTGTCGCCCGAGCGCTGGCGCGGCTTCTCCGGCGAGGGCGCGGTGCTCGACGACCTGGCCACCGACGAGGCCGAGAACGACGCCGACCTGGTCGGCATGCTGCTCAACTTCGAGCCCGAGGTCGAGATCGGCCTGCTGGCCGACCGCGCCGGCATCCCCGCCGACCGGGTGCGGGCCGCGCTGACGCAGCTCGGCGTCGCCGGCCGGGTCGGCTACGACCTGGCCGAGGCCGCCCACTTCCACCGCGAGCTGCCCTACGACAAGGACAACGTGACCGTGCTCAACCCGCGGCTGGCCAAGGCGCGCAGGCTCGTCGAGGCGGGCGCCGTGCGGCTCGACGGCGAGTCGGCCACCGTCCGCACCTCGGGCGGCACGCGTCAGGTCTCGCTGGCCGACGGCTCCTGCACCTGCGAGTGGTGGTGGGACCACCGCGGCTCCCGCGGCCCGTGCAAGCACGTGCTGGCCGCCCGGATCGTCGCCCGCGCCGCCGTGGAGGTCTCCCGATGACCACCTGGACGGAGATCCGCGACCTCGTCGTCCGCAAGGAGGCCGGCCGCCTGGCCGACCGGCTGGTCACGCTGACCGAGCAGGAGCGCGCCGAGCTGGCCGGGCAGCTGCCCGGCCTGGTCAAGGAGCTGCGCCGGGTCCGCACCGAGCAGGTGCGCGCCGAGTACCCCGGCGACTTCGGGGAGATGGTCTCCTGGGAGGTCGAGAAGCTGTTCACCGGCATGGCCAGGGCGCTGCTGGTGGCCGGCGTCGGGCTCATCACCGGCCCGGCCGCCGCGGTGACGTGGATGACCGGCCGCGACGTCAACCGCCGCTGGGCGCCGGACGTCAGGGTCGATCAGGTGTGCCGGGTGGCGGCGGCCCGTCCGCCGGAATGGCGCCGGGACGTCGCGGTCCGGCTGGCCCGGCGGGTGCGCCGTCCCACCGACCGCATCGCGCCGCTGGCCCTGGAGCTGCTGCGCCAGTCCGGCGCGGTGCCGCCCGACCACGACCCGCTGGTGGCCGCCTGGCTGTCCCAGCCGACCGTGCCCGACGACCCGCTGGCCCCCGTGCTGCTGCCCCGGATCTTCGACGCCGACGGCGCCGGCCGCGTCCTGCGGGAGGAGTCGCTGCAGCCCCGGCCCTCCCGCTGGCTGGCCGCCGTCGTCCGCGAGATCCCCAGGGAGCAGGCCCTCGACGGGTGCGTGAGCCGGTTCCTGCGCGGCGGCGAGCAGCAGGACCTGCGGTTCTTCGTCCGGCTGCACACGCTGCTCGACCCCACGCCCGCGGAGTCGGCTGCCCGCCTGCGCGACTACCTGCGGTTGTTGCCGTCCGCGCCGGGCACGGTCGCCGAGTCGGCCGCCGCGCGGGTGCGGGCCGCGATGCCGCTCGACCACGCCGACCTGGTCGAGGCGGTCGACGCGCTCACCTTCCGGGCCGAGGCCAAGCTCGCCGCCACCGGGCTGCGCTGGCTCGACCAGGCGATCCGGGCCAGGCCGGAGACCGCCGCCGACTTCGTCGCCGCGCTGACCACGGCGTACGCGCACACGTCCTTCGACGTGCGCAACCGCGCGGTCGAGCTGACCCTCAAACACGCCGGCCTGCTCACCGAGCACGCCGAGGCGATCCTCGACGCCGTCCGCGACCTCCCCGCCGACCTGGGCGCGAAGCTGGCCGGGCGGTTCGGCGGGGAGACCCCGGTCGAGGAGCTGCTGGAGCCCAAGGAGTTCCCGCCGCTGCCCGAGCCCGCGCAGGCGCTGCCCTTCCCCGAGCCGTCGATCTTCCCCGGCGGGCACGAGCCCTGGATCGACGAGGAGCGCTGGCTGGCGGCCTTCGTCACCGGCGTCGCCGACGACCGGGCGGAGCTGCGCCGCAGGCTCGCGCCCCACGTCGGGCAGGCACACGCAGAGCAGGCACACGTCGAGCAGGCCCACGGTCGCCGGCGGATCAAGGACGTGTGCCTCGATCCCGGCGAATGGCGGGCGGCGCTGGCCGCCGAGCTCGTCACGCCCGGCAGCGTGCCGGAGCTCCCGCCGATCCAGCCGGAGACGTTCTGGGAGCGCGCCGCCCACTCCGTGGGAGTGCGCGTCATCCCCCGCGGGCAGGAGCCCGGCCAGGAGCCGCCGACCGGGCGGATCATGGTGAGCGGCGGCCACCGGCCCGGCCGCTTCCTCGACGACGACGCCCCGCTGCGCGCCTTCTCCATCACCTGGACCAGCGACGAAGGTCCCGCCAAGGCGGTGGTCCGCGAGGGCGACCAGGAGATCCCCTTCGCCAGAGGCCGGATCCGGCTGAACGAACCCGATGATCGCCCGGCGCGGAAGAGGCCCGGCGTCCTGTACGACGACTCCGTGGAGGCCATGCCGTACCACCTCCTCGACCGCGCCTACGACGCGATGACCGCGCTCGGCGTGGACTCCACCCGGATCGCGGCGATGCGGCTGGGGGAACCGGTGCCCCCGCCGGGCCCGGACGAGCCGCTCGCGCGGGTGACCGTCGTGTTCGTCCCGCCGCGGCGGCGTTCGTACCTGCCCGTGGCGCTGTCCGAGCAGGACGAGTGGCGGCGGCGCAACCGCCTGCCCCGCACCGGCCGGGTCGCCCCGCTCCACGACTTCCTGCTGCACCGCTACGCCGAGCTCGCCGCGGCCCTCCGCGAGGACGCCCTCCCGCCGGCGCTGCTGGCCACCCCGACCTGGACGAGCGGCCACCTCGACCCCGACGTGCTGGTCGGCCGGTTGGAGACGTGCGCCGCCGCCGGGGTGGAACCGCTCCCCGCCGACCTGGCGCAGGCGCTGCTGCGCCTGCCGCGGGGCCGCCATCCGGCGGCGGCCGAGCGGGCCGCCAAGGTCGAGTCGGAGGCGGCGCGGTCGGCCGCCCGCTGGCTCGCCGGTGCCGGCATGGCCGACCCCGAGTGCGGCCACGGGTGGCGGCACATGGTCCACGCGTCCATGGTCGAGTTCGGCGACGGCGACCCGGAGCACTTCACCGAGGTCAGGCTGCGGCCCGTGCTGCGGGTGACGGCCCCGACCGGCCATCGGCTGATCGACGAGGTGGTGCTGCGCGAGCCGTCCGACCGGGCGGGCAGCGAGTCCGGCCACACTCTGGGGGCGTGGCCCGCCGTTCTGCCCTCCCACCGCGAGGTCGTGGCCGTCAACTTCCTGCCCTACCTGCTGCAGGGCCACTGGGGCGTCTGGCGCGCTCCGGCGGAGATCATCGGCCTGGAGCTCGCCCAGGGGCCGATGGGCGAGTCCACGGCGCTGGTCCTCGCCTTCCTCCTGACCGGCGGCGTGCCCGGCATGATCCCGCTGGTCCTGCGCATGGCCGCCAGAGGTGAACTGCCCGCCGAGGCGATGGGCCGTCAGCTCGCGCTGGTGCTGCGCCGCACCTGGCAGGAGACCACCCCCGCCATCGCGGCCCTGACCCGGCTGGCCGAGGCCGGCGGCCACCACGAGGTGTGGCGCGTCATGCGGGCCCTGCTGCCCGTGATGTCGCCCGGCGAGGGGCGGCGCCTCACCGTGAGCCACTCCCGGCTCGTCGCCCTCGCCACCGACGTGGCCCTCTGGACCGGCGCGCGCGGGGAGATCCCGGTCGTCGCCGAGTTCGCCGGCAGCCGCCGGACGACCCGCTTCGCCCACGCCTGCCGCCGCCTGCACGCCCAGCTCACCGGAGCCACGTCATGACCGCCGACGACGTCCGCGCCGAGATCAGGCGCCTCGTGCTCGCCCGCGACACCGAGCGGCTGGCCGCACGGTTGCCGGACCTCACCGGCGCGGAGCGGGCCGCCGTCGCCGCCGAGCTGCCGGGCCTGCTCGCCGAGCTGCGCCCGCGGCTGCTCGCCGCCCGCTGGAACGCCTTCGACCAGCTCACCGGTCCCGCCGAGGCGCTGATGATGGTGGGCGCGGCGACCGTTCCCGGCCCGGCCGGGGCGGCCACCTGGCTGATGAAGCGCGACCTCGACCCGGGAACGTCCGGCGCGCCGAGCCCGCACCGGCTGGTCAGGGCGGTCTCCGGCCGCCCGGCGGCCTGGCGGGCCGATCTGGCGGTCCGGCTCGCGCGCCGCGTCCGCCGTCCCGACGACCGGGTCGTGCCGCTGGCGCTGGCGCTGCTGCGCGCCGGCCCGGTTCCCCCGCCCGACCACGAGCCGCTGGTGGCGGCCTGGTTGTCGGCGGCGACCGTGGCCGACGACCCGCTGACGCCCCACCTGCTTCCGCGGATCTTCGAGGCGGCCGGCGCGGGCCGGGCGCTGGCCGACGAGCAGCTCACCCCCGAGCCGTCCCACTGGCTGGCCCTGACCGGCCGCGCGCTGCCGCGCGAGCAGGTCATCGCGGGCTGCGTGCGCCGTTTCCTGCTCGGCGGCGACCCGCGTGACCTGCGCTTCTTCGTCCGGCTGCACACGCTGGTGGCGCCCACGCCGGCGGAGTCGGCCGGACGGCTGCGCGACTACCTGCGGCTGCTGGCCACCGCGCCGGGCCCGGTGGCCGAGCTGGCCTGGCGGCAGGCGCGCGCGGCCCGGCTCGACCCGGCGGACGTCGCCGAGGCCGTCGAGTCGATGACCTTCCGCCCGGAGGCCGGGCTCGCGGTGAAGGGCCTGACCTGGCTCGACCGTGCCCTCGGCCCCCACCCGGAACGGGTGAACGACCACGTCAGGGCGCTGACCAACGCGTACGGGCACGCCTCACACGAGGTGCGCGACCGCGCGGTCGCCCTCACACTCAAGCACGCCGGTCACGTCACCGACCCCACAGCGCTCCTGGAGGGGGCCGAGCTGCTGCCCCCGGCCTCGGCCCGGCGACTCCACGAGCGCTTCGGCGCGGGCCGGACCGGCGACTTCACCCCTGGCCGGCTGCCCGAGGTCACCGTGCCCGGCCCGTTCCCGGTCCGCGGCCCGGAGGCCGGCCCGCCGGCGGAGGCAGGCTGGATCGCCGTCGAGGCGTGGCTGGCGGCGGTGGTGCGGGAGACCCACGCGGACCCCGGCTCCCTGCGCGAGACGCTGGCCCGGCGGTTCGGCGAGGAGCTGCGGCCGGTGCTCTACGACATGCCGGTGTGGGAGTCGCCGCGCGACTGGTGCACCGCGCTGGCCAGGGAGCTGGTCAACCCGGGCGAGGATCCGGGGCCGCCCGGCTCGCGTCCGCCGCGGGAGTGGCCGCCGTACCGGAGCACGCCCGGCGACGTCGGGCAGGCCCTGTACGACGGCATGGTGAACCTCGCGGCCACGGCCTTCCGGCTGCTCCCCGGCCTGCGCACGATGCTCCCGCTGCACGACCTGCCCGACGACGTGCAGGAGCAGCTGCTGCGGACGGACGACGTCGAGACCGATCTCTACGACCCCGGCGCCCGACCGGCGCCCGCCGAGTGGTGCCGCCTCCCCCGCCCGGAGGGACGCGCCGGCCTCTACGCCTTCCTGCTGTCCCGCCTCGACGAGCTGCTGCGCGCCGCGAAGGCCGGAGCCCTGCCCCCGGTCCTGCTGGCCACGCCCACCCGCGCCGACGGCCACCTCGACCCCGAGCCCCTGCTCACCCGCCTGGCCGGGTGCGCGCGCTCCGGCCGCGAACCGCTGCCGTTCGACCTGGCACAGGCCCTGCTGCGGCTGCCGCCCGATCCGGCCCCCGACCTGGCCGAACGGGCGCGGGGCATCGGCTCGGAGGCCGCCGCCGCGGTGGCCCGCCGGCTCGGGCGCGGCGCGCCCCCGCCGCCGCGGGTCGAGGTGACCTGGACCCCCGACCTCGGCTCGGCGCCCCACGAGCATGTCCCCGACCGGCGCGGGATCGCCGCCGTGAGCTGGCCGCCTGCCGAGCCCACCGGCCTCGCCCCCGTCGACGCCCTGCTGGCCGCGCCCTCCGGCAGAGGCTTCTCCCGGCGCGGGTCACGTGACTTCTGGCCGGGCATGACGCCCCACCACCGGGAGCTCGCGGCGGCCCATCTGGCGCTCTGCCTGCTCGACTACTCGGTCCCGCCCGGCGTCCACGACCTGCGCGGCCTGGCGCTGGCCGGAGGGGAGTCCGGTCCGGCCACGGCCCTGGTGTTGGCCTTCGTGCTCACCGCGGAGGGCGACGGCGCGGTGCCCCCGCTGCTCGAACTGGCGGCCAAGGGCGCGCTTCCCGGCGCCGAGACGGGCCGGCTGCTGGGCATGCTCAGCCGTCGCGGCGGCGTGCGGGCCGACCTCGCCCTGCCGTCGCTGGAACTGGCCGCCCAGCAGGGCGCGCACGCCGAGGTGTGGACGATCCTGCGCCACTTCCTGGCCGTCTTCCTGCCGCGCGGGGGCGAGCGGGCCCGGCGTGCGCACACCGACGCCGTCGTGCTGGCCACGGACGTCGCCATGTGGGCCGGGGCGCGCGGCGAGATCCCGGAGGTGGCCGCCCACGCGGGCAGACGCGGCTCGACCGCGCTCACCCGCGCCTGCCGGGGCCTGCACCAGGCGCTGACCCGCGAGCCCTGAACCGGCCCTGAACCGGCCCGGCGCTGGGATCAGCGCCGGGCATGCCGAAGCGGGGCCGGGGGGGGCCCGGGGCCGCCACGGTGGTGAGGACGGCGCAGCCGCCCCCCCCCGACGTCCCCCCCGCGGGGGAGGCCGACCAGCTGAAAGTGGAGTGGGGGGGGGGGGTGGCGGGGACGGGCACCCGCGGGGGGGCCGGCGGCCCCCCCGCGCCCCGCTTCGGTGGTCTCGACGGCTCAGCCGGCCACCAGCTCGTAGCCCGCCTCTTCGACGACGTCCCTGATCTTCGTGTCGTCGAGGGCGTCGGTCGAGGTGACGGTCACCTGCCCCGTGGCCAGCTCGACGTCGACCGAGGAGACCCCGGCGACCTTGCCGATCTCGGTCTTGACGGTGCCCGCGCAGCCGCCGCAGGTCATTCCGGACACCGTGTAGGTCTTCGTGCTCATCGCCTCGCTCCTCCCTTGATACCCCGGCCGGGTATGCCGAAGAGAACGTACGCCCGATCTTGAGGAAAGGCAAGCCATACGCCGGTGGGGTATATGAGACGTGCGTCACATTGCCTCTCCCATACCCCCTACCGGTATCGTTGCCTCGCATGAGAACCCTTGACAAGATCGTTGTGGTCGGCGCCTCGCTGGCGGGGCTGCGGGCCGTCCAGACCCTGCGCCGGGAGGGCTTCGACGGCGAGCTCACGCTGGTCGGCGCCGAGGCGCACGTGCCGTACAACCGGCCGCCGCTGTCCAAGAGCGTCCTGCGCGGCGACGAGGACGTCACGCTCCCCGGCGCCGAAGAGCTCGGCGACGACTGGCTGCGCGGCAGGCAGGCGGTACGCCTGGACGCCGGCAACCGCACGGTCGTCCTCGACGACGGCGCCGAGCTCGGCTACGACGGCCTGGTCGTCGCGAGCGGCGCCCGTCCCAGGCGGCTCGACGGCGTGCACACCCTGCGCACCCTTGAGGACGCCCTGGCCCTGCGCGCCGAACTGGACTCCGGCCACGAGCACGTGCTGGTCATCGGCGGCGGGTTCATCGGCGGTGAGGTGGCGACCACGGCCAGGCAGCTCGGCCGCAAGGTGACCCTGGTCGACTCCGGCCCGCATCCCATGCACGCGGGCCTCGGCGCGCAGGCGGCGCGCTGGCTGGCCGGGCACCACGAGCGCAACGGCGTCGAACTCGTCACCGGTGTCCGCGTCACCGAGGTGACCGGCGGCCAGGTGCGGCTCGGCGACGGCCGCGTGCTGTCCGCCGACCTGGTCGTGGGCGGCATGGGCGTGACGCCCAACACCGAATGGCTGGCGGGCAGCGGCCTGGCCGTGGACGACGGCGTGCTGTGCGAGCCGACGCTGTACGCCACCGGCTCGGTGAACGTCGTCGCGGCGGGCGACGTGGCCCGCTGGCCGCACCGCCTGTACGGCGACGCCCTGATCCGCGTCGAGCACTGGTCCAACGCCAACGAGCAGGGCGCGG
The DNA here is from genome assembly GCF_040674635.1 of Nonomuraea sp. NPDC049758. Lineage (NCBI taxonomy): Bacteria > Bacillati > Actinomycetota > Actinomycetes > Streptosporangiales > Streptosporangiaceae > Nonomuraea > Nonomuraea sp. NPDC049758. Next base: position 280,496 of record NZ_JBFAMZ010000010.1, read on the forward strand.
TGGCCGCCCGCAACCTGCTGGCCGGGCCCGACGACGCGCAGCCGTTCGCGGACGTGCCCAACTTCGCCACCCACGTGCACGGCGCCCGCATCCAGACGGCCGGCCTGCCGCACCTGGCCGACGAGGCGCGCGTCGTCGCCGGCGACCCGGACGAGGACCGCTTCGCCGTGGCCTTCGCCCGCGACGGCGTGCTGGTCGGCGCGGTCGCCGTCAACGCGCCGAAGGACCTGATCAGGCTCAAGCGGTCCATCGCCGCGGGCGAGGCGATCTGACTACGACCGCGGGTAGCATGACCGGCATGATGCGTGGCCTTGGCGAGCTCGAATCCACGATCATGGACTGGATGTGGGCCAGGCGGCGTCCCGCCTCGGTCCGCGACGTCTTCGAAGACCTCAAGCAGCGGCGGACCATCGCCTACACCACGGTGATGACCGTGATGGACAAGCTGCACACCAAGGGCATGCTCCGGCGCGAGGCCGTCGGCCGCGCCTACGTCTACGAACCGGTCGCCTCCAAGGAGGCGTACACCGCCGACCTGATGCGCCGCGCGCTCGCGGGCAGCGGCAACCAGGCGGCCACCCTCGTGCACTTCCTCGAACGGCTCACCCCCGAGGAGGCCGCGGCGCTGGAGGCGGCCCTTCAGGTCTACCCGCACCGGGGCCGTCCCGCATGATCGCCGCCGTCGTCCTGGCCTGTTACACGGTGGTGGCGGCCGTCTGGCTGCCCGTGCTGGGGCAGCGGGCCGCCAAGTGGTCCGACCGGGCGCCGCGGCTGGCGATCGCGCTGTGGCAGGCGGGGGCGGCGTCCGTGGTCGCCTCGGCCGTGCTCGCCGCGCTGGCCTTCGCCGTGCCGGCCGAGATCGTCGGCCACGGGCTGGCGGGGTTGTTCGAGGCGTGCGCCGACATGCTGGGCGACGGCTCCCGTGTGTCCCGGGTGGGGTTCGCGGCCATGCTGGCGGCCGGCGCGGTGCTGTCCAGGGTGCTCTGGTGCGGCGGGACGGTGCTGGTGCGGGCCGCCGTGGAACGTCGCCGGCACGCCGCCATGCTGCGGCTGCTCGGGCGGCGCGACGCCGAGCTGGGCGTGGTGGTGATCGACTACGACGAGCGGCTGGCGTACTGCGTGCCGGGCCGGCGCGCTCAGACGGTCATCACCACGAGCGCGCTGCGGGCCCTGACGCCGGAGCAGATCGCCGCCGTGCTGGCGCACGAGCGGGCGCACCTGCGCGGCCGTCATCATCTGGTGCTGGCCGGGGCCGAGGCCCTGGTCCGGGCGTTTCCCAGGGTGCCGCTGTTCGAGCGGGCCAGGACCGAGATCGCGCGGCTGGTCGAGCTGCTCGCCGACGACGTCGCGGCCCGCCGCCACCCACGTGCCCAGATCGCCGCGGCGCTGGTGAGCCTGGCCACCGGGCGCGCGCCCGCGTTCACGCTCGGGGCGGGCGGGGAGACGGCGCTCAGCCGCGTGCGCCGGCTGCTCGGCCCCGAGCAGCCGCTCGGCCGCCGCGAACGGCTGACCGGGCTGCTGGCGGTCAGCGCGCTGCTCGGCGGGCCGGCGGCGGTGGCGCTGGCGCCGGGGGTCGGCTCGTTCCTGGCCCACCACTGCCACTCGCTGCTGTCGCTCTGACCTACTACCGCCGTTAGTAACAGGGCGGCCGGACGGGGTCAGGCGACGCCCCAGCGCGTCCAGTGCTGCACGGCCGCCGCGACCAGTTGCACCGCCATGGCCGCGGCCGGCAGCCCCATCACCCGGGTGACCAGGTTGAGCCCGTTGTCCTTGAGCAGCCGGCCGATCACGGAGGAGAAGCGCAGCGTGAGCCACGTCAGGAGCAGCGCCGCGGCCGGCGCCAGGCCGACCGCCGTCACGGCCGCGGCGGTGGCCGCCTTCTCCATGTAGAGCATCGTCGCCGCGATGGCCCCCGGCCCGGCCAGCAGCGGCGTGCCGAGCGGGACGAAGGCCACGGCTCCGCTCCCGGCGTTGGCCCGGTTGCGGGCGCAGTCGGCCTTGAGCAGGTCGAGCGCGATGAGCGCGAGCAGCACGCCGCCGGCCACCTGCAGCAGGGGGATGCCGAGCGCGTCGAGCAGCCCGTTGCCGAGCACCGCGAACACGGCGACGATGCCGGCCGCCACGAGCACGGAGACCCTGGCCGTACGGCGGCGGCCCGCCGGGTCCTGGCTCCTGGTGAGGGTGAGGAAGATCGGGATGGCCGCCAGCGGGTCGAAGATGACCAGCAGCGTGACGAAAGCCTGCGCGAACAGCGACATGACCTGCTCCACGGGTACGGAGGGGGTTCCCCGCAGTCAGCGCGCGGGGCCGGGCCGGATCGCCGTGGAGCGGCAGGGCACGGTCCGGCGCAGCCACACCGCGCCGCCGTGTTCCCGAGGCGGACGGACGGCATCGGGCCGCTTGGGTCTACTATTCAGAATAGTAGTCTGGCCGTCCATGCCAAGCCCGTCCCAGACCTCTCTCTTCGCCCCTATGACGCCGGCATGAGGCTCACCTCCCTCTTTACCGGCATACCCCATACCCCTAAAATCGGTCACCCCACCTAAGGAGTATCACCATGGACCATAGTGGACATCACCCTCCCTCCCCCTCGTCGGAGCACCAGCACGCCGCTCCGCCCGCCGCCACGTGGGCCATGGCCGCCCAGGCGACCCTGCACTGCCTGACCGGGTGCGCGATCGGCGAAGTGCTCGGCATGGTGATCGGCACCGCGCTCGGCCTGTCCAACCTCACCACCGTGATCCTCTCGGTGGCGCTGGCCTTCGTGTTCGGTTACGCGCTGACCATGCGCGGCGTCCTGCGTGCCGGGGTGGACTTCAAGTCGGCGCTGAAGGTGGCGCTGGCCGCCGACACCATCTCGATCGCGGTGATGGAGGTGCTGGACAACACCGTGATGGTGACCGTGCCGGGCGCCATGGACGCCGGGCTGGGCAACTGGCTGTTCTGGGTGGCGCTGGCCGGGTCGCTGCTGGTGGCGTTCCTGCTGACGACGCCGGTGAACAAGTGGCTGATCTCCCGCGGCAAGGGTCACGCCGTGATCCACCAGTACCACCAGGGCCACGGCGGCCACCAAGGTCACGGCGACCACGAAGGCCATCAGGGACACGAGGACCATCACGGCCACCAGGGCCACTGACCGAACACGACACGAGCCGCCCCGCCCGCCGTCCGCGATCGCCGACGGATCCCGGACGAAAGGCGGGCCCGCTCACAGACCCCCGCCCCCCATGACCGGCCCTCCCCGACCACCGCACAGGCCGCCCCCGCACAGGCCGGCCCCGACGCCGAACCCGTAGATCGCGCCAACCCCGACACGACGCCCGGCTCGCCACGACGACCGGGCAATCCCCTGGCGGCATCGCGGGCTCATCCAACGCCGAGCCAGGAAGGCACGGCCACCCCGGCATACCCCCGCCTCGCCACCACGAGCGGGCAGTTCCCGCGCCACCACGGGCCGCCCCCGACGCCGCGCCAAGAGCGCATGGCGATCCCCCGACGCGACGCCACCTGCGACGCGTCAACCCGCACACCCTGCTGCCCTGGGCAGGCCAAGCCCGCACACCCCCGACCCCTGACGCCCGGCGCGCCGACGGCCCCCGCATACCCCGTCCCGCACACCCCAGCCCCTGACGCCCCCCATACCCCTCCTCTGCACACCCCGGCCCGCTGCCCCGTTCCGCATACCCCCCCGCACTCCCCAGCCCCTGGCGCGCTCCGCATACCCCCGGCATACGGGGGCCGCGGTGTGTGGCGCCGGGGTGTGCGGGCTGGAGTGCGGGGGCCGGAGTGCCTGGGGCGGAGTGGCGGCGGCGGGGGTATGCAGGGGGCGGGGTATAGGGCTGCGAGGGTGAGGCATGGAGGCGCGGCCCGGCCCGCACACCCAGTCCTCTTACGCGTACCGCATACCCCTGCCCCGCATACCGCCGCTCGACGCGCGCGCCCGCCCCTTACGCGTGCCGCATACCCCGCCCCTGCATACCGCGCGGCTCACCCCTATACCCCCGCCCTCCGACACATCCCGCACACCCTCGCCCCCGGCACGTCCCGCACATCCTCGCCCCCGGCACGTCCCGCACATCCAGCCCCCTGGATGTGTCACTTGCGCGTCCCTGCCCCGTGACATCACCCCCCGACGCCTCGCCATAGGCCGTCGGAGCTGCGGGAATGCTGTCGCCGCACGGTCGTCCTCAGGCATCGCCGGCGCGCGCGGGCCCGCTGTCACGCAGTGCCGCCCGGACGGTCTCCGGCGTGCGGACTTGACAGATACCCCCCCGGTGTATGTATGTTCATCGCCAGATACCCCCTACCGGTATTTCCGAGGAACCCAAAAGACCCGCCCGCATCCCCACCGGGGTACGGCGTAGCGCTGGAGAATGCTCATGTCCGCACCATCCCCCCGGCGATGGACCGCCCTGGCCCTGATCGCCACGGCCCAGTTCATCGTCATCATGGACACGTCGATCATCGGCGTGGCCCTCCCCCGCATCCAGGAAGACCTCGGCTTCTCGCAGGAGAACCTGTCGTGGGTCTTCAACGCCTACGTCGTCGCCTTCGGCGGGCTCCTGCTGCTCGGCGGCCGCCTCTCGGACCTGTTCGGCGCACGCAAGCTGTTCAGTGCCGGCTGGCTCATCCTGCTCGCCGGCTCGCTCGTCGCCGGCATCGCCCCCGAGGTGTGGGTCGAGCTCACCGGACGTGCCGTCCAGGGCGTCGGCGCGGCCCTGATCGCCCCGTCCGCACTGACCCTGCTGATGATGCTGTTCGGCCACGACCCCAAGGAGCTCACCAAGGCCCTCGCCCTGTACGGCGCGGCCGCCCCGGCGGGCGGCACCGCGGGCGTGTTCCTCGGCGGCGTCATCACCGAGTACCTGAGCTGGCCCTGGGTCTTCTACATCAACATCCCGATCGCGCTCGTCGCACTCTTCGCCACCCGTCCGCTGATGCCCGCCGGTCAGTCCCAGCGCGGCTCCATCGACATCCTCGGCGCGCTGACCGTCACCGCCGGGCTGGGCGCGGCCGTCTACGCCATCGTCCGGGCGCCCGAGGTCGGCTGGGGCTCCGCCCAGACCTGGGGCGTGCTGGCCGCCGCGATCGCGCTGCTCATCGCCTTCCTGGCGATCCAGGCCCGCCGCCGCGAGCCGCTGATGAGGCTGTCGATCTTCCGTACGCCGAACCTCGCCGCCGCCAACCTGACCCAGCTCCTGCTCGGCGGGGCCTGGATCCCGATGTGGTTCTTCCTGAACCTCTACCTGCAGCAGGTCCTCGGCTACAGCGCCTTCCCCAGCGGCGCGGCCCTGGTGCCGATGACCGTCCTCATCATGCTCGGCATGATCGTCCTGGCGCCGCGCGCCATCAACCGGTTCGGGCCCAAGGCCGTCACGGTGGCGGGCCTCGTCCTGCTCGCCGTCGGGATGGGCTGGCTGTCGCTGATCAGCCCCGAGGGCAGCTTCGCGGTCGACGTCCTGCCCGCCAGCCTGGTGGCCGCGCTCGGCATGTCGCTGGCCTTCATCCCCTCGCTCGGCACCGCCATCTCCTCCGCCCGTCCCGAGGAGGGCGGCCTGGCCTCCGGCATCGTCAACACCAGCTACCAGGTCGGCTCGGCCCTCGGGCTGGCCGCCATGACGGCCGTCGCCGCCGCCAACGGCGCCGCCCAGCTCGGGAACCTGCCCGCGCTGACCGACGGCTTCTCCTCGGCCTTCGTGGGAGCCGCCGGGATCGCGGTCGCCGGCGCCCTGATCGCCGCGCTGACGCTCCGCTCGCGGGGCGCCGCACCCGCCGAGGCCGCCGACCCCGCCGAGACCACCGCCGCCACCCGCGGCTGACCTCGACGCTCACAGCTCCGAAGGAGATCCCCATGTCCATCCTCATCGCCTACGACGGTTCACCCGACGCCCGCCACGCCGTCGAGGAGGCCGCCCGGCTGTTCCCCGGCGCGTCCGCGGTGGTGCTGTACGCCCGTCAGCCCCTGGAGAGCCTCGCCGCCCACCTCGAAGGGCATCCCGCCCTGGAGGACCTGCGGGACATCGACGCCAGGACCATGGACGCCTCGGAACGGCTGGCCGCCGAGGGCGCCGACCTGGCCCGCTCCCTCGGGCTGCGGGCCGAGCCGCGGGTCGCCTCGGTCCCCGAGGAGGTCGTCGCCGCCGCCATCGTCGACGCCGCCGAGGAGATCGACGCCTCGCTGATCGTCCTGGGCTCGCGCGGCCGGCAGGGGTTGCGGGCGCTGCTGTCGGGCAGCACGTCCACCCACGTCATGCACGCCACCGCGCGCCCCACGCTGATCGTCCCGTCCAAGCCGCTGGCCGACGCCCGTCGCGCCGCCGAGCACCGCGCGGCCCGCTGAGGTCGCCGAGAGACGCCCGGCTCCCATCGGAGCCGGGCGTTTCGGCGTTCCGGTGAACGCGCCGGACCTGGCGTGCGTATCCCCACACGAGCCGGAACGACGGCCTGTTATGCCGGATAGTACCGACGAAATGCCAACAAGCAGGGCGACCTTCGGTACTATTCCGCCTCAGGCATGGAGGCGTACGAGGAGGCATCGTAGTGGTCGTGGCGACGAGGCTGGGGCGAGCGGCAGTGGCCGTGACACTTGCGGCGGTCGCGGCGGTCTCCATCCCGGGCGTCGCCTCGGCCGATCCGTCGCCCGCCAAGGCCAAGGCCAGGCTGGTGAAGCTGAACGAGCGGGCCGACGAGGTGGTCGAGCAGTACAACCAGGCGACCGAGGCGCACAAGAAGGCCAAGCAGAAGTACGACGCGCTCAACGCCGAGGTCGCGCGCAAGAACGCCCAGGCGGACGGGTTACGCAAAGACCTCGTCTCGGCGGTGGTCAGCGACTACCAGTCGGGCCCGCTCACGACCTGGGGCCGCTTCGTCGCCGACGGCACCCCCGACGAGGTGCTGAGCGGCATGGCCGCCCTGGAGCAGATCTCCCGGGCCAGGGCGGCGAAACTGGCGGCGTTCCAGGCGACCACCAAGGACCTGCGCGTCCGGCGCGACGAGGCCCGGACCGTCCTGGCCGAGGCCGACGCGGCGCGCGACAAGGTGCGGGCGGAGAAGGCGAAGGTCGACAAGCTGGTCAAGGCGCAGACGAAGCTCCTGCGCAGGCTGGGCGCCTTCCGGGCGGGCGATCCGAACAGCGCCGGCATCAGGTACACCGGCTCGGCCTCCGGAAACGCCCGCCTGGCGTTGCAGTTCGCCTTCGCCCAGGTCGGCAAGCCCTACCAGTACGGCGCCGAGGGCCCGAGCTCCTACGACTGCTCCGGCCTCACCCAGGCCGCCTGGCGCACCGCGGGCGTCGAACTGCCCCGCACCACCTGGACGCAATGGGCCTGGGGCGCGAGCAGACGCGTCTCGCTCGACGCGTTGCAGCCCGGCGACCTGCTCTTCAGCAAGGGGCTCGGCCACATGGGCATGTACGCCGGCAACGGGAAAATGGTCCACGCGCCCCAGACCGGTGACGTCGTCAAGGTGGTCGACCTGGACGACTACTGGCGCACCCGGCTGCTCGGCGCGGTCCGCCCCTGACCGGCGACGGCGGCCATGCGCTCGACGGCCTCGGCCGGCCGGTCCGGTGAGGTGGCGAAGTTGAGCCGGACGAACCCGCGCCCGTCCGGCCCGAACCGCGGCCCCGACGACAGGCCGACCCTGCCCTCGTCCAGGAACGCCTGGGCGGGGTCGTCGCCCAGGCCCAGCGACCGGCAGTCGAGCCAGGCGACACAGCCGCCCTGCGGCGGGTGGTGACCGACGCCGGGCAGCAGGCCGGCCAGCCGGTCGGCGAGCAGCCGCCGGTTGCCGTCGAGGGCGGTCCTCGCGGGTGAGGACCAGGCCGGTGGGGTTGTGCGGGTTGCACAGCAGGTACGCCCGCGCGCGCCCGAGGCGAAGTCGTGCTCCAGCCGGTTCAGGTCGAGGCGGTGCCCGCCGGGCCCGTGGGCCAGCGGGCTGGTGACCACCCGGCGGCGGATGCGTTCGAGCCCGGAGAAGAAGGGCGGGTGGCCGGGGGTGTTGACGACGACGCGGTCACCGGGTTCGGTGATGATCCGGAGGATCTCCACGATGCCGGACATGATGTCCGGGACCAGGCGTGCCGTGGCGTGGGTGCTCCGGCCCGGTACGCGAAAGGGGCTCCGGGCGTGACGCCCGGAGCCCTCTTCACTTGAGGCCGATGTTCACTTGAACCGGCGCAGCCGGAGGCTGTTGCTGACCACGAACACGCTGGAGAAGGCCATCGCGGCCCCCGCGATCATCGGGTTGAGCAGACCGAGCGCGGCCAGCGGCAGGGCGGCCACGTTGTAGGCGAACGCCCAGAACAGGTTGCCCTTGATCGTGCCGAGCGTCCGGCGGGAGAGCCTGATCGCGTCGGCGGCCACCCGCAGGTCACCGCGGACCAGGGTCAGGTCGGACGCCTCGATGGCGGCGTCCGTGCCGGTGCCCATGGCCAGGCCCAGGTCGGCCTGGGCGAGCGCGGCCGCGTCGTTGACGCCGTCGCCGACCATCGCCACGACCTTGCCCTCGCCCTGGAGCTCCTTGACGACGTCGACCTTGTCGGCGGGCAGCACCTCGGCGATCACCTCGTCGATGCCGACCTCGTCCGCGACCTGCCGGGCGACGGCCTCGTTGTCGCCGGTCAGCAGGACCGGGGTGAGACCGAGCGCCCGGAGCTGCTGGATGGCCTCCTTGCTGGTGGGCTTGATCACGTCGGCGACCACCAGCACCGCGCGGGCCTTGCCGTCCCAGCCGACCGCCACGGCGGTCCGGCCGCCCGCCTGGGCGGCGTGCAGAGCGCGTTCCAGGTCGGACGGCAGGTGCTGGGACCACTCCGCCAGCAGCCTCGGCCGGCCCACCAGGACCGCGTGCCCCTCGACGACGCCCTGGACGCCGAGACCCTCGACGTTCGCGAAGTCCTCGGGGGTGGGCAGGTCACCGACACGGGCGGCGGCGCCCTTGGCGATGGCCTGGGCGATCGGGTGCTCGGAGGCGTGCTCCAGAGCGCCCGCCAGGCGCAGCACCTCGGCCTCGTCCTCGCCCTCGGCCAGGTGCACGCCGGTGAGCGTCATCCGGCCCTCGGTGACGGTGCCCGTCTTGTCGAGCACCACCGTGTCGATGCGGCGGGTGGACTCCAGCACCTCGGGGCCCTTGATCAGGATGCCGAGCTGCGCGCCCCGGCCGGTGCCGACCAGCAGCGCCGTCGGGGTGGCCAGGCCGAGCGCGCACGGGCAGGCGATGATCAGCACGGCCACCGCGGCGGTGAAGGCCGCGCCGACGCCGTCGCCGGTGCCGAGCCAGAAGCCCAGCGTGCCCAGGGCCAGCGCGATCACGATCGGCACGAAGATGCCCGACACGCGGTCGGCCAGCCGCTGCACCTGCGCCTTGCCCGTCTGGGCGTCCTCGACCAGCCTGGCCATCTGGGCGAGCTGCGTGTCGGCCCCGACCCGGGTGGCGCGGACGACCAGCCGGCCGCCCGCGTTCACGGTGGCGCCGGTGACGGTGTCGCCGGGACGCACCTCGACGGGCACGGACTCGCCGGTCAGCATCGAGGCGTCGACCGCGGAGGTGCCCTCCTCGATCACGCCGTCCGTGGCGATCTTCTCGCCGGGCCGCACGACGAACCGGTCGCCCACGGCCAGCCGGTCGCTGGGGATCCGGGTCTCCACGCCGTCGCGCAGCACCGCGACGTCCTTGGCGCCCAGTTCCAGCAGGGCGCGCAGGGCGGCGCCCGCCCGGCGCTTGGAGCGGGCCTCGAAGTAGCGGCCGGCCAGGATGAACGCGGTCACCCCCGCCGCGGCCTCCAGGTAGATGTTGCCCGACCCGTCGGTGCGCTCGATCGTGAACGCGAAGGGGTGGGTCATGCCCGGGGTGCCCGCCGTGCCGAAGAACAGCGCCCACAGCGACCAGCCGAGCGCGGCGATGGTGCCGACCGAGATCAGCGTGTCCATCGTGGCCGCGCCGTGACGCAGGTTCGTCCAGGCGGCCTTGTGGAACGGCCAGCCGGCGTAGACGACGACCGGCGCGGTGAGCACCAGCGACATCCACTGCCAGTTGGTGAACTGCAACGGCGGGATCATCGCCATCGCGATCACCGGCACCGCCAGCACCACCGAAGTGATCAACCGGCTGCGCAGCGGGCGCAGCTCGTCCTCCGGCTCCCGCTCGCCCGGCTCGCCCTCGGTCCGGGGCGGCGCGGGCAGCGCGGCGGTGTAGCCGGCCGCCTCCACCTGGGCGATCAGCTGCTGCGGATCGACGCCTTCGGGGAAGGTGACCTTCGCCTTCTCGGTGGCGTAGTTGACCGTGGCGGTCACGCCGTCCATCTTGTTGAGCTTGCGCTCGATGCGGTTGGCGCACGAGGCGCAGGTCATGCCGCCGATCGAGAGTTCGACCGCGTTCTGCCGGTCATCGGTGACAGAGGTCATCACCGTTCCCCTTTCCCAGTGGCTTTTCTCAGTGGCTGTGGTTGCCGTGCCCGGCGGGCGTCGCCGACGCGTCGGGGGTGGCGGGCCGCGGCCCGGCCGCGAGCGTGAAGTCGGCGGTACGAACCTCGCCCCCGTGCTGGAAGTCCAGGAACAGGCGGTAGTCGCCGCCGCTCGGCACCTCGGCGTAGAAGACGATCTCGGGGCCCGGCTGCGTCTTGCCGTCGCCCGGCTCGCCGTCGGGGTGGACGTGCAGGTAGGCCAGGTCACGGGCGCGGAGGGCGACCAGGTGGCCGAAGGCGCCGAGGTAGGGCTGCAGGTCGGTGACCGGCTTGCCGTCCTTGCTGACCTTGAGGGTGAGCTTGCCGGCCTGGCCCGGCGTCAGGTCGCCGTCGAGGGTGACCTCGTAGCCGTCGACCTTGGAGGTGCGGCCGGTCTCCGGCAGCGGCTTGGGCTGGTAGTCGCCCGCCACGGCCAGGTCGGCGCCCAGCGTCAGGGCCTCGCCGCCGGTCGGCGCGAAGTCGGCGAAGGCCCGGTAGCCGCCCGCCTCGGGGAAGGTGACCTTGACCGACCAGATGCCGTCGGCCGACATCTCCGGATGGACGTGCTGGAAGCTGCCCAGGTCGCGGGAGACCACGATGAAGTGCAGCTTCTTGTCGTGCTGGACCTGGTAGTCGGTGACCGGGCGGCCGTCGGGGCCGGTCACGGAGAAGCGGAAGTCGGCGGGCTCGCCAGGCTTGAGCGACGTGGTGAGCGGGTTGAGGGTGTAGCCGTTCTCGGACACTTGGAGCCCCCCGGGGGTATCGTTCTTCTTCGTCGTCGTCTGCTGGGCCGTGTGCTGGTTGTGGCCCGCGCTCTGTGCGGTCTCCGTGGCGGCCGTCATGGCGCTGTGGTCGGCGGCGGGAGCGGCCCCCACCGGGCCCACGACCTTGCCGGCGCCCAGGGCGCCGCCGAAGACGACGGCCAGCCCCAGGGCGTAGGAGCCGAGCTTGGCTGCGGTGTTCACGACTGGTTCGCCACTTCGTACCCGGCCTCCTCGACGGCGGCGACGATCTTCGCCGCGTCGATCGGGCTGTCACTCTCGACGGTCAGCAGGCCGGAGGCCAGATCGACCTCGACGCCGGTCACCCCGGCGACCTCGCCGACCTCCTCCTTGACCGAACTGACGCAGTGGCCGCAGGTCATGCCCTTGACGGTGTAGGTGGTGGTGCTCATATCGGTCTCTCCTTCAATCCGGTCAGGAACGAACAAGTCTGGCGATGGCGTCGGAGGCTTCCTTGACCTTGGCCTCGGCCTCCGGGCCGCCCTTCGAGGTGGCCTCGGCGACGCAATGGGCCAGGTGGTCCTCCAGCAACGACAGGGAGAACGACTTCAGGGCGCTGGTCGCGGCCGACACCTGGGTCAGGATGTCGATGCAGTACTTGTCGTCCTCGACCATGCGCTGCAGGCCGCGGACCTGCCCTTCGATGCGGCGCAACCGCATCCCTTGGTCCTGCTTGCCACTGCCGTGTCCAGCCATGTCAGCCCTCCCTCGGCTCGTTGCCGTTGAGGACACTATACCCCCCTATGGTATCCAGAAGGCAAGTGACGGCCCCTGCTGGCGAGATCCGGTGGCCGGATGAAAGGCTGAAGGCATGTTCCCGGAGACTCCCGCCGCCGCCGCGGCGGTGTCGGTGGCCGGCCGTTACTGCTCGCCCGCGCTGCTCAACCACTGCGTCCGCGCCTACCTGTGGGGAGCGATGTACGGCGCGGCCCACGGCATCGCCTTCGACGACGAGCTCTACTACGTCTCGGCGCTGCTCCACGACATGGGGCTGACCGAGCCCTTCGACAGCCACCGGCTGCCGTTCGAGGAGGCGGGCGGGCAGCTCGCCTGGGTGTTCGGCACGGCGGCCGGCTGGCCGGCGGAGCGCGCCGGGCGGGCCGTCGAGATCATCAGGCTGCACATGCGCGCCGACGTGTCCGCCGCCGACGACCCCGAGTCCCACCTGCTGCAGGTCGCCACGAGCTGGGACGTGGTCGGGCGGCGGCCCGAGGAGTTCGCGCCGGACGCGAGGGCGGAGCTGCTCGCCCGTTACCCCAGGCTGGGCTTCGGCGCCGAGTTCCTGGCCTGCTTCGAGGACCAGGCCAGGCGCAAGCCGGACAGCGCCGCCGCGGCGTCGGTCCGCAACGACGTCGCGGGGCGGATCGCCGCCAACCCGCTGGACGGCGGCTGACCCGAGCCCCGGCGACGCGGGGTCAGGAACCGGGCCGCAACGAGTTCCGGTACGGCGGCATGAATCGCATTCTCGGCATCTGGTCGGCCAGCACGCCGCCGTCCACGACCAGGGTGGAGCCGGTGACGTAACGGGCCGACTCCGAGGCCAGGTACGCCACCGCGCCGGCCACGTCGTCCGGCCTGCCGTACCCGCCGCGCAGCGGGATGCGCTCCTCCCACGCCGCCTCGAAGGCCGCGCGGTCGAAGGGGAAGTCGCCGTCGATCGGGGTGGCGATCATGCCGGGCGCCACGGCGTTGACGGTGATGCCATGGGCGCCCAGCTCGGCGGCGAGCGAGCGGGTGATCAGCTCCAGGGCGCCCTTGGAGGCGTTGTAGTGGGCCAGCCCGGCTTCGGCCATGAGGCCGTTCTTGGAGGAGACGTTGACGATCCGCCCCCGCACGCCGTCGGCGATCATGTGCTCGGCCACCCGCTGGGCCAGGAAGAACGGCGCGTCGCAGTTGACCCGCATGACGGCCTGCCAGCCGGCCACGGTGATCTCGTTGAAGTGTTCGAGCCGGGCCACCCCGGCGTTGTTGACCAGGACGTGGATCGGCCCGTGGTCGCGGCGGACCGCGTCGGCCAGCCCGGCCAGGCCCTCGGTGTCGGCCAGGTCGAAGTCGTAGGCGCAGCCCGCGCCCGGCCGGTCGACGGTGATCACCCGGTAGCCGTCGGCCGTCAGGCGCGCGGCGATGGCCTGGCCGAGGCCCCTGGCGGCTCCGGTGACCACGGCCAGCTCGGTCATGACAGCCCCAGCAGGTCGAGCGACGGGCGGTGGATCAGCTTCTCGATCTCCTCCCGGTCCAGGGGCGGCAGGCCGGGGATGCCGGGGACCGCGCCGACCGCCCGCAGCCCCTCCACCGAGGCGTCCACCGTGGTGAAGGGGTAGTCGCTGCCGAACAGCAGCTTGCCCCACACCCCGTAGTCCTGGGCCAGGCGCAGGCTGTGCCAGAGCTGGAAGGGGCGGTAGTGCAGGGCGGAGACGTCGGCGTAGAGGTGGCGGTGCTTGCGGATCACCGCGATGCACTCGCCCTCGTACGGGTGGCCGAGGTGGGCCAGGACCATGCGCAGCTCCGGATGCCTGATGGCGACCTCGTCCAGGTGCACCGGCAGCGCGTAGCGCAGGGGCGCGGCCGAGACGAACGTGGTCCCGGTGTGCACGAGCAACGGCAGGCCGTGGCGGGCGGCGTAGGCGTACAGGTCGTCCAGCTCGGGGGCGGCCGGGTCGAAACCGGCGTACATCGGCATGAGCTTGATGCCGCGCAGCCCCAGGTCGCGGTGACCGTGTTCCAGCTCGTCGCGCCAGCCGGGCTGGGTGGGGTCGAGCGACAGGTAGCCGATGAGCCGGTCGGGGTGCTCGCCGGCGTAGGCGGCCACGGCGGCGTCGTCCACCCACAGGCCCGACCGCCTGGCCTTGCCGCCCACCACGACGGTACGGGTGCCGGCGGGCGAGGTGGCGGCGTAGTCCGCCCAGCGCACGGTCAGGTCGACGTGACCGCCGTGCGCGCGGGCGGACTCGGCCGCGAACGGATCGCCGACGTCGTCCGGGCAGCTGAACAGGTGGGAGTGGACGTCAACGATCACGCTTCTCCCAGCCCTCCTTGAACATGTTCCAGAACCGGTGGGACGGCGGGTGCTCGGCGAAGACCTCGTCGGCCAGCTCGACGCCGAGGCCGGGCCGCTCCGGCAGGCCGACGTGGCCGTCGACCACCGGCAGCACGCCCTTCAGCGCGTCGAAGACGTACGGCTCCAGCATGCCGTCGAACGTCTCCAGGACGAGCAGGTTCGGCATGCCGAGCACGGCGTGCACGGAGGCCGTGGTGCACAGCGGGGAGTTGGAGTTGTGCGGGGCGACGAGCATGGCGTGCACGTCGGCCTGCGCGGCCAGCTTCCTGATCTCGGTGAACCCGCCGGCCATCGACAGGTCGGGCTGGATGATGTCGACCGCGCCGGTGGCGAACAGCCGGGCGTACTCGTAGCGGTTGTGGAAGTGCTCGCCGCCGGAGATGGGCATGGCGGCGCGGGCGCGCAGCTCGGCGTAGCGCTCGATGTGCGTCCACGGCAGCGGCTCCTCGAACCAGCCGAGGTCGAACGGCTCCAGCTCGCGCACGAGCCGGACGGCGGTCGGCATCGCGAACCGGGCATGCCCCTCGACGAACAGGTCGAGGTCGGGCACGGCCTCGCGGACCGCCGCGACGATGTCGACCGAGAGCCGCAGCTCGGCCCGCGACAACTCGCCCAGCCCGGCGCCGAACGGGTCGAACTTCAGCCCGGTGTAGCCGCGGGCGGCGACCTCCTTGGCCTTGGCCGCGAACACCTGCGGGTCGCGCTCGCCGGTGTACCAGCCGTTGGCGTAGACCCGCACCCGGTCGCGGCAGGCGCCGCCGGTCAGCCGGTAGACGGGCACGCCCAGCGCCTTGCCCATGATGTCGTGGAGCGCCTGGTCGACGCCGGAGACGACGATGCCGCCGACGTCGCCGCCGCGCAGGAAGTCGCCCTGGTACATGCGCAGCCAGATCTCCTCGACGTCGAAGGGATCGGCGCCGATCAGGTGGCGCTGTGCCATGGCCTCGGTCAGCGAGCAGGTCTCCCGTCCCCGGTAGGGGTGGGTGATCTCGCCGATGCCGCTCAGCCCTTCGTCGGTGTGGATGCGCACGTAGGAGAAGTCGCGCCAGGCGGTGCCCAGCGAGAGGGTCTCGACGCGGCTGATCCGGCCGGCGGGCCCGGCCGGGCGGCTGGTGTCAACGGTGAGCATCGGCGCCGCCCATGGTGCTGACGTCGGTCAGGTCGAGCACGTCGCCGCGGGCGAGCCTGGCCGCGGTGGCGGCCGCCTCCAGCAGGTGATCAGCGTCGGCGTCGGTGTGGGCGTAGGAGACGTGGCTGCGCTTGAGGTTCAGCGGCAGCTCGAAGACGCCGTGCTCCAGCAGCCGGCGGCGGTACCCGATGAACATGTTGGCATCATTGCGCAGCAGGTCGTCGTAGGTGCGGGCGGGTCCGGTCATGAAGTAGCCGACGAAGACCGAGCCGTACCCGCTGACCAGCGCCGGGATGTCCAGCGAGGCGAAGACCTCGGCCAGGCCGGTCCTGATCCGCTCGCCGAGGCGGAAGACGTGCTCGTGCACCGGCTCCTCGCGCAGCTTGCGCAGCGTGGCCAGGGCGGCCGCCACGACGGCGGGGTGGCCGTTGTAGGTGCCGGCGAAGAAGGCGGGGCCGCCGGGCCGCGAGCTGAACAGCTCCATGAGATCGGCGCGGCCTCCGAGCGCGCCCACCGGGTAGCCGTTCGCGATCGCCTTGCCCATGGTGGTGAGGTCGGGGGTGATCCCGCAGATCGCCTGCCAGCCGCCCAGGTGGTGGCGGAAGCCGGTGATGACCTCGTCGAAGATCAGCACGCTGCCCGCCCTGGTGCACTCGGCGCGCAGCGTCTCCAGGAACTCCTGCTCGGGCAGCAGGCAGCCGACGTTGTGCGGCACCGGCTCCAGGATGACGGCGGCGATGTCGTCGCCGTGCTCGGCGAACGCCCGGCGTACCGCCTCGGGGTCGTTGAACGGCAGGACCAGCGTGGCCTGCAGCACCTCGGGCAGGATGCCGGTCGAGATGGGGTCGTGGCTGCCGACCTTCTCCGGCGCGGAGATCACGTTGAGGCTGACCGCGTCGTGCCAGCCGTGGTAGCAACCCTGGAACTTCACCACGAGCCGGCGGCCGGTCGCGGCCCTGGCCACGCGCAGGGCGTGGAAGGTGGCCTCGCTGCCGGTGCTGGTCAGGAGCACCTTCTCCACGCTCGGCACGAGCTCCACCAGCGTCTCGGCGAGCTCGACCTCGCCGGCCGTGACGCCCACGCCGCACAGGTCCACCGTGCGGCCGGCCTCGGCGACGGCCGCGCCGACGTCGGGGTCGTTGTGGCCGAGCAGCGGCGGGCCGAAGGCGGCGTGGTAGTCGACGAACTCCCGTCCTTGCGAGTCGCGGAAGCGGGCGCCGGCGGCATGGGTGATCACCAGGTCGGTGAGCCCGGGAATGCTGCGCTGCCCGCTGTTCACGCCGCCGGGGATGACCTGGCGTGCGCGCTCGGCTAGGTGCTTCAAATCTCTCTCCTCCGACGCGCCTCCCGGCCCGGCCCGGCCTGGGAAGCGCTGATCGTCCGCCACAAATTCCGAACAGTGTTTGGCAATACCGAACAGGTGAGGGAGATTGAAACACGAGATTGGGTGGGGGTCAACGATGAATTCCGCTAAGCTGTTCGGCTGTGACGAACACTGCTGCTGAGGAATCGCGATATTGGGTCCGCAGCGTCGCCCGCGCCGCCGAGGTGCTGGAGGTCCTGTCCCGCGTGGGGCCGGGTGGCGGCATGAGCGTGACCGAGGTCGCCGCGGCCTGCGGGCTGAGCAAGAGCGCCGCCTTCGCCACCCTCTACACGCTGCGCGGCTACAGCCTGGTCGCCGACGACGGCGAGGGCATGAACCGCCGCTACCGGCTGGGCATGGCGCTGTCCAGGCTGGGCGCCAGGGCCCAGGAGCAGCTCTCGCTGCGCGACGTGGCCCGCCCCGCGCTGGTCGCGCTCACCGAACGCACCGGGATGAACTCCAGGCTCGCGGTGCCCGAGGCCGGCCAGGCGGTCGTCGTCGACCAGGTGAGCAACGGCGAGCGCATCCAGGTCGACCTGCGGATGGGCACCAGGGAGCTGCCCCACTGCACCGGGCTGGGCAAGGCGCTGCTGGCCGAGATGGACGACGAGGAGGTCGCCAGGGTCGTCGGCCACGTCGGCCTGCCGCGCCGCACCGGCAACACGATCATCGAGCTGCCGGTGCTGCTGGCCCACCTGAAGACGGTCAGGGAGCTCGGCTACGCGGTCGACGACGAGGAGGACGCCGACGGCATCTTCTGCATCGGCAGCGCGCTGCGCGACCACACCGGCGCCTGCGTCGGCGCGATCAGCATCACCTCGCTCAAGCGCGACCTGCCCGCCTGGCGCTACCAGGAGCTCGGCCGGGAGGTGAGAGAGACGGCGGCGATGATCTCCCAGCATCTCGGGCATGCCACGTGACGGCTTGACAGATGCCTCATCCACTGTCTAGCGTCCTCGCCAATCGTTTCGGGCGAAGATCCGACTCCGAGCGCCGCGGCCCCCGGCGCCGGACGTCTGGGCCGCAGCACCGCCGCCTGCCCGCCTTCGCACGTCGCCCGGCCTTCCCATCACCCCGCTCCCGAAGGCCTCCCCCCATGAACCATGTAGCCGACGTCGCGCGCCTTCTCGCGCTCGACGCCTCCCGACTCGCCGACGGCACGCTGCTGCGTGTCGCGGGCTATCACCGCGCCGGTGACGGCGGTGGCAAGCTCGTCCGCTGGGACGCGGCCTCCACCGCGCCCGCCAACGGCGGCACCGTGCTCGGTTCCGCGCCCCAGGGCCGCTGGATCCAGCTGCACGACGGCTGCCTCGACTTCCGCGCGTTCGGCGTCTTCGACGAGAGGACCCCCGCCGACGTCGCCCTGGAGGCCATGGTCGGCGACCCCGCCGTCTCCAGGATCGAGGCCCACACCGACCTCAACTTCGTCAAGCGCCACAAGTTCCAGCGCTCGGACCTGGTGCTCGACTTCGGCGGCCACACCATGACCACCGCCGGAATCGAGAAGAACTCCCACGACAACCCCTTCGGCGCGGTCCTGTTCTTCCAGGGCGAGCGGACCGGGACCACCGTCACCGGCACGCTCACGGCCACGCTCCCCGACCTGGCCGACGTCTTCGAGGTCGACTCCCGGCAGTTCCAGGTCGGCCAGTGGTGGGCCGTGGAGGTCGACGCGCTGGCCGGCACGTACGAACGCGAGCTCCAGCGCCTGGTCCAGATCACCCAGGTCGTCGACGGCCGGCACGTCCGGGTCAACTACAAGAACGGCTGGGAGCTGGCCGCCGGCCGTACGCTGACCTGGACGCTGGTCCGGCCGGTCGAGCGCGTGCACGTGCGCGACCTGCGCTTCGAGGCGGCCCCGGGCGGCGACGAGTACACCGGCTCGCACCCGATCGCCTACGAGTACGCCGTCCACTGCGACGTCGAGGACGTGCACGCCACCGGCAGCTTCTGGCCGGTGATCATGCGACGCTGGTGCACCCACTTCCGCACCGAGCGCTGCAGCCTGAAGAACCCCCCGACCGTCATGTACGGCGGAGCCGGCTACCTGACCCAGCAGATCTACTGCCTGTACGGCCACGTCGCCGACTGCACCACCTCCAACGTCCGCCATCTCAACGACTTCACCGCCAGCGCCTACTGCACGGTCGAGAACTGCCACGGCGACGGCGACGACGAGGGCGGCAACCCCTTCACCACCCACGGCCAGTACGAGCACGACCTGGTCTTCACCGGCAACTCCGGCCTCATGGACATCGCCAACAGCGGCGCGCTCTGGGGCACCAGCGCCAAGCGCATCACCGTGCGCAAGCACCTGTGCTCGTGGTTCGTCGCCGGAACCAAAATCACCGACCTGACGCTGGAGGACGTCCGGGTGATCCCGCGCTCGACGTTCGACCCGGCGGGAACGCTCCAGGTGAACGCCGACGGCCTGCACATGCGCGGCTGCTCGGCCAGAACCGTCGCGATCGGCCAGCGGTCCAACCGCTCCGGCCGGCCCAACGTCATCGAGGGCTGCTCCTTCGAGCTGCCGAAGGACCAGGTGCTGGTGCAGACGCCGGTGAGCAACGCGCTGCACTTCAAGGAGTGCGTCGTCACCGGTCTCGACGGCGCCACCCTGCGCGGCTCCGGCCCCCTGCGCTTCACCGGCTGCGTCCTGAGCGGATCGGGCAAGGTCTCGGTGGGCTCGGCCGACGTCGTGATCAGCGGCGGCCGGCTCGACGGCGTGCGCGTCGAGCTGAGCGCCGTACGCGACCAGCGGCTGCGCCTGGAGGGCGTCACGCTGGAGAACGCCGCGCTCGGCCGGGCCGCCGGTCCGGGCGTCCTGACCTGGGAACTCGCTGCCTGCACGGCCACCGGCACCCGCGTCGAGCCGGCCACCGGCGACAACCGCTGGCGCGCCACCGGCTCCCGGTTCACCGGCGGCCGGCTCGACCTGACCGCCACCACCGTCCTGGTGCACACCGGCTGCACCGAGGAGGGCGTCGAGCGCGCCTTCCCGCCCGCCGGCCCCCGCGTCCTCATCGCCGACACCCTCGCACTGTAAGGAACCACCCCCATGGAACGTCGTGACATCCTGCGCGTCACCGGTTTAGCGGCTGTCGGCACCGTCCTGATGGCCAAGCCCGCGCTCGCCGAGCCGGACAAGAAGCCCAAGGACGAGGTGCAGGCGGTCGCCACCGTGGCCGAGCTGCTCGCCTTCGAGGCCGCCAAACTGGCGGACGGCACGCTGGCGCAGGTCGCGGGCTATCTCAAGCCGGGCGACGGCGGTGGCAAGCTCGTCCGCTGGGACGCCGCATCCACCGCGCCCGCCAACGGCGGCACCGTGCTCGGCTCCGCGCCCAAGGGCCGCTGGATCCAGCTGCACGACGGCTGCCTCGACTTCCGCGCCTTCGGCGTCTTCGACGACAAGACCCCCGCCGACGCCGCCCTGGAGGCCATGGTCGGCGACCCCGCCGTCTCCAGGATCGAGGCCCACACCGACCTCAACTTCGTCAAGCGTCACAAGTTCCAGCGCTCGGACCTGGTGCTCGACTTCGGCGGCCACACGATGCGCACCGTCGGCATCGAGAAGGCGGGCCAGGACGACCCGTTCGCGGCGGTGATGTTCTTCCGCGGCAAGGTCACCGCCACCACGGTCAGCCACAAGCTGAGCGCCCCGGTGCCCGACCTGTCGGACGTCTTCGAGGTCGCCGACTCCGCCGCCTTCAAGGTCGGGCAGTGGTGGAGCGCCGAGGTCAACGCGCTGTCCGGCCGCTGGGAGCGCGAGCTGCAGAAGCTGGTCGAGATCACCCAGATCGTCGACGGCACGCACATCCGGGTCAACTACAAGAACGGCTGGGAGCTGGCCGCCGGCCGCACGATCACCTGGACCCTGGTCGAGCCGGTCGAGCGCGTGCACGTGCGCAACCTGCGCTTCGAGGGCGTCGCGGACGGCGACCAGTACACCGGCTCGCACCCGCTGGCCTACGAGTACGCCGTCCACTGCGACGTCGAGGGCATCCACGGCACGGGCACGTTCTGGCCGCTGGTCATGCGGCGCTGGGCCACCCACTTCCGCACCGAGCGCTGCACGCTGAAGAACCCCGCCAGCGTGACCTGGGGCGGGGCCGGCTACCTGACCCAGCAGATCTACTGCCTGTACGGCCACGTCCGCGACTGCCACACGGCCAACGCCCGCCACCTGAACGACTTCACCGCCAGCGCCTACTGCTACGTGGAGAACTGCCACGGCGACGGCGACGACCAGGGCCCGTTCGTCACCCACGGCCAGTACGAGCACGACCTGACCTACACCGGCAACTCCGGCCTGATGACCTTCGCCAACTCCGGCGCGGCCTGGGGCTCGGCGGCCAAGCGCATCACGGTGCGCAAGCACGTCTGCTCGTGGTTCGTGGCCCGGGTGAAGGTCACCGACCTGACGCTGGAGGACCTCCAGGTCATCGGCAAGCCGTCGCTGGAGGGCTCGGGCATGATCTGGGTCAACGCCGACGGCGTGCAGATGCGCGGCTGCTCGGCCAGCCACACGCTGATCGTCTCCCAGCAGTCGAAGTTGTCGCGCCGGCCCAACCTGATCGAGGGCTGCGTCTTCAACGTCCCGGCCAAGAGCGAGATCGTCCAGGCGAACGTGACCGCGCCGCTGCACGTCAGCCGCACCACGTTCCACGGCCTGAACGGCAACGCCTTCAACGGCGCCGACCTGCGCCTGTCCGGCTCGACGCTGAACGGCGCCGAGGGCGCGGCCCCGCTGGTCCTGGCCGGTTCGGTGGCGCTGACCGGCTGCACGGTGAAGAACGTGGGCCTGGCCGCCGCCGGGAAGGCCGACCAGCGCATCCGCCTCGACGGCGGCACCGAGCTGGCCCAGGCCGGGCTGTCGCGGGTGGAGGCCGCCGGGCTGGTCTCCTGGCAGCTGGCCGGGGTCCGCAGCCAGAACGCCGGGGCCCACGTCCAGCTCGACTCCGGCCGGAACCGCTACGCGGCGACCGGCTGCCAGTTCGGCGGCGGCCGGCTGTCGATCAAGGCCTTCGAGGTGGTCCAGCACACGGGCAACGTCGAGGAGGGCGTCGCCAGGGAGCTGCCGGCCGACGGTCCGAAGGTCCTCACATCAGGAAATCTGGTGATTTAGGTGCGAAAAATAACGCTGGCGGTCGCGGGAGCGGGCAACCGGGGGCAGACCTACGCCTCCTGGATCGCCGCGCACCCCGATCGCGCGGAGCTGGTCGCCGTGGCCGACCCCGACCCCGCCCGCCGGGCCAAGCTGGCCGGCCCCGGCGTGCGCGAGTTCGGCGACTGGCGCGACCTCCTGCGCGAGCGGGTGGCCGACGCCGTCGTCCTGGCCACCCAGGACCGCCTGCACGTCGAGCCCGCCATCGCCCTGGCGCGGGCGGGCTACGCGCTGCTCGTCGAGAAGCCCATGGCGCCGACCGAGGAGGAGTGCCGGGAGATCGTCTCGGCCGTCGGCGAGACCGGCGTGCTGCTCGCCGTCTGCCACGTGCTGCGGTACACGCCCTACACCGCGCTGGTGAAGCAGACCGTGGACAGCGGCGTGCTCGGCGAGGTGATGAGCGTCGAGCACCTGGAGCCGGTCGGCTGGTGGCACCAGGCGCACTCCTACGTGCGCGGCCCCTGGCGCAGCGAGCGCCTGGCCAGCCCGATGCTGCTGGCCAAGTCCTCCCACGACCTCGACTGGCTGACCTACGTCACCGGGCTCAGGATCGAGCAGGTCGCCAGCTTCGGCTCGCTCGGCCACTTCAGGCCCGAGCGGCGCCCGGAGCAGGCCGCCGACCGCTGCCTCGACTGCGTTCTGGAGCCCCGGTGCCCGTACTCGGCTCCCCGCCTGTACCTGGACCGCGGCTACGACTGGCCGACCAGCGTCCTCGGCGAGAACGAGGAGCAGGTCATGGACGCCCTGCGCACCGGCCCGTACGGCAGGTGCGTCTATGCCTGCGACAACGACGTGGTCGACCACCAGGTGCTCGCCATGCAGCTGACCGGCGGCGCGACCGCGACCTTCACCATGACCGCCTTCACCGAGCAGACCCACCGCCAGACCAGGATCTTCGGCACCCACGGGCGGCTGATCGGGGACGGCGAGTCGGTCGAGGTCCTCGACTTCCGCGACGGCCGCAGCAGCCGGCGCAGCGTCGCCGAGACCGGCTCGAACGCCGGCGACGGCCACGGCGGCGGCGACGACGGCGTGATGGATGCCTTCGTCACCGCGCTGGCCACCGGCGACCCCGCACACGTGCGCTCGGGCCCCACCGAGTCGCTCCACAGCCACCTCGCGGTCTTCGCCGCCGAGAAGGCCCGGCACAGCGGCACGGTCGTCACCGTGCCCGCACTCTAGGAAGGAACCATCATGCGACTGCGCGCGCTGGCCGCCGCTGCGGCCGCCCTCGGCACGCTGACCGCCTGCGGCGGCGGCTCCGGAGGCGACGAGAAGCAGACCGTGACCATGTGGATCTACCCGAACATCGCCGACCAGCCCAAGCACCAGGCGTTCTGGGACGAGCAGACCAAGGCGTTCGAGGCGGCCAACCCGAACATCGACGTCAAGGTCGAGATCTACCCGTGGGCCAAGCGCGATGAGGCGCTGTCCACGGCGATCGCCGGCAACAAGGCGCCCGACGTGGTCTACCTCATCCCCGACCAGCTCCCCAAGTACGCCAGGACGCTGGAGCCGGTGGACGCCTACCTCGCCGACAAGGCCGACTACCGGGACAACGCCCTGAAGTCGGTCACCATCGACGGCAAGGTCATGGGCGCGCCGATCCTCATGTCGGCCAACCCGCTGGTCTGCAACCAGAAGGCCTTCGACGCCGCCGGCGTCACCGAGTTCCCCAAGACCTGGGACGACGTGCTCGCCCTGGCCCCGAAGTTCAAGGCCAAGGACGTCGACGTCACCAACTACTGGGCCGACCCCGCCGCCACCCTCAACCAGTCGTTCTACCCGCTGCTGTGGCAGGCGGGCGGCGACGTGTTCAGCCCCGACGGCAAGTCGGCGGCCTTCGGCGGCGCCGAGGGCGTCAAGGCGCTGACCTTCCTGAAGAAGCTGGCCGATGGCGGCTACGTGGAGAAGGACCTGCTGACCGGGCTGCCCAAGTTCGAGCAGACCAGGACCGCGCAGAACAAGGTGGCCTGCACCTGGCAGCAGCTGCCCGCCGACGTCGAGTCGTTCTGGGGCAAGGAGAACATCAAGGTCCTGCCGCCGCTGACCGACGCCAAGCAGGTCGCCTACGGCACGGTCGGCTCGCTGGCCCTGCTCAAGGCGTCCGACCACAAGGAGGCGGCGGGCAAGTGGATCGGCTTCGCCACCGGCGCCGCCCCGAGCAAGGCCTACGACCTGGCCTCGGGCTACTTCTCCCCGCGCAAGTCCACCGGCTCGCTGTACGCGGCCGACCCGGTGCAGGCCGAGGTGGAGAAGGCGCTCGACCTGACCACGGCCGGGCCGCTGCACGAGAAGGCGCGTGACGTGATGGGCGTCCTGGCTCCCGAGATCCAGGCCGCGCTGATCGGCAAGAAGACGCCCGAGCAGGCGCTCGCCGACGCGGCCAAGGCCGCGGACGCGCTGCTGGGTGGCTGATGGCGGCGATCGACGTCAGGCGGTGGGAGGCGCGGACCGGACTGCTGTTCGTCCTGCCGTGCCTCCTGCTCTTCCTGCTGTTCCGGTTCGGCCCGTCCGTCGCCGGGGTGCTGCTGGGGTTCTTCGACTCCTCCATCGGCGCCAGCCCGGAGTGGACCGGCGTGGACAACTACCGGCGGATGGCCGCCGACCCCGTCTTCTGGGAGTCGCTGCGCATCACGCTGATCTACACGATCCTGTACGTGCCGGCGTCGATGGCCGCCTCGGTGGGCATGGCGCTGCTGGTGCGCCGCGCCTTCCGCGGGGCGGCCTTCTTCCGCTCGGTCTTCTTCCTGCCCGTCGTCACCAGCCTGGTCCTGGCCGGGACGGTCTTCACCTGGCTGTTCTCCTCCGAGGGGCCGATCACCAAGCTCACCGGGCAGTCCTGGCTGGCCTCCACCACGCTGGTCATCCCGGCCCTGGTGATCGTCTCGGTCTGGTCCAGGTTCGGGTACGGCATGCTGATCGTCCTGGCCCGGCTGCAGGACCTGCCGCGGGAGCTGGAGGAGGCCGCGCTCACCGACGGCGCCTCCACCTGGCAGCGGTTCCGCTACATCGTGGCCCCGCAGCTGCGCCCCGCGCTGTTCTTCGTCGCCGTGATCGAGACGACGAACTCCTTCCAGGTGTTCGACCTGGTCTACGTGATGACCGGCGGCGGCCCGGCGCACGGCAGCTTCACGCTGGTCATGGCCCTGTACGAGCAGGCGTTCAAGAACTTCGACTTCGGCTACGCCAGCGCCATCGGCGTCGCGCTGTTCGTCATGACCCTCGTGGTCGCGCTCGTCCAGCGTCTGATCATCGGGAGGTCGAAGTGACGACATATCGCTCGTACAAGGCGCTGGAGCCGACCAGGGCCGGGAAGGTGGCCAGGTTCGTCCTGCTGGCCGTCGCCACGCCGGTCACGCTGTTCCCGTTCTACGCGATGGTCGTGCTGTCGCTGAAGCCGGGCACGGCCGTGACGTTCCCGGAGAGCATGCTGCCCTGGCCGGTCGACTTCAGCGCCTACGGCGAGGTGCTGGGCGGACGCGACCTGGTCACCTGGACGGTCAACACGCTCATCTACTCCGTCGTCAGCGTGGTGGCCGTGCTGCTGCTGGCCTCGCTGGCCGGATACGCCTTCGCCAAGAAGCGTTTCCCCGGCCGCGAGCCCATGTTCTGGTCGTTCCTGGCCATGGTCATGGTGCCCTACCACGTGACGCTCATCCCGACGTTCATGCTCATCGCCGAGCTGGGCGGGGTGGACACGTACTGGGGGCTGATCCTGCCGACGCTCGCCAACGCGCAGGCGGTCTTCCTCATGCGGCAGTTCATCATGGGCCTGCCGGACGAGCTGTTCGAGGCGGCCCGGCTCGACGGCGCCTCCGAATGGCGGATCTTCATCAGGATCGTCCTGCCGTTGTGCAAGCCGATCCTGGCCACGCTGGGCGTCTTCGTCTTCCTGTGGCACTGGAACGACCTGCTCTGGCCGCTCATCATCGGCGGCGGCGCCGACATGCGCACCCTGACCGTGGGCATCGCCTCCCTGCAGACGGAGAACGTCCCGCTCAGCGTCGTGCTGGCCGGGGCCACGGTCGCGTTCGTACCGATCTTCGCCGCCTACCTGGTCGGCCAGCGTTATTTCACCGAAGGAGTCACGATGTCGGGGATCAAGGGTTGATGTTCACCTCCGTCGACGATCTGGAAGAGCACCTCACCCGCCCGTCCGAGTCGCTCGTCGCCGACCTCGCCGCCGGCTCCGGCGACCTGGTCGTGCTGGGCGCCGGGGGCAAGATGGGGCCCACGTTGTGCCGCCTGGCCCGGCGCGGCCTGGACGCGGCCGGGCGCGGCGCCGACCGCGTCTTCGCCGTCTCCCGGTGGTCCGACCGCGCGGCGGCCGGCGCCCTCGCCGGGCACGGCGTGGACGTCGTCCCCTTCGACCTGCTCGACGGCGACCTGGGCACGCTGCCCGACGCCGCGGACGTGGTCTTCATGGTCGGGGCGAAGTTCGGCACGTCCGCCGCGCCGTACCTGGCCTGGGTCGTCAACGCGGCCCTGCCCGCCCGCGTCGCCGAACGGTACGGCGGTGCGCGCGTCGCGGCGCTGTCCACGGGCAACGTCTATCCGCTGGTGCCCCTGTCCTCCGGCGGGAGCGTCGAGGGCGACCCGGTCGGGCCGGTGGGCGAGTACGCGATGAGCTGCCTCGGCCGCGAGCGCGTCTTCGAGCACGCGGCCGCCGCCCGCGGCACGGCCGTGACGATCGTCCGCCTCAACTACGCCGTGGACCTGCGGTACGGCGTGCTGGCCGACATCGGGCAGCGGGTGCTGTCCGGCGCTCCGGTGGACGTGACGACCGGGCACGTCAACGTTGTCTGGCAGGGCTACGCCAACGAGGTCGTGCTGCGCTCGCTGGCCCACGCGACGGCGGGCACGCCGTTCACGCTGAACCTGACCGGCCCCGAGACCGCCTCGGTGCGCCGGGTGGCCGCCGCCTTCGGCGCGCGCCTCGGCACGCCGGTGTCCTTCGAGGGCGCGGAGGCCGCGACGGCGCTGCTGAACGACGCGACGCTGTGCCACCGCCTGTTCGGCTACCCGCACGTGCCGCTGGGCACGCTGGTCGACTGGCAGGCCGACTGGCTGGCCGCCGGGCTGCCGACGTCGGGCAAGCCCACCAAGTTCGCCGTACGAGACGGGAGATTCTGATGCCCACGCCGAATCCCGCGCTGTCGCGCCTGCGGGCGGGGACCGTCATCCCCGCCCACCCGCTGGCGCTCACCGCGGACCGGACGCTGGACGAGCGCCGCCAGGCCGCGCTCACCCGGTACTACCTGGCGGCTGGGGCCGGCGGCCTGGCCGTGGGCGTGCACACGACCCAGTTCGGGATCCGCGGGGCCGGGCTGCTGGAGCCGGTCCTCCGGCTGGCCGCCGACGTCGCCCATGAGTCCGCCCGCGAGTCCGCCCGGGAGCGGCCGGTGCTGGTCGCCGGGGCGTGCGGGCCGACCGCGCAGGCGGTGGCCGAGGCCGAGCTGGCCGCCTCGCTCGGGTACGACGCCGTGCTGCTCTCGCCGGTCGTGCCCGGCGCCTCCGAGGACGACCTGCTGGCGCGGGCGCGGGCCGTGGGCGAGGTGCTGCCGGTCGTCGGCTTCTACCTCCAGGCGGCGATCGGCGGGCCGGTGTTGTCGCGCGGCTTCTGGCGGGCCCTGGCCGACCAGCCCTCCACGGTCGCGGTGAAGGTGGCGGCGTTCGACCGCTACCGCTCGCTGGACGTGGCGCACGGCGTGGCCGCCTCCGACCGGGCCGACCAGGTCACCCTCTACACGGGCAACGACGACCACATCATCGGCGACCTGCTGGCCGAGCTGCCCGGCGGCCTGCGCTTCGCCGGCGGCCTGCTCGGCCAGTGGGCGGTGTGGACGCGGGCTGCGGTGGAGATGGTCGACGGCCTGCGCGACGATCCGGCGCGGTGGTGGGGCCGGGCCACGGCGCTCACCGACGCCAACGCCGCCGTCTTCGACAGCGCCAACGCCTTCGCCGGCTGCATCGCCGGCGTCCACGAGGTGCTGCGCAGGCAGGGCCTGCTGGCCGGCACCTGGTGCCTCGACCCGGACGAGGGCCTCTCCCCCGGCCAGGCCGAGGAGCTGACCCGGGTCAGCGCCGCCTACCCGTGGCTGACCGACGACGACTTCGTGGCGGAGCACCGCGATGCCTGGCTCGGCTGACTCCGCCGTGCGCGTCCTGGTCAGCGTCCCGCCGCCGCTGCGCGCGCAGTTCTTCCCCGACCCCGCCGCCCTGCTGGCCCTGGGGGACGTGCGGCTGCTCGACGACCACCGCGCGCTGCCCGAGGCGCTGCCCGGCACCGAGGTGCTGGTGACCTCGTGGGGCGTGCCGCCGCTGACCGCCGAGCTGCTCGACCGGGCGCCGGGGCTGCGGCTGGTCGCGCACACCGGAGCGACGGTCAAGCCGTTCGTCACCGGCGAGCTGTGGGCGCGGGGCGTCCGGGTGACGCAGGCGGGCGCGGCCATGGCCCGGTCGGTGGCGGAGGTGGCGCTGACGTTCACGCTGGCGCTGCTGCACCAGGTGCACCGCTTCGACCACGCCCTGCGCGGCGGCCGGCCGTGGGAGGCGGCCGAGCGGGCGCCGGCCAGGCGGGAGATCCTCGGCTGCCGGATCGGCGTCATCGGCGCCTCCAGGACCGGCCGGGCCTACCTCGACCTCGTCCGCGCGCTCGGCGCCGAGGTCACCGTCGCCGACCCGTACCACGAGGGTGCCGTTGAGCTGGACGAGCTGCTGGCCACCAGCCGGATCGTGGCCGTGCACGCACCGGCGCTGCCGGAGACGCGCCACCTGCTCGGGGCGCGGGAGCTGGCGCTGATGCCCGACGGCGCCGGGCTGGTCAACACCGCCAGGTCGTGGCTGGTGGACGAGGCCGCCCTGCTGGCCGAGCTGCGTCCGGGACGGCTGGACGCGGCGATCGACGTCTTCGACGAGGAGCCGCTGCCGGTCGGGCACCCGTTCCGCGCGCTGCCGAACGTGCTGCTCACCCCGCACCAGGCGGCGGGCACCGATTCGGGGCGGGCCCGTCAGGGCCGGGTGGTGGTCGAGGAGATCGCCCGGTACGCCGGTGGCGTCCCGCTGGCGCACGAGGTGACGCCGGAGCTGCTGGGGAGGATGGGATGACGTCCCTGCGCACCGCCCGTCCGGGCGACCGGGAGGCGCTCTACGCGCTGTGGGCCGCCTGCTTCGACGCCCCGCACGTGGTGCCCCTGTACGAGACCGACCCCGGCCGGTACGGCAGGACGTTCGTGACCGGCGACGTGTCGGCCTGCGTGTACTACCTGCCGCGCCGGCTGCACGACGGCCTGGGCGGCGAGGTGCGGGCCGGCGGCGTGGCCAACGTCGCCGCCCATCCGTCGGTCCGCGGGCGCGGGCACGTCCGGCGGCTGCTGGCGCTGGCGGCCGAGGCGATGGCGGCCGACGGCTGCGCCTGGTCGTTGCTGTTCACCGGCACGCCGGGGGTCTACAAGGAGTGGACCGGCTTCGAGCTGCGGACCGTGTCCGGCCCGTTGCGCCGGACCGGCCCGGCCGGGCGGGCGCTGCGCAGGATCCCGGCCGGCGAGGCGGCGGTGCTGAGGGAGGTGTACGAGCGGCACAACGCGCGGCGTCCGCTGACCGCCGTGCGCGACGAGGCGCACTGGCGGGACCGGCTGCCGATCTGGTACGGCGACCCGGTCGAGCTGCTGGCCGGGGACGCCGGGTACGCCGCCGTGCGCTGGGACGGCGGCGTCCTCGACGTGCTGGAGGTGGCAGGGGACCTGCCCGGGGTGCTCTCCGCGCTGGCCGCCGAGGCGACGGCCCGCGGCGTCCGTACCGGCAGGGCCAGGCTGACCTGGGCCGAGCCGGCCCTGCCGCACCTGTTCGCGAGCGTCGTCCGGGAGCGGGACCGCACGGGGATGGCCCGCGCGATCCTGGGCGACCCGGGCCCCGTGGTGGGCGCGGAGAACGCCGCGCACTGGCCGGCGGACTACTTCTGACAGCTGCGCCTCCCCAAGCAGACATCGGATGAATCTCCGTGCAGCTCTTGCCGGGAGAACAAAGATCGGGCTACCTTTCCTCCAATCTCTTCACCGCTTTGGAGTGGACATGGCCCGCTTACGTCGACTTCTCGCCGTCTCCATGCTCAGTGTCATCGGATGTCTTCCCGCTCCTGCTCATGCCGCTACGGACGGCCCCTACGAGCCGACCGTCGAATCCCTGAACAGTCACCCGACCCCTAAGTGGTTCAACAACGACAAGTTCGGCATCTTCCTCCATTGGGGGGCGTACTCCGTCCCGGCCTGGGGCCCGCGCGGCAGTTACGCCGAGTGGTACTGGTACTACATGAACTCCCCCGGGAACGCGACCAACAGCTACCACCGGGACACCTACGGGCCGGACTTCGCCTACGACCGCTTCGCCGAGCAGTGGAAGGCCGAGAAGTTCGACGCCGCCGACTGGGTCAAGCTCTTCAACGACGCCGGGGCCAAGTACTTCGTCCTCACCTCCAAGCACCACGAGGGCGTCGCCCTGTGGGACAGCAAGGTGAGCGAGCGCGACACCATGGCGCTGGGCCCGAAGCGTGACCTGGCCAAGGAGCTGTTCACCGCGGCCCGCGCCGACGGGAAGCTGCGCGCGGGCTTCTACTACTCGCTCATGGAGTGGTACAACCCGCTGTTCACCGGCCACCCGGCGACCAACCCGTACACCGGCCAGCCGGTGCCCTACACCGGGGCCCCGCAGAGCGGCGACTACGTCAAGGACTACATGCTCCCGCAGATGCGCGAGCTGATCGACGGCTACGACCCCGACATCCTGTGGTGCGACGGCCAGTGGGACCGCTCGGCCGCCCAGTGGCAGACCGCGGGGGTGATCGCCGACTACTACAACAAGGCGGCCAAGAAGGGCAAGGAGGTGGCGGTCGCCAACCGGTGCAAGATCGAGAGCGGCGCGCTGGAGAGCCACGAGCTGGACTTCCAGACGCCCGAGTACTCCGTCAAGCCGGACATCGACCCCGTCAAGTGGGAGGCCAGCCGCGGCATCGCGCACTCCTACGGCTACAACCAGAACGAGCCCATCGAGGACTACCTGACCTCCGACCAGCTCGTGGACTCCTTCGTGGACATCGTCAGCAAGAACGGCAACCTGCTGCTGGACGTGGGCCCGAAGGCCGACGGCACCATCCCCGACGTGCAGCGGGAACGGCTGCTGGACATGGGCTCCTGGCTGAAGGTCAACGGCGAGGCCATGTACGGCACCACGTACTGGACGCGCGCCGAGGAGAAGGGCGGCCCGGACGACGTCCGGTACACCGCCAAGGACGGCGTCCTCTACGCGACCGCGCTGAAGTGGCCGGGCGAGCGGCTCACGCTGGGCGCGGACGTGCCGGCGGGCCCCGGGACGCGGATCACGCTGCTCGGCTCCGACGCCGGCCCGCTGCCGTGGCAGCGCGACGAGCAGGGCCGGGTGGTCGTCACCACGCCCGCCGAGACCGGGCAGTACGCCTACTCGTTCAAGATCGAGACGCCCGGGGTGACGGCCCTGCCGCGCTTCGGCACCGACCTGCCCGAGCAGGCGCAGGCCGGTGAGACCCTCACCGGCAAGGTGACCGTCACCAACCCCGGCTCCACGCCGCTGCGCGCGGCCTCGCTGACCCTCGCCGCGCCCGACGGCTGGACGGTGACCCCGGCGAGCACCCGGATCGGCCACCTGGCCGCCGGGGCGAGCGCCGAGGTGCCGGTCACCGTGACCGTGCCGCCCGGGGCCGAGCCCGCCGCGCTCGGGATCCAGGCGACGCTCAAGTCCGGACGGCTGCGCGCGGCGTACCGGATCCCCGTCTCGGTGGTGCTGCCGAACCTGGCCCAGGGCAAGCCGGCCACCCAGCAGAGCACCGGCTACGACGCCCCGGCCGCGCGGGCCGTGGACGGCAACACCGACGGCGGCTTCTGGAACGGCTCGGTCACCCACACCCAGGAACCGGCCAGGGAAGCCTGGTGGCAGGTCGATCTGGGGGCCTCGGCCGCGCTGGACAGCGTGGAGATCTGGAACCGCACCGACTGCTGCGCCGAACGGTTGCGGGACTACTGGGTGATGTCCTCCGAGCAGCCGATCACCGCCGACGGCCTGGAGGCGGCCCGCACGACGCCGGGCGTGACCGCCGTGCACGTCCAGGAACAGGCCGGCCGGCCCAGCACGGTCAAACTGCCCGCCGGCACCACCGGCCGGCACGTGCGCATCCAGCTCTCCTCCGGCACCGACCCGCTCGCCCTGGCGGAGGTACGGGTGAGAGGCCGCTAACGCGGGCGGCGAACCACAAGGCGCCGATCGCCGCCCGGACGCGGCGATCGGCGCCGACGCGTGCGCTCCCAGGCCCCCCACTGGCGGGCCGGTCAGGGGCGGCAGGTCTGGTCGGTGGCGGGGAGTGCGCCGGTGGCCAGGTAGGCGTTGACCTTGGCGTCCACGCAGGCGTTGCCGTACTCGCCGTAGATCCCGTGGGCGATGGCGCCGCGCAGGGTGAGCAGGCGAGAGCCGGTCAGCGCCCGGTGCATGGCCTTGCTGCCCTCGTAGGTGGTGGCGGTGTCGCCGGTGGCGGACACGATCAGCGCGGGGGTGGGGTTGGCGACGTGCGTGAGCGGCTCGCGCGGCTCGTCCGGCCAGAAGGCGCAGGGCCAGATGTTGTTCTTGACCGGGCCGAAGAGCGGGTGGCGCGCCCGGCTGCGCTGGACGTCGTCCCAGTAGACGTCGGGGTCGCCCGGCGCGGCCCGGTCGCCGCAGGTGATCGCGGCGGCCGGGCTCGCGAGCGGCGAACCGGCGCTGGTCAGGACGAACGCCAGGAATCCGGCGAGCTCGGCGCCGGGTTCGGCCGGGCGGCCGTGCGCGGCCTCGTTCAGGGTCCGGACGGTGGCGGCGAACTCGGCGCGCGCCTCCGGACGGTCGTTCGCGGAGCCGACGGAGAGCAGGTACGGGACCGCCTGGTCGTCCACCTCGTACGCGCCGACGCGCAGCGGACGCTCCTCCGCGGCGGCGACGATCGTGTCCACGGTGGCGAGCACGCGGGCGCGGGTCGCGCCGAGCCCGTAGGTTCCGTGGCGTCCGGCGGCCCAGGACGCCCAGGCGCGCAGCGCGCGGTCCGCCTCGTCCTCGGTGCCCTGCATCGCCCTGGGGCCCCACGTGCCCGGGTCGCCCGCGCTGTCCAGGACCACCCGGTCGGTGCGGCCGGGGAACATCTGCGTGTAGACCGCGCCCAGGTAGCTGCCGTAGGAGTAGCCGAGGAAGGAGATCCGGCGCTCCCCCAGGGCGCGGCGCACGAGGTCGATGTCGCGGGCCGTGTCGCGGGTGTTGGCGTACGGGAGCACGTCGGCGTGCCGCCGGGCGCAGCGCTCGGCCAGGTCGCGCTGCACCGCCACCTGGTGGTCGAACCGGGCGCGGGTCGAGCCGGCCGAGCGCAGCCACAGGCCGATGGGCCAGCCGCAGTCGAGCGGCGTGCTGCGGCCGACGAAACGCGGGTCCAGGCCGATGACGTCGTACCGGGCGGCGACGTCCTTCATGGCCGCGCGTGTCCGCAGGGGCATGCCGAGCGTGCTTTCGCCGGGGCCGCCGCTGTTGAGCACCAGGGCGCCGATGCGATGGGCGCGGTCGGTCGCGGGGATGCGGGACAGCGCGAGCTTGATGGTGCGGCCGCCCGGCCTGGAGTGGTCGAGCGGGACGGCGAGCTCCGCGCAACGCGCGCCCGCCTGGTCGAGCTGCCTGCCGACGGCGTCGTCCGGGCCCAGGGCGCAGCGTTTCCAGTCGAGCGCCGGGGGTTTCCGGCCGGTCGCCGCGGGCGCGCCGGCATCGGCTCCGGCCGGGGGTGCGACGGCGACGGACAGGGCGATCAGGGCCAGGGCCGGGACCAGACGGCCGAGCGGCCGCACACGTGTCGGTTTCATGGCCGGGGACGCTATTCCGGCCGGACGCCCGGCACGATACAGCCGGCCGCACGCCCTTGGTACAGCCCGCTGTAGTGTCCGGCCGCGGACGGTGACGGGATACTGGTGCCCCGGTACGCAGGTCAGGAGGAGGTACGCATGCGTGACCGCGCTCTCCCCGGCTCGGTCTCCCGGCTGTTCTCCGGTTCGACGTCCTGGCTGTCGTCCGGCTCGGTGTCCCGGCTGTCGTCCGGGTCGGCCTACCTGCTGGGCGCGCTGGCCACCGCCGTGGCCACGGCGCTCGCGCTCCCGGTGCTGCTCGCGCCGGCGGCGGGGCGGGGCTGGGCGGCCTGGCACCGCCGGCGGGCCGGCCGGCTGCTCGGCGTCCCGGGCGGCGGGGTGCCGGGCGGGCGGCGGGATCTCGCCTGGGCGCTCGCGCACGTCGCCACCGGATTCCCGCTCGGGCTGGCCGCCCTGCTGTGCCTGGGCAACATCGTGGTCGCCGCGGTGGCGATGGTCGCGTGGCAGGCGTTCCCGGCGGACGCGCGTCCCACGCTGTTCTCGTTCTTCGACGTCCCCGTGGACGATTGGGCGACCGCGCTGGCCGGAGGGGCGGCCCAGATCGTCGTCCTCGGCGCGGCGGCCTGGTGGGGGCTGCCCGCGCTGGCCCGGCTGCACGCCCGGCTGTCCCTGACGCTGCTCGCGCCGTCGGCCCGCGACCGGCTCACCGAGCGGGTCGACGTGCTGACCAGGAGCCGGGTCGGCGTGGTCGACGCCCACGGCGCGGAGCTCCAGCGCATCGAACGCGACCTGCACGACGGGACGCAGGCCCGCCTGGTGACCATCGCCATGCACCTGGGCCTGGCCCGCGAGTCGCTCGCCGACGACCCGGACACGGTCGCCCTGCTGCTCCAGGAGGCACACGAGACGGCGGAGGAGGCGATGGCCGAGCTGCGCGCGGTGCTCCAGACGATCTACCCGCCGATCCTCGCCGACCGCGGGCTCGACGGCGCGCTGACGGCGCTGGCCGCCCGGTCGAGCGTGCCGGTCCGCCTCGAGCTCGCCGATTTGGGCGTGCTGCCGCCGTCCGTGGAGACGGTGGCGTACTACGTGATCGCCGAGGCGCTGACGAACGTGACCAAGCACGCCGCCGCCACGCGGGCGTCCCTGCGGATCGAGCGGGCCGGCGACGTGCTGTCCATCGAGGTCACCGACGACGGCCGGGGCGGCGCCGACGAGGCGCGCGGCACCGGCATCCCCGGGATCCGCCGGCGGGTCGCCGCCCTCGACGGCACGCTGCGCCTCGACAGCCCGCCGGGCGGCCCCACCACGCTCGCCGTCCGGATGCCGTGCGCGTCGTGACCGTCGAAG
Source organism: Nonomuraea sp. NPDC049758 (assembly GCF_040674635.1). NCBI lineage: Bacteria > Bacillati > Actinomycetota > Actinomycetes > Streptosporangiales > Streptosporangiaceae > Nonomuraea > Nonomuraea sp. NPDC049758. The sequence continues at coordinate 315,677 of NZ_JBFAMZ010000010.1, forward strand.
GAGGCCCCTTGCGGGTCGTGATCGCCGAGGACAACGTCCTGCTGGCCAGTGGGCTGAAGCTGCTGCTGGCGGCCAGGGGCTGCGAGGTCGTCGCGGTCGTCGGCGACGGCGAGGCGTTCCTGCTCGCCGTCGCCGAGCACCGTCCCGACATCGCCATCGTCGACGTGCGGCTGCCGCCGTCGTTCCGCGACGAGGGCATCCACGCCGCGCTGCGGGCCCGCCGCGAGCACGGCGCGCTGCCGATCCTGGTGCTCTCGCAGTACGTCGAGCGCGAGTACGCCGGCGAACTGCTCGCCGACGGCCGCGGCGGCATCGGCTACCTGCTCAAGGACCGCATCGGCCGGGTGGCCGAGTTCGTCGACGCCCTGCGGCGGGTCGCGGCCGGCGGCACCGCGATGGACCCGGAAGTGGTCGCCCAGCTCTTCGCCCGCCGCGCCGACGACCCCCTCGCCGCCCTCACCGCCCGCGAGCGGGAGTCCCTGGCCCTCATGGCGCAGGGGCACGACAACGCCACCATCGCCGAGCGCATGCGCATCTCCGACAACGCCGTCCACAAGCACATCGGCAACGTCTTCGCCAAGCTCGGCCTGGCCCCGGACGACTCCGGCCACCGCCGCGTCCGCGCCGTCCTCGCCTACCTGGACGGCACGCCGCGCCCGCCCGAGCAGGCCCCCGTCCGCGGGAACCCGCGCTGACCCCGCCCCTTCCGGCAGAAACGCCCGGGCGGACGTCAGAGCAGCGCGGCGAGCTCGGCCGGCCGCGAGAACATCGGCCAGTGGCCGGTCGGCAGCTCGGCGAACGTCCACTCGGGCGTGCCGAGCGCGGCGAACGCCGGGTTCCCCGAGTCGATCAGCTCGCGGATCAGCGCCACCGGCATGGTCGAGGCGACCAACGTCTTCGGCGTCGCCGGGATCCGCTCCGGCCGCTGCGCCGGCTGCACGGCCGCGCCCCACGGCTGGGGCGTCGCCTTCGCGCGGATCTGCTCCCATCGTTCCTCGGTCAGGCCCGCGAACTTGCCCGCCCCCTGCTCGTAGGCGGGCACGTCGAGCGCGTGGCCGTCCCCGACCTGGGCGCGCCAGGCCTTCTGGGTGTTCTCGTCGTTGAAGTCGATCACCGCCGCCCCGGACGGCAGCGGCCCGGCGTCCACGTAGACGACCCGGCTGAGCCGCTCGGGATGCCGGTCGGCGACCGCGGTCACCGGGACGTTCGCCCCGCTGTGCCCGACCAGGACGACCTCGTCCCATCCGTCCATCGCCGCCAGGATGTCGGCGACGTGTGTCTCCACGCCGACCTCCGGTGACAGTTCGCCGGCCCGCTCCGCCACCCCCGTCAGGGTGACCGCCCGCACCTGGTGACCGGCGGCGCGCAGTTCGTGCGCCACCTCGTCCCAGGCCCAGGCGCCGAGCCAGAAACCGGGTACCAGCACGTAGTTCGCCATCTCGTCGTCCTTCCAAGTGAGCCGATGTCGCTACGCTAAAGCCGAAAGCGGACAGAACCCGCCCGGATAAAGAGGGTGACCTGTGTCATATCCGGCGACCCGGATGCTGGCGATGCTCGAACTGCTCCAGGCCCACCACGTGCTGGCCGGCCGCGACCTCGCCCAGCGGCTCGGCGTGGACGAACGGACCGTCCGCCGTTACGCCGCCCGGCTCGCCGACCTGGGCATCCCCGTCGCCGCCGAGCGCGGCCGGTACGGCGGCTACCGGCTGATGCCCGGCTACAAGCTGCCGCCGCTGATGCTCACCGACGACGAGGCCACCGCCGTCGTCCTCGGCCTGCTCGCCGGACGCCGCCTGGGCCTGGCCGCCGAGGCCACCGAGGCCGCCCTGGCCAAGATCCGGCGGGTGCTGCCGGCCACGCTGCGGCAGCAGGCCGGCGCACTGGAGGAGACCCTCGACTTCACCCTCGCCGCCCGCGCGGCGCGGACGCCCGCGAGCCGGGCCGTGCTGACCCTGGCCGCCGCGATCCGCGACCGCCGCCGGGTCACGCTCGGCTACCGCTCCTGGAAGGGCGCCACCACCGAACGCGAACTGGACGGCCACGGCCTGGTCTTCCACTCCGGCCGCTGGTACGTGACCGGCCTCGACCACCTGTCCGGCGAGCTGCGCACCTTCCGCCTCGACCGGATCTCCTCCGTCGTCCCGGGGACGGCCTCCTACGAGATCCCCGCGGAGTCCGACCCGGTGCGGCAGGTCACCGCGTCGCTGACCCGGGTGCCGTACGCGCACCTCGTCGAGGTCGTGCTGGGCGTGCCCCTCGCGGAGGCGGCCCGTCGCGTCCCGCCGTCGGTGGCCACGCTCACCGAGACCCCGGACGGAGTGCTGCTGCGGATGCGCGCCGAGTCCCTGGACGGCATGGCCGCCATGCTCGCCGGGCTCGGCTTCCCGTTCACGATCGTGTCGCCGCCGGAGCTGCGCACGGCCGTCCGCCGCCTGGCCCAGAGCCTGCTGGACCAGACTTCCGAATGAGGCGGTACCGGAGGGACGGTGCCAGCCGAGTCCGTCCGGGTCCGTCCGAGCCGCTGTTGGACACCCCGGCCCGGCCGCTTGCCTGAGGTGCGAGGCGGCCGACCGCGCCGCCCGCCCAGGCGACCCACGCGGCCGGCCCCGCGACCGGCCAGCCGGGCCTGGACCGGCTGCACGCGTACTGCCAGAGCCTGGGCCACCTCAACTCGGTGGCCCAGAATCCGAAGTCGGTCTGGAGCTGGCGCTGCGTCGGCGTGGACGGCACCATGCACGGCATCAACATGCACGACGCGTGCCGCCGGCAACACGGCGCGGGCCTGTCCCACGCCGCCTTCCACGACGAGCGCAACGCCTTCTCCTGGTACTGCTACTGATCGCGGCACCACCTGCCCGCCTCGCCTTCGCCGGCGGTCAGCCGATGGGGGCGGGGAGGACGCCGGTGCGGTGGAGATGGCGGCGGGCCGCCGCGATGGCCTCCGGGGTCGAGGCGAACACCTGGCCGGCCTCGTCCAGGCGGGCGATCGCGCCCAGGGCGCGCAGCGGCCGGTGGTGGCCGTCCCGGATGCCGGAGACGTACACGGTGATGCCGCGTCGTTCCAGGCGGGCGACGGCGTCGCCGAGCACCAGGGCGCCGCTGGCGTCGATCGTGGTGATGCGGGACATGCGCAGGATCACCACCGAGACGTCGGCGACCTCCGACAGCTCCAGCAGGAAGCGGTGCGCCGCGGCGAAGAACAGCGGCCCGTCCAGCCGGTAGGCGACGATGTGCTCGGCCAGCAGCTCGTGCTCCTCGGCGTCGTGGTCGCCGGGCAGGTCGGCCTGCAGGGGCACGGTGTCCAGGCGCACGTTCCCGGCGATGGCGCGCAGCGCGAGCGCCCCGGCCACGATCAGGCCGAGGATGACGGCGGTGACCAGGTCGAGGACGAGGGTCGCGACCGCGGTCGAGACCAGGACGACGGCGTCGGCCCGGGTGGAGCGCAACATCGACGTCACCGAGCCGACCTCGACCATCCGCGCCGCGGTGGCCAGCAGCACCCCGGCCAGGGCCGCCAGCGGGATGCGGGCGACCAGGCCGGCGGCGGTGAACACGATGACGCCGAGGATGGCGGCGTGCGCGAGCGCGGCCAGCCGGGAGGACGCGCCCGCGCGCACGTTGACGGCGGTGCGGGCGATCGCGCCGGTGGCCGGGACGCCGCCGAACAGCGGGGCGACCAGGTTGGCGATGCCCTGGCCGAACAGCTCGCGGTCGGGGTCGTGCCGATGGTTGACGCTCATGCCGTCGGCGACGGCGGCCGACAACAACGATTCCAGCGCGGCCAGCGCGGCCACGGCGAACGCGGGGGCGACCAGGGAGCTCAGCGCGCCGACGTCCAGGAACTCCAGGGACGGGGCGGGCAGCCCCGCGGGCAGGGCGCCGATGCGCGTCACCGGCAACCCCGCCAGCTCCGCGACGAGCGTGGCGGCGACGACGGCGAGCAGCGAGAACGGCACAGCGGGCCGCCGGCGTCCGCCGACCAGGATCAGCGCCGCGACCGCCGCGGCCATGGCGAGGGCGGCCCAGTTCGGACGGGCGGCGAAGTCGCGTACCGCCTGCCAGGCCACGGCCAGCACCTTGTCACCCGCAGGCGTGGGCACGCCGAGCGCGGCGGGCACCTGCTGCAGGCCGATCACACAGGCGATGCCGAGGGTGAACCCCTCCACCACCGGCGCGGGCACCAGCATCATGAACCGGCCCGCCCGGGCCAGGGCCAGGCCGAGCAGCAACAGCCCGGCCAGCAGCCCCACCGTCAGCACGCCCGCGGCGCCGTGCGCGTGCATGATCGGGACGAGCACCACCGTCATCGCCCCGGTCGGGCCGGACACCTGCAGGGCCGAGCCGCCGAAGACGGCGGCCAGCGCGCCGGCCACCACCGCGGTGGCCAGCCCCGCCTGCGCGCCCAGCCCGCTGGAGATGCCGAAGCCGAGCGCCAGCGGCAGCGCCACGATGGCCACCGTCAGCCCGGCCAGCAGGTCGCGGCGCGGATGACGGCCGAACGCGGCCAGATCGGCCCGGCCGGGCAGGACGGGACGCAGACGGGCCCAGCCCGCCCGGAGCACTGAGGTCACCGTTCGCCGGCCTCCGACTCGAGCAGCTCGTTCAGCAGGGCGTGCCGGCCGGAGAGCTTGGCCTGCAGCAGGTGGCGGGCGGCGCGCAGCAGCTCCGCCACGTCGCCGCCGGACAGCGCGTACACGACGGTCGATCCGTCGCGGCGGGCGGTGACCAGCTCCGAGCGACGCAGCACGGCCAGATGCTGCGACAGGCCGGTGGGCTCCACCTCGATCTCGGCCAGCAGGTCGCGCACCGGCATCGGGCCGTCCTGGAGCAGCTCCAGCACGCGGATCCGCACCGGATGCCCGAGCAGCCGGAACAGCTCGGCCTTGGCCTCGTACAGGGGGACGGACATCAGCGCGCCTCCTCTCCCCCGCGGGCCGGGCCGGGGTCCGCGCCGGGGCTCTCGTCGGTGTTGACGCCGTGTGCGCGGGCCATCCGCAGCACCTCGTCCAGCCCACCGGCGGCGGCCAGGGCGGCGTCGGCGTCGCCGTCCTGTTCGGCCGCGCGCAGCGCGCCGGCCGCCTCATCCACCCGGCGCCGGATCGCCGCAGCGAACGCCTCGCTCACACTGTCCCCCGCCTTCATGCCTGCCTTGACGAGATAAGTGTTATACGAATTGCGAAAATTCGCAAGTTCTATATGGTTTGTCAGTTTGTTACCTGGCCAGATTGAGCGGGGCGGGGGCCGTCGACGCGGTGCTCGCCGTCGCCGGGGGCGGCACGACCGGGCTGCTCGCGACGAACTACTTCGGCGCAGTCGCGACGCTCGAAGGTCTACGTCCGATGCCGGCGCGGAGTCGGGCCCCTCGTGCCGTGGTCGTGTCGTCGACCTCGTCGCCGGCCCCCGCCGACGAGCGCGTCATGCGGGCGTGCCTCGACGGCGACGGGCCGCGGTGGAGGCGGCGCCGGTCGGCGACCTTCATTGCGCTGACGGCCGCCGACCGGCCGCCGTTCAGGCGACCGCGTCGGCGGGCCGTTTGCGGCGGGATCTGATCTCGTAGGCGAGCAGCGTGCCGCCGACGGCCACGGCGACCGCCCCGACCACGGGAAGCGCCTCGGCGGACGAGGCCACGGCGACGAACGCCAGCACCAGCAGCGCCACCACCACCCGGCTCAGCCAGGGGAAGCCCCACATACGCAGCCGCAGCAGCTCGGGCGACTCGGCCTCCATACGGCGGCGCAGCCGGAGCTGGCTGAGCGCCACGAAGACGTAGAGCAGCAGCACCAGCAGCCCCGCGGTGTTGATCAGCAGGTCGAAGGCGTCGTCGCCGACCGCGAACGCGCCGGCCATCAGGGCCAGCGCGAGCGCGCCGCCGCCGAGCAGCGCGTGCGCCGGCACCCCGGACGCCCGCACCCGCGCCGCCGCGGCCGGAGCGTCGCCGCGGGCGGCCATCGCGCACAGGACGCGCGAGGCGGCGTACAGCGCGGCGTTCATCACCGACACGACCGCGACCAGGATCACCCAGGTCATCAGGGTCGCCGCGCCGGGGACGCCGAGCTCGGCGATGGCGGCCGCGAACGGGCTGTCCGCGCCGTTGGCCGGGACGCGGTTCCACGGCACGACCGCCAGGATGACCAGCACCGAGCCGACGTAGAAGATCAGCACCCGCCAGACCACCCGCAGGGTGGCCCGCGCGACCTCCTTGGCGGGTTCGGCCGACTCGGCGGCCGCGATGGTGACGATCTCCGCCCCGAAGTAGGAGAACAGCACGGTGACGAGCGCGGTGATGACCGCTCCCCAGCCCTTGGGGGCGAATCCGCCGTGCCCGGTCAGCGCGCTGAGACCGGCGCCGCCGCCGGACGGCCACAGCCCCAGGACGTACAGCGCCCCGGCGGCGAGGAAGGCCACGATCACCACGACCTTGACCGAGGCCAGCCAGAACTCGGTCTCGCCGAACAGCCGCACCGAGACCAGGTTGGCCGCGGTGAGCGCCGCCAGCAGCGCGACGGCCGTCGGCAGCACGGGGACGGCGCCGGACAGGGAGTGCAGCAGCTTGGCCCCCGCCACGCCCTCGAACGCGACCGCGACGATCGCGAACAGCCAGTAGCACCAGCCCACCAGGAACCCGGCGCGCGGCCCGAGGGCGGCACGGGCGTAGTCGGCGAACGAGCCCGCCGAGGGCCGGGCGGCGGCCATCTCGCCGAGCATCCGCATCACCAGGACGACGATCAGGCCGCCCAGGGCGTAGGCGACCAGCGCCGCCGGGCCGGTGTCGGCGATCACCTTGCCGCTGCTGACGAACAGGCCGGCGCTGATGACGCCGCCGAGCCCGATCATGGTCATGTGGCGTCGTTTGAGTCCGCGGTGGAGCGATCCCCCGCTGTCGTGCCCGGTCATGGCGTTCGGCTCCCTGCTGTTCTCGGATAGGGGAGGTCGGACCCCGGCCCATGGCCGGGCCGGGGTCTGGTTGATCGCGGGGTCTGGTTGATCGCGGGGGCGGTACGGGCGGCGCGGTCAGTGGCCGCAGTCAGTGGCCGCGGTAGACGGCGGGGCGCCGTTCGACGAAGGAGCGGACGCCTTCGAGCACGTCCTGGCCGCGCAGGCAGGCCAGCAGCCCTTCGGTCTCCAGGTCGAGCACCTCTTCCAGGTCCAGCTCCCAGACCTGCCGCATGGCCTGCTTGATCAGGCGTACCGGGGTGGGCGCCGCGGCGGCGACGCGTTCGGCCAGTTCCAGCGCCGTGTCGAGCAGGTCGGCGTCGGGGACCAGCCTGCTGACCAGCCCGGCGCGGTACGCCTCGGCGGCGCCGACGGTCTCGCCCGTCAGCAGCAGGTCCACCGCGCGGCCGTGGCCGACCAGGCGGGGCAGCGAGTACAGCACGCCGTTGCTCGGGAACAGGCCGCGGTGCACCTCCTTGAAGGCGAACGAGGCGGCGTGGCCGGCCAGCCGCAGGTCGCTGGCGATGGCCAGCTCCACGCCGACGCCGACCGCGATCCCGTTGACCGCCGAGATGATCACCTTGGGGTGGGTGGTGAAGCGGCGGGTGAGGTCCTGGAGCGCGGCGGTCCGTTCGACCAGGTCGGCGTCGGACCCGGCGGCGAGCTGTGCGCCGGCCTCCTTCAGGTCGGTCCCGGCCGAGAAGGCGCGGCCGGTGCCGGTGAGCACCAGCGCGCCCACCGCGTCGTCGCGGGCGGCCTCGTCCAGGACGGCGACCAGCTCGCCGTAGGTGCGCTGCCGGAAGGCGTTCAGCACCTCGGGCCGGTCGAAGGCGACCACCAGGGCCGAGCCGGCGCGGCGCACCCGCAGATCGGTGCTCATCGGTTGCCCTCCCGGGCGTCGTAGGCGCCGTCCCGTCCGGGCGGCAGCAGGTGTTTGGCGATGCGTTCGGACGGCGTCATCGGGAACGCCTCGACGAACTCCACGAACCGCGGCGTCTTGAAGTCGGCCAGCCGCGCCCGTACGTAGTCGACCAGCTCGTGCGGCTCGACGGGCTCGGCGACCTGCACGAACGCCTTGACCTCCTCGCCGAACAGCTCGTCGGGCACCGGGATCACGGCGGCGGCGCGCACGGCCGGATGGCCGGTCAGCACCGCCTCCACCTCGGCGGCGGCGATGTTCTCGCTGCCGCGCCGGATCATCTCCTTGAGCCGCCCGACCAGGTGGTAGTGGCCGCGGGCGTCCCGGCGGCCGAGGTCGCCCATGGGGTACCAGCCGTCGCGCAGCAGCGGCTCGTCCCGGTTCCAGTAGCCGGTCAGCATCGGCCGGCCGCGGACCATGATCTCGCCGGCCTCGCCGTCCGGGGCGTCGGATCCGTCCGCCAAGACGATCTTGACCTCCTTGCCGGGGACGGGCCGTCCCATGGCGCCGGTGCCGACGCACGCGGTGTCCTCCGGCCGGACGGCCAGCACGACCCCGGCCTCGGTGCTGCCGTACGCCTCCCGCCAGGGCGCGCCCCAGCGCTCCTCGATCGCGGCGTGCAGGGCGGGCGCGATGCCCGAGCACAGGACGAGCCGGACGCGGTGGGCCCGGTCCTGTTCGGGGTCGGGCGGCTGCTTGAGCAGCAGCAGCGGCATCGTGCCGAGGACGTAGAAGAAGGTGGCGCCGTGCTCGCGCACCGACGGCCAGAAGCCGGAGGCGGAGAAACGCGGCAGGATCACCAGCGGGATGCCGGTCAGCAGGCACAGCACCGTGTTCCACTGCGGGTCCATGTAGTAGAACGGCTGGGCGGTGAGGTCCACGTCGTCCGGGGTGACGGCGGCGACGTCGGCCGCCAGCTCGGCCAGGTGGAGCCAGTAGCGGTGGGTGAGCATGCAGCCCTTGGGGAACCCGGTGGTGCCCGAGGTGTACTGGAGGTTGAGCAGGTCGTCCCAGCCGACGTCGGGCAGGTCGGCGGCGCCGGACGCGGCGGCGCTCTCGGCCCCCGCGTCGAAGGCGCCCGCGGGGACGGGTTCGGGCGCGGGGCCGGCGTCGGCGGCGTCGAGCAGCCCGACCTCGCCCAGGCCCAGCGCCAGCAGCGCACCGGCCGCGGCGGCCGAGCCGGCCAGCGCCAGCGCCGGCGCGGAGTCCTTGACGACGTGGGCCAGGTCGGCGCTGCGATACCCGGGGTTCAGCGGGACGATCACCGCGCCCAGCTTGGCGATCGCCAGCCAGGCGACCGGGAAGCCGACGCCGTTGCCCAGCATCACCGCCACCCGGTCGCCGCGGCGGACGCCGTGCGCGGCCAGCACGCCCGCCAGCCGGTCGGTCCGCTGCTCCACCTGCGCGACGGTGGTCTCGACGCCGTCGAAGCGGAACAGCACCCGGTCGCCGTGCGCGGCGGCCCGGTCCCGGAGCAACCCGCCGAGGCCGCCCGCGATCCGCCCGGCCGCTCCCCCGCCGAGGCCGCCCGCGATCCGCTCGGCCGCTTCCCCGCCGGACGGCGGCGCGGCCGTCACGCCCGCCGCCGGGTGGCCATGTCGAACATCGTCGTCAGCTCGGCGGCGCAGTCGGCCAGGTCGACGGCCCCCTCGTCGAAGACCCACTGGAGCATGACGCCGTCGATCGCGCCCTGGACGGTGGCGGCCAGCGTGCGCGGCGAGAAGTCGCGGAAGTCGCCGCTGTCCTGGCCGCGCCGCAGGATGCCCTCCAGGTGGTGGCGGCACGGGTCGTACATGTCGGCGTTGAACCGGCGTTTGGCCTCGGGGGATCCGAAGCTGCCCCAGATGTCCACCAGCGCGACGAAGTTGGCGCGGTTGGCCGCCATGAACTCGAAGCTCGCCTCGATGAAGGCGCGCAGCCGGTGCGGTGCGTCCGGCGCCCGGTCCACCCGAGCCTTGATGAACCGGTTGGTCTCGGTGAACAGGGCGTTGACGACCTGCTGGATCAGCTCGTCCCGGCCGGCGAAGTGGTAGGAGATCACGCCCCTGCTGACGCCGACGTCCTGGGCGATCCGGGCCAGCGACGCCTGGGGCAGCCCGGCGCTGGCGATGGTGGAGATGGCGCCCTCCACGATCTGCCGCCGCCGGGCCTCCTCGATGAACGAGGCCTTCTTCTGGCCGTCCTGATCGATTTTTGACCGCATGGCCAGGATTCAAGCCCGGCGGACGGCGTGCGGCAAGCCCCGCTCACCGACTGTGCGGTTTCCCCCACCCCTCGCCCGGCCGTTCCCGGGGCCGGCCGGTCGCCGCGAGGTAGTGCAGGACCGCCAGCACCCGGCGGTTGCCGGCCGCCGACGCGGGCAGGCCGAGTTTGGCGAACACCGCGGTGACGTGCTTCTCCACCGCGCTCAGCGACACGTACAGCTGGTCGGCGATGCCGGTGTTGGACCAGCCCTCGGCCATCAGGGCGAGCACCTCGCGCTCCCGAGGCAGCAGGGACTCGTCCCAGCCGGGGTCGGGCATGGTGGCACCTCCTCGGTGCGGGAAACCGCAAGATCCGGGCGAACCTCTTGTCTCACTCATACCATCTGGATTAAATCCTGGCCATGCGGTCAAAAAATCATCATCACGTCCAGAAAACCTGCCTGCTCGGCGCAGTCCTGGCCGGCGTGGTGCTCGGCGGCGGCCTCGCCGTCCCGGCCCACGCCCGGACGGCGCATGTTCCTGCCGCCGCGGCCCACAGCGCCACGGACGCCACGGACGAGCAGCTCCGCTGCCTGCTGGACGACGTCGTCAAGCCGCCGGTGCCCGGCGCGATCCTCACCGTGACCGGCCCCGGCCGCGCCTTCGACGGCGCGGCCGGCGTGTACGAGCTGGGCGGACGCGCCCTGCGCAGCTCCGACGCCTTCCGCACGGCCAGCGTCACCAAGACGATGACCGCGGCCGTCGCGCTCCGCCTCGCCGAACGCGGCGACCTGCGCCTGGACGCTCCCATCAGCGAATACCTGGACCGGAAGCTGGTCGCGCGCATCCCGTACGGGTCGCGGATCACCGTCCGGCAGCTCCTCGACCACACCGCCGGTCTGTACGACTACGTGGGCGACGAGAAGTGGTTCCAGTACGTGCTCGACCATCCGGACAAGACCTGGAAGCCGCTGGAACTGGTGGACTGGGCGCTTCGGTCGGGCAAGCCCTACTTCGCTCCCGCCAAGGGCTACCACTACTCCGACACGGGCTACGTCCTGGCCGGGATGGTCATCGAGAGGGCCGGCCGCGAGCCGCTGCACCGGCTGTACCGGTCGTTGCTGCTGGAGCCGCTGAAGATGGACCGCACGTACCTGGAGTGGTGGGAGCCGCACCGCGGCCCGCGCGCCCACAACTACCTCGGCGAGCGCGACACCTACGACTACAACCCGACCTTCGACACGTTCGGCGGCGGCGGCCTGGTCTCCACCGGGACCGACCTCAACCGCTTCATGCGCGGCCTGTTCGAGGGCAAGCTCTTCAAGAACCCGGCGACGCTGCGGACGATGGTGCGCAGCACCCCGCAGAGCGTCAAGGCCGGGTCGCCGTACGGGCTGGGCATCGCCCGGCTGACCGCGACGGGCGAAGCCGCCTACGGGCACAGCGGCTTCTTCGGCGCGTTCCAGATCTACGTGCCGAAGCAGCGGCTCGCGATGACCGGCACCCTCACCCAGGCGGAGACCGTGTCCAAGAAGCAGAGCAGCGAGTTCATCGAGAACGCCCTGCGGGTGAGCCTCGGCAAGGCGCCCGCCGGTCCCTGCGCGCGCCCGTAGCTCAGGCCACGCAGGAGTCGGCCAGCTTCCCCGACGACGCCATCGCCGTCCTGGTGGGCGTGCCGGACGGCCGGGCGGACGGTGTGCTCGACGGCGTGCCCGACGGCCGGGCGGACGGCGTGCCCGCGGCGACGGTGGCGGGCGCGCGGTGCGAGCGGACGATGGCCCTGCGGACATCGGCCCGGATGCGCGGGAAGTCCGGATAGGCCGGGTTGTAGCGCGGCGGGACGATCGACAACGTCCCCACCCGGGCGCCCTTGACCTTGTCGGCCAGCGGCACCAGGTCCTGCAGCAGCCCGCGCGGGATGTCGGTCCGGAACGTCTGCCGGGCCGCGCCGGCCAGCTGCTTGAACTTCAGCAGCACGTTGGCCGGGTCGAGCTGGTCGAGCATGGCGGAGATGACGCAGTGCTGGCGGCGCATCCGGGTGTGGTTGTCGCCTCCGGCGCAGCTGGAGCCGTCGTGGTCGCGGGCCCTGCCGTACCAGAGCGCGTCGTTGCCGTTCAGCCGGCGGGTGCCCGCCTTGATCACGCCGCCGTCGCTGCGGCCCACGCCGTAGCAGATGTCCTGCTCGACGTGGATGCGCACGCCGCCGAGCGCGTCGATCAGCCGGGCCACGCCCCACATGTTGACCAGCACGTAGTAGTCGATCTTGAGGCCGAGAATCTCGCCGACCGCGCCCTTGACGGCGTCCGGCGCCCGGGTGGGCGAGTTGCGGAACAGCGCGGGATGGGTGTCGGCGTAGGCCCAGACGCCGTTCAGCAGGTCCTCCGACTCCCGCCCGGCCCCGGCGATGTAGAAGCCCTTGGGCGGCGGGAACAGCTTCCCCATCACGCTCCCCCTGGGGAAGGGCGCGTTCTCCATCTCCCTGGGCAGCGCGAACAGCACGGTGTCGCCGGTCCTGACGTCGATGCTGGCGACGTTGACGCTGTCGGTGCGGATGCTCGTCCCGTTGCGGCCGCGCGCGCCGTCGCCGCCGAGCAGCAGGATGTTCACCCTCGTCCGGCCGGCCCACGGGTCGGCGTGGTTGATGGGCGTGGGCTCGGGGGCGTTGAACACGTCGGTCAGCGTGGCGTCGACCTCCGACACCGTCTGCGAGGCCACCACGAACGGCGACACGACGGCCGCGACGAGCAGCAGCGCCACGCCGTCCGACCAGACCAGCCGCCGCCGCGGCCGCAGCACGGTGTAGGAGGCGACCACCAGCAGCCCCCACGCGACGCCGACGCCGATGGCGCCACCGCTGATCGCCGAGGCCCAGGTGGCCTGGGTCGCCATGGCCACCCCGCCCGCCGAGGCCACGACGAGGGCCACCGCCACGCCCGCGGCCAGGAACAGCCCCAGCAGGCCGAGCCCGAGCAGGCGGTACCCGGCCCGCAGATGGGCCGCGCCCGGAATGACGATCGACAGCGCTGCCCAGCCGATGGCTGCCCCCGCGCCCCGTTTGGTGCCCATCCGCCCTCATGATCTCTATGTGGTACGTCCCCCGAGATCATAGGTTCGGGGCTGATTGCCCATGTACGCAACTTATCCAGCGGAATATGCGGAAGAAGGGCGTCAGTTCACGTACGCCCACAGGTCGTAGGTGGTGGAGCCCGGGTAGCTCTGCGGGTAGTGCGTGCTGCACCACCAGGTCTGCCAGCGCCCGTTCTGCTGGCCCGACTGGCCGAAGGAGACGCAGACGTCGTACGGCAGGCTGGTGTAGACGACCTGGAGCGTGGACGTGGCGTCCGCCGGCGCGCTCATGGCCAGGACGGGCGTCAGGACGGTGACCGCGGCAAGCGCCAGGGCGGTGATTGCGCGACGCATCGGCTCTCCCCTCATCAAGGGTCGGATTATGTGAGAAGCGATCACCGTGAATTGCACGACAGGGCTCGTCCCCGCCGCAATATCGGCCCTCGCGCGGCCCCGGCGACCAGCGCGAACGTCCCGCAGGCGATGAAAGGTTCATCCCGCCGCCCCTGACGGTGTCAGGACAGGGTTGTGCCGTGTCAGCCCGGCGTCGGCGCGGTGTCAGCGCGGCCCGCGAAGGTGAACGCCATGAACACCTCGGCGATCACGACTATTCCGTGTTGCTAGGTACTGGTACCTCGTGCCACTATGTAGTCAGTAGTCAGCACCACTAAGTAGTCACGCCGACGGCGAGACCCCCGGAACAGAAGACAGGGCCAAGTGATGACGACACGACAAGCTCCGGCGATCCAGGTGCACGGCCTGGAGAAGTCGTACAAGGAACTCCACGTGCTGCGCGGCGTGGACTTCGAGGTGGCGCGGGGCAGCATCTTCGCCCTGCTCGGCTCGAACGGCGCGGGCAAGACCACGCTGGTGAAGATCCTGGCCACGCTGCTCAGGGCCGACGCCGGCACGGCCAGTGTCAACGGCCTCGACGTCGCCGGGCAGGCCGCCCAGGTGCGCGAGTCCATCAGCCTCACCGGCCAGTTCGCCGCCGTGGACGAGATCCTCAGCGGGCGGGAGAACCTCGTGCTGGTCGCCCGGCTGCGGCACCTGAAGAACCCCGGCAAGATCGCCGACGACCTGCTCGAACGGTTCTCGCTGACCGACGCGGGCGGCCGGAAGGCGGCGACGTACTCGGGCGGCATGCGCCGCCGCCTCGACATCGCGATGAGCCTCATCGGCGACCCGCCGGTCATCTTCCTCGACGAGCCGACCACCGGCCTCGACCCCCAGGCGCGCATCGAGGTGTGGCAGGCCGTCAAGGAGCTGGCCGCCCAGGGCACCACCGTGCTGCTCACCACCCAGTACCTGGACGAGGCCGAGCAGCTCGCGGACCGGATCGCGATCCTGCACGAGGGCCGGATCATCGTCAACGGCACCCTCGCCGAGCTCAAGCAACTCCTCCCGCCCGCCAAGGTCGAGTACGTCGAGAAGCAGCCGACCCTGGAGGACGTCTTCCTCACCCTCGTCGGCACGAAAGCCTAAGGAACCCCACGATGAGCAAGCACTTCTTCGGTGACACCACCGTCCTGCTGGGACGGTCCCTGCGTCACATCTCCCGCAGCCCGGACACCATCGTCACGACCGCGATCATGCCGATCGCCATGATGCTGATGTTCGTCTACGTGTTCGGCGGCGCGATCAGGACGGGGTCGGACTCGTATGTGAACTACATGCTGCCCGGCATCCTGCTCATCACGGTCGCCTCCGGCATCGCCTACACCGCCTACCGGCTGTTCATGGACATGAAGGGCGGCATCTTCGAGCGTTTCCAGTCCATGCCGACCGCGCGCTCGTCGGTGTTGTGGGCGCACGTGCTGACCTCGCTGGTCGCCAACCTGGTCTCGCTGGTGGTCGTGATGCTCGTCGCCCTGCTCATGGGCTTCCGATCGAGCGCGGGCCTGTCGGCCTGGCTGTCGGTCGCGGGCATCCTGATCCTGTTCACCCTGGCGCTGACCTGGATCGCCGTCATCCCCGGCCTGTCGGCCAAGACCATGGAAGGCGCGAGCGCGTTCTCCTACCCGCTCATCTTCCTGCCGTTCCTCAGCTCGGCGTTCGTGCCCACCGACACCATGCCCACCGTGGTGCGCGTCTTCGCCGAGAACCAGCCGGTGACCTCCATCGTCAACGCCGTCCGCGCCCTGTTCGCCGAGCAGCCCGTCGGCAACGACATCTGGATCGCCCTCGCCTGGTGCGTCGGCATCCTGGTCGTCGCCTACGTCTTCGCCATGAACACCTACCGCCGCAAGATCTCCTGAAAGGACGATCATGACCGACTCCCTCCACACCGTCACGCCGATGCCCGCCGAACGCCCTCCCGGCTGCCCGTTCGACCCGCCGAAGGAGCTCGTCGAGGCCCGCGAGCACGGCCCCATCAGCCGCTTCCCCTTCGCCGACGGGCACCAGGGCTGGCTGGTCACCGGCTACGACCTGGCCCGCTCGATTCTGGCCGACCCCCGCTTCAGCTCCCGCAAGGAGCTCATGAGCCACCACCCGACCATCGACTACGGCGACATCGAGGTGCCCCCGGCCCCGCCCGGCGAGTTCCTGCTCATGGACGACCCGCAGCACAGCCGCTACCGCAAGCCGCTCGTCGGCAGGTTCACCGTCCGCCGGATGCGGCTGCTGACCGAGCGCGTCGAGCAGATCACCGCCGAACACCTGGACGCCATGGAACAGGCCGGCCCCACCGCCGACCTGGTGACCGCGTTCGCCAAGCCCATCCCCGCCATCGTCATCTGCGAGCTGCTGGGCGTGCCGTACGAGGACCGGGACCGCTTCCAGGAGAACATCGACAAGTTCCTCGGCGGCGAGGCCGGTGACGAGGAACTGATCGCCGCCTACCTCGCCACCCGGCAGTACCTGGCCGAACTCGTGGCCGCCAAGCGCGCCCACCCGACCGACGACGTGCTCAGCGACCTGCTCGACAGCGACCTGACCGACGAGGAGCTGCAGGGCATGGCCCTGATCCTGCTGTCGGCCGGGTTCGACACCACCGCCAACATGCTGGCCCTCGGCACCTTCGCCCTGCTGCAGAACCCGGACCAGCTCGCCGCGCTGCGCGCCGACCCCACGCTCACCGACCAGGCCGTCGAGGAGCTGCTGCGCTACCTGTCCGTCGCCAAGCAGTTCTACCGGGTCGCCCTGGAGGACGTCGAGCTGGCCGGCCAGACCGTCAAGGCCGGCACGATGGTCCTGCTGTCTCTCAACACCGCCAACCGCGACCCCGAGCGTTTCCCCGACCCGCACACCCTGGACCTGCGCCGGCAGGACGGCGGCCACCTGGCCTTCAGCCACGGCATCCACCAGTGCCTGGGCCAGCAGCTCGCCCGCGTCGAGATGCGCGTCGCCTTCCCCGCGCTGCTCGGCCGCTTCCCCACCCTGCGCCTGGCCGTACCGGCCGACCAGGTCGCCCTGCGACCGGAGCTCGCCGACATCTACGGCGTCAAGAGCCTCCCCGTCACCTGGGACGCCTGACCCTGCCCCGGTGGCGCCGATCCCTGAGCTCCAGAGAGGAATCACCCCATGGCAGATCTCCCAGCGGATCTCGTGAAGCCCTCCTCGCCGGCGCTGCGGGCCTCCGACACGGACCGCGACCGCGTCACCGAACTGCTGCGGACGGCCGTCGCCGACGGCCGGCTCGACCTGGCCGAGTTCGAGGAGCGGCTGGAGGTGGCGTTGTCCGCCCGCACCGTGAACGCGCTGGCCCCGCTCGTCACCGACCTGATCGCAGGACCGGGCAGCCACAGTGCGCTCGCGCTGCCGCCCGCCGGGGCTCCGGCCGCCGAACTGCTCACCATCAAGGAGAAGCACGGCTCGGTGCGCCGCGACGGCCGCTGGACGTTGCCGCACCGGTTGGCGCTGCGCACCGCGTGGAGCGACGTGCTGCTGGACCTGACCAGCGCGGTGCGCGGCGCGCCCGAGCTGATCATCGAGCTGCGGGTGAGCGGCGGCAGCGTGGAACTGGTCCTCGCGCCGGGCATGGTGCTGGAGAGCGACGAACTCTCGGTACGGCACGGCACGCTGGCGGTCGACAGGGAACCCGACGACGACACGCCGGAGGTGTTGCGCGTCCGCCTGACCGGCCGCATGCGGCACTGCCGGCTCGCCGTCCGTCGGCGGACGCCACGGCGGTGACGCGGCGCGGCGCGTAGGGATTTCGTCAGGATTGCGGCGGTTCACGCCCAGGCGGGACAGGCTGGACAGATCATTCCCGCACGGACGAGAGTCACGCATGCCGATGAATCCATGGACACCTTCCGGCCCCCACGAGATCGAGATCGACCGGTCCCGGCTCAGGGAGCTGCGCTCGCGCCTGCCCGAGGCCGCCAGACGGCTCGACGAGGTGGTGCCCAAGCTGGTGTCGCTGACCGTGGCCGAGTCGGCCTTCACCTCGTTCACCTACTCGCTGGCGCTGGCCTACAACGAGGTCGAGGCCGTCACGATGACCGAGGTGCGCCGCCGCCTCGACGACACCGCACGCGTCCAGGACGACCTGGACACCTCGGTCACCACCTGGCAGGACGCCGAGACCGCCGCCACCGTGAGGATGCGGTGAACGCCGCCGAGCTGGCTCGCGACGCCCTGGCGGCGGGCGCGGGCGCGGCGGTGACGCTGTCCGCGCTCGGCGTGCCCGCCGCCTGGCCGTTCGTCGGCAGGATGTACGTCCACCAGTACGACCCGCAGGCGTTCTTCGACGGCGCGGACACCTGGCTGGCCGTGCACGACGACGTGGCGGCCACCCGGCTGAACGTCGAGGCGCTGGTCGGCGAGGTGGCCACGACGAGCTGGCGGAGCGAGGACGGCCGGGCTTTCGACCGCCGCATGGACGCCTACCTGGCCGGCCTGCGCTCGATCGAGATCCGCGCGGTCGTCACCGCCCTCGTCCTCCGCACCGTCGGCGCCGCGCTCGTCGCGATGATCCTGTACCAGTTCCTGGTGGCGGCGGCCATGGCCGCGCTGGCGCTCTGGGTGCTGACCGCCGCGCTCACACCGCTCAGCCTGATCACCGCCCGGACGGCGGCCACCCGCTGCCTGACCGGCCTGTACGGGAACTACCGGGCAGTGGAGTCGCTGCTCGACACGCTGCTGCACGGCTGCGCCGCCGCCCTGTCCGCGGCGGTGGCCGTGGACGCGGGCGCCAGAGCGGCCCGTGGCGACGGCGGCGGGCTGCGCGATCTCGCCGCCGCCACCTTCGCCCAGGGCCCGCTGCTGGTCTGGGGCACCGCGAACCGGATCGAGCGGGACCTGACCGCGCACGGCCTCACCGGCCGCCGCGCGGGCACCGGCGGGCCGCTCCCCCAGGGCGTCCCGCAGGCGGCGGGCGCCAAGGCGCTCGGCGACGTCATGACCGGCAGCCAGACGATCACCGGCCGGCACGTGCCGGCGCAGGCCGCCGAAGGCTCCTACTCGTTCCCCTGGGAGTGACCGCCATGGACTTCGCGCAGGCACTCGGCCTCGACCCCGAACGGCTCGCGGCCGACGCCGACCACCTCTTCGGCCGGCTGAGCCGGCTCCCCGGCGAAGCCGCCACGGCTCGGGCCGAATCCCCGGACGGCTGGGTGAGCGTCGAGTACAGCTGCACGTCCGGCGTCCAGGACCTGCGCCTGGATCCGCGGGCGATGCGCATGGAGTCGGCGCGCCTGGCCGAGACCGTCCTCGGCCTGATCCACCAGGCCAGGCGGCAGGCCGAGGCCGAGGAGCGCGCCCGGCTGGAGGAGTTCCTGGGCGCGGGCGAGGCGCTCCTGACCGGCCGTGGGCTCGTCGCCGCCCGGCTGCGCGACTCGACCGGCGCCCTGCTGGCGAACCTGGAGCAGGCCGAGGCGACGATCGACCGGGTACGCAGCCTGCTGCGCCCCTGACCCGAAGGCTCTACTCTGTGGTACCGTATAGCAGTACTCGGTACCACCGAGTACTTCGGAAGGCGGCGGAAGAAGAGCCACCATGGACAATCTGACGGAGATGCTGAAGGGCACGCTTGAGGGCTGCGTGCTCGAGATCATCGGCAGCGAGGAGACCTACGGGTACGCCATCACGCGCCGGCTGAACGACCTGGGCTTCGCCGACGTCGTCGAGGGGACGGTCTACACCATCCTGCTGCGACTGGAGAAGAACGGGCTCGTCCAGGTGACGAAACGACCGTCCGAGCAGGGGCCGCCGCGCAAGTTCTACGCGCTCAACGACGCGGGACGCGCGGAACTGGCGACCTTCTGGGCGAAATGGGCGTACATCACATCCCGGATCGACAAGCTCAAGGAGGGCGGGAAATGAGCTTCTGGGAGACCATCACCGGCAGCGACCTCACCAGGGACTACAAGGCGTTCGAAGCCCGGGCCGCGGCACTGCCGGCCGACCACCGGGCGGCCTGGGAACAGATCAAAGGTCACCTCTTCCTCTACGGGGACTTCACCGGCCGGAACCTGATGCCGATCTTCGACGGCGTTCTGGGGCTGCTGGAGGAGACGGCGGCCGACGGGCAGAACATCCACGAGGTGCTGGGCGACGACATCCCGGGATTCTGCGCGGCCCTGGCCGGCGAGGCCGGGGGCCGCAACTTCCGCGACCGGTGGCGCGAGCAGCTGAACAGGAACGTCGCGAAGAAGCTGGGCCGGCTGGGAGGCTGACGTGGGCATCCAGGACATCATCGAGGGCAAGAAGCAGTGGCGGGCGCACCTGGCGCGGGTCAAGGCGCTGCCGCCCGACTACCAGATCGTCTACAAGGAGATGCAGCGGTACTTCTTCAAGGTCGGGCCGGTCGGGCTGACCGACGGGTCCCTGCTGCCGGGCATCGTCGACTTCTTCGAGGAGGGCGTCGCGGCCGGCAAGGGAGTCCTGGAACTCATCGGCGAGGACGTCGCCGCCTTCGCCGACGACCTGATCAAGGACTCCCGCACCTACGCCGACCTCTACCAGGAGTCCGTCAGCGGGAAGACCGACGCCAAGGGGAAACCTCACCGGTTGTAGAGCCTGCGGGCCCACAGGTACCCGCCCAGCGCGATGACCGCGCTCCAGAGTGCCGCCGCCACGAGGCTGGGCCCCGCCGGCCGCCCGGCCAGCAGCGCGCGCAGGGTTTCGATGACGGGCGTGAACGGCTGGTGTTCGGCGAACCAGCGCAACGGGCCCGGCATCGACTCCGGCGGCACTACGCCGCTGCCCAGGAACGGCAGCAGCATCAGCGGCATCGGCAGGTTGCTGGCCGTGGCCACGTTCCTGGTGACCATGCCCAGCGCGGCCGACAGCCAGGTGACGGCGAAGGTGAACATGGCCAGCACGCCCACCACCCCGAGCCAGTCCAGCGCGGAGGCGGCGGGGCGGAAGCCGATCAGCAGGGCCGTCAGCGTCACGGCGGCGATCGCGGTGAAGTTCTGCACGAGCGCGCCGAGCACGTGCCCGGTCAGGACCGAGACGCGGGCGATGGCCATGGTCTTGAACCTGGCGACGATGCCCTCGGTCATGTCCATCGCCACCGCGATCGCGGTCCCCTGCGCGGCGCCGGCGATCGTCATGATCAGGATGCCGGGAGTGACGTAGGCGACGTAGGCGGCGCGGTCGCCGCCGATCCCGGCGCCCATGATGCCGCCGAGGACGTAGACGAACAGCAGCAGGAACACCACCGGGACGCCCGCGTAGGTGAGGATCAGCGTGGGGTAACGCCACATGTGCCTGATCTGGCGGCGCAACATCGTCGCCGAGTCGGTGATCGCTCTCATCGGGCGGACTCCTCGGTCAGGGCCAGGAAGACGTCGTCCAGGCCGGGCTTGCGCATCGACAGTTCGGCGACGTCGACGGCCTGCGCGTCCAGCAGTTCCAGGAGCGCGCGTAACGCGCCGACGCCGGTGTCGGGGATCTGCACCGTCAGGGACTCCTCGTCGTGCGAGCTCGCCCCCACCAGCGAGACCGCCCTGCGGTAGCCGTCGAGGTCGGCGAGGCGCACGACGACGTGACCGCCGGGGACCATGCGCTTGAGCTCCTCAGGGGCGCCCTCGGCCACCAGCCGGCCCTGGCTGAGCAGCGCGACGCGGTCGGCGAGCTCGTCGGCCTCCTCCAGGTACTGGGTGGTCAGGAAGATGGTCACGCCGTCCTGCCGGACAAGGTCCCGGACGATCTGCCACATCGTGCGGCGGCTGCGCGGGTCCAGGCCCGTGGTGGGCTCGTCGAGGAAGATGAGCCTGGGCGTGCCGACCATGGTCATGGCGAGGTCGAGCCGGCGGCGCATGCCGCCCGAGTAGGCGGCCGCGGGCCTGCCCGCGGCGCCGGTGAGGTCGAAGCGCTCCAGCAGTTCGCCGGCTCGGCGGCGGCCCTCGGCGCGGCCGAGGTGCAGCAGGTCGGCCATGAGCCGCAGGTTCTCCTCGCCGGTCAGGAAGCCGTCGACCGCGGAGAACTGGCCGGTGACGCCGATCGCGGCCCGCACCTGGTCGGGTTCCCTGGACAGGTCGTGCCCGGCGACCCGGAGCTCGCCGGCGTCGGCCTTGATCAGGGTGGACAGGATCTGCACCATGGTGGTCTTGCCCGCACCGTTGGGGCCGAGCAGCGAGAAGACGGTGCCCTGGGGGATGGACAGGTCGATGCCGTCCAGGACGCGGTGGGCGCCGTAGGACTTGCGCAGCCCCGTCACCGAGACGAAGGCTCGCGACTCGTCGCGATAGTACGTGTTCATCACAACTGAAAAGCTACGTTGCTTTCAGAAATTATGTCAATCAACAGCAACATATAAGCCCAGCTCAGCAGCGGTAAATTGATACATTGACGCTGAAGCTGAATGCAATGAAACGTTGCATTGTGTGCGGCCGAACGCAATAGTGAGGTCGTGGCAGAAGGAAGGTTGACCCTGCACGACCGCCGGCGCATCGCGACCGGTCTCGCCGAAGGCCGCTCGTACGCCGAGATCGCCAGGCGGCTCGACCGGCCGACCTCGACGATCAGCCGTGAGGTCGGCCGCAACGGCGGCCCCGGCGACTACCGTCCAGAGCGGGCGCACCAGGCGACGGCGCGGCGGACGCGGCGCGGCGCCCCGGCGCGTCCGGCCGAGCCCCGGGACCGCCAGGTCTTCGAGGCGGAAGAGGGAGCCGTCGAGATGGCGGTCGCGATGGGCCTGCCGAAGATGGTGGCGCGCGTGCTCATCGGCCTGTGGCTGAGCGAGGACGGCCGGCTCACCGCTGCCGAGCTGGCGCGCGGCCTGAAGGTGAGCCCCGCCTCGATCTCCACGGCGGTGGGCTACCTGACCCAGCAGGGCCTGATCAGGCGCGAACGCGATCCGCAACGACGGCGCGACGTCTACGTGGTCGACGACGACGCCTGGTACCACTCGACGATGATCAGCGCCCGGCAGACGCTCGCGGCGGCGGAGGTCGCCAAGGCGGCGGGGCAGACGCTCGGGCTCGACACGCCCGCGGGCCGGCGCCTGGCCAGGGGCGGCGCGTTCCTGGAGCGGATCAGCCTGGACGCCCTGGCGTCGGCCGAACGCTGGCGCGACCTCCTGCCGTGACCGAAGCGCGCGCGAGCCTCCCGAACGCGGACCGGGCCGCGTAGGGAGGCCGTCAAGATTCGGGCCGCGGCCGTATGGAAACCGTCAAGAACGGCAAAACACCCCATTTTCCGGCGTTTGCTGGACCTGCGCGCCGCCCGTCGAGGGGCGGCAATGGTCTCATCATCGAACTGAGGAGTGGGGATGGCCGACGTCATCTTCGTCGCCCTGACGATCGCGATCTTCGTGGTCCTCGGGCTGGTCGTGCGGGCGGTGGAGCGGCTGTGAGCGCCGTCAACGCCGCCGGTCTCATCGTGGTCGCCGGCCTGGTGATCTTCATGATCGCGGCCCTGCTGTTCCCGGAGCGGTTCTGATGAGCACGACCCTCGCCGGAATGATCTTCATCGTCTCCCTGATCGCGGCGCTGGCCCTGGTGCACAAGCCGTTCGGCGACTACATGCACCGCGTCTACTCCACGACGAAGCACAACGTCGTCGAGCGCGGCATCTACCGCCTGCTCGGAGTGCGGGCCGACGCCGAGCAGAGCTGGCCGGTCTACGCCCGCAGCGTGCTGGCCTTCTCGGTGATCTCGGTCCTGGTCGTGTACGGCCTCCAGCGCCTGCAGGACAAGCTGCCGCTGAGCCTCGGCATGGAGCCGGTCACCGGCCACATCGCCTGGAACACCGCGATCAGCTTCGTCACCAACACCAACTGGCAGGCGTACTCGGGCGAGTCCACGATGGGCCACCTGACCCAGATGGCCGCGCTGGCCGTGCAGAACTTCGTCTCGGCGGCCGTCGGCATGGCGGTCGCGGTGGCGCTGGTCCGCGGGTTCGCCCGCCGCAGGTCCGGCACGATCGGCAACTTCTGGGTGGACCTGGTCCGCGGCACGCTGCGCATCCTGCTGCCGATCGCCTTCGTCGGCGCGCTGGTGCTGGTGGCGGGCGGCCTGGTGCAGAACTTCTCGGGCGTGCACGAGGTGACCACGCTGACCGGCGGCACGCAGGCCGTCACCGGCGGCCCGGTCGCCTCCCAGGAGGTCATCAAGGAGCTGGGCACCAACGGCGGCGGCTTCTACAACGCCAACTCGGCCCACCCGTTCGAGAACGCCACGAGCTGGACGAACTGGTTCGAGATCTTCCTGATCCTGGTGATCCCGTTCTCGCTCACCCGTACCTTCGGCCGGCTGGTCGGCCAGGTCCGGCAGGGGTACGCGATCCTCGCGGTGATGGGCGTGCTGGCTTTGGCGAGCGTCCTGCTCACCAACGTCTTCGAGCTGTCCGGGAACGCCACCGTGCCGCAGGCGGCCGGTGCGGCGCTGGAGGGCAAGGAGCTGCGCTTCGGCGTCTCGAACTCGGCCACCTTCGCCGCCTCGACCACCCTCACGAGCACCGGGGCGGTCAACTCCTTCCACGACTCCTACACGCCGTTCGGCGGCATGATGACGATGGTCAACATGATGCTCGGCGAGGTCGCGCCCGGCGGCGTCGGCTCGGGCCTGTACGGCATGCTGATCCTCGCCGTGATCACGGTGTTCGTGGCGGGCCTGATGGTCGGCCGCACCCCCGAGTACCTGGGCAAGCGCATCGGCGCCCGCGAGATCAAGCTCGCCTCCCTGTACTTCCTGGTCACCCCGGCCCTGGTGCTGGTCGGCACGGCCTGCGCGATGGGCTCGGCGGAGCGGCGCGCGAGCATGCTGAACGGCGGCCCGCACGGCCTGTCGGAGGTGCTTTACGCCTTCACCAGCGCCTCCAACAACAACGGCTCGGCCTTCGCCGGCCTCACCGTCAACACCCCCTGGTACGACGTGGCGCTCGGCCTGTGCATGGCCTTCGGCCGGTTCCTGCCGATCATCCTGGTGCTGGCCCTGGCCGGTTCGCTGGCGGCGCAGTCGCCCGTCCCCGAGGGCGCCGGCACGCTGCCCACGCACCGGCCGCAGTTCGTCGGCCTGGTCGTCGGCGTGACGGTGATCCTCGTCGCCCTCACCTTCCTCCCGGCACTCGCGCTCGGCCCGATCGCAGAAGGACTGTCCTGACATGTCAACCCCCGTACTGGACAAACCCTCCCCCGCGCGGCGGGACGGCCGCGTGGGCGGCGGCCTGCTGGATCCCCGGCAGCTCGTCAGGTCCCTTCCCGACGCGGTCAGGAAGCTGAACCCGGCCACGCTGTGGCGCAACCCCGTCATGCTGATCGTCGAGGTCGGCGCGGTGTTCACCACCGTCCTGGCGATCGTCGATCCGTCGTTCTTCGCCTGGGCGACCGTCGTGTGGCTGTGGCTGACCGTGATCTTCGCCAACCTGGCCGAGGCCGTCGCGGAAGGGCGCGGCAAGGCGCAGGCGGCGACGCTGCGCAAGGCCAAGACCGACACCCGGGCCCGCCGCCTGCGCGGCGACGCCGAGGGCGGGTGGGACACGGTCGGCGCGCCCGAGCTGCGGCAGGGCGACCTGGTGGTGGTCGAGGCCGGTGAGGTCATCCCCGGCGACGGCGACGTGGTCGAGGGCATCGCCTCGGTGGACGAGTCGGCCATCACCGGCGAGTCCGCGCCCGTCATCCGCGAGTCGGGCGGCGACCGCTCGGCGGTGACCGGCGGCACGAAGGTGCTCTCCGACCGGATCGTCGTCAGGATCACCCAGAAGCCCGGCGAGAGCTTCGTCGACCGCATGATCGCCCTGGTCGAGGGCGCCAACCGGCAGAAGACGCCCAACGAGATCGCGCTCAACATCCTGCTGGCCGCCCTGACGATCGTCTTCCTGGTCGCCACCGTCACCATGCAGCCGCTGGCCGTCTACTCCAAGCAGATCAACCCCGGCGTCCCCGACTCGCTCGCGCTCGACGCGAACGGCGTCACCGGCATCGTGCTGGTCTCGCTGCTGGTCTGCCTGATCCCCACCACGATCGGCGCGCTGCTGTCGGCCATCGGCATCGCCGGCATGGACCGCCTCGTCCAACGCAACGTCCTCGCGATGTCCGGCCGCGCCGTCGAGGCCGCCGGCGACGTGTCCACGCTGCTGCTGGACAAGACCGGCACCATCACGCTGGGCAACCGGCAGGCGGCCGAGTTCGTCCCGGTGGACGGGATCACCGAGGCCGAGCTCGCCGAGGCCGCCCAGCTCTCCAGCCTCGCCGACGCGACTCCAGAAGGCCGCTCGATCGTGGTGTTCGCCAAAGAGCGGTACGGCCTGCGCGAGCGCGAGATCCACGGCGCCGAATGGGTGCAGTTCACCGCCCAGACCCGCATGTCCGGCGTCAACCTGGACGGCCGCGAGGTGCGCAAGGGCGCCGCCACCGCGGTCATGAAGTGGGTGCGCGACAACGGCGGCCACCCCACCGACGACGTCGGCCACATCGTGGACGGCATCTCCGCCTCCGGCGGCACCCCGCTGGTCGTGGCCGAGCGGGGCCGCGTGCTCGGCGTCATCCACCTCAAGGACGTCGTCAAGCAGGGCATGCGCGAACGCTTCGACGAGATGCGCCGCATGGGCATCCGCACCGTCATGATCACCGGCGACAACCCGCTCACCGCCAAGGCCATCGCCGACGAGGCCGGCGTGGACGACTTCCTGGCCGAGGCCACCCCCGAGGACAAGCTCGCCCTGATCAGGAAGGAGCAGGAGGGCGGCCGGCTGGTCGCGATGACCGGCGACGGCACCAACGACGCCCCCGCCCTGGCCCAGTCGGACGTCGGCGTGGCCATGAACACCGGCACCTCGGCCGCCAAGGAGGCCGGGAACATGGTCGACCTGGACTCCAACCCGACCAAGCTCATCGAGATCGTCGAGATCGGCAAGCAGTTGCTGATCACGCGGGGCGCGCTGACCACGTTCTCGATCGCCAACGACATCGCGAAGTACTTCGCGATCATCCCGGCCATGTTCGCGGCCGTCTACCCGGGCCTGGACGCGCTCAACGTCATGCGCCTGGCCAGCCCCCAGTCCGCGATCCTGGCCGCGGTGATCTTCAACGCGCTGGTCATCGTCGCGCTGATCCCGCTGGCGCTCAGAGGCGTCCGGTACCGGCCGTCCAGCGCGTCCAAGCTGCTCTCGCGCAACCTGTACGTCTACGGCCTGGGCGGCATCGTCGCCCCCTTCATCGGCATCAAGCTCATCGACCTGTTGATCCAGTTCCTTCCGGGGATGTCATAAATGGAACGCCTGCCAAGCTGGGTCCGCCAGCACCTCGCCGCGCTGCGCGCAGTCGCCGTCCTGACCGCGCTGCTCGGCATCGTCTACCCGCTGGTCACCACCGGGGTCGCCCAGGCCCTGTTCAACGGGCACGCCAACGGCTCGATCGTCGAGAAGGACGGCAAGGCCGTGGGCAGCGCGCTCATCGGGCAGTCCTTCACCGACGCCGACGGCAAGCCGATCAGGAAGTACTTCCAGTCCCGCCCGTCCGCCGCGGGCGACGGCTACGACCCGACCTCGTCGGGGGCCAGCAACCTGGGCCCCGAGGACGTCGTGGACACGCTGCCGGTCGCCGGCGGCGAGGGCCGGCAGTCGCTGCTCACCCAGGTCTGCGCCCGTTCCAGGGCGGCCGGCGAGCTGGAGGGCGTCAGCGGCGCCCGCCCGTACTGCACCACGGACGGGGTCGGCGCGGTGCTCAAGGTCTTCCCCGACCGGGCCGTCAGCGTCAACCAGGCGTGCCCGGCCACCCCGTTCGTCGCGACCTATCAGGGCAGGCGGGTGGAGTGTGCCGAGCCGGGTGAGGACTACGCGGCCGGGCGCACTGTCCCGGTCCGGGGGGAGGCCGAGGCGAAGGTCCCGGCCGACGCGGTCACCGCCAGCGGCTCCGGGCTCGACCCGCACATCTCCGTGGCCTACGCCGAGCTCCAGGCGCCGCGTGTGGCCAGGGAGCGCGGCCTCGGCCGGGCCGAGGTCGAGCGGCTCGTCAAGGAGCACACCACCGGCCGGGCCGTCGGCTTCATGGGCGAACCGGCCGTCAACGTGCTCGAACTCAACCTGGCGCTCGACCGCTCATGAGCAGGGGCCGGCTGCGGGTCTACCTCGGGGCGGCGCCCGGGGTCGGCAAGACGTACGCGATGCTGGGCGAGGGCCGCCGCGCGCGGGAACGCGGCCGGGACGTGGTCGTCGGCCTGGTCGAGACGCACGGCCGTCCCCGCACCGCCGCCCTCCTGGAGGGCATGGAGATCATCCCGCGCCGGACCGTCGTCCACCGCGGGGCCACCTTCACCGAGCTCGACGTGGACGCCGTCATCGCCCGCCGGCCGAAGGTGGCGCTGATCGACGAGCTGGCCCACACCAACGTGCCCGGCTCGAAGAACGTCAAGCGCTGGCAGGACGTGGACGAGATCCTGGACGCCGGCATCGACGTCGTCTCCACGGTGAACATCCAGCACCTGGAGTCGGTCAACGACGTCGTCCAGGAGATCACCGGCGTGCCGCAGCGCGAGACCGTGCCCGACGAGGTGGTCCGCCGCGCCGACCAGATCGAGCTGGTGGACATGTCACCGGAGGCGCTGCGCCGCCGCATGGCGCACGGCAACGTGTACGCGCCGGAGAAGGTCAGCGCCGCCATGTCCAACTACTTCCGCGTCGGCAACCTCACCGCGCTGCGCGAACTCGCGCTGCTGTGGGTGGCCGGCAAGGTGGACGACCAGCTCGACCGCTACCGCGCCGACCACGGCATCGCCACCACCTGGGAGACCCGCGAGCGGGTGGTGGTCGCCCTGACCGGCGGACCGGAGGGCGACACACTGGTCCGCCGGGCCGCCCGCATCGCCGCCCGCACCAAGGGCGCCGACCTGCTCGCGGTGCACGTCACCAGTGCCGACGGGCTGGCCGGCGCCGACCCGGCCAGCCTGGCCCGCCAGCGCACGCTGGTGGAGGACATGGGCGGCAGCTACCACCAGGTCGTCGGCGACGACGTCCCGCGGGCGCTGCTCGACTTCGCGCGCGGCGTCAACGCCACCCAGCTCGTCCTCGGCGCCTCGCGCAGGGGGCGGTTCGCGCAGGTCCTCTCCCGGGGCGTCGGCGTGGAGACCACCGCCCGGTCCGGCTCGATCGACGTCCACATGATCACGCACGAGGAGGCCAAGCGGGGACGCCGCCGGCCCGCCCGCACGCGGGCCGCGCTCACCCGCACCCGGCGGGCGAGCGGCTGGGCGCTGGCGGTGGCCGGGATGCCGCTGCTGACGGCCGCGCTGGCGCCGTTCCGGGACATGTTGTCGCTGCCCAGCGAGATCCTGTTCTTCCTGTGCCTGACCGTCGGGGTGGCCCTGGTGGGCGGCATGTGGCCGGCCATCACCGCGGCCGTCGGCGGTTCGCTGCTGCTCAACTGGTTCTTCACCGCGCCGGTCGGCGAGTTCACCATCGCCGCCCCGGAGAACCTGTTCGCGCTGGTCGTGTTCGTGCTGGTGGCGGCGGCGGTGAGCACGATCGTGGACATCGCCGCCCGCCGGACGAGGGAGGCCGCGCGGGCCGGCGCGGACGCCGAGCTGTTGTCCACCATGGCCGGTCACGTGCTGCGCGGCGAGGCCGCGGTGTCCTCGCTGCTGGAACGCATGCGCGAGACCTTCGGCCTGACCTCCGTCACCCTGCTGGAACGGCGGCCCGAGGCCGCGCGCGCGCCCGACCAGCAGTCCGACCCGGACGCCTGGCGGATCGTCGCGACCTCCGGCGGCGCCCCCGCCACCTGCCCGGGACGGTCCGACACCGACGTCGTCATCGACGAGGAACTGGTCCTGGCCGCCAGGGGCGAGCCGCTGGAGGCCGCCGACCGCACGGTGCTGGAGGCGTTCGCCGCCGAGACCGCCGTCGCGTTGCGCCAGGAACGCCTGCAGCAGGAGGCCGAGCTCGCCCGCCCGCTCGCCGAGGCCGACCGGATGCGCACCGCGCTGCTGGCCGCCGTCAGCCACGACCTGCGCACGCCGCTCGCCTCCGCCAAGGCCGCCGTCGAGAGCCTGGGCAGCACCGAGGTCGCCTGGTCGGAACAGGACCGGTCCGAGCTGCTCGCCACCGCGAAGGAGTCGCTGGACAAGCTGGACCGGCTGGTGGCGAACCTGCTGGACATGAGCCGCCTGCAGGCCGGCGTGCTCGGGGTGAGCGCGCAGCCGCTGGCGCTCGAAGAGATCGTGCCGCGCGCCATCGACGATCTCGGCCCGCTGCGGGACCGCGTCGAAGGCGACGTCTCCGTCGAGCTGCCCGACGTGCTGGCCGATCCCGCGCTGCTGGAACGCGTCCTGGTCAACCTCATGTCCAACGCCGTGCGCTTCAGCCCGCCCGGCCGGACCGTGCTGGTCACCGCCAGCGGGCACGGGGACCACGTCGAGATCCGGGTGATGGATCGCGGCCCCGGCATCCCGCCGGAGGCGCACGACCGCGTCTTCCAGCCGTTCCAGCGGCTCGGCGACCGCGACAACCACTCCGGCGTCGGGCTCGGGCTCGCCCTGTCCCGCGGGCTCGCCGAGGCCATGGGCGGCACGCTCGTGCCCGACGAGACCCCCGGGGGCGGTCTCACCATGATCCTCACCCTGCCCGTCGCCGCCCCCGGACGGTGAGCGTCGCGCCCGGGGCTGGTTCCGGCAGGAAGCGTCCACGGAGTGCGGTTCGCCGGCCGGCTCGGGGCCGACCAGCAGGAGCGCCTCGCCCTCGTTCGCCGGGTAGATCTCCTCGAAGCGCTGCTTGTTGCCAGGGGACCCACATTGTTCTCTCTCGTTCGGAAGACTGATGTTCCGTACGTGTCTCGACCCCCAAGGGTGTTACACCCCGATCGTCACACGGCGGCCGGTACGGCGGGCTCGGCCACGTGGTGCCGGCCGTCGGCCGCGCGGGACGCGCGCGACACCCGGGCCATCGCCAGGAAGGAGACCAGCAGGCAGGCGGCACCCAGCGGCATGAGGTCCTTCTCCACGAACGGCACCATGACGTCGGCGACCACCAGGACGGGCGTCCACGCCTTGACGCGGCGCTGGACGGCGAGCTGGAGGACCAGGCCGATCTGGGCGACGAAGAACAACATCGGCCCGAAGTCGTAGACCACCTGCTGCACCCCGGGAACCGACTGGACCTGGTCGAAGAGCACGCCCATCGCGGCGTGGTCGGCCGAGCGGAAGCCCACGACGATGTCGATGGAGAACTGGGCGATCAGCGTGGTGATGCCGACATATCCGGCTACGGCCAGCCCGGTCGCCACGCGGCCGCGGCCGGCCAGCCTGCGCATCTCGTGGAACGTCACGGCGAAGAACGCCAGGGCGCCGATGAAGGCCAGGTGCCCGGTCGTCCAGGCCAGGCCGGGACCGCGGCTGCCGTCCAGGCCGTCCAGGATGCGCAGGACGCCGTAGGTGAAGGTGAGCACGGGGGCGGCGACGAAGGCGATGCGGGGGTTCATCTCGTTGACTCCTTAGCGGTGATGACCTCCCCAATCCTGGTTTTCCGCGGCCTGCCGGACATCGCCGGAGCGGGCGAAGTCCCGTCTCGCTCTTGAGCGGGATGCGGGACCTCGCCTCCCTCCTGAGAGGGATCATTCCCCGGCCGGGCCGACGAGGCCGAGCTCGTAGGCGAGCACGGCCGCCTGGGTGCGGTCACGGGCGCCGAGCTTGTCCAGGAGGTTGCCGACGTGCGTCTTGACCGTCTCCCTGGTGACGTGCAGCGCGGCGGCGATCTCCGCGTTGCTCCGCCCGAGCGCGATGTGCCGCAGGACGTCCAGCTCGCGCGGCGTCGGCTCGACGGGCAGGCGCTGGCGGGCGCTGCCCACGTGCGGCGAGGCGATGCGGCGCAGCGCGTCGGGGAAGAGCACCGCGTCGCGCCGGTGCACCAGGCGGACCGCCTCCACCAGCTCGCCGGCGGGCGAGCGTTTGAGCACGTAGCCGGCGGCTCCCGCGCGCAGGGCGCCCCAGACGAGCTGGTCGCTCTCGAACGTGGTGACCATGACGACGCGCGTCCTCGGCGAGCGGCGGGCCAGCTCCCGGGTCGCGGCCAGGCCGTCCATGACCGGCATTCGGATGTCCATCAGCACGACGTCCGCGCCGGCGCCGGCCGTGACCGCCGCCCGTCCGTCGGCGGCCTCGGCCGTCACCTCGATGTCGTCGTGCAGGGAGAGCATGGTCGCCCAGCCCGAGCGGATGAGCTGCTCGTCGTCGGCCAGGACGACCCGGATCACAGCGGCAGGCTCGCCCGGACGCGCCACGTTCCGCCCACCTCCTCCCAGGTGCACGTCCCGCCGGCGAGCCGGGCCCGCATGCGCATGCCGGTCAGGCCGCGCCCCGGCTCCCCCGGCCTGCTCAGGGTCGCGTTGTCCATGGTCAGGGTCAGTTCGGCGGCGGCGGCGACGGCGAGCGTGACCGGGCCGTGCCCGTGCCGCAGGGCGTTGGTGAGCGCCTCCCTGGCGATCGCGAACGCGGCCCGCGAGGTCGCGGGCGACACCTTGCCGAGGTGGCCGACGCTGACCCGGACGTCGAGGCCGCGGGTGAGCGTGCCGAGCGCCTCCAGGGTGGGCGTCCGGCCGGCCGCGCCGTCGTCGAGCACGCCGAGCAGCACGTCGAGCTCCTGCTGAGCGTTGCGGGCGGTGGTCGTCAGGTGGCCGAGCGACTGGGCGGCGAGCTCGGGGGCGGCGCGGCGCAGCGCCGCCTCGGCCGCCATGGCCTGCACCAGGACGACGCTGAGTGCGTGGCCGACGGAGTCGTGCAGTTCCAGGGCGAGCGACTGGCGGCGGTCCAGCTCGTCGATCAGCCGGGACGGCTCGGAACGCAGCACCCGCCGCGCGACCCAGCGCTGGCCGAGCCCGGCGGCGACCATCGCGGCCAGCACGACGGCGGTGAGCAGCAGCACCTCGGCCACCTGGCCGGGCGCCGCCTGCCACGCCCGCGGCAGCAGCCCGGGGGACAACGCCAGGACGGCCGCGCTGAGCGTCCCGCCGACGTACAGGTGCAGGCTGGTCAGGGCCACCAGGTAGAGGCGGTCACCGCGTTCGGGCACGTGCACGTCGAGCAGGTCCGACAGCGCGATCACCTCCAGGCGGCGGGTCAGCGGCAGCAGCGCGAGCAGCACCGAGGCGGGCAGGCAGGCCGCCCACAGCACCAGCAGGCGGCCCGGCGTCGGCTCGGCCAGGATCGGCAGGCCGAGCCCGGCGGCGACCGGAGCCAGCAGCGCGGCGCCCAGGAGCTGGTAGACCCCGGCCCGCACGGCCTGGGCGAGAGGGCGTTTCACGTGGACCGACGTTAGCCGACGCCTCCGTGGCCGCACTCCCCCGCCGGGGGGAGGCAGGGCGGCCCGCTCGTTCCTAGCGTGAGCGCCATGACGAGAACTGATCGTTCGCGCGGCGCCGCGGCGCCGCTCCCCGTGGCCGCCGTGACCGCGGGATCGCCGGTGACCGGCGGGCGGCTGCGCGCGGCGTGGCGGGCCGCCCACGCGCCGGTGGCCGGGGTGCCCCGCTGGGCGCGGATCGCCGCCTACGCCGTGCCGTTCACCGTGCTGCCGTCCAGCCTCTGGCGGTTGCCCGCGGCGTTCGACCGCGGGATCGGGCTCGGAGAACGGCTGTACGTCGTGTTCCTGTCGATCGTGTCGGAGCTGGCGGCGTTCACGGCCGTCGGGCTGGTGGCCGCATGGGGTGAGCGGTTCCCCCGCTGGGTCCCCGGGTTGCGTGGCCGCAGGGTGCCGACGCCGGCCGCCGTCGTTCCGGCGGCGTCGGGCGCCGTGCTCCTGACGGTCCTGTGGACCGCGGCCTTCGTGACCCAGCTCGCCGGGGTGACCATGCGCGGCGAGCCGATCCCGCCGGACTTCCCCAGCCAGGCGGGCGGCTGGGAGGCCGCGATCTTCGCCGTCTGCTACCTTCCGCTTTTGCTGTGGGGGCCGCTGCTCGCCGCCGTCACCTACGCCTACCACCGGCGCCGGAGCCCGCGGCCCGGCATGTCCGCTCTCAGTGGGCGAGGGCGGCGGTGAGGCGGTTGCTGAAGCGGGCGAGCAACCCGCTCTGGGACGTCTCGGAGACCATCCGGCCGACGAACGGGGGGATGCGCCAGTTGGCCGGGCTGCGCCGGGCCAGCCTGGACACCAGGTTGACGTGCGGGTAGCGGGCCCGTTCGTAGGCGCGCAGCCGTTGCGCCGGGTCGCCGCCCTTGGCCAGCTCGCGGCCGAGCACCCACACGTCCTCCAGGGTCTGGTTGGCGCCCTGTCCGAGGGTGGGCGGCATGAGGTGGGCGGCGTCGCCGAGCAGGGTGACGCGGCCCTTGCCCCACTCCCGGCGCACCTTCTGCCAGTGGTGGCCGAAGAAGTCGAGGTCGGCCTCCGACGCCTGGGCGAGCAGCTCGGGGACGGGCGACGCCCAGTGGCCGAAGCGGCGCCGCAGCTCGGCCAGGGGCGCGGCCGGGCGCGGCTCACCAGGGGCCCAGCGCACGTCGAACCACCATTGGAGCTTGCCGTCACCGGCGGGGATGATCCCGCAGGCACCCTCCTTACCGGTGATCATGAGGTGCAGGTGGGTGCGGGCGAGGTCGATGTCGATCCGGCTCAGGGCCTGCCAGGTGCCGAACGTGGCCGTCCTGATGGGGACGTCGCCCCACAACTCGCGCCGGACGACCGAGTGGTGGCCGTCGGCGCCGATCAGCAGGTCGCCCGTGGCCGTCGAGCCGTCCTCGAAGGTCGCGGTCACCCGGTCGCCGTCCTGGGTCACGGTCCGGCAGGCCGTGCCGTAGCGGATCAGGTCGCCGGGCAGCCCGTCGGCCAGCCGGTCCAGCAGGAGACGGCGGGAGACCGACTTGTTGGGGAAGCCGTAGAGCGTGGCCGCGTGGGCCATGTCGGAGGTGAGCCGCAGCCGGCCGTCCGCGGTCAGCGCGTCGATCCGGTCGAACCGGCCGCCGACGCCGTCAAGGGTGACACCGAGGTCGTGCAGCACCGCGGCGCCGTTGCTGAAGATGCTCAGCCCGGCGCCGCCCGTGCGCATGGCGGTGGCCTGTTCGTAGATCCGCACCTGGTGGCCGGCGGCGAGCAGGCTGCGCGCGACGGCCAGGCCGCCCACGCCGGCGCCGATGACAACAACGTCCATTTTATCTCCAAAACGAAGTTACTTCGATTCAAAGATACATCGCTGTGAAGTACATTGGGGCGAGTGACCGACAACCATCCAGAAGCGGACGTCTACCGCGAGTTCCTGATCGCGGTCATGCTGCACATCGAGGCGATCGCCGACCGGCTCGGCGTGCATCACGTGGACGTGGCCGCGCTCATCCTGCTGGAGATGCGCGGCCCCCTCCCGGTGGGGGCGATCTCGGAGGAGCTGGGGCTCCCGTCCGCGTCCGCGACCCGGCTCATCGACCGTCTGGAGAAGGCCGGCTACGTGCGGCGGGTACGCGGCGAGCGCGACCGGCGCATGGTCACGGTGGAGCTGCTGGAGGGTGGCATGGCCGAGTACCACGCCACCCGCGTCACCTCCGAGCGGCACCTGGAGCAGATCCGCGGGCAGTTCACGCAGGAGCAGGTGCCGCTGATGCTGGGCCTGCTCGCCGGGGTCGCCCGCGCCTACCGCTCGGCCACCAGGGAGAT
This sequence comes from Nonomuraea sp. NPDC049758, assembly GCF_040674635.1. Lineage (NCBI taxonomy): Bacteria > Bacillati > Actinomycetota > Actinomycetes > Streptosporangiales > Streptosporangiaceae > Nonomuraea > Nonomuraea sp. NPDC049758. The sequence goes on from NZ_JBFAMZ010000010.1 coordinate 350,732, forward strand.
CCGCGAGCAGTCCGGCTGAGAAGCCCCGGCCCGTGGCGTCAGGGCGTGTCGCCGGCAGTGTCGTCAGCGCGGTCGTCAGCGCGGTCGTCAGCGCGGTCGCCGGCGCGGTCGACCTCGTCGGCGAAGGCGAGGACCCGGGTGTTGACGCGGTCGGGGAACTCGCCGTTGAGTGCGTGGGAGGCGTCCGGCCACAACTCGACGACGCCCCGGGCGAGCAGACGGCGGGCCCGCAGGGCGGCCTTGCGCGGGTTGTGGATGATGCTGCGCCCGGCGATCAGCGCGAGCACCGGCACGTCGAGCCCGGCCACCTGGTCGTCCGTGGGGTACGTGGGCGGCGGCAGGAACGCGGTGAAGTCCCGCATCCCGGCCGAGATCAGGTTGGCGACGGGCTCGTCGGCCGAGGCGTCGGCCCCGCCGGAGATCCAGCTCAGCAGCTTCCTGCGCCACGACTCGGGGAAGAACGGCACCACCGAGCCCAGCGAGAAGACGACGACCTTCCAGGTGATCCGGCCGAACAGGTTGGCGGGGTCGAGCACGCTCACCGAGGCGATCCGCTCCGGCACGCGCAGGGCCAGGTGGAAGGCGCTCCACCCGCCGATGGACACCCCGACGAGGTGCACCCGGGCGAGGCCGAGCCGGTCCAGCAGTTCGGCCGGCCAGGCCGCCTGGTCCTCCGCGCCGGTGAACGCCCGGGTCTGCACCGACAGGCCGGGCTCGCCGAGCAGGTCGACGGCGTAGACCGGCCGCCGGGCGACGAGGCCGGCCAGGTTCGCCTCCCACATCGGGGTGGCCGAGGTGCGCCCCGGCAGCAGCAGCAGCGGCACGCCGTCGCCGCCGCCGAAACGGTAGACCCGGACGGATCCGAAGCCGGTCACCACATCGTGGGTCTGGACGGGTTCGGGGAGCCGGGCCATCGCGTCGTCGTAGGCGCCGCGGTAGCGCGCGAAGGCGGGGGCGTCGCGGAAGTGGCCGAGCCGCCGCGCGCGGAACGCGGCTCCGATGTTGGGTTCCACAAGATCGTTCACGTGCGGGATCCTTCGTTCGCCCTTCGCGATACGATCGTATCGCAACGATGTCACGATACACTCGTATCGCGAAGAGGGGGAGGCCGTGCCCAAGCAGGTGGACCACGCGGCGCGGCGGGCCGAGATCGCCCATGCCGCGCTCAGGCTGTGCGCCCGTGACGGCCTGGCCGGGGTGAGCATCGGCGGGGTCGCCCAGGAGGCCGGCGTCTCCAAAGGGCTCGTGCAGCACTATTTCGGGGCGAAGGCCGACCTGATGCGCGCCAGCGCGCAGCTGCTCAGGCAGGAGATCGAAGGTCATCTCCGGGCGGCCCTGCGGGAGGCCGCCGGGCCGGCCGACACGCTGCGGCGCACGCTGCTGGCCGTCGTCGAGCTGGGCTCGCGCGCTCCCGTGCTGCTGCTGGCCGGGCACGCGTTCCTGGCCAGGGCCGTCGCCGATCCCGACGTACGCGAGCTGTACCGCGCGGGCGGCGACGCGGTGCACCGCGAGATCGCCGCGCTCGTGGCCGCCACCGCCGCGGACCCCGGCGTCGAGGCGGGCGCCGAGGCGCACGTGCTGCTCGCGCTCGCGCGCGGGCTGGCCGACGGAGTGCTGGTCGGGGACCTGGGCATCGCCGAGGCGACCGCCGTCCTCGACCACCAGCTCCGCCGGCTCGGCCGGCCGGCGGGCTCCTGACCGGACGCCGCGGGCGGCCCGGGGAGATCCTCCGCCGGGCCGCCCGCGGCGGCTCTCACCCGCCGATCGCGGGCATGCCCTCCGGTACGGCCTCCGCCGCCGCCTCCGGCCTGGCCGCCGCGAGCAGTTCCACCAGCCGGTCCGCGATCGCGGCGATGGTGGGCTGCTGCCACAGCAGCGTCGCGGGAAGACGGCAGCCGAAGCGCTTGTCCAGCCGCCGCCGGACCATGACCGTCATCACCGAGTCCAGCCCCTGCTCGACCAGGGGACGGCGGACCGCCAGGTCCTCGGGGGCCAGCCGCATCACGGCCGCGATCTCCGCGCGCACCTCGGGCAGGACGCGCTCGCGCAGACCCTCCGCCGTCAGCCCGGCGAACGACTCCACGGGCCCGCCAAGCTCCTCCTCGGCCGGGACGGGCGCGTCGATCACCGGGTAGCGCAGCCCCGTGAGGTGTCCCACCACCCGGCCGTCCGGGTCGGCCAGCAGCACCCGCACGGTGTCGTCGGCGGCCCGGTCCACGGCCGCGTCGATGACCACCGTCGCGGGTGGGGCGCCGGTCAGCACGACCTCGTCGATGCGCACGACCATGCGCAGCACCGGATCGCCGGGGAACACGCAGGGCGCGACGGACATCGCCGCGTCCAGCGCCGGGGCCCAGCTGTCGGCGTCCCCGGTGCGGACGGTGGCGCGCAGGGCGCCGTCGCCGCCCAGCAGCGTCTCGATCGTCCAGTCGAAGCCCGTCGAGGGCACGCCGACGGCGGCCAGCCGCCGGTGCACGAACGCGGGGTCGATCGCGGTCAGAGCGCCGGCGTCGGGCAGCACGTCGGGCTTGACCTGGCCAGGAGCGGCCACGTCGGCGGTGACGTGCACCAGCCAGGCCGGTTCCGGCTCGCCGGGGCCGGCCGGCGTACGGGCCGCGAGTCGTATCGCCGGAGGTTCGTGCACGACCTGGACCTGCCGGCGTTCCGCGGTCATCAGCGGATGCGTCATCTCCACGCCGGTGAGCGTGACGTCCTCGTCCTCGGCGGCGTGCAGGAACGTGTTGACCAGCACGGCGGCGGGCACGATCTCGATCCCGTTGAGGGTGTGGCTGCCCGGGTAGGGCCGGTTGGCGTCCTCCAGGCCGGTCCGCCACACCCGGGTCCGGCTGCCGGCGAGGCCGGTCCCCGCGCCGAGCAGCGTGTGGGAGCGCACGTCGTGCCCGCGGTTGCCGTCGTCGCCGGAGTCCTCGCGCCAGTGGCGGCGGTGCTGCCAGGCGTACGGCGGCAGGTCGGTGAGGCCGCCGTACGGCTGCAGCCGGTTCCAGTCCACCTCGACGCCGTGACAGTGCGCCGTGCCCACCGCGGCCAGGAAGGCCGGCAGCTCCGGCTGGTTCCGGCGCAGCGTGGTGCCGACGAACACGTCCTCGAACCCGTTCTCCGACAGCGTCTCGGCGACGGAGTGCGCGACCACCGGGTGGGGGGAGATCTCCAGGAACACGCGGTGGCCGTCCTCGGCCGCGGCCGTCGTCGCCGCGGTCAGCCGCACGGGGTCACGGAGGTTCGCCGCCCAGTACGCGCCGTCCGGCACGGGCGTCGCCCGGGGGTCGGCCAGCGCGGTCGTGTACATGGGGATGCGGGGCGCGCCGAACGACAGATCGGCGACGGCGGCGGCCAGCTCGACGGCCAGCGGTTCCATGTGCGGGCTGTGGAAGGCGACGTCCGAGGCCACCCGCCGCACCACGATGCCCTCGGCCGGCCAGTCCTCGACCACCGCCTCGACCGCGGCGACGTCGCCGGACAGCACGGTGGAGCCCGGCGACGACGAGATCGCGGCCACCAGGTCGGTACGCCCGGCCAGCCGCTCGGCCGCCTCCTCGAAGGACAGGCCGACCATCACCATGGCCCCCTTGCCCTCGGCCTGCCGCAGCAACCGCGAACGGCGGCAGATCAGGCGGGCGCCGTCGGCGACGGTCATCGCGCCGGCCGTCACCGCCGCCGCGATCTCGCCGACGGAGTGGCCGATGACGGCCCGCGGCGCGACCCCGTACGCGTTCCAGAGCCGGGCGAGGCCCAGCTGCATCACGAAGATCATGGTCTGCACGCGGTCGATCGTGTCGAGGTCGCCGTCGGCCAGGACCTGCCGCGGCGAGAAGCCGATCTCCTCGGCGAAGATCGGCTCCACCTCGTCGACCAGGGACGCGAAGTCCGGCACGGCGAGCAGCTCCCGCCCCATCCCGCGCCACTGGCAGCCCTGCCCGGAGAACACCCAGACCGGCCCGGGGCCGAGGTCGGGCAGCACGTCCCCGGTGAGGACCGCCTCGGCCGGCACGTCGTCGGCGAGCCTGCGCAGGTGGGCCGCCAACTCGTCGCCGTCCGTCCCGACGACGACGGCGCGGCGGGCCAGATGGGTGCGCCGCAGCGCCAGCGTGTGCCCCGCCGACGCCGGGTCGACGCCCGTCCCGAGGTGATCGGCGAGCCGGCCCGCGTACTGCCGCAGTGCCTGCTCCGACGCGGCCGACAGCGGGAACAGCCGCTCCGCGCGGGGAGGCGTCTCCTCCTGCGCGGGCGCGTGCCGGGCCGGCGGGGCCTGTTCGAGCACGATGTGCGCGACCGTGCCCCCGTACCCGAAGCTGGAGACGCCCGCCCGGCGCGGGTGGTCGCGCTCCGGCCAGGACGATCGCCGCGTCACCACGCGCAGGCCCGAGGACTCCCACGGGACGGCCGGGTTGAGGGCGGACAGCACGCTCGGCGGGATCTCCCCGCGGTCGAGGGCGAGCACCGCCTTGATGACGCCGGCGATGCCGGCGGCGCCTTCGAGGTGGCCGATGTTGGACTTGACCGAGCCGATCAGGCACGGGTCGCCGGGGGGCCGCCCCGCGCCGTACACCGAGGACAGCGCGCCCGCCTCCAGCGGGTCGCCGAGCCGGGTGCCGGTGCCGTGCGCCTCGACGTAGTCGACGGTGGACGGCGCGACGCCCGCCTGCCTGCAGGCCCGCGCCATCACGTGCTCCTGGGCCTCGCCGCACGGCGCCATGATGCCGTTGGTGTGCCCGTCCTGGTTCACGGCGCTGCCGATGACCAGCGCGAGCACGCGGTCACCGTCGCGCTGCGCGTCGGACAGGCGCTTGAGCACGACCACGCCGCAGCCCTCGCCGCGGCCGTAGCCGTCGGCCGCCGCGTCGAACGACTTCGACCGCCCGTCGGGCGCCAGGGCTCCGGCGGTGCCGAGCGTGAGCGTCTGGCCGGGGGTGACCAGCAGGTTGACGCCGCCGGCGAGGGCGACGTCGCTCTCGCCGAGCCGCAGGCTCTGCGCGGCCAGGTGCAGCGCGACCAGCGACGCCGAGCAGGCGGTGTCGATCGCCATGCTGGGGCCGCGCAGGTCGAGGGAGTAGGAGATGCGGTTGGCCACGGCGCAGGTCGCGGCGCCGATCCCGGTCCATGCCTCGATCTGGGGCAGGTCCTCCAGCAGCCGGCCGCCGTAGTCGGCCGTGCAGACGCCGACGAACACCCCGGCGTCGGTCCCGGCCAGCTCGTGCGGCGGCAGCCCGGCGTGCTCCAGGGCCTCCCACGCGGTCTCCATGAGGATGCGCTGCTGCGGGTCCATCAGCTCGGCCTCGCGGGGCGACAGGCCGAAGAACTCCGCGTCGAAGCCCTCGATGTCGCTCAGGAAACTGCCGTGCCGTACGGCGTCGCGCAGCGCGGCGGCGTGTTCGGGGCTCCGGGTCTCGTAGCGGCGCCAGCGTTCGGCGGGCAGCGGCCCGGTCGTGTTGCGGCCGGCGCACAGCAGGTCCCAGAACTCGTCCGGTGAGTGGACGTCGCCGGGGAGACGGCATCCGATCCCGACCACCGCGACTGGTTCCACCCTGGCTCCGCGCGGAGTGTCGACCATCTGCGTTCGTTTCCCTTCGATGTCAGGCCCAATGAGGAGTTTCGAGGATTTCGAGCACGGCGCCGGAGACGGTGACCCCGGGCCCGGTGCCGAGCATGAGCAGGTGGTCGCCGGGGCCCAGCTGCCCGGTCGTGAGCAGGTGGTCGAGGGAGAGGACCTGGTCGCCGGCCCCGCAGTGGCCGATGGTGCGGCCGTAGTCCCAGGTGGAGCGGGACATGGGCAGATCGACCACGGCCATGCACCGCTGTTCGACGATCTCCTCGGAGTAGTTCATGAACGCCACGCGGGTCAGGTCGCGGGCCTCGATCCCGCTCTCGTCCAGCACGCGCTCGACGATCTCCATCAGCGCCCGCTGGATGTTGAACAGCGCCGCGCCGGCCTCGCCCTTGGGCATGACCTGCTGCCGGAACTGCTCGTTGCGGGCCGCGAAGCTCATCCGGCGCCCGACCGTGACGCCCGGCGGGAACAGCGGTTCGCTGCCCCGGTGCAGCTCCTCGGCCTCGGCCACCGTCGTCGTGCAGACCGACGCCAGGCGGGCGAACCCGCGGTCCTTGGTGAGGACGAGCGCGGCGGCGGCGTCCCCGCCGATGTAGCCGGGGCCCATCCGCCACCGGTCCATCAGCGGGGTGCCGTAGTTGTCGGCGGCGACCAGCAGGGCGGCCTGCCTGCCGGGCGCGGCGGCCAGGTGACCGGCCGCCAGTTCCAGGGCGATGAACATGCCGTTGCAGCCCTGCCGGATCTCGGTGGCCAGCACGTCCCCGCCGACGAGATGGCGTTGCAGGTAGGAGTGCGGGGGCCAGCCGTCCGGGCCCTGGTGCCAGGTCGAGGCGTACAGGAGGAGATCGAGGTCGCCCGGCGCCCGGCCGCTGCGCTTGATCGCGCTACGCGCGGCGTGCAGGGCCATCTCCGGAGCCGGCACGTCGCCGGCGACCACCGTCCCCGCCAGGTTGTGCAGCTCGGCGTCCTCCGCCGGGTACCAGCCCTTGGCGACGGCCTTCTCGACGCTGACGACGGTCCGGGGCAGGTAGGTTCCCACGCCGCCGATGTAGGTGTCCGCGTACCGCATGACTTCTGTCCTCGTCCCGGCTAAGCGGATTGGAGTTCTCTGACCATCGTCACGATGGTCGCGACGTCCCTGAAGTTCTCGGGGTCGAGCATGGCGGCGGTGACCCGGACGCCGACGTCCTTCCTGAGGAAGTTCAGCAGCCGCGCCGTGCGCAGGGAGTCCAGGAGGCCCGACACCAGGAGCGGGGTCGTCTCGTCGACCTTGACGTCGTCGCCGTCCAGGACGAGGTTGTCCTGGACGAAGCCGACCAGCCGCCGGGTGAGGTCGTCGCTCACGCGCGTGCTCCTCTCGTGACGGGAGCGGTGGACAGGATGCGGAACGCCGCCGCGGCGACCGACGTGCCGGAGCCGAAGCCGACCATGAGCAGGTGGTCGCCGGGCACGAGGCCGCCGGTCGCGATCAGGTGCTCGAAGGCGATGAACTGGTCGACCGCGCCGCAGTGGCCGACGCGCCGTCCGTAGTCCCAGGTCGTCTGGTCCTCGTCGATGCCCAGCCAGGACATCTGCCCGTCCAGGTCCTCGCGGCGGCCGTGCGGGAAGGCCACCCGGGTGATGTCGGCGAAGCCGATGCCGGCCTCGTCCAGGGTCTGCTCGACCTGCTGCATCATCGTCTTCTGGATCGTCAGGTGGATGCCGGTGCCCTGCGCCTTGAGCAGCCGCTGGCGGAACTCCTCGTGCCGGTCCCCGAAGCTCAGCCCCCTGCCGACGGTGGCGTCCGGGGGGAAGAGCGGGTAGGCGCCGTCATTGACCGCGTCGGCCTCGGGGATCACCGTCATGTTCACCGACAGCAGCTCGGCCATGCCGTAGTCCTTGCCGAGGACGAGCGCGGCCGCGGCGTCGCCGATCAGCGCCCCGGGGGTCATCCGCCAGCGGTCCACCAGCGGAGTGCCGTGGTTGTCGGCGGAGACCACCATGGCCGTCTCCCGGTCGGCGGCGGCCTGGAGGTAGCTCGCCGCCAGTTCCAGCGAGCTGATCATCCCGACGCAGCCGCTGCGGATCTCGTGCGCCGGCACGCCGCCGCCGAGGAGGTGCATCTGCAGGTAGTGCTGGGGCTGCCAGCCGTTGGGGCCCTGGTGCCAGACCGACGGGTAGAGCAGCAGGTCCAGATCGCGCGGGGAGGACTCGCCCCACCGCTCGTACGCGTCCAGGACCGCGAGCCGCGCCATCTCCGGCGCCGGCATGTCGCCGGCCACCGCCGCGCCGATCTGCCGGAACCTCTCGGCGTCCGCGGCCGGGTACCAGCCCTCGCGGACGGCCTGCTCGACGCTCACGCTGTCAGGCACGTAAACGCCCAGGCTCCTGACGAACATGTTGGGTGTACGCACACGCCCCCTAACTCATCGACGAATCCCGGACAACGGCCCGCGCCTGGGAAAAGCGCTTATCCGATTTATTTCCGGCCAGGAGTCACGTGGCCCCCGGCCGGTCGGTGAATACGACGGTAAATGAGCCGGCGGGCCGTCCCGGGTAAGGATAGGGGCGGCCCGCCGAATAACGCAATAAGGTGATCCGCGACCTTCCGTGACCAAGGTTCGACGGAACGTGGCGCAATAAGGGAAAGCCGCTATTCAGCTCCCGGCCGCGGATTCGCCGAATAAAATTCGGGAATCCACGACGGCGCAACCCGGGTCGTCTCAGGCGGGCACTCTCGTGCAGAGGAGGTTGTTGAGCTTGAACTGGGCGGGAATGTCGTTCGTCCCGGTGACGGACGCCGAGAAGCCGAGGCTCTGGCTGGAGCCGGGGCCGATGTAGGTGTTGGTGCCGGCGTCGCGGGCGGTCACCTGCGTGCCGGTCTGGGTCACCGTGGCGTTCCAGGCGTTGGTGATCAGCTGGTTGCCCGACCAGGCCCACGTGACGGTCCAGCCGTAGATGGGCGTCGTGCCGGTGTTCCTGATGGTCAGGCTGCCGTTGAAGGCGCCGTTCCAGACCTCGGTGGCGTAGGTGACCTCGCAGGAGGTGCCCATCTTGAGCCCGCCGCGCAGGAAGGTCGTGAAATTGGGCCAGGTGGGGTCGAGGGTGCCGGTGCCGACGGTCTCGCCGCAGTTCTTGGTGGTGCGGACGGTCTGCGTGCCGTAATGGGCGGGGTCCATGACCTGCGGCATCATATGGTCGGCGCCGGGCACCGAGACGAAGGTGGCCGACCCGCACTGAGCCTTGATCTTGTTGTAGAGCAGGACGCTCTGGCCGTGCGGCACCAGGAAGTCGGCCTGGCCGTGCAGGAACATCAGCGGCGGGTCGTTGCCGTCGACGTACGTCATCGGGTTGGCCTGGGCCACCGTGGCCGGGCAGGTCTGGATGGGACAGCCGACCAGGAGGGACTCCGGCGAGGCGGGAGAGTTGTGGTCGAGCCCGCCGGTCGGCAGGTTCTGCGCGTTCATCTGCAGGAAGTCGGTCGGGCTGTAGAAGGCGAGCCCTGTCTGCACGGCGCTGGAGACGCCGGTCGTGCCGATGGTGCCCTCCAGCGCCGGCACGCCGCCGGAAAACGTGGCCATCTCCGTCAGCCAGCCGCCCGAGGAGTCGCCCATGATCGCGAATCGGTTGGGATCGAGCTGGTACGTGGCGGCGTTCGCGCGCAGCCAGCGGATCGCCGCCTTGATGTCGTGCACCTGGGCCGGGAAGATCGCCTGGGCGCTGGAGCGGACGCTGACGCCGGCCACCGCGAAGCCCAGCGGGTTGAAGATCGCGGCGATGGCGTCCGCGCCGGCTTTGCCGTCGTCGCTGCTCCACGCCGAGCCGGTGTGCCAGATGATCAGGGGCCGGGGCGTGATGCCGGTGGCGGGCAGGTAGAGATCCAGCAGATGCCCTCTGCTGCCGGCCGGTTGCGCGGGCGCGTAGGCGATGTCGGTGATCGTCTGCGTCGCGTGTGCCGGCGGCGCGAAGGCCGCCGGCACACCGACGGCGGCCAGCACGGTCATCGCCAAGCCGACGGCGGCCGTGCGGATTCGAGCTTGCATGGTGCGACTCCGGTTGGTCGGATGGTCGCCGCTTCCCCGGGTGGCCGTCCGTGTCTCGTTCGATGGCAGGGCGGCCGTGATGAGCACGCCGACCTGTGGCGCCTGTGAGAACAACGTCCTGTTCGAGTGTCGCGGCTCACATCGATATGGGCGGGGAGACGATATGACACCTACGCGACGATGGTCAAAGTTTTCGAAGTTTCGTTTCCCTTAGAACGGGAAAGCGGCATAAATCGTACTTTGGGGCCGTAAGGCGCGGAGACGGCCCAGACCATCCATGGCATGCACAGGCGGTCGGATACACCCCCACGGCGTCTTTCACGCCGATGAAAGTTTCATGACCCGGCACCCGGTTATTCCGCCGCGACAATCCCACCGGAGCCGTGAGTGATAATGTCCACCGACATGATCTCCCCAGTCGCAGGAGGACGAATGCGAAAGGCACGCGCTGTTCTCGTCTCGGCCGTCATGGTCCTTGGAGTGTCGCTGACGATCGGCGCCGCCCCGGCGAACGCCGAGAAACTGGCCGGCGTCTTCAAGGAGCACGCGGAGTGCGAGCGGATCGGCACCAAGGGCATCGACCAGAACTGGTGGGACGACTATTCATGCCAGTGGGAGAGCAAGTACAGCTACTACTTCCTCTACGCGTGACCCCGTGAGACGCACGCCCCCCGGGCCCGCGGATCGAACCGGGGGCGCGTGCGCCCGCCGCGATCGACGCAAGCCGGACGGCCCTCTCAGCGCAGGGCGGCCAAGGTGGTGAGGGGGTTGTCCAGGAGGCCGGCGAAGGCGAGTTCGGCGGCTCCGGCGAGCGTGGTGTCGTCACCCAGGGCCGTCACGGCCAGGCGGACCCGTTCCCGCGACACCGGCAGCACGTGCGCGTCGATCCGGGCACGGACGCGCGGCTCGGCGCCCGGATAGACGTCGCGCAGCATCCCGCCGAAGACCACGAGCGCCGGGTTGAACAGGTTGATGAGGTTGACGACGCCGACGCCGAGCCAGTCGCCGACGCGGTCGAGGGCGTCCCGCGCCCTGGCGTCACCGGCGCGGGCGAGCGCGACGACGGACCGGATGCCGTCGCGGCCGACGAGGTCGCCGGACCGTCCCGCGTAGTCGAGCAGCGCCTCCTCCCCCACCTCGGCCTCCAGGCAGCCGCGCGACCCGCACAGGCAGGGCCGGCCGTCGAACGGGTTGACCAGCATGTGCCCGAGTTCGCAGCCGTAGCCCGTGTCGCCGTCCAGGAGTTCGCCGCCGACGATGATCCCGCCGCCGACGCCGACGTCCCCGTGCAGATAGACGAGGTTGTCGGCGTCTCGTCCCGCGCCGCGCACGTGCTCGGCGATCGCCCCCATGTGCGCCTCGTTGCCCACCTCGACGGGCAGCCCGAGGCCGAGCCCGGCGCCGAGTTCCGCGCCGAACGCCTGGTCCACCCAGCCGAGGTGCGGCCCGTACCGCACGGTGCCGTCGGTCCGTCTGATCAGCCCGCAGTACGAGGCGCCCACCCCCACGCACAACGAGCCCGGCCCGGCCCCGGCGACCAGCTCGCGGCCGAACGCGGCCAGGACCCCGACGACGTCCTCCAGGTCGACCCCGGCGCGGGCGCGGACCGCCTCCCTGCGGTCGAGGACCCGGCCGCCCAGCCCGACACGGGCCGCGACCAGCCGGTCCACGGCGACGTCGAACGCCAGCCCGTACACCGTGCCCTGCTCGGGCATGACGACGATGGACGGCCGCCCCGCCCGGCCCCGCCCGGCCGGCACGCCCTCGCGGACGAGCCCGGCCGCGGCGAGCTCGGCGGTCAGGTCCATGATGGTGCTGCGGTTGAGGCCCATCCGGCGGCCGAGCGCGGCGCGTGACACCGCCCCCTCGTTGTGGACGCGCCGCAGCACCTCGCTCAGGTTCCGCTGCCGCATCTGCTCCTGCGTGCGCACGCCCACCGCCGATCCCGTCATCCCCGTCACCCTAGGACGTGTCCTCACAGGATCACGGTCGTGCCGGGAGGCGCAAGGAGAAGATGGTGCGGACGCCCGGGGTGCTGGCGGCCGTGGCGGTGCCGCCGTGCGCCTCGGCCAGGTCGCGGACGATCGCGAGGCCGAGGCCGCTGCCGCCGGTGCGGCGGTTGCGGGACTTCTCCGCCCGCCAGAACCGGTCGAAGACGTGCGGCAGGTGCTCGGCGCGGATGCCGATCCCCGTGTCGGTCACCTCGATGACCACGTGGTCGCCGTCCTGGCGGGCGGCCAGCGTGATGTGCCCGCCGGCCGGCGTGTAGCGCAGGGAGTTGGTGACGAGGTTGCCGATGGCCTGGCGGAGTCGTACGGGGTCGGCGGTCAGGGTGGGGGCGCCGATGATGCCGGTGGTCAGGGTGAGCCCGGCGGCCTCGGCGCGGCCTCGGTGGGCGGTGGCCACCTGGTCGAGGAGGTCGCCGAGGTGCACGGGTTCGAGGTGCAGGCGCAGCTTGCCCGCGTCGGCGAGGGCGAGGTCCTGGAGGTCGTCCACGATGTGCTGCAGCAGCAGGAGTTCCTCGACCAGGGAGGCGATGAGCGCGGGGTCCAGCTCGGCGACGCCGTCCTGTGCCGCCTCCAGCCAGCCTCTGAGGTTGCTCAGCGGGGTGCGCAACTCGTGGGAGACGTCGCTGACCATGGCCTTGCGCTGCTCCTCCATGCGCTGGAGGTGCTCGGACATCTCGTTGAACGCCGTGGCCAGCTCGCTGATCTCGCCGGTCGTCCTGACCTGGACGCGGGCGGAGCTGTCCCCGTCGCGCATCCGCCGGGCGGCGTGGGTGAGCGCGTTGACCGGGCCGACCAGGCGCCTGGCCGCCATGACGCTGACGCCGACGGTCAGCACGAGCACGAGCAGGGCGGCGCCGGCGATCGAGGGCAGCGGGATGCGCGGGCCGGTGGCCTCGGCCGGGGATCCGATATACAGGTAGGCGGCGGGGGCGACGTAGGGGTCGAGCTGTTCCTTGCGGGCGGCGACGATGCAGGACGAGATCGTCTGGCCGGGCTCGGCGGCCGTGGACGCCGGCCGCTTCTCCTTCGGAACCCAGGTGAGGTCGAGGCCGACCGAGCCGCGTTCCGCGCCCTTGCCCTTCAGGCATCTGTCGACCAGGAGGTTGAGCTGCTTCAACGCGGCCTTCTCGGTGCGCGTCGGCGTGTTGAAGGTGACCGCGTCGCAGGGGGCCGTCACCGCCGGGGCCGGGCTCGGCTCCTGCGGGACGCCCTCGCCGGTCGTCGTCACGGAGGGCCTGCCGGTGTGGGAGACGGTCGTCCGGACGGGCTGCCCGGTACGTCTCATGCAGGCGGCGTATGCGTCGGCGGCCTTCCCCAGCCGGACCCGGTCACGGTCGGGCAGCAGGAAGGGGCCCACCGCGCGGGGATCGATGCGGTCCTCGGCCGTCCCCGGCACCAGGGTCACGTCCACGGCCAGCGGATCGACGACGGCCGACACCCGGGCGGGCAGCGGGGTCCCGGCGGCCGCCGAGTCCGCGATGAGGGCGCCCTTCTCGGTGGTCAGCGCGACGCGGCGGCTGTTGGCGGCGGCGAGGTCGCGTACGGTGGCGGCGACGCCGGACCAGTCGGGATGGCGGGAGGCGTAACCGAGCAGGCTGTTGTTGATCTGGGCGTCGCTGGCCAGCGTCTGGCCCTGCTCGCGCTGGATCGCGCCGGAGGTGCTGCTCGCGGCCAGCCACGCCGTCGCCGTGATCGAGCAGACCGCCACGACGGCCGAGCTGGTGAGCAGCCGGACGAACAGCGACCTCATGCCGGGGTCAGCTTGTAGCCGACGCCGTACACGGTCAGCAGCCGGGACGGGCGGCGCGGGTCGGGCTCGATCTTCTTGCGCAGGTTCATCACGTGCACGTCGACCGTGCGTTCGGTGATGAACCGGTCGAAGCCGTGGACGCGCTCCAGCAGCTGCTTCCTGGTGAACACCCGTTCCGGCTCGGCGGCCAGCGTCTCGACGATCCGGAACTCCGCGAGCGTGCAGTCGACCGGCGTGCCCGCCACGGTGACGGTGTGCCTGACCGGGTCGACGACCAGGTCGCCCGCCCGGAACAGCCGGCCGGTCTCCGGCGCCCTGCCGGTGCGGCGCAGCAACGTGCGCACGCGGGCCATCAGCTCGCGCGGGCTGTACGGCTTGGTCATGTAGTCGTCGGCGCCGAGGTCGAGCCCGAGCAGCAGGTCGTCCTCGGTGGAGCGGGCGGTCAGCATCAGGATCGGCAGGTCGGACTCGGCGCGCAGCACCCGGCAGACGTCCAGGCCGTCGACCTTCGGCATCATCACGTCGAGCAGCACGAGGGCGGGGTCTCCCTGCCGGGCCTCGTCGATCGCCGAACGTCCGTCGTGCACGACGCGGACCTCGTGGCCCTCGCGCTCCAGGTAGCGCCTGAGCAGTTCGGCCTGCTTGGGGTCGTCCTCGGCGACCAGCACGTACGCGCACATGGCCCGAGGTTATGCGCACTCCGCGAGTGCATACGGGATCCGCATGACAGGCAAACAGGTTCCACACATTCTGCCGCCAGGCTGCGCCGGGTGAGAACCAACCTGCTTCGTACGGCCGCGGCGACGGCACTCGCCCTCCTGTCGGCGGGCTGCGCGGGCAGCGCAGGCAGCGCCGTACGACCCGACCCCGCGAGCACCACGGCGAGCACCGCCGCGCGCACCGAGCCGGCGGGGGGCGCCGGATCGAGGATCGCGAGCGTCAAGGGGGCCCGGATCACGATCTACCGGGGCAGACAGGGCGCGGCCCAGAGGACGATCACCAGTCCCAACGACTACGGCGCGACGCGCGTCTTCCTGGTGGAACGCGACGAGGGCGACTGGCTCCAGGTACTGCTGCCGATCCGGCCCAACGGCAGCAAGGGCTGGATCAAGGCCGCCGACGTGACGCTCGCGGAGACCTCCCACCGCGTGGAGATCGACCGCGGGGCGTTCCGCTTCACCGTCTACGACGGCGACCGGCCGGTCAGGACGGGCAAGGTCGCGACCGGCGAGGCCGGGACGCCGACGCCGCCGGGCCGCTACTTCTTCACCGAGCTGGTGAGGCCCACCGGCGACGGCGGGGCCTACGGCGCGTACGCCTTCGGGCTGAGCGGTTTCTCGCCGGTGCTGAAGAGCTTCGCCGGCGGCCCCGGCCAGCTGGCGATCCACGGGACGAACAAGCCGTCCGCCATCGGCACGCGGGCCAGCCACGGCTGCGTCCGGGTCAGCAACGACGACATCACCTGGATGGCGAAGAACCTGGCGATCGGCACTCCGGTCGTCGTCAAGGGCTGAGGCCCTGTTCGAAGGATGAGAGGAACCCTATGAAGATCAGAACCATGCTGGTCGGCGGCGTCGCGGCGCTGGCGCTCGCGGCGGGCCTCGCCGGGCTCTCGGGGACGGCCTCGGCCGAGCCCAAGAAGCCCGCCGCAGTGCCCGCCGCGGTGCCCGCCGCAGTGCCCGCCGCAGTGCCCGCCGCAGTGCCCGCCGCGGGCCCCTCCGCGGCGCCCTCCCCGGTGCCCGCCGAAGGCCGGCCCACGGTGGAGCGGACGGCGGGGCCGAAGGAGCCGGTCGCCGTCAAGCCGCGGTACACCGGCTGATCACGACCCGTCGCCGCCGCGTGGCGTCCGTCCTCTCCTGCCCGTCGGCCGCGTCGGCGGCCTGGCCATCACGGGCAGGAGCAGGGCCCGGACGCCGCGGCGCCGCGTGCGCGGCCACGCCGTCCTCGACCACGCACACCACGGCGTCCGTGACGCCACCTCCCCCGCCGGGGCCCGACCCCGGC
The DNA here is from genome assembly GCF_040674635.1 of Nonomuraea sp. NPDC049758. NCBI lineage: Bacteria > Bacillati > Actinomycetota > Actinomycetes > Streptosporangiales > Streptosporangiaceae > Nonomuraea > Nonomuraea sp. NPDC049758. Next base: position 366,083 of record NZ_JBFAMZ010000010.1, read on the forward strand.
GGGGGTCTTCTTTTTCCCGGCCCTCCTCTGCGCCGACACCTGAGGGCCCTTCCCGTCGCGCTCCCGGCCTCACCGTCCCGCGAGGTCCCGCGACGGATGTGCTTTCCCGTCCGCGCTTCCTGTTGCGCGGGGTTGACGAGAACCCTTCTCCGGATGTCAACGGGACCCTGACATTTCGCCCTCTTTCGCGCCTTTCGACCCCGTTTGCGAGACCGTACCGGCGAAGAGGATCATGTCGGTGTGGCGTTCCGGAGCAGTGGCGAGAAGGCCGCACTCCTCGCCCACGTCCGGAGCCCGGGGTTTGCCTGTCGCCGGCCCAGGAGGTTCGCGCGCTCCGGCCGACGCCGGGCGCCGGGACGTCGCTGACCCCCTGCCGAGCCGTCCCCGCCCACCGGCCGATGACGCGCTCTCCTGCAAGCAAGATCATGGCAGGTTCCAAGTCAGCGGCAAGCCGGGTCACCGATGCTGTTGCGCGGACGACCATGGGCGAAAGGAGCACGTAACCGCAGAACATGACATTTGCCGCGAAGGCCCCCCGCCGCACCCGCCGACCGCGCGACACTGAACCGCCCGCACGACGCCGCACGACCCCACGCGCCCAGCGACGACCTCGCCCGGGCCCGCGTGCCGTCCCGAGGAACGGGCTGTTCCATACCGCCCACCCGGGCACGTTTGACCTTTGCTGGAAAGAGGACACATGACTACGGATGTGACGGGCGCGAACCGCCCTCCCACCGACTCGCCGGGACGCCTCCACGAGGCCCTGGAGGCGCAGTGCCGGCGGACACCCGATCGCCTCGCCGTCGTCGCGGGCACGAGCCGGATGACCTACGCCGAGCTCGACCGCAGGGCCAACGGGATCGCCAACGCCCTGGCCGCGCGAGGTGTGGGACGCGGCGACCTGGTGGGCATCTGCCTCGACCGCGACGAGTGGCTGGTGCCCGCGCTGATCGGGGTGCTCAAGGCGGGCGCGGCCTACGTGCCGCTGGACCCGGCCTACCCCGCGGAACGCTTACGTTTCATGGCCGAGGACGCCGCCATGACCGCGGTGGTCACCTCGGCAGCGCGGCGCGAGACCGCGGCGCCGACCGGCGCGGACACCGTGCTCGTCGACGGCGTGACGCCCGCCGCGCACGGGCCGCAGGCGCCCGGCGAGCCGGGCGACGCCGCGTACGTGATCTACACCTCCGGCTCCACCGGCCGTCCCAAGGGCGTGGTCGTGGAGCACCGCAACACCCTGAACCTGGTGCGCTGGGAGGCGGCCGCGTACACCGCCGAGGAGCTGAGCGGCATGCTCGCCGGCTCCTCCATCTGCTTCGACGCCTCGATCACCCAGATCTTCACGCCGCTGTTCGCCGGCGGGACCGTGATCATGGCGGACAACGTGCTGGCGCTGCCGACGCTGCCGGCCCGCGACGAGGTGCGCACGGTCTTCGGCGTCCCGTCCGCGCTGTCGGTGCTGCTGCGCGAGCCGCTGCCGGACGGCGTGCGCATGGTGCTGTCCGGCGGCGAGCGGCTGACCGCCGCGCTGGTCGCGCGCATGTACGCCAACCCCGGTGTGCGCCGCGTGCTCAACATGTACGGCCCCACCGAGTGCACCACCGGCTCCACCCTGTTCGAGGTCAGCCGCGACCACCAGGGCGACCCGCCGCTGGGCGGGCCGATGGCGAACGCGCTGCTCAGCGTGCGCGACGCCGCCGGCAACCCGGTCCCCGAGGGAGATGTCGGCGAGTTGTGGATCGGCGGCCCGAACGTGACCCGCGGCTACCTGGGCCACGACTCGCAGGCGTTCGGCACCGAGCCGGACGGCACCCGCGTCTACCGCACCGGCGACCTGGTCCGGCGGGTGGACGGCGAGCTGCGCTACGTGGGCCGCGCCGACGACCAGGTCAAGATCCGCGGCTACCGGGTGGAGCTGGGCGAGGTCGAGTCGGCGCTGGACCGCCATCCCGCGGTGCGCCGCGCCGTCGTCCTGGCGCACACCGACGACGACGGCATCGCCTACCTCGTCGCGCACGTGGCCGCCTCCGGCGTGACCGAGCCCGAGCTGCGCGACTGGCTGCGTGACCGGCTGCCCGACCACCTGGTCCCGGCCAGGATCGGCGTGACCGGCGACCTGCCGATCGCCCCCACCGGCAAGGTGGACCGCGCGGCCCTGCCCAAGCTGGGCGCCGCCCGGACGGGGAGCGCGGCCCCGGTCGCGCCCCGGACGGACGACGAGCGCCAGGTGGCCGAGGTGATCGCGGACGTGCTGGGCCTGCCGGAGGTGGGCGTGCACGACCGGTTCGCCGACCTGGGCGGGCACTCGCTGGCCGCCGCCCGGGTGGTGACCGAGCTGTCCCGGCGGCTCGGGCACACCGTGCCGCTGGCGACGTTCCTGACCGAGCCGACCGCCGCCGGGCTGGCGGCGCGCCTGCGCGAGCCGGGATCGGCTCCGGTGCGGCGGACCGGCCGGACCCGGCACCCGCTCACCGCCGCGCAACGCGAGTTCTGGACGTTGCGCCAGCTTCACCCGCACAGCCCGGTCACCACCGTGTCGATCCGGCTGCGCGTGCGCGGCCTGAGCGGGAGCGCGCCGCTGCGCCGGGCGCTGGACGCGGTCCTGCGCCGGCACGAGGCCCTGCGCAGCACGATCTCCGTCGGCGAGGACGGCGTCCCGTACGCGGTCGTGCACCCGCCCGTCGCCGTTCCCCTGGCCGAGCATCCGGCGGGCGCGGACCCGGTGAAGGTGGCCAGGGCCGCGGTGGAGCACGTGTTCGACGTGACGACCGAGGTGCCGTTGCTGCGCGCGAGCCTGTGCCCCGTCGGAGAGGGCGTGGCCGAGCTGGTGCTCGTGACGGACCACATCGCCTTCGACGGCGGTTCGACCGGCGTGCTGATGGACGAGCTGGCCGCCGAGCTGGCGGGCGAGCCCGTCCCCGAGCCTGCGGTGCAGCTCGGCGACGTGGCGGTGCGCGAGCAGGAGGACCGGCCCGACCTCGCGCGGCTGCGGGAGTTCTGGCGCGACGAGCTGGCGGGGGCGCCGGTGGCGGGGCCGCCGCCCGGCGACCTGACGACGTGCCGGGTGATCAGGCCGCTCACCGAGGAGTTCACGGACGGCGTGGCCGCGCTGGCCCGCGCGTGCGGCGCGACCCCCTACGCGGTGTACCTTGCCGCGCTCGCCGTGGCCGCCGGGGAGCCGGACACGCTGGTCGGCATGGTCGCGGCGCGGCGCGCCCGGCCGGAGCTGGCCCGGGTCGTCGGGCCGCTGATCGACACGGTGCCGGTGCGGCTGCGGCCGGACGCCGCGCCGACCTTCCGCGACCTGGTCCGGCAGGCCGGGCAGGCCGCCACGCGGGCGCTGGTCCACCAGGAGGTCCCGCCCGCCGACGTGCCCCGCGCCCCGGTGCTACTGGCCATGCAGCACGCCGAGGTGCCGGTGCGCGCCGGCTGCCTGGAACTGCTGACCGAGGTCGGCCCGGGCGCGGCGGTGCACGAGTTCAGCGTGCTCGTCAACCGCACGGCCGCCGGCGCCGAGCTGCATCTGGAGTACGCGGTCGCGCTGCTCGGCCGGGAGGCGGCCGGGGCTTACCTGGACCGGCTGCTGTGGCTGCTGCGGCGTGTGGTGGCCGAGCCGGACCTGGCGATCGCCACGTTCGAGCCGGTCACCCCGGACGAACGCGCCGCGCTGCTGGCCCGCGCGGCCGGCCCCCGGCTGCCGGACGACCTGCCCCCGGTGCCGCTGTCGCTCGCCGCGCACGCGGGTGGCACGGCGGGCACGGCGGTGGTCGGCCCGGACGGCGTCGCCCTGAGCCACGCCGAGCTGAACGACCGCGCCGACCGGATCGCGGCCGGGCTGCTGGCGCACGGGGTGTCGCGCGGCGACGTGGTCGGCGTGCACGTGCCGCGGGACGAGATGTTGCCCGCGGCGCTGCTGGGCGTGTGGCGGGCGGGGGCGGCGTACCTGCCGCTGGACCCGGAACACCCGGCCGAGCGGCTGCGCCTGCTGGCCGCGGACGCCGGCGCCCGCGCGGTCCTCACCCGCGGCGGGACGCCCCTGGAGACGGCGCCCGGCGAGGACGGGCCGGTGACGCTCGACGTGGACCGGCTCGCGGCGGGCTCCCGCGCGGACCTTCCCGAGGTGCGCGCCGAGGACCTGGCGTACGTCACCTACACCTCCGGCTCCACCGGCGCCCCCAAGGGGGTCGAGGTCACCCACGGCGCCCTGGCCGCCCTCGTGGCCGGGATGATCTCGACGCTCCGCCTCGGACCGGCCGACGTGCAGCCCGCGGTCGCGCCGCTGAGCTTCGACGTCTCCGCCTCCGAGCTGTGGAGCGTCCTGGCCGCCGGCGGCACGTCGGTGGTGGTGGACAGGGCCACGGCCACCGACGGGCACGCGCTGGCGGAGCTGATCACCACCAGCGCGGCCACGGTGATCGACCTGGTGCCGACCGCGTACCGGATGCTGATCGCGGCGGGCTGGGCGGGTGACCCCGCGCTGCGCGCCGTCGCCGGCGGGGAGGCGCTGGACCCGGCGCTGGCCGAGCAGATCCTGCTGCGCGTCGGCGAGTTGTGGAACGCCTACGGGCCCACCGAGACCACCGTCACCTCCATGCTGCACCGGGTGCGCGCGCACGAGGGCGACCGGGTGCCGATCGGGTCGCCGATGCCGGGCGAGCGGGCGTACGTGGTCGACGCGCGGCTGCGGCTGGTGCCGCCCGGCGCGGTCGGCGAGCTGCTGCTGGGCGGCGCCGGGGTGGCCCGGGGCTACCGGGGCCGTCCGGACCTGACCGCGGCCGCCTTCGTGGCCGACCCGTTCACGCCGGACGGCCGCTGCTACCGCACCGGCGACCTGGCCCGCTGGCGGCCGGACGGGACGCTGGAGTTCCACGGCCGCCGCGACCACCAGGTGAAGGTCCGCGGTTACCGGATCGAGCTGGGCGAGATCGAGGCCGTGCTGCGCGAGGTCGCCGAGGCCGCGGTGACCGTGGCGGGCACGGACGCGCAGGCCCACCTGGTCGGCTACGTCGCGCCGGAGACGGCGGACCTGGCCGCGGTCGAGCGGCACGCCCGGTCCCGGCTGCCCGGTCACATGGTGCCACGCCGCTGGGTCGCGCTGCCGGCCCTGCCCACGCTGCCCAGCGGCAAGGTGGACCGCCACGCGCTGCCCGAGCCGGACACCGGCCCGGCCCCCGCGCGGGTCGAACCGGCCACCGAGGCCGAGCTCCTGGTGGCCGCCGTCTGGGCCGAGGTGCTCGAACGGCCCGAGGTCTGGGCCGGCGACGACTTCTTCGCCCTCGGCGGAGCCTCGTTCGCCGCGACCAGGGTGGCCGCCCGCCTGCGCGAGATGTTGCAGGTCACCGTGCCCGTGCGGCTGGTGTTCGACCGGCCGGTGCTGGCCGACTTCGCCGCCGCGCTGGAGGAACTGCTGGCCGCCGACCTGATGGAGGGGAACGAGGGATGACCGAGGTACGTGAGGACCGGATCGCCGAACTCGTCCGGTCCAGGCTCGCCGCCGCCCTGAAGCAGAAGGAGCAGGCCGCCGTCCCCCGGATCCCGGCGACGTCGGCCGCGGACATGCCGCTGTCGCCGGCGCAGGAACGGCTGTGGTTCCTGGCCCAGCTCGAACCCGGCACGCCCGCCTACAACGTGCCGCTGACGCTGCGGCTGCGCGGCCCGGTGGACGTCGCCGCCCTCACCGGCGCGGTGGCGGACCTGGCCGAGCGGCACTGGATCCTGCGCGGCGTCATCGAGGACGGACGCGTGCGGCCCGTCGCCGCCGTGCCGGTGCCCGTGGTCGACATGGTGGCCGCCGCCCCGGCGGAGCTGGAGCGGGAGCTGGCCGAGCACGCCTGGCGGCCGTTCCGGCTGGACGCCGAGCCGCCCCTGCGGGCCACGCTCTACCGGCTGGGCGACGAGGAGTGCGTGCTCGCGCTCACCCTGCACCACATCGCCACCGACGCCTGGTCGGAGCGCGTCCTGCTGGACGATCTCGGCCACCTGTACGCCGCCCGCCTCGGCCTGGAGCCGCCCCCCGCTCCCCCGGCCCTGCAGTACGCGGACGTGGCCGCGTGGGAGGCCGGGCGGCCCGACGCCGACCTCGACTGGTGGGCCGGTCACCTGGCGGGCCTGCCGCCGGTGCTCGACCTGCCGCTCGCCCGCCCGCGCCCGGCCGTCCCCACGTGGGAGGGGGCGGCGGTCGCGGTGGAGGTGCCCGAGGCGTTGTCGGCGAAGGTGCGCGCGGTGGCCGGGACGTCGCCGTTCATGGTGTTCCTGGCCGGACTGCAGGCGTTGCTGAGCCGCCTGTCCGGCGTGGACGACATCGCGATCGGCGTGCCGCACGCGGGCCGCCACCACCCCGACGCCGAACGGGTCGTCGGCTGCTTCATCAACACGCTGGTGGTGCGCGGCGACACCGCGGGCGACCCGACCGGCGCCGAGCTGCTGGCACGGGCGCGCACGGCGGCGCTGGACGCGTTCGCGCACGCCGGCACGCCGTTCGAGCGGGTCGTGGAGCGGCTGCAGCCGGAGCGGAACCTCGCGGTCACGCCGCTGTTCCAGGTGATGCTCAACGTCTACGACACCGGCGCGCCGCTGTCGCTGCCGGGGCTGACGGTCGAGGCCGGGACGCCGCCCGCGCCGACCGCCAAGTTCGACCTGAACCTGGAGCTCGGCGACGACGGCACCCGCTTCTCGGGCGAGTTACGCTTCCGCACGGACCTGTTCGACGAGGCCACCGTGCGCCGGCTGGCCGGCTGGTACCTGGAGCTGCTGGACGGCATGCTCACCGACCCGGACGCGCCGGTGCGGCTGCCGGCCGGCGACGACCTGCGCGGCCGGGGCGCCGGCCTGCCCGTGGACGCGCCGCTGCACACGCTGGTCGAGCGGATGGCCGACGCCCGCCCCGACGCGGTCGCGGTCGGCTCGCTCAGCTACGCCGAGCTGGACCGCCGCGCCAACCAGGTGGCCCACTGGCTGCTGGAGAGCGGGGTACGGCCGCAGGAGCCGGTCGGCGTGCTGCTGGAGCGGCGGCCCGAGCTGGTGGTGGCCGTGCTCGGCGTGCTCAAGGCGGGCGCCGCCTACCTGCCGCTCGACCCGGTCTACCCGGAGCGGCGCAACCAGGCGGTGGTGGCCGACGCCGGAGCGCGGATCGTGCTCACCGGCGCCGAGCTCGCCGCCGCGGCGGAGGCGTCCGGCGAGCGTCCCGGCGTGGCGGTGCGGCCGGAGCATCTGGCGTACGTGATCTACACCTCGGGCTCGACCGGGCGGCCGAAGGGCGTCGCGGTCGAGCACCGGCACATCACGCACTACCTCGGCGCGGTGGCCGAGATCGTCCCGGCGGGGATGACGTCGTTCGCGCTGGTCTCCACCGCCGCAGCCGACCTGGGCATGACGAACCTGTGGGGCGCGCTGACCACGGGCGCCACCCTCCACCTGATCGACCACGAGACGGCCACCGACCCGGCCGCGTTCGCCGCCCGCCTGGCGGCGCACCCGGTGGACGCGATCAAGATGGTGCCCAGCCAGCTGGAACTCCTCGGCACGGCCGCCCTGCCCGCCAAACTGCTGATCCTGGCCGGCGAGGCGGTGCCGGCGGACCTGGTCGCGCGGGTCCGGGCGGCGCGGCCGGACCTGGAGGTGCAGATCCACTACGGCCCCACCGAGACCACGGTGTCGGTGCTGGCCTGCGACGCCGGCCAGGCCCTGGCCCAGCTGGGGCCGGGCCGGGCGCCGCTGGGCCGGCCGCTGGCCGACGTGGTGTGCCGGGTGGCCGACCCGTCAGGACGGGCGCTGCCGCCCGGCGTGCCCGGCGAGCTGTGGATCGGCGGCCCGAGCGTGGCCCGCGGCTACCTGGGCCGTCCGGACCTCACCGCGGAGCGTTTCACCGGCGGCTGGTACCGCACCGGCGACCGGGTCCGGGTGACCGGGGACGGGCTGATCGAGTTCCTGGGGCGGATCGACGACCAGGTGAAGGTGCGCGGCTTCCGCGTCGAGCTGGGCGAGGTCGCCGCGGCGTTGCGGGCCCTGCCGCAGGTCGCGGAGGCGTACGTGCAGCCGGTCGGCGACGGCCTGGAGCGCCGCCTGGCCGCCTGGGTGACGCCCGCGACCGTGGACGTGGCCCAGGTGCGCTCGGCGCTGCGCGAGCGGCTGCCCGACTACATGGTGCCGGCCGCGATCGGCGTGCTGGAGGCGTTGCCGCTCACCCCGAACGGCAAGGTGGACCGGGCGGCGCTGCCCGTCCCCGAGGCGGGGCCCGCGGTGCGGGTGCCGCTGGGCACACCCGCCGAGCGCCTGGTCGGCGAGGTCTGGGCCGACGTGCTCGAACTCGCCGAGGTGTGGGCGGACGACGACTTCTTCGCCCTCGGCGGGCACTCGTTCGCGGCGACCCGGGTGGCCGGGCGGCTGCGGGAGCGGCTGGGCGCGGCGGTGCCGGTGCGGCTGCTGTTCGAGCACCCGGTGCTGGCCGACCTGGCCGCCGCGCTGCCCCGTCCGGCCACTGCGGCGCGCGTGCGGCGCGCGCCGGCGGACGGGCCGGTGCCGCTGTCCGGGGTGCAGGCCAGGCTGTGGTTCCTGGCGCAGCTCGAACCGGACAGCAGCGCCTACAACGTGCCGGTGGCGCTCCGGCTGCGCGGCCCGCTGCGCGCGGAGGCGCTGCTGGACGCGGTGCGCGACCTGGCCGGACGGCACCACGTGCTGCGCGGCGTGGTCGACGACTCCGGCCCCGAGCCGGTGATGGTGGTCCGGGACGCCGCCGAGGTGCCCGTCTCCACCGCGCGCGTGGACCGGTCCGAGGTCGAGGACGTGCTGGCCGGGCACCTGGCGACGCCGTTCGCGCTGGACCGGGAGCCGCCGATGCGGGCGGTGCTGCTCGCCGTCGGCGATCCTGGGGACGACGACGAGCACGTGCTCTCGCTCACCTTCCACCACATCGCCACCGACGCCTGGACGCGCGGGCTGCTGCTGTCGGAGCTGTCCGGCCTGTACGCGGCCCGCCTCGGCCTGCGCCCGCCGCTCGACCCGCCCCCGGCCCAGTACGCCGAGGTGTCGCCGGTCCCCGACCCGGCCGACCTGGACTGGTGGGCCGGGCACCTGGACGGCCTGCCGCCGGTGCTCGACCTGCCCACCGACCGGCCGCGCCCCGCGGTGCCCGACCCGGGCGGAGCCGCGCTCGACCTGGAGCTCCCGGCAGAGCTGAGCGAGCGGATCAGGGCGGCGGCCGCCGCCTACCGGTCCACGCCGTTCATCGTGCTGCTGGCCGGGTTGCAGGCGCTGCTGGCCCGGCTGTCGGCGAGCGCGGACATCGCGGTCGGCGTGCCGGTCTCCGGCCGCGACCACCCGGACACCGAAGGCGTGGTGGGCTGCTTCCTCAACACCGTGGTGGTGCGGACCGACGTGGGCGGCGACCCGGCCGGGCGCGACCTGCTGGCCCGCGCGCGGGAGTCCGCCCTGGGCGCGCTCGCGCACGCGGGCACGCCGTTCGACCGGGTGGTGGACCGGCTGCGGCCGGAGCGGAACCTGGCGGCCACGCCGCTGTTCCAGGTGATGCTCAACTACGTCCCCGGCGTGGCCGGGGCGGAGTTGCCCGGCCTGGAGGCGTCCGAGATCCAGCTGCCGGAGCTGACCACCAAGTTCGACCTGAGCTGGCACGTCGTGGACGACGGGCCGGGCGCGCCGCTGCGCGGCGGGCTCGCCTACCGGACCGACCTGTTCGAACCGGGCACCGCGGCCAAGCTGACCCGCTGGTACGCCGCCCTGCTCGACGGGCTGCTCGCCGACCTGGACGCGCCGGTGGGCGCGGTGCCGCTGGAGCCGGTGACCGGCCCGGCGCTGGCCGGCGGGCCGCCGCCGGAGCCGCCCGCCGGGGCGGTGCACCACCTGATCGAACGCTGGGTGGACGAGACCCCCGGCGCGCCGGCCGTGGTGGGCGCCGACCGTGCCCTGACCTACGGGGAGCTGGAGGCGGCCGCGAACCGGATCGCCCACTGGCTGCTGGACGCCGGGGTGAGCGCCGACGAGCCGGTCGGCGTGCTGCTGGAGCCGGGCGCGGACCTGGCGTGCGCGTTGTTCGGCATCCAGAAGTCGGGCGGCGGCTACCTGCCGATGGACCCGGCGTACCCGGCGGCGCGGATCGCCGCGATGCTGGAGGCCGCCGGGGTGCGCGCCGTGGTGACGGTGAGCGAGTTCGCGCCCCTGATCGGGGACGGCAGGCAGGTGCTGACGCTGGACCGGCCGCCGTCCCTGCCGGACACCCGGCCCCGGGTCGAGGTGCTGCCGGAGCACCTGCACCACGTCATCTTCACGTCGGGGTCCACCGGCACGCCCAAGGCGGTGGCCGCCGAGCACGGCGGCGTCCTGAACTACCTGGGCGGCATGCTGCCGCGCATCGGCGTGCCCGGCGGGTCGTTCGCGGTGGTCTCCACACCGGCCGCCGACTTCGGCCTGACCTGCGTGTTCGGCGCGCTGACCACCGGCGGGACGGTGCACCTGGTGCCGCG
>NZ_JBFAMZ010000011.1:0-347197 GCF_040674635.1 Nonomuraea sp. NPDC049758
CCACGACCACCTCCCAATATCGAAGAGGCAGCAAGCCTGGCGGGTTCACCGCTGGAGATCAATTACCCGTCCAAGATTCGGTGACGGGCCACTAGACCGTCATCTGACGGCAGGACCTGCGCGAACATCAGAATGTCGCCTTGCCCGCGAGGGCCCGCACCACGATCATGTCGCCAATGGACGCCGACGTACCCCTGGACTACTACCTGATCTACGCCGCCGACCGTGGCCGCGGAACACTTCCCCTGGGCATCCTGGTCGAGGAGTTCGTGCTCTGCGACGACTACACCGCCGCGGGCATCGACTGCGCGGAATGGACCGCCGAGTGCGGCGAGTGGCGCGAGTCGCCCGGATCCAGCCGGGCCATCCGCGCCGACCCCGCGCTGCGCGACCGGGTGCTGCCCGTGACCCGGCGCGACGCCCGCGAGACCTACTCGATGCTCGGCGGCGGCGCGCTGCCGGAGGAGGCCGAGCTGCGGGCCTTCTTCCAGTACCGCCAGGCGCTCCCCGCCGCGGCCCCGCTCGACCTGGGCGGCTCCCCTTCGGCGCAGACCCGGCGCTACCGCATCCTGTTCGCGGGGGAGCTCGGCGAGCGCGGCCTGGCGAACGTGAGCACCGTCCTGCGCCTGGAGCCGCCGCGGGAGAACCCGCGGGCCAGGATCGCCGGCACCGCCACGGCGACCGCCGCCGGACACACCTTCACCTGGGAGCTGCGGCGCATCGGCCCCGGCATCGCCTGGTGCCTGGACGTCACCGTACGCCTGAGCGCCGGCCCGCTGGCCGCCATCGGCGCCCTGCTCCACCACCACCGGCAGGCGATCCGCGGCCAGGGCCTGATCCCGGTCACGATCGAACGCTTCGCCTGAACTACCGGGCGGTCCGGCCCGGCCACCGGACCGTCCCGCGCGCGGCCGATCAGGGCACGGTGACCGCGCGGAGCGTGACCGGGCCGAGCAGCGGGTTCAGCTCGTCGGCCTGGGACACCCCGGCGGGGGTGAGCACGTCCAGGGCCTTGGGCACCGTGCCGGGGTCGGCCGCGCACAGGGGCGCGCCGCCGCCCTCCGGACACACTCCGAACCGGTACGGCTCCGGCGTCGCAGCGAACCCCCTGGCCTGGTCGGCGGCGTAGCCGTCCTGGCCGGTCAGGACGACCGCGAACCGCCACCCGGGCCCCGGCGTGCCGAAGGACGCCCTGGGCAGCGCGACGGTGATCGTCCTGGTGGCGCCGGACACGCGCACCGCAGCGCCGCCGCGCCCGCGCCCGTCCGCGCCGACCAGCACCGGCGCGGCGAAACCTTGGGCCTCGGCGCGCTGCGACCAGGCGTCCTCCTCGGCGATGCGGTAGTTGCGCTGCGGGAACGCGGCCTGCGCCGACCACCCGGCGGCGGCCGGGTCACGGACGTAGACGTCGAGCAGCTGCGCGCCCATCGGACTGCCGAACGTGGGAGTCAGGTCGCGCAGCTCGGCCCGCAGGTAGACGGTGGTCGCGTCGGTGATCACCTGGAACCGCCGCAGATCGAACGCGCCGGGACGGAAGTCGGCCGCCGTCGGGTAGGCGTACGTTCCCGGGCCGTCGTCGTCGCCCTCGGGATCGGCCACGTCGAGCACGGTGGTGCCCCCGACGACGTCGCCGACGACCGAGCGCCGGGCGTAGGCGGTGCGGCCGCCCGCGGTCGCGGCGACGGTGAGCACGACCTCGCCGAACGCGATCGGCGCCCGCGCGGTGAACGCCCCGTCGGGCCCGGCGCGCACCGAGACGACCCGCGCGGGCGTCCCGAGGTCGACGGGCGCGGCCTCGACGTCCACGAGCGCGCCCGGCGCGGCCGTCCCCTCGACGGCGACCGAGCTGCCGTCGGGGGCCGCGCCGTCGGAGGGTGCGGTGACGGTGAGCGGGGTGGTGCCCGGCATGCCGTGCGCGGCGTACCGCTCGCGGACCGCCTCCGGCTGCTCGGCCGGGCGGCGGGCGCCCAGCGACAGGACGAGCCGTACCAGCTGCGCCTGCGCCCAGGTCAGCGGGGACGCCGAGCCCGCCGGACCGCCGTCGCGGAAACCGATCGAGGCGGTCGCGGGGTCGCTCCCGTACGGCGCTGCGGCCAGGCCGGGGTTCTCCCACGCCTGCTCGGGCACCAGCCCCGTGCCCGACGACATCGCCCGCATGGCCGCCAGCAGCGCCGCCGCCGTGGCCTGATCGCCGGTCTGGAGCGCCTGCTCGGCCCGCTCCCCGGCCAGCACCGGCCACAGGTGGCCCGAGCCGGTGTTCCCGGTCGGCCACGGCCTGCCGGACGGTGCGCACGAGGTGGGGTCCGGCTCGTGACAGTCGCCGTAGCCGTCCTCGGTGCCCGGCGTGTCCGAGCCGTACCGGTACCAGCCGGGGCCGCTAGCGGTCGTGCGCCGCAGCACCCGGTCCACGACCAGTAGCGAGGCCAGCACGTCAGGGTCGTCCGCGGGCAGGACGCCGAGCCTGGTCAACTCCAGGAAACCGGCGTCCACCACCCGGCGCTGGTCCTCGTTGGGGCCGCCGTTGCCCAGGTCGTAGGAGACGGCCGCGTCGGGGTCGCCGCCGCGCGACAGGCGCAGGAAGTAGCGGGGGGCGTACGGGCCGGTGGTGGTCACCGTCCAGCCCTTGACCGAGCGTGCGAAGTGGTCGGCGGCGGAGCGGTAGAGCCGGGCGCGGGCCCGGTCGCCCTGCCGGTCGGCGATCTCGCCTCCCGCGACCAGCCCGGCGATCTCGGCCGCGATCGTGGACGGCGAGTGGCCCGCCTGCTCCTCCCACCGCTCCACGCCGTACGCGGGCCCGTGCGCCAGCAGGAAGTCGGCCGCCGCCCGTACACGCGGCCACAGCTCCGCCTCGCCGCCCAGCCCGGACTGGTGGGCCATGAGGATCGGGTAGGCCGTCTCGTCCAGTTGGTCGCCGCCGGAGTCGGGCGCGAGGCGGCCGTTGAGCAGCGAGTTGCGCGGCAGCCTGCCGTCGGGGAGCTGCTGGCGTTCCAGCAGGAAGCGGGTGGTGGCGCGGGCCGTTGCCAGGTCGCCGGCGGTGAGGAAGCCGGTGAACGCCTCGTACAGGTCGCGGGCGAACACCTCGCGATAGGAGCCGAAGTAGACCGGCTTGCCGCCGGGCAGCGCGCCCGCGTCGACCGCCTGGCCCCACGGGCTCGCCGGCGAGGCGACGACCGCGCCGGGGAAGGTCTTGTCCTCGCTCGCCTTCAGCACGTTGGCCGACAGCCGGTAGGCGTCGGCGAGGGCGGCGGGCGGCCGGCGCAGACCCTCGTCATAGGCCGCCCAGCCCGCCTCGAACGCGGCGCGGGTGGACTCGAACGGCCGCGCCGCCGCCGCGCCCGCCGTCCGCAGTGCGGCCTCGGCGGTGCGCCCGAAGCCCAGCGCGAACGTCACCGCGCCCGAGGCGTCGATCGGCAGCCGGGCGGTGGCCACGACGTTGCCGCGGGGCGCGCTGTCGTAGGGGGTCAGCTCGTGGTCGGCGTCGAGCTGCGCCAGCCCGTCGCCGGACGTGCCCGCGTAGCCGACGCTCGCCAGCGGCAGGCGCCGTTCGGCCCGCAGCGCCAGGTGGGTGGGCACCGCGTAGTCGCGCTCGGGGGCCGAGGTCACGGTGCCGGTGTCGGAGATCAGGGGCGCGCCGGTGGCGGCGTCCACCGTGCCGGTGTCGGCTCCGCCGTCGGCCGGGCCGCCGCCGCCGTTTCCGTTCACGCTTGCGTCCAGCCGGACGTAGAGCCGCAGGCCGGGCGGCTGCAACCGGGTCCGGACGACGACCGCGTCGCTGCCCGGGTCGGTGACGTAGGTGGTGGTCAGCCGGTAGCGGCCGGTTCTGCTGGTGGAGGTGACGGTGCAGCTCAGTCCCGAACGCCCGGTCTCCACCCGGTAGGTGGTGTCGCGGGCCTGCGACTCGGTGAACGTGCGGCCGTCGGTGACCACGAACTGCATCGTCTCGACGTTCGTGTTGTCGATCGTGGGCTCGTAGACGTCGGACAACATGCCGCCCGCCACTGTGTACCAGATCTTGGACGCCCGGCCCGCCGCCGTCCCCACGCAGTCCTTGCGTGCCTGCCCGAAGTGCGCGGCGGCCCCGGGCCCGGCGGGCGCGGGCCCGGCGGCGACGGCGGGCGCGACCGGCAGGACGACCGGCGGCACGCACAGGACCAGGCTGAGCAAGAATCGCCGAAGACCACGCATGAACGCTCCCCTCCGCCCCCGCCTGGTTGCAGAGAAAACCACCCCGACCCCCCTGTCAACCCGGCCCACCGCCCGCCGAGGTCAAGGGACCTTTGGCACGTCGAGGCGGCCGTTTGCCTGTAACAGGCCCCCGTTACGGGTACGATCACCGTCCGAAGGCCGGTCTTCAACCTTGTGACACTAAGGCCGGCTGTGGACGACACCGCACCTGGCTTGCCCAGTGTCCGGGCGCCTTGGGAGCGACAGAGGTGACCGACAGCACCGCGGGCGAGGGCCCGGCCGACGGGAGACGCGCCCCGTGGCGGCGCGACTTCAACCTCCTGTGGAGTGCCTCGGCGGCCAACCAGCTCGGTTCGACGAACGCCATGCTCGCCGTCCCCCTGCTCGCCCTGTCGCTGACCGGCTCGCCGGTGTTCGCCGGCTGGGTGACGGCGGCCGGCACGCTGCCCCGGATCCTCCTGGCCCTGCCGGTGGGCGCGCTGGTCGACTACATGGACCGGCGGCGGGTCATGATCGTCAGCCTGCTGGCCCGCGGCGTGCTCGCCGTGCTGCTGACGGCCGGTGCGTTCGCGAGCATGCCGGAGCACGTCGTGCTGCCGCTGGTCGCCGCGGCGCAGGGCGTCTGCCTGGTGTTCTTCAGCACCGCGGAGGCGACGGTGGTGCCGCGGCTCGTCCCGCGCGAGCACCTGCCGGGCGCGATGGCGAAGAACGAGGCGCGCGTGCACGCGGCGGCGCTGCTCGGCCGCCCGCTCGGCGGCCTGCTGTTCGACCTGCACCGGGCGCTGGCCTTCGCCGTCGACGCGCTGACCTCGTTCCTGTCGGTGTTCGCGCTGCTGCGCATGGCCAAGGATCGGCTCACCCCGCACGGCGTCCCGCCGCGACCGCGGGTGAGAGCGCTGGTGGCCGACCTGGGCGACGGCTTCGCCTACCTGCGCAGGGAACGGTTCCTGGTGCCGGTGCTGATCGTCTGCGCGCTGGCCAACTTCTTCTTCCAGACGCTCGCCCTCGTCCTCATCCTGCTGGCCCATCAGCAGCGGCTGCCGAGCCTGCTCATCGGCTGCCTGATCGCGGCCACCGGGTTCGGCGGCGTCCTGGGCTCGTTCACCGCGTCGCGGCTGCAGAGCAAGGGGCGCACCCGGGGCGTGATCGTGACGTGCGTGTGGTCCTGGCTGATGCTGACCGGGTTCGTGGCGCTGGTCGACCACGACAGCGTCGTGTTCGTCGCCGTCGTGCTGCCGCTGGCCTGGGGCGGTATCGGGTTCACCGGCGCGCACATCAACGTCGCGCTCGCGGTCTACCAGGCCGACGAGGTGCCGAAGGAGCTGCTGGGCAGGGTCACGGGCGCCGGGCGGTTCCTCTCCGGCGGCGCCGTCCCGCTGGGGGCGCTGTCGGCCGGCTACCTGATCGCCGTGTGGGGCACCAGGGGCGCACTCGTCCTGGTGGCGCTGGCCATCGGCCTGCTGGCCGTCGTCCTGACGCTCATGGTGACCCCGCTCGGGCACGACCTGGGCCGCCGGTGGCGCGCGGTCGTCAGCCGGCCGGGACGGCGAGCTCGGAAGGGGGCGGCGCGGGCGGGAAAACCTCTGCGCTCAGGGCGCGCAGCGCCCGCTGGAGGGCCACCTCAACCTCCTCCCCGGCCACAACAGGACTTGATACCGAACGGGCGTGCCCGAACGCCCTGGTGACGGCTGTGCTGAGCTGCTCGATGCGCTCGCGGGCGCCCTCCGGGCACAGCGGCCACAACCGCTCGACCGCCACCGCCGCCGCCAGGTACTCCACCCGCGCCTGCCGGAACTGGCCGGGCAGGTCCTCGCCGTCGAGGCGGGCGTCCCGGTCGGTGCGCATGTCGAGCGAGATGCTCACGGTCAGCCCGAAGCGCAGCACCGCAGACTGCGCGTCGGCGAACGCGGTGCGCAGGGTCTCGGCCCGCGCCTCCTCCCGGTCGGCCCGGCGCTGCTCGGCGGCGGCCTTGGTGGCCTGGTTGGCCTTCAGCCGCTCGGTCACCATCGCCCATCCGGCGCCCGACAGCGCGGCCAGCACGGCCGATGCGCCGGTGATGAGGGCCACCAGGGCGGTGTCCGGCATCACGAACCCGCGAGCAGCTTCCTGGCCGTCCGCCGCTGGTGCTCGGGCAGCGGCGGGCGCCGGGCCGTCATGGCGCGGTCGGCCAGCTCCGTCGCCCTGGTGACGTCGCCGGTCAGCTTGTGGACGCGGGCGGCGCGCAGCAGCACGGGCCCGCTCTCCTCGGCCTCCTTCAGCGCCTCCTCGGCCTCGTCGAGGGCGTCGCCGAGGTCGTGGGCCACCTCGGGACGGGTCAGGCTGGCCATCGCCAGCGCGCGGGCCGCCTTGGTGGAGGGCGCGGGCCGGCCGCCGCGCAGTTGCCGCATGTCCCGCAGGGCGGACTCCGCGTCGCCGAGATCGGCCAGGAACTCCCCACGCGAGCGCCGGGCCTCGGGCGTGTCCGCCTCGCGGTTCAGCACGTCGCTCAGCACCGCCAGGGCGGCGTCCGGCTGCCCGGCCTCCCACAGGGCCTGGCCGAGCGCGGTCTGTACGATGAGGTCGTCCGGCACCCGGCCGACGGCGGCGCGCAGCTGCTCGACGGCCAGGCCCGGCCTGCCCTGAGCCAGGACGACGCGCCCGACCGCCGTCATCAGCCACCCGACGGCCGCGTTGTCCCCGACGGCCTCGAAGAGCCGGGCCGCGGCGCGGTAGTGTTCGATGCTCTCCGCCAGCAGCCCCTGGTCGTAGTCGATGTTGCCGGAGAGCGTGTCGATCTCGGCCCGCAGCCGCAACGCCTGAGGCGGGCAGGTCTGGGCGGCCTCGTGGACGAGCCGGCGGGCGCGTTCGGGCTCACCTTCGTCGCCGGCGCGTTTGGCGGCGCGCAGCCGGGCCGCGGGGTCGGGCGGGGACTGCGGCCACATGGCGGCGTCGAGCTGCCTGAGCGGGGCCAGCATCCGGGGGTGGCGGGGGCCGTGCATGGGCAGGCCGTTGCACTTGGGCGAGCTGACCAGGTAGCGGTCCTCCAGGGCGTTGAGCACGACCGCGCCCACGTCCGCGACCGGGTCGGACAGCCTGCCGTACTCGTGCAGGATGTCCCGGCGGAACCAGGCCATGAGGCGGCCGGCGGGTAACAGGTAGTCGGCGGCGACCCCGGCCAGCGTCTCGGCGCAGAACTCGCGCACCGCCCGGTCGGCGGCGGTGTCCAGCTCCGTCAGCAGGAACCGCTCGGGGTCCGGCGGATCACCCCACAGCCGGGCGCCGGCGGCCTGCAGGAGCAGCGGGTCGACCTCGTCGGCGGCGGGCAAGGGCCGGCCGGTGTCGTCGCGGACCGTGCGGATCTCGTCGACCAGCTCCTCGACCTTGTCCGCGGCGGCGCCGTCGCCGGTGGACTCGGCCGACAGCCGCATCGCCTGGACGGCGTGCGCCCGGGTGAACGGCGGCAGCGCCAGCTCCTGCGGCTCCCGGACCGCGTAGCGCCTGAGCACGTGCCGCAGCTCGTCGAGGTGATCGGTGCGGACCGACAGCAGCAGGCGCAGGTCGGGCCGCTGGGACAACGAGCCCAGCAGCTCGTCGAAGAAGCTCTCCCTGAGGTGCTCGTACGGGTCGGGCAGCCGCAGGAACGTCTCCACCTGGTCGACGGCGGCCAGCGTCGGCCCGGCGACGCCGTCGTTGCGCTGGAGCCTGCGCAGGAAGTCGCTCACCGACAGGCCCGCGAAACTGGCCAGCGAGCCGCCGCCCGACCACGACGACAGCAGCGCGATCACGTACGGGTTGTGCTCGGGCAGCGCGGCGGCGGGCCAGACGCGGGTGGAGCGGGCCAGGCCCACCGGCAGCACGTGCGCCCGCTCGTCCCTCAGCAGGGGGATCACGGCGGCCCGCAGCAGTGAGGTCTTGCCGGCGCCGGCCGCGCCGTGCAGGATCGTCAGCCGGTTGCGCCGCCACATGCCGGCCAGCTCCGCGGTCTCCGCGGACCGTCCGAAGAACAGGGCCCCGTCGCCTTCGTCGAAAGGACGAGCTCCGACGAAGGGACCGCGTCGGGGGCCGGAAGCAGTCATGGGACCAGACCTCACTCACCGAGGACGACGTCGTATTCCTTTGTGGCCCGGGACCGGACTGCGGAGGCGCCCGCCCCGGTCAATGCCGCAAGACGCGTGTGGCGGCGAGACTGCTGAATAATTCCGTCCGGTTTCGAGCTCAACGTCCGGCTGTCACCGCTGCACGATTCTCGATGGCTCCCCATGGTATGGCATCGCCGTGGCCGGCGCCCGGTTTTCGGGTTCGCCGAAACCCGGGGAAAGATCTCCCGCCGGGTCCCGGCGAATCGGTTCGTGATTACGGATTGCCCGGTCGGTACGGCATCGGGGTGCTGTTGTCGAACGCGGCGAACACCTCGTCTTCCCCCGGGCCCGACTCGAGCAGGTCGAGTAACTCCAGTGCGATCACGGAGTTCCCCAGCCCTTCGAGACGGGCGGATGAGAGTGCGGACAAATCAAGAAGATCCTTGTGGTGCGTGACGACCTGCGGTGCCATGGGCGCTCCCTCGTCGGCTCTGGCCTGCCCGCAGCGTTCCCCGTCCGGATGACCGGCCCGTACGGAGCGAAGTGCTCAACAGGCTGATCCCAGGGTGGCCGAATTCGGCGTGCCAGCCAATAGGCGGTGAATTAGTGCCGTCCTGAACAGGTCATTGGCGGACGCCGTTATCGCCCGGGTAGTACGGAACCCGCCGGGCCGCTACCATGACAGTCTGTCGTTTTATCTTGCCTCATTCTCGAAAACGACTTTCCATTCCTGCACCAGCACCCGTGAAGGCACGGACAGAAGGGCGGGCACGTGACGATTCCAGAGCCGTCCGCCGCACTGCGCGCAGTGAGCGACTTTCCCAATGTCTGGAAGGTTCCACCCCGGAACAAGAACTTCACCGGCCGGGAGGAGCTGCTGTCCAGGCTGCGCGACAGCATTCTCCAGCAGCCCACCGCGGTCGTGCCGAACGCCCTGCAGGGCTACGGCGGCGTCGGCAAGACGCAGGCCGCGATCGAATACGCCTATCGTTTCCGCGAGGAGTACGACCTCGTCTGGTGGATCCCCTCCGACCAGCCCGGCCTGGTGCGCTCGACGCTGGCCCAGCTCGCGCCCCAGCTCGGCCTGCCGGGCCCGACCGCGACCGGCATCGACGAGGCGGCCAACGCCGTCCTGCAGGCGTTGCGCCGCGGCGATCCGACCCGCCGGTGGCTGCTGATCTTCGACAACGCCGACGAGCCGGACGACATCAGGGAGATCGTGCGTCCCGGGCCGGGGCACGTCCTGATCACCTCGCGCAACCACCGCTGGGAGAGCGTCGTCGACACCGTCCCGGTCGACGTCTTCCCGCGGCGGGAGAGCGTCGAGTTCTTCCAGAAGCGCCTGCGCAGGGCGATCAGCGAGTCCGTCGCCGTCGAGCTGGCCGAGGCGCTCGGCGACCTGCCACTGGCGCTGGAGCAGGCGGCCGCGCTGCAGAGCGAGACCGGCATGGCGCCGGAGGAGTACCTCAAGCTGCTCCAGGAGCACACCAGCCAGCTGCTGAGCAGGGGCAAGCCCTCGGAGTATCCGGTCTCCATGACGGCCGCGTGGGGGCTGTCGGTCAACAAGCTCAAGGAGAACCTGCCCGAGGCCATGGAGCTGCTGCGCTGCTGTGCCTTCTTCGGGCCGGAGCCCATCCCGCGCTCGGTGCTCGTCCCGGTCAGGGGGGCGGTGCGCCCGGTGATCGCCGAGCTGCTCGCCGACCCCATCAAGCTGAGCGGTGCCATCGGCACGCTGGCCAAATACGCCCTGGTGCGGGTCGAGGCCGAGGCGAGCGGTCAGGCCGGTGGCCAGCGCGGCCCAGGGCGACCGGCCACCCTCCAGGTCCACCGCCTGATCCAGGCCCTGCTGCGGGAGGAGCTCGAACCGGAGGTCCAGGAGGAGATCCGGGCGGAGGTCCACTCGCTGCTCGTCGGCGCTGTGCCGACGGCCCCCGACGACCCGGCCAACTGGCCGCGTTACGACGCGCTGCTGGCCCATGTCCGGCCGGCGAGGGTGGCCGAGAGCCGCCGGGACGAGGTCCGCGACTTCGCGATCAAGATGCTGACCTACCTCAGCTCCTCCGGCAACTTCGCCGCGACCGGCAGCCACGTGGAGACGTTCCTGAAGAGCTGGACGCAAGACTCCGGTGCCGACAACCGGCACGTGCTCCAGGCCAAGCGCCTGCAGGGAGACCTCTACCGCGAGCAGGGCCGCTACGCCGAGGCGTACAAGCTCAACCAGGCCACCCTGGTCTCCACGCGCGCGGCGCTCGGCGAGGAGGAGCGCGACACCCTGATCCTGCTCAACGGCATCGGCTCCGACCTGCGCGCGCAGGGCCGCTTCATCGACGCCAGGGAGCACGACGAGGAGTCGCTGCGCCTGCACAGGAAGGTGCTGGGGCCCGACGACGTCAGCACGGTCAGGGCGATCAACAGCCTGGCCCTCGACTACGGCCTCACCTCCGACTACGTCCGTGCCAAGGAACTGCTCCTGGAGGCGCTGCGCACGGCCCAGGGAGGGGAGACCGCGGTCACCCGCGGCACCGAGCTCAACCTGCGCACCGGCCTCGGCCGCGTGGTGCGGCTGTGCGGCGACTACCGCCAGGCGGTCGATGTCTGCGACGACGCGCTGATCTTCGGCCGCGAGTTCTTCGACGCCAACCACCCGCGCATCCTGCTGGCCCAGAAAGACCTGGCCATCGCCCTGCTGCGGTCCGGCGAGACCGAGGACGCCCTCCTGCAGGCCATCGACGTGCACGAGCGCTACGTGCGGCTGTACGGGGTCGACCACCCCAGCACGCTCGCCGCCGCCACCTGCCTGTCCAACTGCAACCGCGCCAACGGCAACGTGGAGCAGGCCTACGAGCTGGCCTTCGACACCATGAACCGCTACCCGCGGATCTACGGCACTGACCATCCGTACAACCACGGCTGCGCCAGCAACGTGGCCCTGCTGCACCGCGTGCTCGGCGACCCGCAGGCGGCGCGCGAGCTGAACAAGAAGGCGCTCGACGGCATCGAGCGCAGGCTGGGCCGCGACCACCACTACTACCTGCTCATCGCCGTCAACTACGCCAGCGACCTGGCCGTACTGGGCGACCTCAAGAACGCCTGCGAGATCGGTGTGGAGGCCCACCAGCGCCTCAGCGCCCTGCTGGGCCCGCGCCACCCCACGGCCCTGGCGGCGGCGGCCAACCTGTCGGCCGACCTGGAGGCCGCCGGGCAGTCGGAGGCGGGCAGGGCGCTCTTCGACGAGACCATGCGGTCCTACCTGGAGACGCTGGGCCCCGAACACCCCGACACCCGGGTGGCCGGCGAGCGGCGCCACCTCGACTGCGACTTCGACCCGCCGCCGGTCTGACCGGGTCGGGCCCGCTCACCCCCCGGGCGCGAGGAGCTCGGGGGTGCGCGGGTCGGCTCTGGTCAGGTCGGCCACGTCGTCGGTCACGGTCCGCCGGATGTGGCTGATCAACCGGTACAGGTCGCGGCAGTAGACCGACGGGTTGCGGAACCCGCTGCCCGGACGGTACCGGTGTGGGTACAGGCCGCCGCCGCAGATCCTGGCCAGCTCACAGGCGGCGCACTCGTCCGACAGCGCCCGCGCGCCGATCTGCCGGGCTGCGATGGAGGGCAGGAGCAGCGCCGCGTCGAAGGAGTCGCGGAAGGTGTGCAGCAGCGTGCCGGCCGCGCCGTCGTAGGCGGACTTGAGCGTGTCGACCTGTTCGATGCTGCCGTCGGTCTCGATGACCACGACCGCCACCGGCGACAGGCCGATCCCCTCGCTCCTGGACGGCCGACCGCACACCAGCCGGATGATCTGGCTGAACATGCGGATCTGGGTCTCCCGCTCGGGCGCGCGGTACCAGCGGTCGAAGACGGCCACCAGCCAGTCGCCGTACGGCGAGCCGGTATCCGACCAGCCGGGCGGGGGAGTCGTCCAGTTGCCGTGCGGCAGCAGGAAGTCCAGCACCGGGGGGCGGAACCGGAGCAGCGCCTCGTAGGTCGTGACCGGGTCGTTGGCCAGGTCGAGGGTGCACAGCAGGCCGCCGAACAGGTGGCGGTAGGCGGGCGCCGTCAGGCGTTCGATGCCGGCCCGCACCTGCTCGTAGCTGCCTCGGCCGGAGGCATTGCGGCGATGGCGGTCGTGCCCCTCCTTGTCGCCGTCGAGGCTGACGCCCACGTAGACGTCCAGGTCGGCGAACAGGCTCAGGAAGCCCTCGTTGAGCTGGACGCCGTTGGTCTGCACGCGGGCCACCAGCTCGACGCCGGACGGCAGCGCCGAGCGCAGGGCGGTCAGCGCATAGCGCATGTGGTCGACGCCGACCAGCAGGGGCTCGCCGCCGTGCAGGATCACCTCGACGCCGTCCAGGCCGTTGGCCTCGGCGTGCTCGGCGATGCGGGCGGCCACGCGGTCGATGGTCGGCCCGGACATGCGGCGCGGCTGGCGGCGCCAGCTCTGGTCGGCCATCTCGTACATGTAGCAGTAGTCGCACGCCAGGTTGCAGCGGCTGTGGAGCTTGAGTATGAACTGCCGGAACGGGGTAGGCCGCCACCCCGACTCCAGCAGTCTTCCCACATCGAGATCTGCGGGCCATTCGGCTTCGCCCACGCTGATCAGCTCCCGGGGCTGCGACGAAGCTCGGTGTCCGAGCTCGTTCATCCCCGGACCGGATTCCCGCCAGAGTAGATCATCAAACCGGGCAAGTGGGGACCGTCGTTTCCGGAAGCGGGCCGTTCCTGACAGTGTTTCATGTAAAGCCAGTAGGAAATGTTGACTTCACGTCCGGGGTTCCGTAGCTTCGTACGCATGAGCCAGGGCCTCTACCTGACCCGGCGCCCGCACGTGGACCACGGCCACGTCGCCAGCGCGCAGTGTCGCTGATCACGCACCTCCGGCAGACCTCCCTACCCCCTGCGCAGTTCTCCCCAGAGGAACTCATCGTGATCAACATCAGACGTGCACTCCTCGCCGTGCTGCTCGCCACCGTGACCGTCGGCTGCGGCGCGGCCGAGGGCTCGGCGAAACCCGGCGAACCGGAGGTGAAGGAGCTTCGCTACCAGGGCAGCGCGGGCAACGTCACCTTCCCCGAACTGGCCGCCGAGCTCGGCTACCTCGGCGACGTCAAGCTCAAGTGGGTGGGCAACACCACCTCGGGGCCGCAGGACATCCAGTCGGCGGCCACCGGCCAGACCGACTTCGGCGGCGCCTTCGACGGCGCCGTCATCAAGCTCAAGGCGGCCAAGGCCCCGATCAAGGCGGTGATCGGCTACTACGGCTCGGACGAGAAGTCGTTCAACGGCTACTACGTCAAGGACGACAGCCCCATCAGGACCGCTCGCGACCTCATCGGCAAGAAGATCGGCGTCAACACCCTCGGCGCCCACCACGAGGCCGTCATCAAGGAGTACCTCAAGCGTCAGGGGCTGACCGCGGCCGAGATCGAGCAGGTCCAGCTCGTGGTCATCCCGCCGGTCAACACCGAGCAGGCGCTGCGGCAGGGGCAGCTCGACGTCGGCACGCTCGGCGGCGTGCTCAAGGACAAGGCGCTCGAACGCGGCGGGCTGCGTCCGCTGTTCACCGATGTCGAGCTGTTCGGACCGTTCACGGCCGGGGCCGTCGTGCTGCGCGAGGACTTCATCGCCAGGAACCCCGGCACCGTCAGGACCTTCGTCACCGGCTTCGCCAAGGCCATCGCCTGGGCGCAGACCCGCCCGCGCGAGGAGGTCGTCGCCAAGTTCGAGCAGATCATCGCCAGGCGTGGGCGCAACGAGACCGCCGACGTCGTGAAGCTCTGGAAGAGCACCGGCATCGCGGGCAGGGGCGGCGTCATCGACAGCCGCGAGTTCCAGCGGTGGATCGACTGGCTCCAGCGCGAGGGCGAGATCCGTCCTGGCCAGGTCAAGGCCACCGACCTCTACACCAACGAGTTCAACCCCTACGCGAACGGGAGCGGCTCATGACCGCCACGATCAGCGAGACCGGCGTCCAGACGAAGATCGGCATCCGGAACGTCTCCAAGGAGTTCACGGTCAGGGACGCGGGCGAGCCGTTCACCGCCCTGTCCGGGATCGAGCTGGACGTCCGCGAAGGGGAGTTCCTCACGCTCGTCGGGCCGAGCGGCTGCGGCAAGTCCACCCTCCTCGACCTGGTCGCGGGCCTCACCGAGCCGACGTCGGGCCGGATCGTGGTCAACGGCGCGCCCGTCACCGGGCCCGGCCTCGACCGGGGGATCGTCTTCCAGCAGTACGCGCTGTTCCCCTGGCGGACCGCGCTGGCCAACGTGGCCTTCGGGCTGGAGGCCAAGGGCGTGCCCAGGGCCGAGCGTACGGAACGGGCGCGGCGGCACCTGGAACTGGTCGGGCTGTCCGGCTTCGAGGACCGCTACCCGCACGAACTGTCGGGCGGCATGCGCCAGCGCGTCGCCATCGCCCGCAGCCTGGCCTTCGACCCCGACGTCCTGCTGATGGACGAGCCGTTCGCCGCGCTCGACGCGCAGACCCGCGAGTCGCTCCAGGAGGAGCTGCTGCGCATCTGGCAGCACACCCGCAAGACCGTCGTGTTCATCACGCACGGCATCGACGAGGCCGTCTACCTGGGGCAACGCGTCGCCGTGATGACCTCCAGACCGGGCCGGATCAAGGAGATCATCGAGGTGGACTTCGACTCGCGCGAGGGCGACCTGCGGGCCGACCCGCGCTTCGGCGAGTACCGGCACCACGTGTGGGGGCTGCTGCGCGACGAGGTCGCCGCGGCGCAGGTGCAGGAGCGGAAGGCGGCGATCCGGCATGACTGACGCCCGCGCCGACGAACGGACGCGTCCCGAGGGCGACGCCCACTGGTACGACCTCCCCGACGACGACCCCGCCCCCGCCACCCGGGACGACCCCGCCACCCGGGACGAGCCCACCGCTGTCCGGCCCACCGCTGTCCGGCCCACCGAGGGGGAGGACCGGAAGACGGCCCCAACCAGAACGAGCCGGAAGGCGGCGACGTGGCGGCGGGCGGGCGGGCCCGCGCGGCGGGCGGTGCGGAACTCGGCCGCGATCCTGCTGCTCCTGGCCGCCTGGGAGGTGCTGCCCCGCCTCGGCGTGGTGGACCCCGTGTTCGTGCCCCCGCTGTCGGAGAGCCTGGCCGCCGGCGCGGACCTGCTGCTCACGGGCCGGCTCCCGGAGCACCTGGGGGCGTCGCTGGCGCGCTCGCTGTCCGGTTTCGGGCTGGCGATCGTGCTGGCCATCCCGCTCGGGCTGCTGATCGGCTGGTACAAGCCCGTCGCCGACTTCCTCACCCCGCTGCTGGAGGTGTTCCGCAACACCTCGGCGGTCGCGCTGCTGCCGGTCTTCACGCTCATCCTCGGCATCGGCGAGACGACGAAGGTGGCGTTCGTCCTGTACGCCTGCTCCTGGCCCATCCTGCTCAACACCGTCAGCGGCGTGAAGACCGTCGAACCCCTGCTGATCAAGTCGGCCCGGTCGATGGGCCTCGGTCCGGTGCGGCTGTTCCAGAAGGTGATCCTGCCGGCCGCCGTGCCCACGATCTTCACGGGGGTGCGCCTGGCGGGCGCGTACTCGATCCTCGTGCTGCTGTTCGCCGAGATGGTCGGCGCCAAGGCCGGGCTCGGCTACCTCATCCTCGACGCCCAGTCCAGCTTCCGCATCCCCGACATGTACGCCGGCATCATCACGATCTCCGTGGTCGGCCTGCTGTTCAACCTGCTCCTGATCGGCGTCGAGCGCCGCTTCTCCACCTGGAGGACCACGTGACGAGAAAGCTCCACCTGAACGCCTTCCTCATGGGCGTCGGCCATCACGAGGCCGCCTGGCGGCACCCCCGCACCGAGCCGAGCCGCCTGACCGACGTCCGCCACTACCAGGAGCTGGCCAGGATCGCCGAGCGCGGCAAGCTCGACTCGCTCTTCCTCGCCGACGGCGTGGCGCTGCAGGGCGACGTCCGGCACAACGCGCTCGGCGGGCTGGAGCCGCTCACGCTGCTGGCCGCGCTGGCCTCGGTGACCGACCACATCGGCCTGATCGCGACCGTCTCCACCACGTACAACGAGCCCTTCCACGTGGCGCGCAAGTTCGCCTCCCTCGACCACATCAGCGGCGGCCGGGCCGGCTGGAACATCGTCACCTCCGCCAGCGAGGCCGAGGCGCTCAACTTCGGCGTCGAACGCCCCACGCACGCCGCCCGCTACGCCAGGGCGGACGAGTTCCTGGAGGTCGCCGGCAAGCTCTGGGACAGCTGGGAGGACGACGCCATCCTGGGCGACCGCACCGGCGGCCGCTACGCCGACACCGGCAAGATCCATCCCGTCGAGCACATCGGCCGCCACTTCGCCGTCCGGGGGCCGTTGAACACCTCCCGTTCTCCGCAGGGCCGTCCGCTGCTGGTGCAGGCCGGGTCGTCGGAGGACGGCAAGGAGTTCGCCGCCCGGCACGCCGAGGCCGTCTTCACCGCCCAGCAGACCCTGGAGGAGGGCCAGGAGTTCTACAGCGACCTCAAACGACGGGTGGCCGCCCACGGCAGGCAGCCCGGCGACGTGCTCGTCCTGCCCGGCATCTCGCCGATCATCGGCTCGACCGAACGGGAGGCGCTGCACCTGGAGAAGGAGCTCGAAGATCTGATCATCCCCGCCTACGGCCTGGCCCAGCTCTCCCACCTGACCGGCATCGAGCTGTCCGAGGACGACCTCGACCGGCCGCTGCCGGACGTGGCCGTCGAGACCGAGGGCGCGCAGAGCCGGCGCAAGCTCGTCATCGACCTGGCCAGGCGGGAACGCCTGACGGTCAGGCAGCTGCTCAACCGGCTGGCCGGCGGCCGCGGCCACCGCGTGGTCGCCGGGACGCCCGAGCAGATCGCCGACCAGCTCCAGGAGTGGTTCTTCACCGGGGCCGCCGACGGCTTCAACATCATGCCGCCGCTGCTCCCGTCGGGACTGTCCGACTTCGTGGACCACGTCGTGCCGGAGTTGCAGGTCAGGGGCCTGTTCCGGTACGAGTACGAGGGCCGTACCCTCCGCGACAACTACGGCCTGACCCGGCCCGTCTCCCGGTACGCCGCCGGGCTGGCGGCGGCGGTGGCCGGATGAGCGTCGTCGCGCTGGTCGGCAACCCCCGCGAGGGCTCCAGGACGCGGACCGTGGCCGTGGAGGCCGCCGAGGCCGTCGCGCGGCGGCTCGGCCTCCCGGGCGCGCACGACGTGATCGACCTGTCGGCGCTCGGGCCGCACCTGCTCGCCCCCGGGCCCGCGCCCGGCGTCGAGGTGGCGCTGGAGCTGGTCGCCGAGGCGCGGGTGCTGGTGGTGGCCAGCCCCACCTACAAGGGCACGTACACCGGGCTGCTGAAGGCGTTCCTCGACCGGTTGCGGCCGGAGGCGCTGGCCGGGGTGGTGGCGTTGCCGCTGCTGGTCATGGGCGATCCGAAGCACGCGCTGGCGGTCGAGGTGCACCTGCGTCCGCTGCTGGTGGAACTGGGCGCGACCGTGCCGACGCCGGGGCTCGCGGTGCTGGAGTCGCGGCTGCCCGAGCTGGAGGAGCTGCTGGGCCACTGGGCGGAGCGGGTCGCGCCGCAGGTGGCCGCGGCCCTCGCCGTCGGCCACCCGGCCACCGCCTGAAGGACGGCGGGCCACCGCCTGAGGGCGGGGGTGCCGTGTGGGAGCGGGCGGACGGGGGTGCGGGGTCAACGCCAGTCGCCGGACTGGAGCGCCCCCGCCGCCTGCGGTCCCATCGTCACCAGGCCGCCGTCCACGAACACCGACGACCCGGTCATGTACGAGGCGGCCGGCGAGGCCAGGAAGGCGATGACCGCGGCGACCTCCCGGGCGTCGCCCGGCCGCGGGATCGGGTACCCCGGCCGGCTCCCCACCCGCGGCGGCCGGTCCTCCTGCCCGGTCATCGGGGTGGCGATCTCGCCGGGCGCGACCGTGTTGACCGTGATGCCGTGCGCGGCCAGCTCCAGCGCCAGCACCCGGCTGAGCAGCTTCAACCCGCCCTTGGCCGCGCAGTACGGCCCCGCCCCCACCCTCGGGTACTCCTCGTGCACGCTGGTGACGTTCACGATCCGGCCGCCGCGCCCCTCGGCGACCATCCGCCGGGCCGCCCGCTGCGCGCACAGGAACGGCCCGTCCAGGTCCACCGACAACACCGAACGCCAGCGCTCGTAGTCCATGTCGAGCAGCGGCTCCGACGACCCGGTGCCGGCGTTGTTGACCAGCACGCCGAGCCCGCCCAGATCCCCGGCCAGCTCGTCGACGACGTGCGCGGCGCGGACCGGGTCGGTCAGGTCGTGACGGCGCACGGCCGCCGCCTTGCCCGCCTCCCGTACCAGCGCGGCGGTCTCCCGCGCGCCGTCCTCGTCCTCGTGGTAGGTGATCCCCACGTCGAACCCGTGCTCGGCCAGCAGCACGGCGGTGGCCCTGCCGATGCCGGAGTCGGCGCCCGTGACAACGGCGACCCGGTCGTAGGTGTCGGTCATGCCGTCCCCCTGCCCCGCACCCCGGAGCCTAACGCGGCCGTCTCACCAGGGGGCGGGGGCCGGTGGGGGGATCAGTGGAGGGCGGTCGTCGCAGGTGAGGGTGTTGGGCAGGAGCCAGGGGGCGAGCCAGCCGTCGTTGCCGCCGCCGTCCGTCAGCGTGAACTCCGAGCCGGACGGGGTGAAGTGGAAGCTGCCGCAGTTGTTCACGGGGACCGCGCCCACGTTGCGGGCGTCCACGTTCTCGAAGGCGGCCGAGCCGGCGGCGCGGGCGCTGAGCACCGAGGTGCCCGTGCCGTCCACCCGGACGTCCTTGAAGCGCAGGTTCGTGATGGCGTAGAGGTCCTTGACGGGCCAGTCGGCGACCAGCATGACGGCGTTGTAGGTGTTGTCCAGGTAGTGGTCACCGGTCACCCGGATGTCGGCGTCGATGTTCCGCTCCAGGGCGTAGAACCAGATGGCGCCGAGGCCGATCTTCCAGTTCAGCTCGTACGTGCCGGCCCGCACGGTGGTGTTGCCGGTGATGTCCAGGCGGCCGGCGAACGGCTCGGCGCCGAAGCGGGAGCCGACCTGCAGGGCGCTGCCCTCGCGGACGGGGTCGGCGAGCAGGTTGGCCGAGACCGTGTTGTCGGTGCCGCCGTAGATCGCGATGCCGTTGGCCAGCACCGGCGTCTGGACCGTGTTGTGGTCGAAGGTGTTGCGCGCGTCCGCCGTGCGCTCCGACCACATCGCCAGGCCGTCGTCGCCGGAGTTGCGGACGAAGTTGTCCGACACGACCGTGCCGGTGACGCCGGTGTGCAGGTTGAGCCCGTCGGCGATCTGGTCGGCGATCACGTTGCCGGTGACGCGGGTGCCGCTCATCGGGCCGTCGAACCAGAGGCCGACCTTGGTGTGGTGGATGTGGAGGCCCTCGATCGTGGAGTCGCTCATCGCGCCGCCGACGCCGTTGACCTGGTCGGTGTCGACGCGCTCGCGGACGTCGCCCTCGATGGCGAACCCGGACAGGTGCACGTTGCGGCTGCCGCCGTCCGCGGCGTCCCTGCCGTAGAAGCCGACGCCGGTGTGGACGGACCCGTCGGGCGCCGGGGCGTCCAGGGTGACCTCGCGGCCCTTGATGATCGTGTACCAGCTTCCGGCGCCGGTGATCGTCACGTCGTCCACGAGGATGTGCCGGTTGACCTGGTACGTGCCGGGCGGGACGTACACCTTCAGGTGGGCGCGCCTGGCGAAGGCGACGGCCCGGTCGAAGGCGGCCGACGACTCGCGGCGCCCGGACGGGTCCGCGCCGAAGGCCAGCACGTTGGCCGCGACCGGCTCGATCCGCGGCGGGGCGACGAGCTCGGAGTCGAGCAGGTCGATGACCGTCCAGGCGGCTCCGGCGCTCGCCGTCAGCCGGATCCGGTCGCCCGCCCGGTACGTCCGCCCGAGCAGCAGGCGCTGCTCGTCGTAGAAGTGGCTGGGCCGGAACGGCTTGGCGATCGCCGGGGCCGGGGTGGTGGCGCTGGGCACGCAGGAGCACTCGGTGATCCACCAGTCCGGGTGCAGCAGGTCGGCGCCGGGGTCGTTGGTGAAGGGGTACTGGTTGTACAGCCAGGAGTACTGCGAGGTCAGCGTCATGGTGGCCCGGTGGCGGCCGTTGACCGCGACGTCGAGCGGCGCGGTGATGCCGCCGCCCGTGGGCGCGTCGGGGATGCTGTAGCGGACCGTGACGGCGTTGGCCGCGGCCGGCAGGGTGAACTCGACGTGCCGGCCGGGCGTCAGCCGGACCGCCCGCCGTCCGGACGCCTCGGCGGGCAACGTGTAGGCGGTGCGGTCGGGGCCGATGACCGTGCCGTCCGTCGAGGCGTTCTCGGCCTCCTGCTCGGCGAAGCCGACGCGCGCGCCCCGGCCGGCGACCAGGGCCGGGTCGAGGGCGGCCCTGGTGACCACGGGCCCATGTGCCGCTACGGCCGGCGCGGGGACGGCGAGCGAGGCGAGGGGGAGGCCGAGAGCCGCGGCGAGCACCGCCACGACTCTCCGGGATGTGCTCGTGCCTGACATCCGAAGCTCGATTCTCTCGGGGGGTGAGGTGACAGTAGGACCCCACGACCCCGCGACACAAGGCTCCTGCGAAGGAGTTTCGGAGCTTTGTTGGCGAGCTGCAAGTGTTCATCGATTTCTTGCGACAGGCGTGCAAGCTGCTTGCGTCAGGGGAGCCAGCTCACCCGGCCGTGCAGAGCGGCGTACCCGACGAAGGCCACCACGTCGATCAGCGTGTGCGCGATCACCAGCGGCATCGCGCGCCCCCACCGCTGGTACAACCGTCCGAACACCAGCCCCATAACCACGTTCCCGACGAACCCCCCGAACCCCTGATACAGGTGGTACGACCCCCGCAACACCGACGACACGGCCACCGCCCGCCACGGACCCCAGCCCGCCTGGTCCAGCCGGTGCAGCAGGTAGCCGCTGACCAGCACCTCCTCCAGCACGCCGTTCTGCGCGGCGGCCAGCAGCAGCACCGGCACCCGCCACCACACCTCGGGCAACTGCCCCGGCACCACCGTCAGGTTGACGCCCAGCGCGTAGACCACCAGGTAGAAGGCCAGCCCCGTGCCGCCGATCGCGGCGGCGAGCAGCGCGCCGCGCAACGTGTCGCGACCGGGCTCGCGCAGGTCCACCCCGATCGTCCGCAACGACTCGCCCGACCGCACCAGCAGGTACGCCACCAGCGCGACCGGCGCCACCGAGATCGCGATGTCCACGAGCTGCAAGGTCAGGTCCAGCCACGGCCGCCCGGGGGCCAGCGAGCCGACCAGCACGGCATGCTGCCCCTTCAGCTCCTTGGGCGCGGTCAGCGAGCCGATCAGCCGGACCAGCGACAACACCGCGCTGGCGCCGAGCGAGACCGACAGCACGACGAGGATCTCGGCTCTGATGAGCCTGGGGCCGAGGGCCGGACCGGGTGCGAGTGACTGGGTGTGCATGGGCCGCAGAGTAGCCGCCCAGCGCTCCGATCCGGATAAAGCACCCCTTGTCGGCGGGTCTAGCTCGGCGGCCGGGGTGCGCCTGCCCGCCGGGGCCGAGGCCGTCGAGGGCGACCCGGCCCGCCCCGAGACCTTCGCCGGCCACCTGGACGGCGTCACCGCCGTCTTCCTGCACCCGCGCGCCATCGGCGACGGGGCGCCCGGCCTGCTCGCCCGTGCCGCCGAGCGCGGGGCGCGGCGGGTGGTGGCCCTGTCGGCGATGAACGTCGACGAGCCCCTCGACGAGCAGCCCTCCCGCTTCCGCGGCGACCGGAACAAGGAGGCCGAGGCCGCCGCCCACGCCCCGGCCTTCGCCCGCCAGAACCACCCGGCCGACGACCGCTCGCCCGCCCAGCAGCCCCAGGACGACCCGGCCGACGACCGCTCGCCCGCGTATCAGCCCCAGGACCACTCGGCCGCGGGCCACGCGTCCGGGCTCGGCCCGCAGGGCTGACGAGCCGACACCGTCCGGAGGATCCCGTGCCGCACTCCACCGCCTACGTCGTCACCGCGCTGGTGACGATCGCCTGCAACGCCTTCTCCGGGGTCGCCGCCATGACCCGGCTCGCCCCGGTCATGCGGTCGCTCGGCCCCGCGCTCGACCGGACCGGGGTGCCGCGGTCGTGGCTGGTCTGGCCGACCGGCACGCTGAAGGCGGCCGGCGCGGCGGGCCTGACGCTCGGCCTGCTGGGCGTGCCCCTGGCCGGGACGGCGGCCGCGGCCGGGCTCGTCCTCTACTTCGTCTGCGCCCTCTACGCCCACCTGCGCGGGGCCGACCGCTCGCCGCAGTTCTACCTGGCGATCGTGTTCCTCGCGCCGGCGGTCGCCACCCTGGCGCTGGATCCGGCGCTGGTGCTGCGGCCCTGAGCGGTCAGCCGCGCTCGGGGACGGCCATCTCGCCGAGCAGCGACCAGTCGTCCTGCGGGACGTTCGCGTTGACGATGCGCGGCGTCTCGGCCAGGTAGCCGGGCAGCACCTGCTGGGCCTGCTTGAAGTGCGCCGACCCCACGTGCGCCGCCCCGGCCGCGTCGTCGCGGAAGGCCTCGACGAGGACGTACTCGGCCGGGTCGTCGAGGCTGCGCGACCAGTCGAACCACAGGCAGCCCGGCTCGGCGCGGGTGGCCTCGGTGAACTCGGCCGAGATCTCCGGCCAGCGGCCGGCGTGCTCCGGCAGGACGCGGAACTTCGCGGTGATGAAGATCATGACGGGAACTCCCCGAGGTCGGCGGCGTTACGGCACGAGACTAGCCGCACACCGCCGCCCGGCCACGGCGGGCCTCACGCGCGTCGCGTCACTGCCCGGCCACGGCGGGCCTCACGCGCGTCGCGTCACCGGATCACGCCGCAGGCGGTGCGTCCGCCCGCGTCGCCCGTCCGGTGAGTGGCCTCGTCGGGGCCGTCGGGGGCGTAGCGGGCGGGGATGTTGGCCAGGTTGTCGGGGAGCGCGTGCACGATGACCGCGCTGCCGTCGGCGTCGGTCAGCTCGCGCAGGCCGAACCGGTCGGTGACGACTGACGCGGAGCCCGACCCGTCCTTGCCGACCAGCAGCGGCGGCAGGTCGCCCGAGTGCCCGGCGTGGACGGCGCCGGCCAGGTCGAGATGGCCGCCGGCGGTGAAGAAGGGGGAGACCTGGCCGGTCGCGGGATCGACGGCCTTCGGGTCGCACAGGCCCGTCGTGTGGATGTGGAAGCCGTGGAAGCCGGGCGTCAGGCCCTTGACCGAGACCGAGACGCGCGCCGTCCCGAACCCCTCGCGCAGGATGCTGAGCCGCCCGACCGCGCCGCCGCTGGTGTCGCGGATGACCACGGGCCGCGGGTCGCCCGGGCGTGAGGCGGTGGCGTCGGCCACCGCGCTCACGCCGATGGCGGCGACACCGGCGGCGAGCGCGAGGCAGAGCGCCAGATGTGTCCGGCCGAACGTCCGTGCCTTGGGCATGGCGGAACCGTCCCTCGTGAGGCGGAGATGTGCGGACTCATCGAGGGTACGGTCGCGCCGCGCCGCCTGTCGTATAGCTCTTGAGTCACCCGTCGGGGTTATGGACCGGGCGCCACGGGCGTTCTGCCCGCGCCCTGGTCGTCGAAGGCCGGCTCCCCGAGGCCGGGCTCGCCCGCGTCGGGACGGTCGGCGTCCCGGTCGGGACGCGCGGGCGCGCAGGCGTCGCCGCAGCCGCCGAAGCGCCCGGTGTCGATCGGCGTGAACCGCGTGGCGGGCACGCCCTTCAGCGCCGCCCTCATCGTGTCGTTCCAGATCGGCCCCGGCAGCGAGGCCCCGGCCACGATGGCGAAGTACCGGCCGCCGATCGTGGTGTTCACCAGCTTGTACCGCTGCGAGCCGCGCGGGTCGCCGATGCTGACCGCGCCCGCCAGGTCCGGGGTGAACCCGGCGAACCACGCCGTGGCGTACCCGTCGGTGGTGCCGGTCTTGCCGGCCGCCGGGCGGCCGATGCCGCCGACGCGGCTCATCGTGCCCTTGGTGAACACGCCCGACAGGATGTGCGCGGTCGCGTCGGCGACGCCCGGATCGAGCGCCTGCCGGCACGACGGCCGGTACGAGGTCGGCCGGCCGGTGGCGGCATCGGTGATCCTGGTGATGGCCATCGGCGCGCAGTATTTGCCCCGGGCGGCGATGGCGGCGTACGCGGTGGCCACCGTCACCGGGTCGGTCTCGTTGATGCCGAGCGTGAACGTCTCGTACTCCTGGAGCTTGCGGCCGTCGGCGCGGGCGATGCCGAGCGACTTGGCCGTCTCGACCGTCCGGCACAACCCCACCCGCTGCTCCAGCGCCATGAAGAACGTGTTCACCGAGCCCCACGTGCCGGTCCGCAGCGTCTTGAAGCCGGGGGAGCCCTCGTCGTTGGTGACCGTCCAGGACGGGTCGCCGACGCCGGCGCCGGCGCAGTTCTTGAAGGCGGCGGTGGAGGGGGCGTTGTAGCCGTTGCCCACGGTGATGCCGTCGTCCACCTTCATGCCCTGCCTGAGCGCCTCGACCAGGGTGAACGTCTTGAACGTCGAGCCAGCCTGGAAGCCGATCAGCCCGCCGTGCCGCGCGTCGGCCACCGCGTTGAAGGAGATCTGCTTCTTCCTGGCCGAGGAGCCGTAGCCGCGGCTGGCGGCCATGGCCCTGATCGCGCCGGTGCCGGGCTCGACCAGCGCCTCGGCGGCCAGGGCGTCGTCGGTGGCGTCGACGTGCCTCCTGATCGCCCGGTCGGCGGCGGCCTGGGCCTTCGGGTCGAGCGTGGTGTAGATCTTCAGGCCGCCCTGCGCGAAGGCGCGTTCCCTGGCCCGCCGCGTGCCGCCGAAGGCCGGGTTGGCCAGCAGCTCGTGCCGGACGTACTCGCAGAAGTACGGATAGTCGCTGTCGCCGCAGCCGTTGGGCAGCCGGACGTCCTTGAACCCCAGCTTTCTCGCCTTGGCCGCGGCCGCCTGCTCCGGCGTGATCCTGCCCAGCTCGGCCATCCGGTCGAGCACCACGTTCCGCCGGGCCAGCAGCAGCGCGCGGGCCTTCCTGCCGCGGCTCGGGTCGGTCGTGTTCGGGTCCTGCACGGCGCCCGCCAGCGTGGCGGCCTGGGCCAGGTCCAGCCGGGACGCCGGGACGCCGAAGAAGCGCCTGGCCGCGGCCTGCACGCCGTTGGCCCCCGCGCCGAAGTAGGCGATGTTGAGGTAGCGGCGCAGGATCTCGTCCTTGCCGTACTTCTGCTCGACGCCCATCGCGTAGCGCAGCTCCTTGAGCTTGCGGGCGTAGCTGGCCTCCAGGGCCTTGTTCTTGTCCTGCTCGGTGTCGGCCGCGTTGAGCAGCACCTGCTTGACGTACTGCTGGGTGATGCTGGAACCGCCCTGGCTGAGCCGGTCGGAGCTGAGGTTCTTGACCAGGGCGCGCAGCGTGCCCTCCACGTCGATCGCGCCGTGCTGGTAGAACCGGTCGTCCTCGATGGCGACGACCGCCGTCCGCATCACCTCGGAGATCTGGTCCAGGCGGACGATCTCGCGGTTCTGGTCGTAGAAGCGGGCGATCACGTTGCCGCGGGCGTCGTACACGGTGGAGGTCTGCGCGAGGGGCGGCTCGGCCAGCGCCACCGGCTTGAGGTTCAGCTGCTCGGTGGCGGAGACGACCAGCGTGCCGGTGCCGCCGACGGCGGGCAGCGTGATCGCGGCCGTCAGCAACCCGGCCGACATCGCCGCGACCGTGAGCCGACCGACGTTCGACAGGCGATTGGGCATGCGGGAGCACCTCCGGGCGGGAACAGGGGCAAGCCCGGACATGACAGCACAGGACGAAAGGCGGCGTCCAAGACCGATATCGGCCATCCGGTGATATCGGGATCGATATCACGCCAGCGTACGGGCCACGCGCGAACCCCCGTCGCGCGTGGCCGTCCGGTGGCCGGAGGGCGGCCGGAGAGCGGTCAGAGCAGGGACGGCGCGACCGGCTGCACCTGGTTCTCGACGTGCTCCTTCAGCCGCACCAGATCCTGCCGCAGCTTGCGCGCGGGATGCGCGCCGAGCAGCCCGGCGATGGCGTGCCCGGCCGCCCCCGCGATGGGGTTGTAGCACAGGTGCACCTGGACGCGCGTCCGGCCGTCGGCCTGGGCGTCCACGCGCAGCACGCCGGTGTGGGCGATGAGCTCGCCGTCGCCGGACTTCCAGGCGATCTCCGCGCCCTCCTCGCGCTTGGTCTCGGTGGCCGTGAAGCGGATGCGCGTCCCGGCCGGGCCCCTGATCACCCAGTGGGAGCGCAGCTCGTCGGCCGACAGCCGGACCTCCTCGACGTCCGGCATGAAGCGCGGGAACAGCGAGTAGTCGCTCACCAGCGGCCACACGGCCGCCACCGGCGCCGCGATCGAGACGGCCGCGTTGACGTCGATCGCCTCGCGACCGGCGTTGACGCCGGTGAGGCGGCGCAGCGGCAGGTTCGTCGCCGCCCGCACGGCCAGCGCGGACGCGGCGCAGCGGGTCAGCCAGGACAGCGGCCTCGGCAGCTTGCCGGTGACCGCCCAGATCGAGGCCGCCGCCCCGCCCGCGACCAGCCTGGCCGAGGGCGACCAGCGCTGCTGCAGCAGCTCCGGCACCGCCTTGCGGCGGCGGCCCTGGCCCTGCAGCCGGGGCGCGTCGGCGCCGTCCCTGTGCACGTGCCAGTTGGTCTCCACCCGCTTGACGCCCGGGATGCGGCGTACCTTCTGGCGGGCGCGCTCGTCCTCGCCCGCGAGCACGTCGCCGGAGAGCGTCACGACGCGCTCGCGCACCTCGACCTCGACGGCGTGCGGGTGGCTGATGTGGCGGCCCAGTTCGGCGCGTACGCGTTCGTGCAGGACGCGGTCGTCGGCGGTGCCGCCGGTCAGGCGGTACCTGGCCGCCGCGGCCGACCCGCGTCCCCTGTTGGACAGGTCGCGGCCGAGCACGCCCAGGCCGTCGCGCACCTCGTGGGTGGCGTGCGAGCCCTTGTCCCGCACGCGGGCGCGGCGCGTGCGGCCCCGGTCCGGATCCAGCAGGTACGTCACCGCGGCCCCGGCGCAGGCGCCGAGCACGGCCGCGACGAACGGGTGCGACCGTCTTCGCGACTCCGTGTGCACGATCTGGATGCGCCGTGGAGCCGGTTGCCGAGATTCCCCGTTGAAGGAGCTGATACCCCGAAAAGCAGTCGTGCGCATGACCACAATCCCCCTCGCTCGCACTTCCCGCTGGCCGTGGCCTACCCCGCAGGTCACAGCGCTAACGGGAGGGCCGTCAGGAGGCGTTGGTCGTCCGCGATACCGGGCAGAAAGCTCGATAGGGGATTTAAGGGGTGTTCTGGCATGAAAAGCACGGTTCGCACCGCGACGCAGGCGTTCTGGATCGACGCCGGGCACGGCGGGACGCAGGAGCACTACGGCGAACAGCTACGCAGGTGGCGGCACGCGTTCGCGGCCACGGGCGGGGAGCCGGGCGCGAGCGGCGTCACGCTGGACCCGCTGCACTTCGCGCTGGCCGCCTGGGAGGTCGCCACCCGGCCGGTCGCGGACTCGCCGTACGTGCGCACCCACCCCCGGGTCCTGGACGCGGCCTGCCACCGGGCCGAGGACGGCCGCGACCCGCTGGCCGTGGTCGAGCTCGCCGCGCCGCCGCCCGTCCCGCTGCCGGACGGCTGGTCGAGCTGGCGGCACCAGGGCGAGCAGCCGTACGCGGCCGGCGCGGAGGGCACGCCGACCGCCCTGAGCACGCTGGAGCTGCGCATCCCCCTGTCCGGGGACCGGCTGCCGACGCCCACCCGGCCGCGCGCCGAGGGCCTGCCCAACCTGGACGACGCCCAGGCGTCGCTGGAGGCGTTCGTCGCCGAGCTGAACGCGGCGGTGACGCCGTTCCTGCGCGAGCTGGAGGGCGCCGAGGGCGCCCCCGACACCGACGGCGCCACGCTGGTCCAGTGGCTGCGCACGCAGATCGAGGCCGACAAGGCCACCGCGGAGGCGGCCGGCGCCGGGCCCTGGCGCTACCTCACGGCCACAGGCTCGGCCGCCGCCCCGGTACGCCAGGGCGCGGGCGGCGCGCGGCGGCTGGAGTTCGGCGGCGGACGGACGGTCACCCGCGTCGGCTTCCACGACGACGACCTGCTCCACCCGGTCGAGGCGATCCACATCGCCCTGCACGACCCGGCCGACGCCATCGCCCGCTGCGGCGCCGAACTGGCGTTGCTGAACGAGCACACCCCGCCGCTGTCGGCCGGGGACGCCGGGGACGCCGGGGACGCCCTCTGCCCGGTGTGCGGCGAGGCCGCCGGCTCTCCCTGCCAGACGCTGCGCCACCTGGCCTACGGCTACCGCCTGCGCCCCGGCTGGCGGCCCGAATGGAGCCCCGCCCGCTGACCGCACCCGGCTCCGGTGTCTACAGGTAGTTGCCCTCGCCCTGGGCGCGGACGCCGTCGGGGCGGGGCAGGGCGCGGCCGGCGTGCAGGCCGAGCTGCTGCTGGCGGGCGGCGGCCTGCTGGAGCTGGAGCCCGGCCTGGATGCCCTGGAAGACGCCCTCCAGCCAGCCCACGAGCTGCCCCTGCATGACCCGGATCTCCATCTCCGTCGGCGTCCCGCCGTTCGGGGTGGGCCGCAGGCGCTCCAGCTCGTCGCGCAGCTCGGGCGCGACCGCCCCGGCGACCTCCTGGATGGCCTGCTCGTAGATCCGGTGCATGCGCTCCCTGGCACGCTCCTCCAGGTGCACCCCCTTGGCCTCCTCCAGCAGGCTGCGGGCCATCGCGCTCACGCGGAGCAGCCGGGCGGGCTCCTCGACGCTCTCGATGTCCGTCCTCACGGCATCGCGCAGGGTGTGCTCGCGCTGCTCGTCCCCCGATGCTGGATGCGGCGTCGTCGTCATGTCCTCAGTCCTCGTTCACGCAGGTGAGCGGCACGCTACCGCCAGCAACAGCTCTTCCCGGTGCCCCGCCGTTCACTCGTGGGAGCGGCCGGAATCCTGGGTAGGGGTCACCCTCATGAACCGGCGAGACGACGATCCCGAGGACGAGTTCTTCGCTCCGGTGCTGCGCGAGCCGCCGCCCCCGGACGAGATCAGCCGCTCAGGCGTGGTGAGCGACACCGGCGTGCCCGGCGTGCACGGCGGCGGCGAGGGGCACTGGCCGCGCAAGCCGCCGCCGTCGAACGCGCTCGGCCTGCGCCTGCTGGCCGCCGCGCTGCTGCTGCTCGCCGGGGTCGTGCTGGCGGTGCTCGCGGTGCTGGCCGGACGGCTGCCGCTGGCGCTGCCGCCGGCGATCCTGGCGGTGGCCGCCGCCGCGTACCTGGTGGTGTTCGCGCGGCGGCGCGCCCGCGACGACGGCGGCCCGCCCACCTTCGGCTAGCGCGACGCCGGGGCGACCACCTGGGGTTTCGGCCCTTCTGTGGGGGTACACGCCCGCTGAGGGGAAGAGGAGCCGAGATGTCTCTCATCGACCGTGACTGTGTCCGCAGGCTGCTGGAGTCGGAGCACGCCGACGCGACGCTCGTGTTCGTCCGGGGCGACTGCGTCGTGCTGCGGGCCGCGGAGATCGACGACGCCCATCGGGGGCTGGTGATAGCCAGCCGCGAGGACGTCATGGCCCAGCTCCCCGCCGGCGCCGCGACGGACGGGCAGGCCCTCGACGACCTCGCCGTGCGGCTGGACAACGTGGTGCGCGACCTCGGCGCCTGACCGCGGCGCGGCCGCATGTCCTGAATCTGCAAGCCGCCACGTCCACCTGGGGAAAGACGGTGTCGGTCCGGCCGGGATTCACTGCCGGGAACACGACACGAAAGGGGCCGTTCAGATGCCCGACAACCCCACCGGCGAGTTCTGGAAGGACCTGCGGCCGATCGAGAACTCCTTCCGGCCGGACGCGCTGCCCGAGGTGTACCTGTCCAAGGTGGCCACCGACGACGACCGGTACTACGTGCCGTTCACCGAGACCGTCGGCTCCCGGCCGCTGTGGATCAACGTCAAGGACAACAGCTGGGCCGACATCCTGCGGGCCAAGGAGGCCGGGCTGGTCAACCGGCACTACCACCCGCACGAGGTGTTCG
The DNA here is from genome assembly GCF_040674635.1 of Nonomuraea sp. NPDC049758. Lineage (NCBI taxonomy): Bacteria > Bacillati > Actinomycetota > Actinomycetes > Streptosporangiales > Streptosporangiaceae > Nonomuraea > Nonomuraea sp. NPDC049758. Next base: position 30,204 of record NZ_JBFAMZ010000011.1, read on the forward strand.
CGTACACGATCTCCGGCAAATGGGGCTACCTGGAACGCCCCTGGACGGCCACCGCCGGTGACTTCGTCTACGAGGCCCCGGGCGAGGGCCACACGCTGGTCGCCTACGACAGCGGCGAGCCGATGAAGACGTTCTTCATCGTCAAGGGCCCGCTGGTCTGGCTGGACGAGAACGGCGACCCCGACGGCTTCTTCGACGTGCACGACTACATCAAGATGTGCCGCGAGCACTACGAGAAGGTCGGCATCGGCGCCGACTACGTCAACTCCCTGTTCCGCTGACCGCCGCCCCGCCGCATCCCCCGAAATGAGTGCGTCATGACCGACATCGCGGCCGCGCCGGACACCAGGGCCGCCGACCGGTACGAGAACCGCCTTCTCGTCATCCTCTTCCTGTCCTTCGGCTTCGTCTTCTTCGACCGGCAGGCGCTGTCGTTCCTGGCGCCGTACATGGACGCGGACTTCGGCCTGTCCAACGCCGAGCTGGGCACGCTGTCCGGCGTGCTCGCGCTCACCTGGGCGCTGGCCGGGATGTTCGCCGGCCGCCTGTCCGACGCGCTCGGCAGGCGCAAGCCCATCCTGGTCGTGGCCGTGGTGCTGTTCTCGCTGTTCTCGGCCTCGTCCGGGCTGATGGGCGGGTTCGCCGGGCTGCTGGCCGCCCGCGCGCTGATGGGCACCGCCGAGGGCGCCGTGCTGCCGATGGCGCAGTCGCTCATGGTCGAGGCCAGCCGGGAACGCCGCAGGGGCTTCAACATGGGCCTGTTGCAGGGCTCGTCGGCCGGGCTGCTCGGCGGCATCCTCGCGCCGCTGGTCGTGGTGTGGATCGCCGAGACCTACGACTGGCGGATCGCCTTCTACGTCACGATCGTGCCGGGCCTGGTGATGGCGCTGCTGATCGCGAAGTTCGTCCGCGAGCGGTCGCCGCGGGCGGCGGCCGAGGCGCCCGCCAAGGAGCCGCGGGTGCCGCTGGGCGAGGTGCTGAAGCTGCGCAACATCGTCGTCTGCATGCTCATCGCCTGCTGCTACCTGACCTGGTTCGTCACCATCATCACCTTCACGCCGACGTACCTGACCCAGGTGAAGGGCTTCGGGCCGGGCACGATGAGCGGCGTCATGACGTGCCTGGGCGTGGCCTGGGTGCTCTGGGGCTTCGCCACCCCGGCCATCTCCGACCGGCTGGGACGCAAGCCCGCGCTGATCGGCTTCACCGCGCTCGCGGTGTTCTGCCCGCTGGCCGTGGTCTACGTCGAGAGCCCCGTGCTGCTCGGCGCGATCATGATCGTCACCTACACCGGGCTCGGCTGCTTCACGCTGTTCATGGCCACCATCCCGGCCGAGACCGTGCCGCGCGGCGCGCTGGCCACCGCGCTCGGCGTGATCATGGGCGTGGGCGAGCTGGCGGGCGGCTTCCTGGGCCCGATGGTCGCCGGTTGGGCGTCCGACCAGTGGGGGTTGCAGGCCGCGATGTTCATCGCCGCCGGCGGCGCGCTGGTCGTGGTGGGGCTCGCCTTCGCCCTGAAGGAGACGGCCCCCGCCGTGCTGCGCAGGGCGGCCGCGTGAAGGCCGCGGTCTGGCACGGGGCCAAGGACGTGCGGGTCGAGGACGTCCCCGTGCGCGAGCCCGGCCCCGGCGAGGCGGCGATCGCGGTGGCGTACTGCGGGATCTGCGGCAGCGACCTGCACGAGTACGCCGACGGCCCGCACGCGATCCCCGTGGGCGAGCCGCATCCGGAGTCCGGCGTGCGCGCGCCGCTCGTCCTCGGCCACGAGTTCTGCGGCACGGTCACCGGCCTCGGCGCGGGCGTGACCGGCCTGGCCGTGGGCGACCGGGTCGCGGTGGAGCCGCACTACCGGTGCGGGAACTGCCCGCGCTGCCTGGCGGGGGAGTACAACATCTGCCGCCATTTCGGGTTCGCCGGGCTGATGGGGCACGGCGGGCTCGCCGAACGGGCGACGGTGCCCGCGTACATGCTGCACCGGCTGCCCGAGTCGGTGCCGCTGGAGCAGGCGGCGGTGTTCGAGCCCGCGGCCGTCGCCCTGCACGCGGTGCGGCGGGCCGGGATCCGCGCCGGCGACACCGTCGCGGTCCTCGGGCTCGGCCCGATCGGGCTGCTCGTGGCCCGCTTCGCGGCGCGGGCCGGCGCGGGCCGCGTGGTGGCCGCCGACCGCTCGCCCGCCCGCCTGGAGCTGGCCCGCCGCCTCGGCGTCGAGACGGCGACGGGCGACGGGCTGGCCGAGACGGTCGGCGGGGAGGGCGCGGACGTCGTCTTCGAGGCCGTCGGCTCGGAAGGCACCCTGCGCGCCTGCCTGGCCGCCGCCCGACGCGGCGGCCGGGTGGTCTTCCTCGGGCTGACCGGCACGGTCTCCCTCGACGCCTTCGCCCTGGTCAACAACGAGCAGACGATCGTGACCAGCGTCGGCTACCGCGACGCCTACCCCGAGCTGATCCGCATGGTCGCCGAGGAGGGCGTGGACCTGGCCGCGATCGTCACCGCGACCATCCCGCTGGAGCACGTGGTCCGCGACGGGTTCGAGGCGCTGCTGCGCGGCGAGGACCAGGTCAAGGTGCTGGTACGACCCGCTCAGGACGAGGGGCGGCTCCGGTGACCGACGGACTCGCCCCAGGGCTGTTCGCCGGGCGGCACGCGTTCGTGACCGGCGGCACGTCCGGCATCGGCGCGGCGACCGCCGTGCTCCTCGCCGAGCTGGGCGCCGCCGTGACCGCGCTCGGCCTGCCGCCCGCCGACCCGGCCGAGCTGCCCGCGCACCCGCTGGTCCGGGTGGTGGAGCACGACGTGCTCGACCGGGGCGGCCTGGCCCGCCTGCTGTCGGCCGGCGACCCGCTCGACGCGCTGGTCAACTGCGCGGGCGTCAGCCACGATCGCGAGGAGTACGACCTGGCCCGCTGGCAGCGCGTCATCGAGGTCAACCTGACCGCCACCATGGTCGCCTGCCAGGCCGCCCGCCCGGCGCTGGCCGAGCACGGCGGCGCGATCGTGAACGTCTCCTCCATGTTCGCCTTCTCCGGCAGCAGGGACCGGCCCGCCTACAGCGCCAGCAAGGGCGGCGTCTCCCAGCTCACCAAGTCGCTGGCGGCCGAGTACGCCGCCGACGGCATCAGGGTCAACGCCGTCGCCCCCGGCTTCGTGGTCACCCCGCTGGCCCGCGGCGTGCTCGACGACCCGCCGGCCCTGGCCCAGGTGCTGGCCCGCATCCCCGGCGGGCGGCTGGGCAGGCCGCGCGAGGTCGCCTCGGTGGTGGCGTTCCTGTGCTCGCCGGCCGCGTCGTACGTCACCGGGGCGGTCGTCCCCGTGGACGGAGGCTATCTGGCTGTGTGACATCTCACCTAAGCTGTGTGTCCCCTGACCGGCACGAACGCGAGGAGGGTCGCCTTGTCCGCCGTCTCCGTGATCTCCCAGGCCACGACCGAGCACGTCGAACCCGCCGAGCGCATCCACTTCTGGGAGGACTACAACCGCAGGGCGCTGGTGGGCCTGTCGTGCACGTCGTACTCCGAGCACGGCCTGCTGGCCAGGCAGACCAACATCGAGCTGGCCGGGCTGCGGCTGGCCGAGATCGCCGGGAACGCCCACGCGATCGAGCGCAGCCCGCAGACCGTCAGGTCCACGCCGAAGGACTCGGTGTTCGCGACCCTGCTGCTCAAGGGCGAGGCGGTGTTCCTGCACGAGAACGGCTGCCTGGCCGCCACGGCGGGCGAGCTGGTCGTCTACGACACGCGCCGGCCGTACCTGTTCGGGTTCTCCTCCTCGATGCGGCAGATCCTGGTGGACGTACCGCGCGAGCTGTTCGCGCAGGCGTGCGTGGCGGGCGGGCTGCCGGGGCCGATGGTGTTCGGCAGGGCGACGGCTCGGGAGGGCGTGCTCGTGGCCGCGTTGCGCTCGATGATCGGCGGCCTGGCCGCCCTGCGCTCCGCGCCCGACCCGGCCGAGGCCGAGCGGGCCGTGCTCGACCTGCTCAGGCAGCTCGCCGAGGAGCGTACGGGCGGGCGTCCCGGGCCGGACGCCTACCGGTCGCAGCTCATCGTCGCCGAGGACTACATCGACCGGCACCTGCACGACCCCTGCCTGGGGGCGGCGCAGGTGGCCGGGGTCATGGGCATCTCCGTGCGGCACCTGGCGCGCATCTTCGAGTCCACCGGCCGCTCGCCCGCCCGGCACATCGTGGAGCGGCGGCTGGTCCGGGCGCACGCCGAGCTGACCGGGCCGCGCGCGCTGGAGACCACGATCGCCGACGTGGCCCACCGGTGGGGCTTCTCCAGCCAGGCCCACTTCGCCCGCCTCTTCCGCGCCCGGTACGGCCTGACCCCGAGCGAGGCCCGCGCCGAGGCCACCCGGTAGCCGGCAGGCCAGCCAGGGAGCCGGTCGGTGGCCGGGAGGCGCGTCAGGGGAGCCGGCCGGTGTGCGCGAGGTCGGCCTCCATGCGCGCGGCCGTCCGCCGGAGCTCGGGCAGCACGTCGCGCAGCAGGTGGTCGCGGCTGGCCCGGCCGGCGTGCGTGGCCACGTTGACCGCCGCCACCACGCGCCCGTCCGGCCCGCGCACGGGGACGGCGATCGACCGCACGCCCTCCTCCAGCTCCTGGTCCACCAGCGCGTAGCCGTCGGCGGCGGCCTGCCGCACGGCCGCGGCCAGCCCGTCCGGCGAGGTGATCGTGTGCCGGGACAGCGGCTTCGGCTCGATGGCGGCCAGCCGTGCGGTGGGCTGCCCGGCCAGCAGCACCCGGCCCATGGACGTGGCGTACGCCGGGAAGCGGGTGCCGACCGTGATGTCCACGCTCATGATGCTGACCGTGGGCACCCGGGCCACGTAGAGCACGTCGTCGCCGGACAGCACCGCGACCGACGCCGACTCGCGGACGCGCGCCACCAGGTCGGCCAGGTGCGGCTGGACCACCTCGCCGAACGTACGTCCCGACAGGTGGGCGTAGCCCAGTTCGAGCACCTTGGGCAGCAGCACGTGGCGGTCGCCCACGGCGGCGGCGTAGCCGAGGCCCTGCAGGCTCTGCACCGCACGCCGGACGGTGGCCCGGGGCAGGCCGGTCACCCTGGCGGACTCGGCCAGCGTGCAGCCGCCGCGCGCCGACCCGAGCGAGACCAGCACGGCCAGGCCGCGGGCGAGCGACTGCAGGTAGCCCATGCCCAGCTCCTCCTTGACGGCCCGCGATCCGTCCAGCCCGGCGGGCGCGCGGCGCGGCTCCCGGGGGCGGGCGGGCAGGGCGGCCAGCACGGCCTCCATGTCCGCCACCGTCGCGCGCAGGCGGGGCAGGGCGTGCTCGCGCAGCCCCGCCACCGTGTGCCTGCTGGTGTGGCTGACCACGCTGACCGCGCAGACCGCCGTGCCGCCGGGGTCGCGTACGGGCAGCGCGACCGCGATCAGCCCCGGCTCGATGAGCTGGTCGTCCTCGGCCCACGGCGCGGCGGGGTCGAGCAGGGCCAGCCCGGCCGCGCACCGCCCGGCGGGCAGCAGGTCGCCCACCCGGAAGGCCACCGACATCGTCCGCCGCCGGGTGAACTGGCCGACGAAGCGCACGCCGTCGCCGTCGGGCACGGCCAGCGAGACCGACTCCTCCAGCTCGGCGGCCAGCCGCTCGGCCAGGGGCGACAGGCTCTCCTGGAGGCCGCTGCAGGCCAGGTAGGCCGCGCCCAGCTCCATCAGCGGCGGCGCGAGCAGCACGTCGCGGCCCTCGGCCCGCAGGTGGCCGAGGTGCACGAGCGTGGCCAGCACGCGGTCGACCGTGGACCTGGCCAGCCCGGTGGCGCGGACGAGGTCGGTCGCGCGCATGGGCCGCCCGGGGTCGGCGGCCAGCACGCGCAGCACGGCCAGGCCGCGCTCCAGGGTCCCGGCCGGTTCCATCGGCGACTCCTCGTCCAGGTGGGGGCTTTGACAGGAACGCCCCGGTTACAGATACTCGAACTCATAATAGTGAACTAAAGTTCGCAGAGCGAACACCCTCGGGCGGGCACTCGGGCGAACATCCTCGGCTGAACGGAGCGTCGTGCGGAGAGACAAGGTGGTCGCGACGGCCGCGGAGGCGCTGGCCGGTGTGCGGGACGGCGCGTCGTTCGCGGTCGGCGGCTTCGGGCTCAGCGGCATCCCCAACGTGCTGATCCAGGCCCTCTACGACACCGGCGTGACCGGCATCGGCGTCGTGTCCAACAACTGCGGCGTCGACGGCGGCGGCCTCGGCATCCTGCTGGCCGCCGGGCGCATCGCCCGCGTGACCGCCTCCTACATCGGCGACAACAAGGAGTTCGCGCGGCAGTACCTGGGCGGCGACCTGGAGGTCGAGCTGACCCCGCAGGGCAGCCTGGCCGAGCGGCTGCGGGCCGGCGGCAGCGGCATCCCCGCCTTCTACACCCCGGCCGGGGTCGGCACCCCCGTCGCCGACGGCGGCCTGCCGCTGCGCCACCACCCCGACGGCACCGTCGCCGTCGCCTCGCCGCCGAAGGAGGTGCGCGAGTTCGACGGCCGGGAGTACGTCCTGGAGCACGGCATCCGCACCGACTTCGCGCTGGTCCGGGCGGCCAGGGGCGACCGGTCCGGCAACCTGGTCTTCCACCGCGCCGCCAGGAACTTCAACCCGCTGGCCGCCATGGCCGGACGCGTCACCGTCGCCGAGGTGGAGGAGCTGGCCGAGCACATCGACCCCGACGAGGTCCACCTGCCCGGCGTGTTCGTGCAGCGCGTGCTCGCCCTCACTCCGCAGCAGGCGGCCGACAAGGGCATAGAGAAGAGGACGGTCACCGAATGAGCTGGACCCGTGACCAGATGGTCGCGCGGGCGGCGGCCGAGCTGCGCGACGGCGACTACGTCAACCTCGGCATCGGCCTGCCCACCCGCATCCCGTCGTTCCTGCCGCCGGGCGTCGACGTGGTCCTCCACTCCGAGAACGGCATCCTCGGCGTCGGCCCCTACCCCGCGCCCGCCGACGTCGACCCCGACCTGATCAACGCGGGCAAGGAGACGGTCACCGTGCTCCCCGGCGCGTCGTTCTTCGACTCCTCGCTGTCGTTCGGCATGATCCGAGGGGGTCACATCGACGTGGCCGTGCTCGGCGCGATGCAGGTCTCGGCCCGCGGCGACCTGGCCAACTGGATGGTCCCCGGCAAGCTGGTCAAGGGCATGGGCGGGGCCATGGACCTGGTGCACGGCGCGCGCAAGGTCATCGTGATCATGGAGCACAACGCCAAGGACGGCTCACCCAAGATCGTCGAGGAGTGCTCGCTGCCCCTGACGGGCCGGCGATGCGTGCACCGGATCATCACCGACCTCGGCGTCCTCGACGTCACCGAGCAGGGGCTGGCCCTGGTCGAGAGCGCGCCGGGCGTGGGCCTGGACGAGCTGCGCAACCGTACCGACGCGGAGGTCACCGCATGAAGGACGTCTACATCGTCGACGCCGTCCGCACGCCGTTCGGCCGCCACGGCGGCGCGCTGGCCAAGGTGCGCCCCGACGACCTGGCCGCGCACGTCGTCGCGGCGCTGGTCGAGCGCACCGGCCAGGAGAGCGCCGACGAGGTGCTCCTGGGCAACGCCAACGGCGCGGGCGAGGAGAACCGCAACGTCGCCCGCATGGCCGCGCTGCTGGCCGGGCTGCCGGTCACCACGCCCGGCGCCACCGTCAACCGGCTGTGCGGCTCGGGCATGGAGGCGATCATCCAGGCGTACCGGGCGATCGCGGTCGGCGACGCCTCGGCGGTGATCGCGGGCGGCGTGGAGTCGATGACCCGCGCGCCCTGGGTGCTGCCCAAGCCCGACCGCGCCTTCCCGGCCGGCGGCGGGGAGCTGGTCTCCACGACGCTCGGCTGGCGGCTGGTCAACCCCAGGATGCCCGCCGAGCACACGGTCGCGCTCGGCGAGGGCGCCGAGCTGATCGCCGACAAGCACGGCATCACCCGCGAGGAGCAGGACGCGTACGCGCTGGGCAGCCACCGGAAGGCGGCCAAGGCGTCCCTCGACCGCGAGATCGTCCCGATCGCCGGCCTGACCAGGGACGAGGGCATCCGCGACGACACCTCGGCCGAGGCGCTGGCCCGGCTCAAGCCGGTGTTCAGAAGGGACGGCGGCACGGTCACGGCCGGCAACTCCTCCCCGCTGAACGACGGCGCGGCGGCGTTGCTGCTGACCGACGAGGAGGGCCTGCGCGGCCGCGAGCCGCTGGCCCGCCTCACCGCGAGCGCCGCGAGCGCGCTGGAGCCGCGCTACTTCGGGCTCGGCCCGGTCGAGGCGGTGCGCAAGGCGCTGGCCAAGGCGGGCAAGGGCTTCGGCGACCTGTCGACCGTCGAGCTGAACGAGGCGTTCGCCGCGCAGGTGCTCGGCTGCCTGGCCGAGCTGCCCGAGCTCGACCCCGCCCTGGTCAACCCCGACGGCGGCGCGATCGCGATCGGCCACCCGCTCGGCGCCTCCGGGGCCCGCGTCACCGGCGCCGTGGCCCACCGGCTGGCCGCGGCCGGCTCGGGCGTCGGGATCGCCTCCCTCTGCATCGGCGTCGGCCAGGGGCTGGCCGTCGTACTCGAAAGGTAGCGTCCATGTCCGAACCCCTCACGCAGGCCGACATCGACCGCGAGATCGCCGCGCTGAGCGAGTCCCGCGGCGAGCGGCCCGCCGACCACCCCGCGCGCGACTACGCCCCCTACCGCAGCACCCTGCTGCGCCACCCCAAGCAGCCGCTGGTCGCGCTGAAGGACCCGGAGGCGAGCGAGCTGTCCGGCCCGGTGTTCGGCGTCACGGACGTGACCGCCCTCGACTCCGACCTGACCCGGCAGCACCTCGGCGAGCCGCTGGGCGAGCGGATCACCGTGACCGGCCGGGTGCTCGACCGCCAGGGCCGGCCCGTACGCGGCCAGCTCGTGGAGATCTGGCAGGCCAACTCCGCCGGCCGCTACCTGCACCAGCGCGACGACCACCCCGCGCCGCTCGACCCCAACTTCTCCGGCGTCGGCCGCTGCCTGACCGACGACGACGGCCGCTACCACTTCACCACGATCAAGCCCGGCCCCTACCCCTGGCGCAACCACGTCAACGCCTGGCGGCCCGCGCACATCCACTTCTCGCTGTTCGGCACGGCCTTCGCCCAGCGGCTGGTGACCCAGATGTACTTCCCCGGCGACCCGCTGTTCCCCTATGACCCGATCCTGCAGTCGGTCACCGACGACGGCGCCCGGCAGCGGCTGGTGTCCACCTACGCGCACGACCTGTCCAAGCCCGAGTGGTCGCTCGGCTACCGGTGGGACGTCGTGCTCGACGGGCCCGCCGCGACCTGGATGGAGGAAGGCCGATGAACCCCACCCCCTCGCAGACGGTCGGCCCGTTCTACGGCTACGCGCTGCCCTTCCCCGGCGGCGGCGACCTGGCCACCGGCGGCATCACCGTGCACGGCCGCGTCTACGACGGCGCCGGCGACCCCATCTCCGACGCGCTGCTGGAGTTCTGGCAGGCCGACCCCACGGGCGACCTGTCGGGCGCGCCCGGCTCGCTGCGCCGCGACCCGGTCAACGGCGCGGTCATCGGCCGGCACGGCGTCGACTTCACCGGGTTCGGCCGTGTCCCCACCGACGCCGACGGCCACTGGACCCTGCGCACGGTCGAGCCGGGCAACGGGTACATCAGCGTGTGCGTGTTCGCCCGCGGCCTGCTCCACCACCTGTTCACCCGCATCTACCTGCGGCCCGACGCCTTTCTCGACTCGCTGCCGCCCGACCGGGCGCGCACGCTGGTCGCGGTCCAGGAGCGGGAGGGCGTCCACCGCTTCGACATCCATCTTCAGGGCGAGAAGGAGACGGTCTTCCTTGACTTCGGCTGACCCCGGCGGCGAGAACCCGGGCGCGTCCCGCGTGGGCGGTCTGGGCGACTTCGGGCTGCTCGCGCCCATGCGCGGCGGGGCCGAGGCGACCGGCGACGTGGCGGTCCTGCAGGCCATGCTCGATGCGGAGGCCGCGCTCACCCGGGTGCTGGCCGCCCTCGGGCGCGCGCCGCGGGAGGCGGCCGACGCCGTCACCGCCGCGGCCCGCGCCGAGCTGTTCGACCCGGCCGGCCTGGCCGCGCGGGCGCGTTCGGGCGGCAATCCGGTCATCCCGCTGGTGGACGACCTGCGCGCGGCCGCCGGGCCGTACGGGGAGCACGTGCACGCGGGCGCGACCAGCCAGGACATCCTCGACACCGCGCTCATGCTGGTCGCCCACCGGGCGCTCGGGCCGGTCCTGGACGACCTCGACCGGGTGGCCGCCGGGCTCGCCACGCTGGCGTGGGACCATCGCGACACCGTCATGGCCGCCCGCACGCTCACCCAGCAGGCCGTGCCCACCACGTTCGGGCTCAAGGCGGCGGGCTGGCGGAAGCTGGCCCTCGACGCCCGCGACCGCCTCAGCGCCGCCCGCGAAGCGCTTCCCGCCCAGCTCGGCGGCCCCGCCGGCACCCTCGACCGGTTCACCGCCCCTGACCTGGACGACGAAGACGCAGGGGCGCTGGAGGTGGCCGGCCGGTTCGCCGCCGAACTGGGGCTGGCCGCGCCCACGCTGCCCTGGCACGTGCTGCGCACCCCCGTCGCCGACCTGGCCGGGGCGCTGGCGTTCACCGCGGGCGCGCTGGGCAAGCCGGCCGCCGACGTGCTGGTGATGTCGCGGACCGAGATCGGCGAGGTGTCCGAGGGCGTCGGCGGCGGCTCGTCGTCGATGCCGCACAAGCACAACCCCGTGCGGGCCACGATGATCGCCGCGGCGGCCCGCCAGGTGCCCGCCCTGGCCGCCGTCCTGTACGCCTCGCTCGCCGCCGAGGACGAGCGCCCGCCCGGCGCCTGGCACGCCGAATGGCAGCCGCTGCGCGAGGCGCTGCGCCTGGTCGCCGGCGCCGCCCGCGACGCCGCGGAACTGGTCGCCGGCCTGCGGGTTGATCCCGGGCGCATGCGCGCCGCCCTGACCGTCGCCGGACCGCCCGGCGCCGCCGCCGCCCTGGTCAAGCGGGCGCTGGAGGAGAAGTGACGTTGTTGCAGCACCGGGTGGACGGCCCGGAACACGCGGAGCCGATCGTCCTCGGCCCGTCGGTCGGCACCTCGACCCGGGTGTGGGAGCCGCAGGTCGCCGCGCTGGCCCGCAGGTTCCGCGTGGTCCGCTTCGACCTGCCCGGACACGGCGGCTCCCCGTCGTCCGGTGTGTCCACGATCGACGGCCTGGCCGGGCTCGTCCTGGACCTGGCCGACGACCTGGGCCTGGCCGCCTTCCACTACGCCGGCATCTCCATCGGCGGCGCGATCGGCGCCACCTTGGCCCTGCGCCACCCCGGACGCCTGCGGTCCCTGGCGATGATCTGCTCCTCGGCCCGCTTCGGCGAGCCGGACGGCTGGCGCGAGCGCGCCGCGCTGGTCCGCGAGCACGGCACCGCGCCGCTGCTGGAGCCCACGGCCAAGCGCTGGTTCGCCGGGCCGGGCGACCCGGCCCTGCTCGACGACCTCGCCGCCGCCGACCCGGCCGGCTACGCCGCCTGCTGCGACGCCCTGGCCGGCTACGACCTGCGCGCCGAGCTGCCCGGCCTCGCCGTCCCGACGCTGGTCCTGGGCGGGCGCGACGACCCGGCCACGCCGCCCGCGCACGCCAGGGAGCTGGCCGACGGCATCCCCGGCGCGACGCTCGTGGAGGTGCCGGGAGCGGCCCACCTGGCCGGCGTCGACCAGCCCGAACGGGTCACCGCCGCGCTGCTCGCCCACCTGCCCGCCGCCCCCGGCATGCGGGTGCGCCGGGAAGTGCTCGGGGACGCCCACGTCGACCGGGCCGTCGCCCGCACCACCGCCTTCACCAGGGACTTCCAGGACCTCATCACGCGCTACGCCTGGGGGGAGATCTGGACCAGGCCCGGCCTCGACCGGCGCACCAGGAGCTGCGTCACCCTCACCGCGCTGGTCGCGCACGGGCACCTCGACGAGCTGGCCATGCACGTCCGCGCCGCCGTGCGCAACGGGCTGACGGCCGACGAGATCGGCGAGGTGCTGCTGCAGAGCGCGATCTACTGCGGGGTGCCGGCCGCCAACGCGGCGTTCGCCGTCGCCCAGCGCGTCCTTACCGAGATATCAGGGGAGTCCGCATGACCATCACCCGTGACCTGCTGATCGGCGGCAAGAACGTCCCCGCCCTGAGCGGCCGTACGACGCCCGACCTGGCCCCCTACACCGGCGAGGTGTACGCGACCGTGGCCGCCGCGGGCGTCGAGGACGTCACCTCGGCCGTGGACGCGGCGCAGGCCGCCTTCGACGGCTGGGCGGCCACCAGCCCGTTCGCCCGCCGGGCGATCTTCCTGAAGGCCGCCGACCTGCTCCAGGAGCGCGGCGAGCAGGCCGTGGCGCTGATGGCCGCCGAGGTCGGCGGCACCCGTCCGTGGGCGCTGTTCAACGTCGGGCTGGCCGCGAACATGCTGCGCGAGGCCGCCGCCGCGATCACCGCGCCGCGCGGCGAGGTGCTCACCGCGCAGGAGGAGGGCGTGCTCGGCCTGGCCGTGCGCGAGCCGCTCGGCGTGGTGGCCGCCTTCTCGCCGTGGAACGCGCCGATCATCCTCGGCGTGCGCTCGGTGGCCGCCGCCCTGGCCGCGGGCAACACCGTCGTCATGAAGCCCAGCGAGGACGCCCCCATCGCGTGCGGCCTGTTCGTCGCCGACCTGCTGCACGAGGCCGGGCTGCCCGCGGGTGTGCTCAACGTGGTCACCAACGATCCGGCCGACGCCGCCGTGATCGCCGAGGCGCTCATCGCCGACCCCCGCGTGCGCGCGGTCAACTTCACCGGCTCCACCGAGGTCGGCCGGATCATCGGCACCCACGCCGCCCGCCACCTCAAGCCCGCCCTGCTGGAGCTGGGCGGCAAGAACGCCATCATCGTCCTGGACGACGCCGACCTCGACCACGCCGTCGACGCCGCCGCGTTCGGCGTCTACATGAACGCGGGCCAGATCTGCATGTCGGGCGACCGCGTGCTGGTGCACGAGTCGCTGGCCGAGGAGTTCGGCCGCCGGTTCGCCGACAAGGTTCGCGCGCTGCCCGCCGGCGACCCGTCCCGGCCGGAGACCGTGATCGGGCCGCTGGTCAGCGCGGACGCCGCCCGCCGGGTGGCCGGGCTGGTCGCCGACGCGGTCGCCGAGGGCGCGACGGTGCTGGCCGGCGGCGGCGAGCCCGAGGGCGCGGTGCACCCGGCCACGGTGCTGGCCGATGTGCCGAAGCACGCCCGTCTGTACTACGGCGAGGCGTTCGGCCCGGTGTGCGTGGTCGGCACCTTCGCCACCGACGACGAGGCCGTGGCCCTGGCCAACGACACCGAGCACGGCCTGACCGCCGGGATCATCACCGAGAACGGCACCCACGGCCTGCGCGTGGCCCGCCGCCTGCGGACCGGCATCGTGCACGTCAACGACCAGTCCGTGGGCGACGAGCCGCAGGCGCCGTTCGGCGGGGCCGGCTCCTCCGGCTACGGCCGGTTCGGCGGCCGGTGGGGGCTGGAGGCGTTCAGCAACACCCGCTGGATCACCCTGGCGACCGAACAGGCCCACTACCCGTTCTGACCACCCGGCCCGTCCCTGGGAGGGGCGGGCCGACCGGCCGGACCGCCGCCGGTCAGGGGCAGGGCAGAGGCGGTGACCGCGAGGGCGATCACGGCGCCGCGTAACCAGGGTCTGGTGGACGCGGTTCCTCCTGGGCACGGAAGACGCGCGGTTGACGCCCGTCCCGCCAGAGGTAAAACCGCCCCGGGGCCCTGACAAGATCGGGTGAGACCTCCAGGACTGTCCAGTTCTTGACACCGCCGCGTATTCAACCTATAGGTTGATAAACCAACGGGTTGAACAAGGAGGAAGAGATGCTTCTCCGAGAAAAGGTCGCGGTGGTCTACGGCGGCGGCGGCTCGATCGGCGGCGCGGTGGCCCGCGCCTTCGCCCGCGAGGGCGCCCGCGTCTTCCTGGCCGGCCGCACCCAAGCCCCGCTCGACAAGGTCGCCGACGACATCCGCGCGGCCGGCGGCACGGCGGAGACCGCCCTCGTCGACGCGCTGGACGAGCAGGCCGTCGACGCGTTCACCGGCTCGGTGGCCGCCCGCGAGGGCCGCATCGACGTCTCGTTCAACGCCGTCTCCGTCCAGGACGTGCAGCGCCCGCTGGCCGAGATCTCCGTCGAGGACTTCCTGCGGCCGATCCAGGTCGCCGCGCGCACCCAGTTCCTCACCATCAGGGCCGCCGTGCGGCACATGGCCGGTTCGGGGGTCGTCCTGCTGTTCGGCGGCGGCGGGCCGCAGACGCAGCCGGGGCTGGGCGGGTTCAAGGTGTCGCTGGACACCATGGAGGGCATCCGCCGCCAGTGGGCGTGCGAGGCCGGGGCACAGGGCGTGCGCGTGGTCACCCTGATCACCGGCGGCGTGCCGGAGAGCATCCCCGACTCGTTCCCGGGCAAGGCCGCGCTGGAGGCGGAGCTGCGCGAGCCCACCCTGCTCGGCCGGCTCGCCACCCTCGCCGACGTGGGCGACGTGGCGGCGTTCGTCGCCTCCGACCGGGCCCGGACCATGACGTCGGCGACCGTGAACGTCTCCTGCGGCGCGATCGTGGACCATTAGGGTCGGGACCGCCCAGGAAGGAACGTACGCACCGATGCCCGACGACCAGCTCAGCCTCACCTTCGCCGCCCTGGCCGACCCCACCCGGCGGGCCATCCTCGCCCGGCTGGCCGACGGCGAGGCGATGGTCAACGAGCTGGCCGAGCCCTTCGAGATGAGCCTGCAGGCCGTGTCCAAGCACCTGAAGGTGCTGGAGCGGGCCGGGCTGATCAGCCGCGGACGCGACGCGCAGTGGCGGCCCTGCCGCCTGGAGACGGAGCCCCTGGAGGGCGCCTCCGCGTGGATCGACCGCTACCGCGAACGCTGGACCGGCAGCTTCGACCGGCTCGACCAGGAGATCAGCAGGCTCCGGCACAGCGAGGAAGGACGTGACCATGGCTGAGACCGAATTCGTCATCGAACCCGGCCGCCAGGACATCATCATGATCCGGACCTTCGACGCCCCCAGGGACGTCGTGTTCCGGGTCATGACCGACCCGGCGCTGATCCCGCGCTGGTGGGGCCCCCACTGGCTGGACACCCGGGTGGACGCCATGGAGGTCGCGCCGGGCGGCCGGTGGCGCTTCGTCAACACCGACACCGGCGGCCGGGAGTACGCCTTCGGCGGCGTCTACCACGCGGTCGTGCCGCCGGAGCGGTACGTGCGCACGTGGGAGTTCGAGGGCACGCCGGGCGAGGTGGCTCTGGAGACCGTCCGGCTGGAGGAGGCCGGCGGCCGTACCCGGTACGTGGCGCGGTCGGTGCACCCGTCCGTCGAGGCGCGCGACGCCATCGTCCGCGCCGACGGCCCCAAGGGCGGCGCCCGGTCCATGGACCGGCTGGCCGAGCTGCTGGGAGCGCGCTGACGCCCTACTGCGGGCAGGCCAGACGGCAGCCGCCGAAGCGGGCTTCGTCCGGCTCGGGGAAGCGTGACGCCGGCATCCCGCGCAGGGCCTCGGCCATCGAGGCCCGCCAGATCGGGCCGGGGATGGTGGTGCCGTCCACGGTGTCGTAGCGGCGTCCGCCGACGGTCAGGCCGGTGAGCGTGGGCCGATCGCGCCCGGCGGTGGGCGGGCGCCGCTGGGACCCGTCGGGGAACGTGCGGGGCTCGGACTCGTCGGGGAATCCGAGGCTGACGGCGGCGGCCAGG
Organism: Nonomuraea sp. NPDC049758; assembly: GCF_040674635.1. NCBI lineage: Bacteria > Bacillati > Actinomycetota > Actinomycetes > Streptosporangiales > Streptosporangiaceae > Nonomuraea > Nonomuraea sp. NPDC049758. The sequence continues at coordinate 45,921 of NZ_JBFAMZ010000011.1, forward strand.
TCGGGGGTGTAACCGGCGTACCAGGCCGACCCGAGGTCGGGGATCCTGCCCGCCAGGGCCGCCGCGTCCCGGCTGAGGCCGCCGGTCCGCAGCAGGCCGGTCACCGCGTCGGCGACGGCCGCGTCCAGAACCTGCTCGCACCGGGGGGCGAGGGCGTGCAGCACCTTGCCGGAGCCGTCGCGGACCTCCTTGACGGCCCTCGGCACGCAGCGCAGGCCGTGGGCGGCCAGCGTGGCGTAGGTGGCGGCGACGGTGACGGTGTCCGCCTCGTTGATGCCGAGCGTGAACGTCTCGTACTCCCGCAGCGGTGTCCCGTCGCGGTGGGCGAGGCCGAGCCGCTGCGCCGTGCGCACGGTCTGGCAGAGGCCGACCCGCTCCTCCAGCCGCAGGAAGAAGGGGTTCGGCACGGCGCGGGCGGCCGAACGCAGGGTGGTGAACGCGCCGCCGTCCTCGCCGCCGGGGCCGACGATCGTGTGCGCGGGGTCGCCGACGTTCTCGCCCTTGCAGTTGGTGAAGGAGTCGTAGCCGGTGGCCTGGAAGGAGCGGGCGCGGGGGAAGCCGTCGTCGTAGCGGAAGCCGCCGGACAGCGCCGCCGCCAGCGTGTACGCCATCGCCGTGGAGCCCTGCGACAGGGCGTGCGCGCCGTCGCCGCGGCTGGCCGCCAGCGCCCTGATCTCGCCGCTGCCGGGCGCCACCATGGCCTCGACGGCGACCGGTGTGTCCCCGGGGCGCACCCGGGCGTCGATGGCCCGCTGCGCCGCCTGCTGCGCCCGCGGGTCGAGGGTGGTGGCCACGACCAGGCCGCCCCGGGTGAGCAGCCGCGGGTCGATCGCGGTCAGCTCGTCGTGCACCCGGCGGCAGAAGGCGGGGTGGCGGCTGGCCGCGCAGTCGGGGGCGAGCTTCTCGACGACCTGGCCGCCGCCGTCGGTGATCACGCTGTCGCGCACCACCAGCGGGGCGACGGCCAATCGCTGCCTGGCCGGCGTCGGATCGGCCGTCGCGGACAGCACCAGGACGGCGCCCCAGACGGCCGCCGCCACCCCGGCGACGACGCCGAGGGCGAGGAGGAGTCGCTTCATCGGCGTCCTTCCGGAAGGGGGGTGCGGCCGGCCCGTCCATCATGGCCGACCGCACCGCCCCCGTGCACCGGAGCTAGACGATCACACCCGTTGCCACAGGGCGGGCACGTTCGGCGGCTCCCAGCCGGGCAGCGCCGTGTGCGGCTGGAGGCAGCGGTAGGTGACGTTGTTGTAGACCACCTGGTCACCCGACTTGTACGCGGTGCCCGCCGTCCAGTTGCCGGTCGGGCCCTGGGTGGGGGTCACCGTGGGGGTCGGGGTGGGCGTGGGGGTCGGCGTCGGGGTGGCGGTGGGGGTCGGCGTCGGGCCGCCGGGGCCCACCTGGAGGTCGACGCAGTTGTAGAAGGCGTTCTCCGTGTCGGCGATGTTCCAGATGGCCAGCAGCTTGATGCGCCCGGTCCGGCCGCCCAGGCTGACCGTGTGCGTCACCGTCGCGCCCGGTTCCCTGCCGTGGTCGTTGAACGAGGCGATCCGGGTGCTGCCGACGTAGTAGTCCCACGTGCTGGTCGCGTGCCGGGCCTCGATGAGCCACTTGAAGTTGACCGTGTCGCCGACGGACGCGGCGGGCCAGGCCTTGCTGTCGTCGTCCAGCGGGGCCCACCGGGCGTCGCCGCCGCTGCAGTTGCGCAGGCCCTTGGGCCCCTCGACGCTCTGCGGCTCCCAGATGATCTGGCCGCAGTTCTTGACCTTGCCGGCCGCGCAGTTGGCCTGGCGGCTGGGCGGGTCGGAGATGTAACCGTGCGCCGAGGCCGGCGGGGAGAGCGCGACGACGGTGGCGACGGAGACCGCCGCCATGGCTAAGAAGGTCCATACTCTGCGCATGTCACCGTTCCTTCATGCTGGGGGATAGTCCCAAATATAAAGGAAAGTTTCCTAACGGTAAATGGCGCAGTCAGCGCTTTTCCGTCCGCCAGTCAGGTAGTCGTCACCTACCGCCGGTGGCGATGACCCTGCGCCTGATGGCGGGCAGCGCACAGATGGGGTGGGCCAACAGGTGGTGACATGTCGTGACTTCGCCTAGGCTGAGGGTGCCGAGGGGAGTACTTCGCAAGCGCCGGCCCGGTCAGTACGGACGTCCCAGACGTCCCCGGGCGGCCGCCCGCGCGATCGGCGCACGGGCGAAGGAGACCTCGAACGATGACGCGCGTTCGAGGAGGACCCATGCCCCCGGGCACATTGCAGGCTGCCCCCGCCCTGACCACCATCGCCACGCCCACCCTCTGGCTGGTCGCGATCGCCGGGCTCGTGCTGCTGCTGGCGCTGGATCTTCTCCTGACCAGGCGCCCGCACGAGGTCCGCATGCGCGAGGCGGCCGGCTGGTCGGTGTTCTACCTGGTGCTGCCGGTGATCTTCGGCTTCTACCTGTGGGCGGACCACGGCGGCGGCGTCGCCGTGGAGTTCTTCACCGGGTTCGTGGTGGAGAAGTCGTTGTCGGTGGACAACCTGTTCGTGTTCATGCTGCTGCTGGCCGCCTTCGCCGTCCCGCCCGCGCTGGCCCGGCAGGTCCTGCTGTACGGGATCGTCGGCGCGCTCGTCCTGCGCGGCATCTTCATCTGGCTCGGCGCCGCCGCCCTGCAGAGCGGCACATGGGCGTTCCTGCTGTTCGGCGCGATCCTCATCGTCACCGCCGGGAAGATCCTCAAGGACGTGCTCGGCGGCCACGAGCAGCAGGTGGACATCTCCTCCATGCGCAGCGTCCGGCTGGTGCGCCGGTTCGTGCCGGTCACCGACGACTACCGCGGCTCCCGGCTGGCCGTGCGCGAGGGCGGCCGGCTGGCCCTGACGCCGCTGGCCCTGGCCGCCGTCGCCGTCCTGGGCACGGACATCGTCTTCGCCGTGGACTCCGTGCCGGCCGTGTACGGCGTGACCGAGGACCCGTTCCTGGTCTTCGCCACCAACGCCTTCGCGCTGATGGGCCTGCGGGCGCTGTACTTCGTGCTGCAGGGCGTCCTGGCCAAGCTGCGCCACCTCAACCACGGGCTGAGCGTCATCCTGGCCTTCATCGGGGTCAAGCTCATGCTGCACTGGGCGCACGGCGTCTGGGACTGGATGCCGCAGATCCCGACGCTCGCCTCGCTCGGCGTGATCGTCGCCGTCCTGACCACGGTCACCCTGACCAGCCTGTACGCCAACCGCCGTGACCGCGAGAAGGAGGCCGCGAGCTAGTTCACCGCTCCGACGCCTGGGTGCCCCCGACGCGAGAGCCGGCCGTCATGTCGGCATGACGACATGGTCGCGAGACGCTTTCAGGGAAGGACCCCGCGCCCATGACGATCTCTCTTGACACGAGCCGGTACACGGTCGGCATGGCCACGAGCCCCGCCGACCTCCAGGCGGCCCAGCGGCTGCGGTACGAGGTCTTCGCCGAGGAGATGGGGGCGCGGCTCGACAGCCCGGTCTCCGGCCTCGACGTGGACCGGTTCGACGCCTACTGCGACCACCTCCTGGTGCGGGAGGGGCGGCGGGTGGTGGGGACGTACCGGCTGCTGCCGCCGGGGCGGTCCGACCGGCTCTACTCCGACGGCGAGTTCGACCTGCGCGCCCTCGCCCCCATCCGCAACAACCTGGTCGAAGCAGGACGTACCACCGTGCACCCGGACCACCGGGACGGCGCGGTGGTCGCGCTGATGTGGGCCGGGATCGCCCGGTACATGGTGAACGGCGGCCACCAGTGGCTGGCGGGCTGCTGCTCGGTGCCGCTCGACGACGGCGGCGCGCTGGCGGCCGGGGTGGCCGGACGGGTGCCGCTCGGCCCCGAGGAGCACCGGGTCACGCCGCACGTGCCCTGGGCGGCCGACGGCGCGCCGCGCTCCGACCGGTTCGTGCCGCCCGCGCTGCTCCGCGGCTACCTGCGGCTGGGCGCGTGGGTGTGCGGGCCGCCCGCGCACGACCGGGACTTCGGCACGGCCGACTTCTTCGTGCTGCTCTCGATGGCCCAGGTGAACACCCGCTACCTGCGTCACTTCCTGGGCGGGACGCCGTGACCGGCCCCTGGCTGCGTACGGGCCCGTGCACGCCGGACATGTGCGTGGGGGCGGCGGTCGTGGGCGCGGGGGCGGCCCGCCGGGCGCTGCGGCTGCTCGCGGCGGCCCTGGTGGTGCTGGCCGGGGTGCCGGTGGCGCTGGCATTCCGCCACGCCCGCCCGGACCTGCGGGCGCGCGTCACCGGAACGTGGGCCCGGCTCCTGCTGCGCGCCCTGGGCATCCACCTGGACCTAGTCGCCGAGGATCCGGCGGAGGCGCCCCGGCCACCGACGGGGGCCGGGGCCGGGGCCGCCGGGTCAAAGGGAGGTGGGGAGGCCGGGGTGCTGGTCGTGGCGAATCACGTGTCGTGGCTGGACCCGCTGGTCGTCGCGGCCGCGGTGCCCGCGCGCCCGCTGGCCAAGCGGGAGATCGCCGCCTGGCCGGTCGTCCGCACGCTGGCCGCGGGCTCGGGCGCGCTGTTCATCGACAGGGAACGCCTGTCCGCGCTGCCGTCGGCGGTCGCCGCCGTGGCGGCGGCGCTGCGGGCGGGCGACACCGTCGTGGCCTTCCCCGAGGGCACCACGTGGTGCGGGCTCGGGATGGGCGACTTCCGGCCGGCGGTGTTCCAGGCGGCGATCGACGCGGGCGCCGCCGTACGGCCCGCCACGCTGCGCTACCGCGAGGACGGCCGGCCCTCGACCCGCGCCTGCTACGTGGGCGAGGACTCGCTGCTCGCCTCGGTGCTCCGGGTGACCGCGACCCGGCGGCTGGCCGTCGAGGTGCGCCTGCTGGCCCCCCTGCGCGCCGCGCCGCCGGCCGGCCGCCGGCGGGCGCGGGCCGTCCTGGCCGGGGACGCCGAGGCCCTGGTGCGCGCCGCGATGGACGGCCCTCCCACGCGGGGGAGGACCGCCGCTCACTTGCCGAAGCCCGCGGTCAGCCCGCTGAGCAGCTGACGGCGGCCCACCACGTAGAGGATCAGGATGGGCAGCGTGGTCAGGACGACCGAGGCCAGCACGGCGGGCACGTTCACGCTGTACTGGCCCTGGAACGTCCACAACGCCAGCGGGAGCGTGCGCTTGTCCGGGCTCTGGGTCAGGATCAGCGGCAGCAGGAAGCCGTTCCAGATCGTCAGCGCGTTGTAGATCGTCACCGTCACCACGGCCGGACGGGTCAGCGGGAAGGTCAGCCGCCAGAGCATGCCCCAGTCGGTGGCACCGTCCAGCCGCATCGACTCGAACAGCTCCTTGGGCACGTCCCTGATGAAGTTGGACAGCACCAGCACCGACAGCGGGATCGCGAACGCGATGGAGGGCAGGATCATGCCCAGCAGCGAGTCGTACAGGTGCAGCCGGATGATGATCAGGTAGATCGGGATGATCGTGGCCTGGAGCGGGATCGCCAGCCCCATCAGGAACAGCGAGTTCACCCCGCGCAGGAACCGCCCGCCGCCGCGCACGATCGCGTACGCCGCCATGAACGACACCCCGACGGCCGGGATCACCGCGCCGAGGGTGACGAGGAGGCTGTTGAGGAAGTACAGCGCGAAGTCCGACTCCAGCACCAGCTTGTAGGCCCCCAGCGTCGGCTCCGCCGGCGGCGCGAGCGGGTTGGAGGCGTAGTAGGAGCTCTGCTCCTTGAAGCTGGTGATGACGATCCAGTAGATCGGGACCACCACGACCGCCAGCCAGATCCACCCGGCCACCCCGGCCACCCAGTTGCGGCGGGCGGCGGCCGGGCCGCCCGCCGGCCGGGACGCCCCGGCGGCCGGCCGCGCCGGCTTCGTCAGCGTCGTCGCCATGTCAGGCCCCTTCCAGCTGGCTCGCCGCGGCGTCGCGGCCGCCGAGGCGGCGCAGCAGCAGCGCCAGCGCCAGGCCCACGAGGACGAGGATGACCGCGATCGCGCTGGCCGGGCCCATCAGGTTGGCCTGGAACCCCCGCTTGTACATGTCCAGGGCGAGCACCCGGGTGGCGTCGCCGGGTCCGCCCGCGGTCAGCACGAAGATCAGGTCGAAGAACGTCAGCGACCCGACCACCATCAGCGTCGAGGACGTGATGATCGTGTACTTGAGCTGCGGCAGCGTGATGCTGAAGAACGTGCGCACCCGGCCCGCGCCGTCGAGCTGGGCGGCCTCGTACATCGAGCGCGGGATCTGCCGCACGCCGCCCTGGTAGATCAGCGAGTGGAACGGGATGAACTGCCACGACACCACGAAGATCACCACGCTGAAGGCGAGGACGGGCTCGCCCAGCCAGTCCTGGGCCAGCAGGTCGAGGCCGAGCCCGGCGCCGAGCCCGAAGTTCGGGTCGAGCAGCGCCTTGTAGGTGATGGCGACGGCGGCCGAGCTGAGCAGCAGTGGGATGAAGTAGAACACCGACAGCACGGCCCGGTAGCGCTGCCGGCCGGCCAGGAACACCCCGAGCAGGATGCTGGCCGGCGTCTGCACCGCCCAGGACGCGGCCATCACCAGGAACGTCACCCACAGCGCGTGCGGCAGCCCGGGATCGGCGAGCACGGCCTGCCAGCTCGACAGGCCGGCGAAGCCGATGTCGCCGAGCCCGTCCCAGGAGGTGAAGCTGAGGACGAGGACCCCGATCAGCGGGATCACGCCGAAGGCGACGAAGAGCAGCAACGCCGGGACGGCCAGCCAGGCGAGGGAGCCGCGGCCCCCTCGCCCGGCCGCCGCCGGCGCCCGCCGCCCGGCGGGGATCGGGATCACGCTCACTTGCCGATGACCGCGTTCATGTTCGTCTGGAACTGCTGCGGCGAGATGGACAGCTGGAACAGCTTGGCGATGTTGTCCAGCAGCACCTCGGCGGCGGTCGGGCTGAGCGCCTGGTCCCACGACTGGGCGAAGGTCTTGGCGTTGCTGGCGATGCCGTAGACGAACTTCAGGAACTCGGCGTCGGGGGAGGAGGCGAAGGCCGCGTCGGCGCCCTTGACGATCGGCACGGCCCCCGTGTCCGCCCACTCCTTGACCTCGGTCTGGTCGAGCACGCCGCTGGTGAGGAACTTCTTGGCGATCTCCTTCTGCTCGGGGGTGGCCTTGGCGGAGATCGACAGGTACTGGCCGGGGTTGCCGACGGTGTTGCTCGGGTCGCCCTTGCCGCCGTCCACGGGCGGGAAGTTCATGTAGCCGAGGTGGCCGCCGGGGACGAAGTCGCCGCCGTCGTTCTTCATGCCGCCGTACGTCCAGCCGCCGTGCAGCATCATCGCGGCCTTGCCGGTGTAGAGCAGCGCCTGGTCGGCGTTGGAGTCGGCGGTGATGGAGGAGAAGCCCTTGATGAAGCCGTTCGCCTTGATCAGGTCCTGCATCTTGGTCAGGGCGTCGAGGGCGGCGGGGTTGGACCAGGCGTCCTTCTGGCCCTCGAACACCGCCTGGAACACCTCGGGGCCGCCGATCCGGTCGAACAGGAACTCCAGCCACATCATGTTGGTCCAGCGCGACTGGCCACCGAGCGCGAACGGCGCGATGCCCTTGGCGTTGATCTTGGGCACGATGTCCATGATCTCGCCCCAGGTCGTCGGCGGCTGCACGCCGACCTTCTCCAGGACCTCCTTGTTGTAGTACAGGACGATCGGCTGCACGGTCTCGCACGGCATCGCGTAGATCTTGCCGTCCACGGTGGCCGCGCCGAAGGAGGAGGGGAACAGCCGGTCCTTGACGGCGGCGTTCTCGGAGAACCAGGACGTGAGGTCCTCGACCTGGCCCGCCTGCACGTAGCTGCGCAGCGTGCCGCCGCCCCAGCCCCAGATCAGCGTGGGGGCCTGGCCGGCGCCGATGGCCGTCTTGATCTTGGTCTTGTAGGCGTCGTTCTGGAACGCCGTGCCCTCGATCTGGGTGTCGGGGTTGGCCTTGTTGAAGCGCTCGATCGCCCGGCGGCGCACGCCTTCCTGCGGCTCGACCGACAGGTACCAGTAGGTGGCCTTGGCGCCGCCGCCGCCACCGCCGCCGGTCGGTCCGCCGCCACCCGCGCGGGTGGGGCCCGACGTGCCGCAGGCGGCGAGCGCGGCTCCCAGGGGCAGCCCCATCGAGAGGCTGAGGAAGGTGCGGCGAGAGGTTGTCCTGGTCTCCACGCTGATCTCCGTACTCGAATGCCGTGGCCTGGCCGCGGCTCGGTTGTCCTTGGGACGCGTTGGCCGGCGGTCGGATCGGCAAACCCCCCAATGCCGCTCGTCCGCTCGCCGTTGAGTGAACTAGTCGAAACATTTGCGACATGACCGCGCGGCACGTCAATCTAGATTTCGACCATTACCCTGTCAAGACCTCTGTCGCGGAAACGGAGCTGGGCGGCGGCCGGGCCTGTGTAGTAATCTCGCGCGGGCATCTAGCTGGCTATTCTGCGCCGGTTGCGGCATTGTGCAGGTGGCAGGCCCAGCTCCGAAATGTTTCGAAACTTTGCGGCAGAACTCTTGAAGGAGTGCAGTTCATGACGGCTCTAGATCGGACCCCGGCGGATCGGGTCCTCGGTCCGTGGCTGGACCCGGCGCTTCCCGTGGCCGAGCGTGTCGAGGCCCTCCTGCAGGAGTTGACGCTGGAGGAGAAGGTCGCCCAGCTCGGCAGCCGGTGGGTGGGCAACGACATGGCGCACGAGGAGGCGGCCCCCGCCCCCGACCCGGACGGCACGGGCACCCACAACGTGGCCCCCATGCAGGACGTTTTCGCCGCCTCCGGCACCGTGCCCCTGGGCGAGGCCGCCCGGCACGGGCTCGGCCACCTGACCCGCGTGTTCGGCAGCGTCCCGGTGACGGTGGCCGAGGGCGCCGCCGAGGTGGTGCGGCTGCAACGCGAGGTCGTCGGGCTGTCCAGGCTCGGCATCCCCGCCCTCGTGCACGAGGAATGCCTGACCGGTTTCACCACCTACGGCGCCACCGTCTACCCGGCGGCCATCGCCTGGGCCGCCACCTTCGACCCCGGCCTGGTCGAGCGGATGGCCGCGGCCATCGGGCGGGACATGCGCGCCGTGGGCGCCCACCAGGGCCTGTCCCCGGTGCTCGACGTGGTCCGCGACTACCGGTGGGGCCGGGTCGAGGAGACGATGGGCGAGGACCCGTACCTCGTCTCGATGCTCGGCGCGGCGTACGTGCGCGGCCTGGAGAGCGCCGGCGTGATCGCCACGCTCAAGCACTTCGCCGGGTACTCGGCCTCGCGGGCCGCCCGCAACCACGGCCCGGTCCCGATGGGCCGCCGCGAGCTGACGGACATGATCCTGCCGCCGTTCGAGGCGGCGATCACCCTGGGCGGCGCCCGTTCGGTGATGAACTCCTACTCCGATGTGGACGGCGTGCCCGCCGCCGTCGACTCCTGGCTGCTGACCGAGCTGCTGCGCGAGGAGTGGGGGTTCACCGGCACCGTCGTGTCCGACTACTGGGCGGTCCCGTTCCTGGCGACCATGCACCAGGTGGCCGCCGATCCGGCGGACGCGGGCGCGCAGGCGCTGGCCGCGGGCGTGGACGTCGAGCTGCCCGACACCCTCGGCTTCGGCGCCCACCTGGTCGAGCGGGTGCGCCGCGGCGAGCTGCCCGAGTCGCTGATCGACCGCGCCGCGCGCCGGCTGCTCACCCAGAAGGTGCAGCTCGGCCTGCTCGACCCCGGCTGGACGCCGGAGGGCTCGGTCGCCGGCGCGCCGGACGTCGAGCTGGACTCGGCCGCCAACCGCGCCCTCGCCCGCGAGCTCGCCGAACGCTCGATCGTGCTGCTCGACCCCGGGACCGCGCTGCCGCTGCGCGCGGGCCTCGGCCGGATCGCCGTCGTCGGCCCGTGCGCCGACGACCCGCGCACGTTCATGGGCTGCTACGCCTTCCCCAACCACGTGCTGCCCCGCTACCCCGGGCTCGGGCTCGGCGTCGAGGCCCCGACCGTGCTGGACGCGCTGCGCGCCGAGCTGCCCGGCGCCGAGGTCGTGCACGAGCCGGGGTGCGCGGTCCAGGGCGGCGACCGGTCCGGCTTCGCCGCGGCCGCCGCCGCCGCCCGCGCGGCCGACCTGTGCGTCGCGGTCGTGGGCGACCTGGCCGGGCTGTTCGGCCAGGGCACGTCGGGCGAGGGCTGCGACGCCGAGGACCTGCGGCTGCCCGGCCTCCAGGCCGACCTGCTGGCCGAGCTGTTCGCGACGGGCACGCCGGTCGTCGTGGTGGTCGTCTCCGGCCGCCCGTACGCGCTCGGCGAGGCGCACGCCGGAGCCGCCGGGCTGGTCCAGGCGTTCATGCCGGGAGAGGAGGGCGGCGGGGCGATCGCCGGTATACTGAGCGGTCGTGTCCAGCCTGGAGGCAAGCTTCCCGTGCAGATACCCCGCCATCCTGGCGGGCAGCCGGGCACCTACCTGCAGCCCCCGCTCGGAGCCGACAGCAAGGGCATCAGCAACCTCGATCCCACCCCGCTGTTCCCCTTCGGGCACGGCCGCTCCTACACCTCCTTCGAGGTCGGCGACCTGCGGATCAGCGCCGCCGAGGTCCCGACCGACGGCGAGTTCACCGTCTCGGTCCGGGTCGCCAACACCGGCGGCCGGGCGGGCGACGAGGTCGTGCAGCTCTACCTGCACGACGTCCTCGCCCAGGTCACCAGGCCGGTGAAGCAGCTCACCGGCTTCGCCAGGGTCCACCTCGAACCGGGCGAGAGCAGGCGGGTCTCCTTCCTCGTCCACACCGACAGGACCGCCTTCACCGGGCGCGACCTGCGGCGCGTCGTGGAGCCAGGAGACGTCGAGGTGCTCGTCGGCACGTCCGCCGCCGACCTGCCGTGCCGCGGCGTGGTCCGGTTGACCGGGCCGACGCGGCCCGCCGGCGCGGGCAGGCGGCTGGTCACACCCGTGGAGATCCGAGGAGGAACAGATGCCGGCTCCTAGGCGCGCCACGCTGGCCACCGTCGCGGCCTCGGCCGGCGTGTCCGTCGCCACCGTCTCCAAGGTGCTCAACGGCCGCAGCGACGTGGCCCCGGCGACCCGTTCGCTGGTGCAGTCGCTGCTCCAGCAGCACGACTACGTGCCCGCCACGCCGCGCCGCGGCGAGGCGGGCGGCCCCGCCACGGTCGAGGTGCAGTTCGACGACGACCTCAACGCCTACTCCACCGAGATCATCCACGGCGCGATCGAGGCCGGCGACGAGCTGGAGACGTCGGTCGTCGTCAGCATCAGGAAGAGCCACCAGCGCACCGGCGGCTGGGCGCGCGACCTGGTCGCCGCCGGGCGGCGGGCGCTCATCGTGGTGACCAGCGAGCTGACCGGCGCGCAGCTCGGGGCGCTGACGCGGGCCCGGCTGCCGCTGGTCGTGATCGACCCGCTCAACCTGCCGACCACCAGCGTGACCAGCGTCGGCTCGACGAACTTCGCCGGCGGCCTGACCGCCACCCAGCACCTGCTGTCGCTGGGCCACCGCCGCATCGCCTACATCGGCGGCCCGCCGACCTCGGCCTGCAACCAGGCCCGCCTGCACGGCTACCGCGCGGCGCTGGAGGCGGCCGGCGCGCCCGAGCCGCCCGGCTACGTCCGCACCGCCCACTTCCACTACCAGGACGGCCTGGTCAACGGCGCGAGCGTGCTCGACCTCCCGGAGCCCCCGACCGCGATCTTCGCCGGCTGCGACGAGATCGCGCTCGGGGTCATGGAGGCCGCCAGATCGCGCGGCCTGCGCATCCCGGAGGACCTGAGCATCGTCGGCTTCGACGACACCCAGATCGCCCGGATGGCCTCGCCGCAGCTCACCACCGTGCGCCAGCCGCTGCGCGAGATGGGCCGGGCGGCCCTGCGCACCGCGCTGCGGCTGGCGGCCGGCGAGCGCATCGACTCCCATCACGTCGAGCTGGCGACCGAGCTGGTGGTGCGCGGCTCGACCGCCCCGGCGGCGCCTACGGAAGGCTGAAGGCCAGGAACACCGATCCGTACGGGTTCGGGTACGGCGTGAAGGAGTACCCGGACTGGACGAACAGCATGCCGTGCGACACCACGGCCCCGCCGCCGCCCGAGACGGCCCCGCCGCGCCCGGTCAGGCCGTTGACGCCCTGCACCTCCTGCATGGTGTCGTAGGCCCACACGACCTCGCCGGTGCGCGCCGAGTAGGCCCGCATCTTGCCGTCCATGCTGCCCTCCCAGACCAGGCCGGGCGTGCTGGAGACGGCCGGGGTGTGGCCGAGGCGGCAGACGTTCGGGTACTGGGCCGCGCCGCCGGTGGCGCAGCCGTCGGCCGGGTTGGGCGTCTCCCACAGCAGGTGCCCGGTGGCCGGGTCGAGGGCGAACAGGGTGCCGGGCTGGGCCATGTACGTGGCCACGTACAGGCGCTGCCCGTCGAAGGAGGTGCCCCACTGGACGCCGGACAGGCCGCCGCCGGGCATCGGCTTGGACAGCTGCCGCTGCCAGACGATCTTCCCGGTACGGGCGTCGAGCACGTGGTACACGCCCGCCTTCTGCCCGATGCCGACCAGGGCGCGCCCGCCCGCCCTGAACAGGTTGGGCGCGGCCCCGAGGTCGAAGTCGAGCGCGGTGCCGTCGGGGAAGTTCGGACAGTACTCGCGGTCCTCAGGGGTGGGCAGCGAGCACTCCAGCCGCCAGGTGTCCACGTCGGTCATCCGCCGGGTCCAGCGCGGCCGGCCGGTGTCGATGTCCAGCGCCAGCACCGAGTCGTAGTGGCCGGCGCTGCCGGTGTAGTTCTGGCCGGTGCCCACGTACAGGGTGCGGGTGACCGGGTCGAGGGCGGGGGAGCTCCACACGCCGCCGCCCGAGGGGGCGTATCGGGGGACGCCGTTGGGCCAGGTGCCGTCCTGTCGGGCCTTCGGGACGGTGCTGAAGCGCCAGACCGGACGGCCGGTGTCGGCGTCCATGGCGTCGAGGTGGCCGCGGAAGGTGCAGCAGGCGTGCTCCTTGCCGAGGATGTTCTCGCCGCTGGAGACGCCGACGTAGACGCGGTCGCCGAAGACCAGGGGCGAGCTGGTCACGATCGCCGTGACGGTGTCGTCGAGCCGGCGGGCCCAGGACAGCCGGCCGGTGCGCTGGTCGACGGCGTAGAACCAGCCGCGCACGTCGCCGAAGTACACCTTGCCCCTGGCCACGGCCGGGCCGTCCTGCACCTGGGTGCGGCCGGTGCCGACGGTGGTCAGGTCGAACTCCCAGCGGGCGGCGCCGGTGGCGGCGTCCCTGGCGTACAGCTTGCCTTCGGGGGAGCCGAAGTACACGGTGTCGCCCACGACGGCGGGTTGGCTGCGCGGCGTGCCGGCCTCCTTGGGATAGGCGAAGGCCCACTTCAGCGCGAGGCCGCCGACCGTGCGCGGGTTGATCGCGCGTTCGGCCGCGTTGTGCCGCCAGCCCAGCGGGCCCTGCTGCCACATGGGCCAGTCGCCGCCGGTCGCCGCCTGCGCGGGCGCGGGGCCCTGCAGCAGCGCGAGGCAGAGCGCGGTCAGCAGCCGGATCATGAGGTCGCCTCCTTGTTCCAGAACGCGCACTGGTGCTGCCGGGCGATCTCCCGCGTCACCTGGCTGTCACCGGCCGGGGCCAGGGACATGACGGCGGGGTCGGTGCGGGTGTACCGGGGCCACAGCGGGGTCCCCTCCGCGGTCGGGTCGCCGGTCCGGGCGAAGCCCGTCCACTGGGCGACGAGCTGGGCGCCGAAGGAGCGCTGGTTGGCGTCCAGGTCCTTGACGTCGGAGTACAGGAAGGGCGCCTCGCTGATGTGGAAGGCGCCGTTCGGCTTGGTCCGGTCGAGGAAGAACAGCGGCGGCGCGTCGGTGTTGTCCACCTGGAAGGCGTACACCGGGAGGTGCGCGGCCAGCCGTTCGTCGTTGAGCAGCGCCGGGCAGACCGAGTTGCTGTCGGCCACGATCGTCCGGTACGCGATGAACGCCGCCGGAGCGGGGAACCTGGCCAGCGGGTAGCGGGCGAGCACCTCGGGGGCGAGGGGGCCGTACTGCCGGCGGACCGAAGTCTCGTACTCGGCCGGGGTGTTCGCGGCGGGGAGCTGGACCTCGTCGCGGCCCACGCCGTGCATGAGGGCGACCTTGTTGACCCTGCCCCTGGCGAACGCCCGGGACGGCGACATGGTCAGGATGCGGCCGTCCACGATGGGGGCGATCGTCCCGCGGTCCGGGCCGAGCCCGTCGCCGGACTGGTCGAGCAGCGCCTTGACCGGCTTGGCCCGCAGGCACGCGGCCGGGTCGGCGGCCTGCTCGCAGCCGAGCGCGGCGGCGAACCGGCCGCCCTGGGCCTGCGCCTCGGCCTGCGTGGGCAGCTCGGCCTTGCAGTCCTGCGGCTGCCAGAAGGTGTTCACGCCGCGCACCGAGTTGTACTCGCCGCTCTGCACGATCCCCTTCTCGAACAGGCCCTTCGCGGTCGGCGACGCCGTGTGCGCGCAGACGCTCGACCCGCCGGCGCTGGCCCCGAAGATCGTCACGTTGCCGGGGTCGCCGCCGAAGCGGGCGATGTTGCGCCGCACCCAGCGCAGCGCCTCCTGCTGGTCGGACAGGGCGTAGTTGCCGGCGTTCCGGCCGAAGGCCCGGTGGGACAGGAAGCCCAGGACGCCCAGCCGGTAGCCGACGCCGACGTGCACGACGTCACCCGCTCTGGCCAGGTAGGAGCCGTCGGAGGGGGCGCCGTACCGGAAGCCGCCGCCATGGAACTCCACCATGACGGGCAGGTTCCGCGCCCCTTCGGGGGCGGCGACGTTGAGCTTGAGGCAGTCCTCGTCCTCGGAGGGGGAGCCGAGCAGCTCGGCCTGCGGGCACGGGCTGCCCCGCCCGGTGCCGGAGAACACGCCGGGCCAGGGCGTGGCCCGGCGCGCGGGCGTCCAGCGCAGGTCGCCGACGGGCGGGGCGGCGTAGGGGATGCCGAGCCAGGAGCGCAGGCCCTCGCCCGCGATCCCGCACACCTGGCCCGAGTCGGTGGTGACGGTCGTGCCGGGCGCGCAGGCGGGCGCGCCGCGCGGGGCCGCCTGCGAGGGCGGCGTCGTCAGGCTGAGCGACGCGATCACGACGAGCGCGCTCAGCCCTGGTCGGAGCTTCAACATGCGCAAGTTCCCTCGATGGATTGACACGGGATCTTGCGCATCGTGTCAAGGCGGGTCAGCCGGATCAATGGCGGCCGTCATACCGGACCGCCATCTCGCCCGTGTGATCACCGCGCGCCGCCTCCGGCTAGCGGTCGCTCCACTTGATCTCGTACGGCTTGAGCGTCAGCTCCTTGCCGTCCACCGTCGTGGTGACCTGCTTGCCCGCGGTGTTGACCGCGAGGAGCTGCTGAGGCTGGGCCAGCACCCGCACCCGCGGGTCGGAGGAGGTGACCGGCTCCAGCTCGGCCCCCGCCGGGAACCAGCGGGTGAAGTCGCTCACCAGCTTGCCGGTGGGCATCAGCGCGCCCGTCCGCGGCTCCCACATGCAGGCCCGGCACTCGCCGTCCTTGGCCTGCGGGTTCCAGTACAGGGCCGTGCTCGCGCCGCTCCGGGCGAACTCCATCATCGAGACGGCCTGCACGGCCAGCCGCATGGGCTCGTCCCAGACGGTGCCGTCCTCGGGCACGAAGTACCACTCCGACCACCACACCGGCAGGTCGCCGGTCTTCTCGCGCAGCCACTTGGTGATCGCGCCGAACTTGCCCAGGGCGCCGAACGCGTCCGGCAGCAGCTCGTGGGTCTCGGTGGGGGAGGCGCCGTCCACGACGACGAAGTCGGCGCCCTTCTTGTTCTTGAACCAGTACTCGAAGGCGTCGAGGGCGTGCTGGTTGACCGCTCCCCACGGGCCGCGCAGCTCGGTGTCGCCCTTGCTGTCGCTGTCGAAGCCCAGGTACGGCCCGCCGATCTTGGCGTCCGGACGGACCGCCTTCACCGCGTCGTACACCTTGTTGTACAGCTCGGTGTAGCCCTTGTAGTCCGCGGGCTTCTTGTGGTCCCGCCAGAAGCCCTTGAACTCGTTCCAGACCATGAAGTACTTGACGTCCCGGTAGCGCTCGGCCACGGTCGCCGCCAGTTTGGCGAAGTCGTCGAAGTGCTCCGGGTACGGCGCGTCCTCCAGGTGCTCCTTCCAGGCCGACTCCTCGGTCGGGCCCTCGGGGCCGCCCTTCATCCAGTCGGGGGCGCAGCACAGCGTGATCACGCCGGTGCCGCCGGACTCCCGCATGAAGTTCGTCCGGCTGTCGAGGTCCTCCCAGAAGTACTCGCCCCGCCGCGGCTCGGGGTTGAGCGCCCCGAAGCCCATGATGTGCTGGTTCTGCAGCATCGGCGTCTCGGACAGCGCGCGGGCGACGTCCTGCTCCAGGCGCGGGGTGATGTTGTTGGCGCTGACGCCGGTGTGGGTCAGGCCCCAGCGCGGCCAGTCGGCGTCCACGGGCGGCGGCTTCAGCGCCTCGGCGGTGGCGGCGGGCGAGGACGCCGGCGGCGGCTGGGCGCCGGTGGTCTCCTTGTCGGCGGTGGCGCCGAGGGAGCAGCCGGCCGCGAGCAGCGCCATGGCGGCGAACCCCATGACGCAGGTGGCCAACCGGCCAGAACGCCGCGCCGCCGTCCGCCCGCTTACTGTTGACACCTGAATCCCCACCTGGTCCTCAGCGCTTTTTGCCTAGAGCGTTCCATGCCCCCGCAAACGCGGCAAACCAGTGGGCCGGATTCACAGCCAAGCGTTATCTCGCGGACACGGCGGCGCGGACACGGCGGCGCTTCCGGCGCCCCTGGCGCGCCGGAAGGCCGCCGCGTCCTGTCCCTAGCGGCCCTGCAGGCCCTTGACGTTGTCCCCGAACGTCCAGCCCTTCGAGCCGTCCCAGTTGATCGACCAGGTCATCAGGCCCTTGAGCTGGCCGTTGAAGGCGTTCCAGCCCTGCGAGACCAGCGAGGGGGCCATGTACCCGCCGCCGGCGCCCGGCTGCGCGGGCAGGCCCGGCACCTGCTTGTCATAGGGCACGGTGATCGTCGTTCCCTGGATGGTCAGGCCGTTGTTCAGGCAGGTGGTCTGCACGGTGAAGCCCTGCACGGTGCCGGCGGAGTAGGAGTCGCCGGAGCAGCCGTACATGCTGCCGTTGTAGTACTGCATGTTCAGCCACCACAGGCGGCCGTTGTCGGCGTACTTCTTGATGATCGGCAGGTACGCGCCCCAGATCGACCCGTACGTCACGCTGCCGCCCGTCACGTACGCCGTCTCCGGCGCCATGGTCAGGCCGAACCCGGCCGGCATCTGGGCGAGCACGCCGTCGATGATCCGGATGAGGTTCGACTGCGAGGCGGAGAGCTGGGTGATGCTGCCGCCGCCGGTCAGGCCGGTCTCGATGTCGATGTCGATGCCGTCGAAGTTGTACTTCTTCAGGATCGGCACGACCGTCGCCACGAACCGGTCGGCGACGGCGCTGGAGCCGAGGTCGATGCCGGCCGCCGCGCCGCCGATGGACATGAGGATCGTCGCGCCCGCGGCCTTGGCCTGGCACATCTCGGCCGGGGTGGCGACCTTGACGGTGGCGTCCATGCCGTCCTCCCACAGCACGGTGCCGTCGGAGCGGATGACGGGGAACGCGGCGTTGATCACGTTGTAGCCGTGCGCCTTGATGCGCGGGTCGGTGATCGGGATCCAGCCGAGCGGCGGGTGCACGCCGTTGATCGCGCCGTCCCAGTTCTCCCAGTAGCCCTGGATCACCTTGCCGGCCGGGCGCGGCTTGGTCGGGCAGGTGGTGTCGGTCGGCGTCACGGTCGGCGTGACCGTGGGCGTCACCGTCGGGGTCACGGTGGGCGTGACGGTCGGGGTCACGGTGGGGGTGACCGTGGGCGTCACGGTCGGGGTGACCGTCGGCGTGATCGTGGGGGAGGCGGTGCCGCCGGGGCCGTCGAAGCTGACGTCGTCGGCGTAGTAGGTGCCCTGCCCGTACCAGCCGTGCAGGAAGATGACCGCGGTGCTCTGGCTCGCGGTGGTCGTGAACGACACGGTGAGCTGCGTGTACGCCCCCGCCGACGACGTCCAGGAGGAGGAGCCGCCGGTCACGCCGAGGTAGACGTAGCTGCCGCGCACCCACGCGCTCAGCGTGTACGTCGTGCTCGGCCGCACCGGCACCGACTGGGTGCACTGCGCGGTGTCGGACCCGCTGGCCGCCGCGGCCAGCGCCTTGGTGCCGGAGTGGACCGGGGTGGAGACCACCGACCCCAGCCCGCCGGTGCACGACCACGGCGACAGGGATCCGGTCTCGAAGTCCGGATTGGTGAGGAGGTTGGCCGCCTGGGCGGAGGTCTGGACGACGAGGACGCCCAGTGCCGCCAGGACGGAGGCCAGCAGCACGACGAGGAGACGGCGCGTTCGCTTCATGGTGGACAACCCTTTCGTCGCCCGAGCGCGGGCCCGCGACCAGCGGGTTCATCGGATTATGTAAAGAAACTTTAAAGTTGTCCACGGAGCTTGCATACCATTTAGGTCATATCGCGGACGTGCCGTCCGGGCCCCCGCGGACCCGGACGGCACGTCGGGACGGGCTCAGTTCACGTTGAGGGTGAACGTGCTCGTCGTGTTGCGGATGTTCGTCGCGTTGTCGCTCAGCCGCAGATTGCCGAACGTCGCCGAGCCGACCGCCGGGCCCTGCCCCGGCTCGGGCAGCTCGTTGACCCAGATGCCGAAGCCCGACTTGGCGTCGAAGGCGTCGCCGCTGCGGTGCGCCCCCGAGATCGACACGTTCGTGAACACGGTGTCGGTGACCGGGTTCAGCGGCGTGCTCGGGCCGGAGTAGCCGGTCTGGAACATGATCCCGCTGTAGGTCGGGTCCACGATGTCCACGTCGGTGACCCGGATCGCGGTGAACTTCTTGGAGGCGGAGAAGATCCACATCGCCGGGAACGTCTGCTGACCCCAGAAGTGCCCGCCGGCGCGGACGAGCGAGATGTTCTCGAACTTCGTCTGGCCCGGCCCGAAGTCCCGCATCGGGATGCCGAAGTCGAGCGAGCTGATCGTGATGCCCGAGTAGACCAGGGTGTCGGCGATGTAGGCGTTGCGCACGACGTTGTTCTGGCCGCCGTACACCGCGACGCCCGCGGCCCGCCAGGTCAGCAGCGAGGTGATGTTCTCGAAGACGTTGCCCGACTGGTCGGCGTTGACGTTGTCGATCGCCGCGAACAGCGCGAAGCTGTCGTCGCCGGTGGCCCGGGTCTCGACGTTGGTGATCAGGTTGTTCGTGCTGCCGTTGGTGAAGTTCGCGCCGTCGGCGAAGGTGTTCCTGATGCGCGAGTTCCTGATCGTGACGTGGTCGACGTTCGTGCCCCAGAACATGCAGATCTGGTGCTCGACCCAGATGTCGTCGATCGTGATGTTCGAGACCTTCGACAGGTCGAAGATCTTGCCGGGGCCGTCGATGCGCGAGGTGTAGTTGCCGAAGTGGGCGAACCCGGCGAACGTCGAGCCGTTCGACGACGCCTCGGTGCGCCAGCCGACGTCGGTGCCGTCCTGGCCCGAGGGCGAGACGAACCTGGTGTACCAGGGGCCCGCGCCGACCACCTTGACGGCCTTGCCGTACACCTGGAACTTGCCCGTCGTCTGGTACGTGCCCGCGGGCAGGTAGACGCCGGTCAGGCTGGTGTCCTGGCGCGCCTTGTCCAGGGCGTTCTGCACGTCCTGCTGGGAGAACCCGGCCGGTACGGCGTAGTGCGCGGGGTCGGGGTTGGCGGCCGGCGAGACCTGCTCCAGGCTGACGAAGTCGATGGCGTAGGTCGTGCTGTTGGCCGGGTCCTTCTGCAGCCTGATCCTGCTGCCCTTGGGGACCGTGGCGTTCAGCATGACGTTGGCCTCGTCGTAGATGTGGCGGGCCGGGCCGGCGCCGGGGGAGTTGCCGGGGCTCGCCTCCGCGCCGTACAGCCAGGCGTACTTCGAGGTCAGGTCGATGGCCTTGTGGAAGGCGCCGTTGACGTAGATGTTCAGGGTCGAGCTCGTGCCGCCGCCGCCCGGGGCGTCCGGGATGGAGAAGCGGGTGACCAGGGTGTTGGTGTCGGCCTTGGTGGTCCACTCGACGTAGGAGCCGTTCTGGTTCAGCGTCACCGCTCGGCGGCCCGACGCCTCGCCGGCCACCGTGCCGACGTCCCTGCTCGGGCCGACGACCTGCGCGCCGCCGCCGGTCACGCCGTCCTCGGCCTCGTAGGTGTCGTACGGCATGTTCGCGCCGCGGCCGACGAAGAGCTGCTGGACGCTGGTGTTGTTGGCCTGCTTGACCGGCAGCTCGTCGGCGTCGGCCGCGATGACGGTCTTCACCGTGTACCTGCCGCCCGCGGCCGTCCAGGTGCCCAGGGACACGGGGGCGGTGGTGGCGCCGGCGGCGATCGCGCCGCTGTGGGCGCCGGTCAGGGTCCTGACGACCGTGCCCGCCTCGTTCGCGACGGTCAGCGTGACGCCGTGCGCGCCGGCGGCGGAGGCCACCGTGCCCTGGTTCCTGATCGCGACCGAGAAGGCGACCGTGCTGCCGGCGGCCGGGTTGCCCGGCGTCCAGGAGACCGGCGCGGCGACCAGGTCGGAGGTGTCCACCGGCTTGACGACCAGCGGGGACGGGCCGGTGAGGGAGTTGTTGGACTCGTTCTGCTCGATGACGGTCCCGGCGTCGTCGGCCTTGGCGGTGACCGGGTAGCTGCCGGCGTCCCGGGCGCCGATGTTCGCGGTCACCGTCGCCGAGGCGCCCGCGGCCAGCGCGCCCACGTTCGCGGTGGCGACCTTGCCGGCGCCGAGGGAGAAGGCGACGTCGGTCGCGGCCGACGCCGCGTTGCCGGCGTTCCTGACCACGGCCGACAGCGTGACCGCGTCGGTCTCCACCGGCGCCTGCGGCGACCAGGACAGGGAGGTCACGGTCAGGTCGGGGTTCGGCGCGGGCACGCCCATGACCTGCAGCTCGGCCACCTGCCCCGCCGGGGCCCCGGTGTTGGCCGTGAACGAGAGCCGCACGTCGGCCACCCGCGCGCCGACCGGCACCGTCACCGTGTTGCCCGAGCCCGGGTCGAACGTGTACGCCGCCGAGGAGACCAGGTTCGTGAACCCCGAGGCGCCCTGCTCCCTGCCGAGCACCTGGAACGTCTGGGTGCGGGTGCTCCACGCGGCGGCCGGGTCCAGCCTGACCACGACCGAGGAGACGTCGGCGTTCGCGCCGAGCTGCACGGTCAGCGTGTTCGGATAGCTGCCGCCCGCGCCCTCCCAGTACGTCGTCACGCTGTTGTCGTCGGCGTTGGCGGCGACGTAGGTGTGCACGTAGGAGGAGGCGGTGATGGGCTTGCCGGCGGCCAGGTTGGAGCCGCCGCCACCGCTGCCGGTGCGGGTGACGGTGTTGCTCGCCGGGGACTGGTTGCCCGCCGCGTCCCTGGCCTTGACCTGGTAGGAGACCGTCAGCGTGCCGGGCTGGGCGTCGGTGTAGGTCAGCACGTTCCCGGCGACGCTGCCGCGCAGCGCGTTGTTGGCGTAGACGTCGTAGCCGGTCACGCCCACGTTGTCGGTGGCGGCGGTCCAGGTCAGCCTGATCTGGCCGGCGACCGGCTCGGTGTAGGCCAGGCCACCGGGCGCGGACGGGGCCTGGGTGTCGCCCGAGCCGGGGCCGCGCACCTCGAACTCCGAGACCTGGGCGGCGGGCCAGCCGGTGTTGGCGGTGACGGTCACCCGGACGTACCGGACGGTCGCCGCGGTGAAGGTGATCGTCGCCGCCGGGGCGAACGTGCGGACGGCCGAGGCCGAGAGCGTCGCGAGCGGCGAGCCTTCGGTGCCGCCCTGCACCGTCAGCGTCTGCGTCCTGGGCTCCCACGTGGAGGGCAGCTTCAGGACCACCTCGTTCACGCTGACGGCCGAGCCGAGGTCCACCTGGATCCACTGGGGGAAGGCGTTGTTGGCGCTCTCCCAGTAGGTGGCCTGGTCGCCGTCGGTGGCGTTGCCGCCGCCGTAGACGTCGGTGGTGCTGCTCACCGTGACCGGTTTCCCGGCGGCCAGGTTCGGGCCCGCGGCCGCGGCCGGTGGGGCCGTCCAGCCGATCAGGGCCAGGGCGACGGCCACGGCCGCCGCGAGCGGTCGTAAGAGGGAGGGCTTGCGTCTCATGGGGGGTGTCACCTCTCGTCGGGCTGGGAGGGTTGCCCGCACCTTAAGTTGACTCCTAGAAATCCGCAATGTTTCTACTTCGTTTCGCAAATAATCGACTATGACGTGATTTCGCGGGCCCGGCGAACGAAGCAGGTCGTGACCCCTGCGGAAGCGGCGGAAATCCCACCCATCGCCCGCAAGGATGGGCGCAAGCTGTTGCAAGTCTTTGCGGGATTGGCCGTATAGTTTGCGCATGACCCGACGACTCGGAGACGTGGCCAAGAAGGTCGGCATGAGCGAGGCGACCGTGAGCCGGGTGCTCAACGGCAAGCCCGGCGTGTCGGAGGCCACCAGGGAGGCCGTGCTCACGGCCCTCGACGTGCTCGGGTACGAGCGCCCCACCCGGCTCCGCGGCGACCGCGCCCGGCTGGTCGGCCTGGTGCTGCCCGAGCTGCAGAACCCGATCTTCCCGGCGTTCGCCGAGGTCGTCGGCGGCGCCCTGGCCCAGCAGGGCTTCACCTCCGTGCTGTGCACCCGCACGGTCGGCGGGGTGAGCGAGGCCGACTACGTCAGCCTCCTGCTCTCCCAGCAGGTCAGCGGCGTCGTCTTCGCCGGCGGCCACTACGCCCAGGCCGACGCCTCCCACGAGCACTACGAGCTGCTCTACGAGCGCAAACTGCCGACCGTCCTGGTCAACGCCGCCGTCGAGCACCTGGGGTTCCCGCAGGTGTCGGCCGACGACGTGGTGGCCGCCGAGATCGCGCTCGGCCACCTGCGCAGCCTCGGCCACGAGCGGGTGGGCCTGGTGCTCGGGCCGCGCGACCACGTGCCGTCCCGGCGCAAGCTCGCCGCCGTGGCAGGGCAGGTCGATCCCGCGCTGGTCGAGCACAGCATGTACTCGCTGGAGGGCGGGCACGCGGCGGCCGCCAGGCTGGTCGCCAGGGGCGTGACCGGCATCGTGTGCGCCAGCGACATGCTCGCGCTCGGCGCGGTGCGGGCCGTGCGCCGGGCCGGCCTGTCGGTGCCGGCGGACGTCTCGGTCGTCGGGTTCGACGACTCGGCCCTGATGAACTGCACCGACCCGCCGCTGACCACCGTGCGCCAGCCGATCGACGCCATGGGCCGGGCCGCCGTCGACCTGCTCGTCGCGCAGATCGACAAGCACGTGGTGCCCGCCGACGAGCTGCTCTTCGACCCGGAGCTGGTGGTCAGGGCCTCGACGGGACGGGTTCGCGGCTCGTCCTGAGAACGTCTTCCGGTGACCTAGTCGTTATCTTGCAACCCTATGTCGAAACATTGCGGACATCTGAGGGATCTGCCATTGTGAGCGCACAGCGGGGCGCCTCACCGTCCCCCGGCTTCGTCAAGCTTCGGAAGGGTCAGATCGATGAAGAGATCGGACTATCGCAGGACTGTGGGGCTGCTCGTGGCGGCAGGCCTGAGCATGAGCGCCGTGGCCTGCGGCAGTGGCGACGACACCAAGCCCGAGGCGCAGGGCAGCGCCCCGGGCGCCGCGCAGGTGAGCATCACCGTCGCCTGCCAGCCCGCGAAGTCCGCCCCCAAGGAGCGGCAGGCCTGGGACGACGACGTGGCCGCGTTCATGAAGGCCAACCCCGGCGTGACGGTCAAGAGCACCGACCAGCAGCCCTGCTTCGACCCCAAGACCTTCGGCCCGAAGCTGGCCGGCGGCCAGATGGAGACCGTGTTCGTGGTGCCGGTCACCAACTACGGCGACGTGATCGCCAAGGGGCAGGGCCTGGACATCACGCCGTACACCGGTGAGATCAAGAACTGGAACGACCTCCGCCAGGACGTCCGCGACCTGGTCACCAAGGACGGCAAGGTCTACGGCGTCCCCAACGTCCACTACAGCGTCGGCCTGGTCTACAACCGGGCGCTGTTCACCAAGGCCGGGCTCGACCCCAACAGCCCGCCCAAGACCTGGGCCGAGGTCCGCGAGGCGGCCAAGAAGATCGCCGCGCTCGGCGGCGGCGTCATCGGCTACGGCGAGTACTCCGGCGGCAACACCGGCGGCTGGCACTTCAACCAGGCCCTGTACGGCCGCGGCGGCGACATGGTCTCGGCCGACGGCAGGACCGCCGCGTTCAACTCGCCCGAGGGCAAGGCCGTGCTGCAGTTCCTCAAGGACCTGCGCTGGGTGGACAAGAGCACCGGCGCGAAGCTGTTCAACGCCTGGGAGCCCCTCATGCAGGCCATGGGCTCGGGCAAGGTCGGCATGATGCTCGGCGCCCCCGACGTCGTCACCGACGTGGTCAACAAGTTCAAGGGCGCCGCCACCGACTACGGCATCACCGGCTTCCCCGAGGCCAAGGCGTCGCTGAGCGGCGGCGAGGCGTTCTTCGTCAACCCCAAGGCCACGCCCGAGCAGGCCAAGGCCGGCCTGGCCTGGGTGAACTTCCGCTTCAACACCGTCGACAAGGGCCGCTTCGACTTCGCCCGCGGCAAGTCGCTCGGCAACCCGGTCGGCGTGCCCGACAACGACGTCTACGGCGCCTCGCCCACCGGCAAGGCCATCCAGGACGCCCGCAAGGCCAACGCCACCCTGCCGGTGGAGAACTACCAGCCGTACGTGGACGCCTCGGCCACCATCCCGCCCAAGATGGAGCCGCCGCACGCCCAGGAGCTCTACGCCATCCTCGACGTCGCCATGTCGGCCGTGCTGAGCCGCGAGGACGCCAATGTCGACCAGCTCCTCGCGGACGCCGAGACCAAGGCGAACGCCATGCTCGGCAAGAGCTGAGCGGAACGTGAGACCGGGGCGCCGCACCCGCCGGCGCCCCGGTACGTCGAGTCGGTGATCGGAGACACCCCATGAGCATTGCGACCGCCGGAGCCGCGCGACGGCCGAGGCCGCCCTCGCCGTTGCGCCGGGCGTTGCGGAGGAACCTGACGGCCTACGGGTTCATGGTCGGGGCGCTGTTCTGCTTCGTCCTGTTCTCCTGGTATCCCATCGTCCAGGAGTTCATCCTCAGCTTCCAGAAGACCGACCTGGTCAACGAGCCGGAGTGGGTCGGGCTGGACAACTTCAGGGCCGCCTTCGCCGACCCCGCCTTCGGGCCCGCGTGGCTGAACACGCTCATGTTCACCGTCCTCGCGCTGGTGCTCGGCTACGGGCTGCCGTTCGCGGTGGCGATCCTGCTCAACGAGCTCCGCCACTGCCGGGCCTACCTGCGGTTCGTGGTGTACCTGCCGGTCATGCTGCCCCCGGCCGTCGCGGTGCTGCTCTTCCGCTGGTTCTACGACCCCGACGTCGGCCTGTTCAACCAGATCCTCGGCTTCTTCTCGCTGCCCGGGCTCAACTGGATCTACTCGACCGACACCGCGCTGCTCTGCCTGGTGCTCGTCTCGACCTGGATGAACATGGGCTCGGCGACCCTGATCTACCTCGCCGCGCTGCAGAACATCCCGCCCGACCTCTACGAGGCCGCCGAGCTCGACGGCGCCGGCGTCTGGAAGCGGGTCCGGCACATCACGATCCCGCAGACCCGGCTGATCCTGCTGCTCATGCTGATGTTGCAGATCGTCGCGACCATGCAGGTCTTCATCGAGCCGTACCTGCTCACCGGCGGCGGCCCGGAGAACGCCACCGCCACCGTCGTCTTCCTGATGTTCCAGCAGGCGTTCACCTACAGCGACTACGGCGCGGGCGGCGCGCTGGGGATGATGCTCATGGTCGTCCTGCTCGCCTTCGCCGCCGTGCAGCTCCGGCTGACCCGCGAGGAGAAGGGCTGACCATGTCGAACGCCACCCTGCGCCGCCCCGCCGCGCCGCCCTCGCCAGGACGCCGGGCCAGGAGACGGCCGCCCAGGCGCATCGAGGTGCAGTTCCGCACGATCATCTCCCCGCACCAGCTCAACAGCCGGTGGGGACGGCGGGTCTACTGGACGGTCCTGGTCGCGACGGTCGTCACGTTCACGGTCGTGTTCCTCCTGCCGATGTACTGGATGATCACCGGCGCGCTGAAGTCGGCCGAGGAGTTCGCCCAGGTGCCGCCCACGCTCTTCCCGAAGGAGCTGAACTTCGGGAAGTTCCTGGAGTCGTGGGAGCTGTTCGACATCGGCACGCTGCTGAAGAACACCGTCCTGTACGCCGGCGGCGGCTGGCTGATCACCATGTCGGTCGACGTCGCCGCCGCGTACGCGCTGTCGAAGCTGCGCCCGGCGTTCGGCAACGTCATCCTCGGCGCCATGCTGGCCACGCTGATGATCCCGCCGATGGTCGTGCTCATCCCCACCTATCTCGCCATCCACGACGTGCCGATCCTCGGCTGGGACCTGCTGAACAACCCGTGGGGCCTGTGGCTGCCCGCCGCGGCCAACGGCTTCAACATCTTCCTGCTCAAGAGGTTCTTCGACTCCATCCCCCGCGAGCTGCTCGAAGCCGCCCAGATCGACGGCGGCGGCCCGTTCCGCATCCTGTGGTCGGTGGTGCTGCCGGTCTCCCGCCCGATCCTCGGCGTGACGTCGATCTTCACGATCGTCACCTCGTTCAAGGACTTCATCTGGCCGCTGCTCGTCATGAGCGACAGCGAGAAGATGACGCTCAGCGTGGGCCTGGCCCAGACCGCCGGTGCCGTGTCGCAGGACCAGGTCATGGGCGGCCTGGTGATCGCCAGCATCCCGACCGTCATCGTCTTCTTCATCTTCCAGCGGCACATCATGGCGGGACTCACCGCCGGCAGCCTCAAGGGCTGAGTGCCTCCACCTATGGCAAGGAGTTGTCTTCAGCATGTCCGAAACGTGGTGGCGGGGAGCCGCGATCTATCAGGTCTACCTGCGCAGCTTCGCCGACGGCAACGGTGACGGCGTGGGCGACCTGGCGGGGCTGCGGGCACGTTTGCCGTACCTGTCGGCGCTCGGGGTGAACGCGATCTGGCTCAACCCCTGGTATCCCTCGCCGCTGGCCGACGGCGGGTACGACGTGGCCGACTACCGGGACATCGATCCCGTGTTCGGCACCCTGGCCGAGGCGGAGGAGCTCATCGCCGAGGCGCACGCCCTGAACATCAGGATCATCATCGACGTGGTGCCGAACCACAGCTCGACCGCGAGCGCGTGGTTCCGGGAGGCGCTGCGCGACCCGTCCGTGCGCGACCGGTTCTGGTTCCGGGACGAGCCCGGCGAGTGGCAGTCGATCTTCGGCGGCCCCGCCTGGACCCAGGTGCCCGACGGCCAGTGGTACCTGCACCTGTTCGACCCCGGCCAGCCCGACCTCAACTGGACCAACCCGGACGTCCACCGCGAGTTCCACGACGTGCTGCGCTTCTGGTACGACCGCGGCGTGGACGGCATCCGCATCGACTCGGCCGCCCTGCTCGCCAAGCCCGACGGCCTGACCGGCTCGTACGAGGACCTGGACGAGGTCCACGACGTCTACCGGAGCTGGCGCCTGATCACCGACGAGTACGACGGCCGCGTCCTGGTCGGCGAGGTCTGGCTGCCCGACCAGCAGCGCCTGGCCCGCTACCTGCGCTCCGACGAGCTGCACACCGTCTTCAACTTCCCGTTCCTGGCCTGCCCCTGGGAGCCCGCCGGCCTGCGCCAGGTGATCGAGCAGACCCTCGCCACCCACGCCCCGCTCGGCGCCCCGCCCACCTGGGTGCTGTCCAACCACGACGTCGCCCGCGTCGTCACCCGGTACGGCCGCGCCGACACCTCCTGGGACCACGCCGACCGCAGGGACGGCGCCCCTTCCGACCTGGAGCTCGGCTACCGCCGGGCGCGCGCGGCCGCGCTGCTGGCCATGGCGCTGCCCGGCGGCATCTACATCTACCAGGGCGAGGAGCTGGGCCTGCCGGAGGTGGACGACATCCCCGACGAGCTGCGCCAGGACCCGATGTGGCGGCGCTCGAACCACACGGTGAAGGGCCGCGACGGCTGCCGGGTGCCGCTGCCGTGGTCGGGCGACGAGCCGCCGTTCGGCTTCGGCACGGCCACGCCGTGGCTGCCGCAGCCGGACGCCTGGAACAAGCTCACCGTCGAGGCCCAGACCGCCGACCTGGGCTCGATGCTCAACCTCTACCGGGACGGGCTGCGCATCCGTGCCGAGCGGCTCGGCGACGGCACGCTCACCTGGCTCGACCTCGGGCCCGACGTGCTCGCCTTCACCCGGGACTCCGGTCTGACCTGCGTGGTCAACCTGGGCCCCGACCCGGTGCCGCTGCCCGCCCACGGCACGGTCCTGCTGGCCAGCGGCGCCCTGGACGGCGACCGCCTGCCCACCGACACGGCGGCCTGGCTGGCCTGACACCACCCGGCCTGCCCCTGGGGTCCCTTTGGAGGCCCGTGCCCGGTCTGTCGCCGGGCGCGGGGCTTCCGGCGGGTCAGCTCCGGACGCGGAGGTCGGCGAACAGGGCGCGGTGGTCGGAGCCGGGCAGGTCGAGGACGCGCACGTCCACCGCCCGCGCCCGCCCGTCCGTGACCACGTGGTCGATCGCCACCAGCGGCGGGATCCGGCGCATCGGCCACGTGGGGACCAGCCCCTTGCCGGTGGCCGCCGCCGCGTCGGTGTAGCCGGTGCCCAGCAGCCGCCGGAACACGGCGTGGTCCAGCGTGGCGTTGAAGTCCCCGGCCAGGATCCGCGGCGCGCCTGTGGACGGCGCGGGCGGCAGCGTCCCGACCCCCGCCTCCCACTCCGGCACCGTCGAGGGCACCGGCGCCACCGGATGCACCACCACCACCTCCACCGCGCCGCCGGGCAGTGCCGCCTCCACGACCGGCATGTGGTGCCCGACCGGCTGGAACAGGCCCGTGCGCTCGCGCAGCGGGTGGCGGGCGTACACGCCGCTGCCGACCGGCCCCCACGTCTCCGGCTTGGTGACCTGGTACGGCAGCAGCGTCTCCAGCCCGGCCGCCGCCAGCCGGTCGCGTTCCGCCCAGGTCAGCTCCTGGAGGCTGAGCACGTCCACGTTCAGCGTGCGGACCAGGTCGACGATCGTGCGGGCGTCGCCGCGGCCGCCGTTGAGGTTGGCGGTCAGCACGCGCAACGGGCGGCCGGTCGCGGCGTCCGTACCGCCGGGCAGGGCGCGCGGGAGCACCAGCCAGGCCAGGCACACGCACACCGCCAGCATGACGGCGACCGCCGCCCTGCTGCGGACCAGCGCCGCCGCCCCCAGCATCAGCAGCGCCGCCACCCCGAAGTACGGCGTGAAGGACACCAGCGGGACCAGCAGGACGCCCGACTCCAGGCCGCCGAGCCGGACCGCCGTCCCCGCCGCGAACAGCACCGCGACCGCCGTCGCCAGCCGCCGCCGCCAGACCCGGCGCGGACGCGTCCGCACGGGCTCCTTCACCACTTCGTCCGTGAGCACAGCCCGAACCATAGGCCGCGATTCTTAAACCTTGATGAGCGTCAGGCGGGACCGAGGCTCCACGCGCTCAGCAGAGCGTCGCCGCCGCTGCCCACGACCACGGGACGGCCCTCCAGCTCGGCCAGCGCCAGGGCCCGCACCTCGGCTCCCGGCCCCGGGCCCAGCTCCCCGACGATCTTGCCGTCGGTCAGGCTCCAGACGCGGACGACCGTCTCGCCGCCGCCCGGCGCGTGCGCGACGACCGCGACGGGCCTGCCGCCGAGCGCGCCCACGACCAGCGCGGACGCCCCCCGGTCGTCGGGGCTGCGGCGGCTGAAGTTCCACTTCTTCCTGCGCCTGCCGGTCGCCAGGTCGTAGACGCGCAGGGTGGCGTCGAGGTGGGTGGAGACCAGGACGGGACGGCCGTCCAGCTCGCCGCAGGCGAGCAGCTCGATGCCGCCGATCTCGCCGGTCTTGTAGGTATGTGTCACCTTTCCGTCTGACAGGCGGCGCACCCGGACGCGGTTGGCGCCGTCGCCGGTGACCAGCACCTCGTCGTCGCCGAGGCGGCCGAACGCCAGGCCGTTGACGCCCTGGAAGTGGTCGGTGACGGCGGGGCCGATCTGGCGGCCGGTGGCGAGGTCCCACAGGCGGACGACGCTGTGCAGGTCCCTCAGGCTGTCGTACTTCTGGGTGACGGCGACCGCGCGTCCGGCGGTGGTGACGGCGATGACCGGGTCGGCCGCCTTCTTCGTGTGGAGAGCGCCGCCCCCCGGGTTCCACAGCCGCATCGCGCCGTCGCCGTGCCCGGTGGCGGCTTTGCCGTCGGCGCAGGCCACGGCGGTCGCGGCGGCGCCGCCGTCGCCGAGCCTGCGCATGGGCGCGGACGCCGGGCCGAGGTCCCAGACGAGCACCGTGCCCTTGGACGTGCCGCAGACGACGGTGGCGCCGGCGGCGGCCAGGACGGCCGGCGTCCCGCTGCCCGCCGGCAGCGCCACGGGCTCCCTGACGGGCGCGCCGAACGGCTCGGCCGCGGGGGACGGGGTGGTGGACGTCGTGGGGGATCCGGTGGGGGACGTGCTGGGCGCTGGGCTCGTCGCGGCTGTCGTGGGCGTGCCCGTCGCCGTGCCCGTCGCCGGGGGGCCGGTCGGGTCGCCGGTGGGGCGAGGGGACGGGTCGTCGGCGAGGCCGTTCGCGGGGCGCAGGAGCAGGAAGGCGGACGCCGCCGCAGCCGCCGCGGCCGACGCACCGCCGACCACCACGGCCCGCCGGCTCACCCGCCGATCCGTACCCGGCCTGGTCGCCTCCCCACGAAACGCCGGCCCCGTCGCCCCAGGCCCGCGCGGCGGAACCGTCGCACCGGCTCCTGGTCCGGTCGGATGGGCCGTCGCTCCTGCTCCGGGCGGGGGGATCTGCGCGCCGGGCGGAGGGGCCGTCGCCGGGCTTCCTCCGCGCATGTCCGGCCCGCCACCGGCTCCCGGATGCGCCGGGTGCTGGGGGGCGGCCCCCTCGGAACGGAGGGGGGCCGAGCTCGGGACGCCGGGCGGGTACGACGCAGCCGACCCGGCGGTGCCGGGGGCGCTGATGAGGTGGCGGAGGAGGGCGGCGGGGGTGGGACGGGCGGCGGGGTCCTTGGCGAGGCAGGACCGGATCGGGTCCACCAGGCGGGCCGGCACGTCCGTGAGGTCGGGCGTCCCGCTCATGACCTTGTGCAGGATGGCGGCGACCGTCTCACCCGCGTACGGCGGATGGCCGGTGGCCGCGAACACCATCGTCCCCGCCCAGCTGAACACGTCGGACGCCGGCCCGACCCGCTCGCCCGCGAACTGCTCGGGCGACATGTACGCCGGCGTCCCCATCGGCGCCGAGGCCTGCGTCGTCGCCCCCAGGGCCTTGGCGATGCCGAAGTCGATGACGATCGGCCCCTCGGGCCCCATCAGCACGTTGCCCGGCTTGAAGTCGCGGTGCACGATCCCGGCCTCGTGGATGGCGGCCAGCGCGGTCAGCGTGGAGATCGCCAGCCGGTCCAGGGCGCCCCCCGTGCGCGGCCCCGACTCCCGGACGAGCCTCTGCAGCGTGTCGCCCGCGACGTACTCGCTCACGATGTACGGCCGCCCGTCGGCCACCCCCACGTCCAGCACGGCGGCCGTGCAGAACGCGGCCACCCGGCGCGCCGCCTCGGCCTCGCGCAGCAGGCCCCGGGTGACGTCGTCGTCCTGGGTCAGGTGGCTGTGCAGCAGCTTGATCGCGACCTCGCGGCCCGCGCCGTCGACGCCCTTGTAGACGATCCCCTGCCCGCCCGAGCCGAGCACGCCGAGCAGCCGGTGGTCGCCGATCCTGTCAGGATCGCCCGGCCGGAGCGGACGGACTTCCGGCATTCCGCTCCTCCCCTCGGGCACGTACCGGCATATGCCGGCGAACCACACCATAGGGCCGCCTGGGCGAGCCCCGGAAGCCGGGGCCCGCGCCGGATGGCAGGATCGAAGCCGGCACCGCACAGGAAAGGCGTCCCGTATGGCTCCCAGGATCGCGACCGCCCGCCGCGTCGATCTGCCCGAACTGCTCGACTTCCTCCGCCCCCGGCACCACGGCCTGCTCTCGACGACCCGCGCCGACGGGCGTCCCCAGCTCTCGCCGGTCTCGTGCGGCGTCGACGACGAGGGCCGGATCGTGGTCTCCACCTACCCCGGGCGCGCCAAGGCCGCGAACGCCCGGCGCGACGAGCGCGTCTCGATGTGCGTCCTGTCCGACGACTGGGACGGCCCCTACGTCCAGGTGGACGGGCGAGGCGAGGTGCTGGACATGCCCGAGGCCCTCGACGCCCTGGTGGACTACTACCGGTGCATCGCCGGGGAGCATCCCGACTGGGAGGAGTACCGGCAGGCCATGCGCCGCCAGAACAAGTCACTGATCCGGATCACGATCGACCGCTGGGGGCCGATCGCGACCGGCGGCTTCCCGGCGAACCTGACCCCCGGCGGCTGAGCGCCCGACCGGGAGCGCGCCACCCGGGGCCCGCCGTCTCGGCGGGCGCGCCGCGTCAGCGGGCCAGCACCTCGCGCAGCACGTCGGCGAACTCCTTCGGACGGTCCACGAAGCCGCCGTGCTCGCCGGGGAACACCACCGGCGGCGCGCCGAGCAGGTCGGCCAGCGCCTGCGAGGTGCGGTACGTGAGCAGACCGCCCGAGTCGGCCCCGACGCCCACGACGACGCGGGCCGGCCCGGCCTTCAGCGCCGCGACGTCGGGCACGTAACGGGTGGTCCCGAGCAGCTCGTGCAGGAAGAAGTGGGTGGCGTCGGCCAGGTCCTGCTCGGGCGACTCGCTCGGCGGCGGGGCCGGGGCGTCCTCGCCGGTCCGGAAGCCCGCGGTGGCCATGAACTTGCCGAACGCCGCCCCCGGGCCCTCCCGGCGGAACGTCTCGATCATGTCGTCCACCTCGGCGCGGCGCCGGGCCACGTCGGGCAGCAGCTCCAGCACGGGCGGCTCGTGCGCGACGAGGGTGCGCACGCGGGTGGGGTGGCGGGTGACCAGGGCGAGGCCGGTGACCGCGCCGCCGCTGCTGCCGAGCACGTCGGCCGACTCGGCGCCGAGCGCGTCGATGATCGCGACCGCGTCGTCGGCCCGCAGGTCGGGGGTTGAGTCCTGGCCGGGGTCGTCGAGCGTGCTGCCGGACACGCCGCGCGGGTCGTGGGTGACGACGGTGTGCTCGCCGGCCAGCTCCTCGGCCAGCGGGGCGAAGGGGGCGGCGTCCATCGGCGCGCCCACGAGCAGCAGCAGCGGGCCGCTGCCGCGGACGTGGTAGCGCAGGCGTCCGCCCGGTATGTCGAGAATGTGCGTGGTGCTCATCGGTGGGTCCTTCCGCGGAGTCGGTGACACCAGGTTGGACCACCGGGGGCGGGTGAACTCATCGGTCCGCGGGCTCCCCGTGGCAATGTGCCGATCAGAGCTCCTTGACCTCGTCGAACAGGTCCTCGACGGCCGCGACGATCCGCCGGGTCGCCAGGGAGGCGGTGTCCGGGCCGTCGAACGGGTGCGCCCCGCCCTCGGCGACGCCCTCGACGGTGGCGAGGTGGGCCCCCGGATGGCAGACGACGTCCGGCTCGGGCAGGTTGGCCAGCAGGAACTCGCCCTGGCTCGCCCGCGCCTGCGACGGGTGCGCCCCCCGCCGCACCCACCGCAGGCTCCCCGACCGGTCCAGACGGTAGACGCCGGGGCCGTGGGCGGCCGACACGCGTACGGGGGTGTCGCGGGCCAGGCGGACCCGGACGTGGAACGGCCCGCCCGGCCTGGCCGAGCGCAGCAGCGTGCGCTGGTTGAACTCCTGCGCGTCCCCCAGCCAGGTCACCGGCCCGCCGAGCATCACCGACAGGTGGGCCAGCACGAACGGGGGCAGCCCGGCGGCCTGCTGGTTGACCGACGCCACCTCGGTGCCCTCCTGGTGCCGCCACTTGATCGCCGTCAGGTGGACCCGTTCGCCCGGGGTGAGGATGGCCTCCACGCTGAACAGGCCGGCCGCGCCGTACCTGCGCCAGGCCCAGAACGCGATGCGCTCGGCGCACTCGATGAGCAGCGCGGCGGCGGGCGTCGGCCAGGGGCGCGACCAGTCGTCGCCCGTGCTGCGCATCGGCCCGGCGCCCAGCTCGGCGATCCCGGCCGAGGTGTGGGCGGGGCGGTCGGCGTACACCCGGACGCCGCCGTCGCGGTCGGGCACGCTGAGCACCGCGATCGTGCACGGCCAGCCCGGCACGTACGCCGCCACCCGGTACGGCCCGAGCAGCCGGGCCGCGCGCGGCATGTCGTCCTCGCCCGCGACGACCACCGTGCCGTGCCGGTCCGCCCGCCGGCCCGCCTGCACCACGACCCGCTCGGTGCCGACCGCGCGCCGCAGCTCGGCCAGCCCGGGCAGCCGCTCGACGTGCACGCAGGGGACGCGGGCCACCGCCGGCACGCCGGCCGCCCGCAGCAGGTCGTCCAGCAGGTGCTTGGCCTCGATCGCGGCCCGCACATCGGCGTCGATGGCCGCGACGACCCCGCCGGGTCCGGCCAGCTCGCGCAGGCGGGCGTTGTCGTACCAGGTGAAGACGACCGGCGGACGGTCCAGCTTGAGCAGGTACCGGGCGGCCTCGTGCCGGACGCGGGGCAGCCAGGCGTGCCGCTCGGCGACCGACCGGGTCCTGGTGCGCTCCTCGGCGGCGACGACCATGCCGGGCAGCGCCGGGTCCCACGCCGAGTAGCAGCCGATGCTCAGCGCCGGGCGCAGCACCTCGACCGGGGCCGGGCCGGTGTAGCCGGTGCGCAGCGCGGTGCTGAACCGTTCGACGCAGACCAGCGGGCGGCCCGCCAGCGCGGCCGTCAGCTCCTCCTGCGCCGCCTCCTCCAGGCCGGTCTCGCGCCGGCCCGCGCCGTGCAGCCCCTCCATCAGCCCCTCCCTCGCCGTCCTCCGTACGGGGCCGTCCCGCGAGGGGCACGGCCCGCACTCTTGACGGTGCGCCACGTCCGGCGCACCGTCGAGGCCACAGTGATGTGAAGCGATGTGAAGACGAGATGCCGCCCCGCCGTACCCACCCAGTCGTCAACCGGGCGCTGGCGGCGTTGATCGAGCAGGCGGGCTGGACCCACGCGGCCACCGCGCGGCACGTCAACGCCGTCGCCGCCGAGAGTGGCGAGCGCGTGCACTACGACCGCTCGGCGGTCGGCCACTGGCTGACCGGCACCATCCCGCGCCCCGAGGCGGTGCGCGCGGCGGTCGAGGCGTTCCGCCGCCGCCTGGGCAGGCCCGGCCTGCGCCCGGCGCATCTGGGCTGGCCGGAGCCGGGCGGGCCGCCGTCCGCCGACGATCCCTGGCGCGGCGACCCGGTCGCCCGGCTCGCCGTGCTGGGCGAGGACGACCTGCTCAACCGGCGCACGTTCACCCTGGCCGCGTTGTCCGGCTTATCGGGCTTATCGGTCCTGGCCGCGCGGCGGGCGGGCGGCCGCGCGGCGGCCCGCCGGGCCGGGGCGGGCGACGTCGAACGGATCCGCGCCACCACCCGCGCCTTCGCCGACCTGGACGACCGCTACGGCGGCGGCCACGCCCGCGCCGCGGTCGCCGCCTACCTGTCCCGCGAGGTCACGCCCCTGCTGCACGGCACGACCGGCCGCCGCAGGCCCGACCTGTTCGCCGCCGCCGCCGAGCTGAGCTACCTGGCCGCCTACATGGCCATGGACGCCGGCGCCCACGCCCTGGCCCAGCGCTACTACATCAGCAGCGTGCGTCTCGCCGACGAGGCCGCCGACCTGCTGCTGCGCGCCACCGCCCTGCGCAGCATGGCCGTCCAGGCGGCCGAGCTGGGCCACGACGGCGAGGCGCTGGCCCTGGCCGAGGCGGCCGCGTCCGCGCTGGCCGGGCACGGTCCCGCCCGCACCCAGGCGTGGATCACCGGCATGCGCGCCGAGACCCACGCCGCCGCCGGCACCCGCTGGGACGCGCTCAGGCTGCTCAGCCGTACCGAGACCCAGCTCGAACGCGCCGACTCCGTCCCCGAGTCGGAGTGGACGGGCAACTACCGGCGCGAGTCCCTGGAGCACCAGATCGGCCTGACCCTCACCCAGCTCGGCGACCACGCCACCGCCGCCCGCCACTTCGCCGCGTCCATGCGGGCCAGACGGCCGGTCGAGCTGCGCACCCGTGCCCTGATCGGGCTGCGGGCCGCCCACTCCCTTCTCCGCGCGGGGGAGGTGGACCAGGCGGCGGCCACCGTCCTCGACCTGAGCGACGACATCCGGCTGATCTCCTCGGCCCGGGTCCGGGAGGAGCTGCGCGGCCTGCGCGCCGCCTGGCAACCCCACCGCGGCAACCCCCTGGTCAGCCGCGCGGACCGCTCGGTCGCGGGCTGACCCCACGGCACCGCCGTCCAGCCGGCCTGGTCGCCGGGCCGGGCTCTAGGATCGCGGCGTGATCAGGAACGCGTACTGCTCCTTCTGCGGCGCCGCTTTCGCCCCCGGCCAGCCCTGGCCCCGCACCTGCGCGGCCTGCGGGAACACCAGCTACCTCAACCCGCTGCCGGTCGCGGTGACGCTGCTGCCCGTGGACGACGGCCTGCTCGTCGTACGCCGGGACGTCGAGCCGCGCCGCGGCCGGCTCGCCCTGCCCGGCGGGTTCATCGACCTGGGGGAGTCCTGGCAGCAGGCGGCCGTGCGCGAGCTGCGCGAGGAGACGGGCGTGGTGGCCGAGGCCGCCGACGTCACGCTCTTCGACGTGGTCAGCGCCCCGGACGGAACCGTGCTGATCTTCGGGCTCGGCCCGCGCGTCACCGCGTCCGCGCTGCCGCCGATGGAGGCCACGGACGAGACGAGCGAGTGGCTGGTCATCGACGGGCCCGCCGAGCTGGCGTTCCCCGCCCACACCCGGATGGCCGCCGCCTACTTCTCGCGACGGGCCCGCCGCGGGCCGGAGTGAGCGGGTCGGGTGGCCGGTGGGTCAGCTCAGGTCGAGGCCCGGGTAGAGCGGGTGGGCGGCCAGCAGCTCGGCCGCCGCGGCGCGGGTCTTCTCGGCGGTGCTCTGCGGCAGGTCGTACTTCGCTTTGGAGGTGGCCGACGGCGTGGTGTCGGCCAGCACGCCCACGATCAGCTCGGCGACCTGGTCGAACTCCTGCGTCCCGAACCCGCGCGAGGTGAGCGCCGGGGTGCCGATCCGGATGCCCGAGGTGTACCAGGCGCCGTTGGGGTCGCGCGGGATCGCGTTGCGGTTGGTGACGATCCCGGCGTCGAGCAGCGCCGACTCCGCCTGCCGGCCGGTCAGCCCGTACGTGGACACGTCGAGCAGCACCAGGTGGTTGTCGGTGCCGCCGGTGACCAGCCGTACGCCGCGCCGCGCCAGACCCTCGGCCAGGGCGACCGCGTTGCCGGCCACCGCCCGCGCGTAGTCGGCGAACGCGGACTGCCGCGCCTCGGCCAGCGCGACGGCCTTGGCCGCCATCACGTTGCCGAGCGGGCCGCCCAGCACCATCGGGCAGCCCCGGTCGATCGAGTCGGCGTACTCGCGCCGGCACAGCACCAGGCCGCCGCGCGGCCCGCGCAGCGACTTGTGCGTGGTGGTCGTCGTGACGTGCGCGTACGGCACCGGGTCGTGCACGCCGGTGAACACCTTGCCCGCGACCAGCCCGGCGAAGTGCGCCATGTCCACCATCAGGACCGCGCCCACCTCGTCGGCGATCTCCCGCATGCGGGCGAAGTCGATGCGCCGCGGGTAGGCCGAGTACCCGGCGATCAGCACCAGCGGGCGGAACTCGCGGGCGGTCGCGCGCAGCGCGTCGTAGTCGAGCAGGCCGCTCTCCGGGTCGGTGCCGTAGGAGCGCTGGTGGAACATCTTGCCCGAGATGTTGGGACGGAAGCCGTGGGTCAGGTGACCGCCCGCGTCCAGCGACATGCCGAGGGCCCGCTGGTCGCCCAGGGCCTTGCGCAGGGTCTCCCAGTCGTCCTCCGACAGGTCGTTGACGTGCCGCGCGCCGGCGGCGGCCAGGGCCGGAGCCTCCACCCGGTGGGCCAGGATGCCCCAGAACGCCACCAGGTTGGCGTCGATGCCCGAATGGGGCTGGACGTAGGCGTGCTCGGCGCCGAACAGGGCCTTGGCGTGGTCGGCCGCCAGCTGCTCGACGGTGTCGATGTTCTGGCAACCGGCGTAGAAGCGGTGGCCGATCGTGCCTTCCGCGTACTTGTCGGACAGCCACGTGCCCATCGTGAGCAGGACGGCCGGGGAGGCGTAGTTCTCGCTGGCGATGAGCTTCAGCGAGGCGCGCTGGTCGGCCAGCTCGGCGCGGATCGCGCCGGCCACGCCGGGCTCCACGGCGGCGATCACGTCGAGCGCGTTGCGGTAGGCGGCCGACACGGTGGCCGCGTCGTGGGCGCCGTAGGAATGGGGGTGCTCTTCAGCCATGACTTCTCCCGAGCCGTCGAAGTGAGGGCACCCAGGCGCGCGGCGACGTCCAGGACCGCTCCCCGGTGGTCAGTCCCACCTTACGATCACGCCAGTCACGATCCGAGGCTCGACACTACGGTCATCGGCCGGAGCCGCGCAACGAGGGAGGCGCTTGAGTCTCCACCAGGGGGAGACGCCAAGGTGGAGCCATGGACGGCGGCACCCTCTACACGATCGGCGACCTGGCGCGACGGACCGGACTGCCGGTCAGGACCATCAGGTTCTACTCCGACCGCGGGATCGTGCCGCCGGTGGAACGCAGCCCGGCCGGCTACCGCCTCTACGACGCCGCCGCCGCGGCCCGCCTCGACCTCGTCCGCACGCTGCGCGACCTCGGGGTCGACCTGGTCACGGTCCGCAAGGTCGTGGACCGGGAGCTGACGCTCGCACAGGTCGCGGCGGCGCACGCCGAGGCCCTGGCGGTGCGGATCCGCACGCTGCGGACGCGGCGCGCGGTGCTGACGGCGGTGGCCCGGCGCGGCTCGGGGCCCGAGGAGATGGAGCTCATGCACAGACTCGCAGGACTGTCGGAGGACGAACGCCGTCGCCTGGTCGGCGACTTCCTGGACGCCGCCGTCCCGGACGCCGGGCCGGGACTGGCGGGGCTCCGGGTCTCGCTGACCCCCGAACTGCCGGACGACGCCGAGCCGGAGCAGGTGGAGGCGTGGCTGGAACTGGCCGAACTGATGGCGGACCCGTCCTTCCGCGCGAAGCTGCACGACCTGACCACCGACCTGACCACCGACCGTGCCGCGGGCCACGGGGAAGGGGTGCCGCGGGACGCCGTGTCGGTGGGGGTGTGGGCGGCGGGGAAAGCGCTGGCGGTGGGCGTGGATCCCGCCGCGCCCGAGTCCGCGCCGGTCGTGGCGGCGGTCGCCGGCGAGTACGCACGCCTCCTGGGCCGTCCCGACGACGCCGGCCTCCGGCGGCGGCTGCTGGCCAGGCTGACGGCGGCGAACGACCTCCGCAGGGAGCGCTACCTCCGCCTGCTCGCCGTGATCAACGCCTGGCCGCCCCCGGCCCCGTCGGCCCCGGCCCTCGACTGGCTCGTCACGGCCCTGCGCACCCACCCGGCCCCCTGAACCCAGGCCCCGAAGACACCACCGGACGGGGCTCAGCCGCGGGCGGGGGCCTCGGCGGTGGTGGGGCCGGTCTCGGGCAGGCCCCGGGTCAGCAGGCGGGCGCCGACGCCGAGCAGCGCGCTGACGACCAGCGTGACGCCCATCGGCAGCCCGGTGTCCGCGCCGCCCAGGCCGACCAGTGGCGAGACCAGCGCCCCGAGCGCGAACTGCAACGCGCCCATCACGGCCGCCGCCGTGCCGGTCGCGTACGGCGCCCGCCCCACCGTCAGCGCCGCCGCGTTCCCCATGATCAGCGTGACCGAGCTGACCAGCGCGAACAGCACCGGCAGGACCACCACCGCGGCCGTCCACGCCCCCAGCAGCACCAGCAGGACGGCCGACAGCCCCAGCACCAGCCCCTGCCCGGTCCGCAGCAGCCCCTCCGGGCTGAACCGGCGCACCAGGCGCGCCGCGGCCAGGCCGGTCAGCGTCATGCCCAGCGCGTTGGCCGCGAACGTCACGGTGTAGGCGGGGGTGGACAGGCCCAGGACGTTCTGCACGACGAAGGGCGAGGCCGAGATGTACCCCATCAGCCCCGCGAAGCCGAAGGCGAAGGAGAAGGCGTAACCGAGATAGCCCCGGTCGGCGAACAGCCGCCGCACGGTCCGCCCGGTGGCGGCCAGGCCGCCCGCGTGCCGGCGTCCGGGCGGCAGCGTCTCGGGCACGACGAGCGCCGAACCGAGCAGCATCACTGCCGAGATCCCGGCCATCACCCAGAACTCCGCGCGCCACCCGGCGGGCGACAGCGCGCCGCCGATCAGCGGGGCCACGACGGGCGCGACGCCGACCACCGAGGCCAGCAGCGAGAAGATCCGCGCCGCCGCCCGGCCGGACGTCAGGTCGGC
This sequence comes from Nonomuraea sp. NPDC049758, assembly GCF_040674635.1. Lineage (NCBI taxonomy): Bacteria > Bacillati > Actinomycetota > Actinomycetes > Streptosporangiales > Streptosporangiaceae > Nonomuraea > Nonomuraea sp. NPDC049758. Next base: position 86,155 of record NZ_JBFAMZ010000011.1, read on the forward strand.
CGCCACCGCGCGGCCGATGACGATGCCCGCCGACCCGGCGAACCCGTGCACGAAACGCAGGGCGACGAGCGTCCGGATGTCCGGCGCGAGCGCGCACAGGACGCAGGCGGCCAGGGCCGCGGCGGTGGCCAGCAGGATCGGCCGGCGGCGGCCGAACCGGTCGGACAGCGGCCCGATGACGAGCTGGCCCAGCGCCAGCCCGGTGAGGAACGCGGTCAGCGTGAGCTGCACGCCGGCCGCGCCCGTCCCCAGGTCGGCCGCCAGGTCGGTGAACACGGGCAGGTACATGTCGGTGGCCAGCGGCGCCACCGCCGACAGCAGGCCGAGGACGATCAGCAGCGGCCCGGACACCCCGGTCCTGGTCACGACGCACACCTCTGCGGACGGTGTCGGTGGCTGTGGGGAGTCTCGAACTCCATGGTCATGTCTCCAAGACGGCCGCGCGGCTAGAGACCTAGGATGTTCCGTGATCCGGCCACGGCTAACCGCGCCACCGGCACCCGGGGCGAGACGTCGCCGCAGGTCCACCCGCCGGCGGAGCCCGGTGGCCCGCGTCGCCGAGACAGGAGCACCGCATGACCGCCCGGCTGCCCGCCCTTCCCCCGGAAGACCTGGACGACGCCCAGGCCGAGGTCTACCGCGCCATCACCGGCGGTCCCCGGGCGGCGGGCCCCCAGGTCTTCCCTCTCGCCGACGACCGGGGGCGGCTGCGCGGCCCGTTCAACGCCATGCTGCTGAGCCCGCCGGTCGGCGGCGCGCTCCAGGCGCTGGGCGCGGCGGTGCGCTACGGCTCGGTGCTGCCGGACCGGGCCAGGGAGCTGGCGATCCTCGTGGTCGCCGCCCACTGGGGCAGCGACTTCGAACGCGACGCGCACGAGGCGGTGGGCCGGTCCTGCGGCCTGACCGAGGCTGAGCTGACCGCGGTGCGCGGGGGACGTCCGCCCGGACTGTCCGACCCGGCCGAACGCGCCGCCGTGCTCGCCGCCCGCGAGCTGACCCGGACGGGGATGCTGGGCGAGGAGGACTACCGGGCGGTCACGGCGGCGCTCGGCGAGCGCGGCCTGTTCGAGCTGACCACCCTGGTCGGCTACTACGCCACGCTGGCCCTCCAGCTACGCGTCTTCGCGGGCGAGCTCCCCCCGGAGCGCCGCGAGCGCTGAACGGCGGTTCACGCCGGGAGGCGGCCGGTCGGTCTGGTGGACAGGGCGACCAGGGCCGTTCTCGGGACCTCCGCCACGTACTGCCCGCCGCGCCGGTGGACGACGGAGCGGGCCGGTGCGGCGGGCTCCGGCGGCCCGCTCGCTCCCGGCCCGGACGATCAGCGGGTCGTACAGGTCGAGCACCCGTACGGGCAGGCCCGCGTCGGCGAACAGGGCGGACAGGCCGGGCCGGGTGAAGTGCCGGTAGGCGTGCCCGCCCGCCGCGTGCGGATGCACGACCTGCGCGAAGAAGCCCGCCATGGGGCCGGAGTCGTCGAAGTCGTGCAGCCCGAGCGGCGCCCGGATGCCGGTCCAGCGCACCAGCGCGTCCTGCTGCGCCCGGCGGTAGGGGTCGCCCCGCCCGTCGCGGTCGGAGTCGAACTCGCTGCTGGTCGCGGCGAGCACGCCGAGCGCCCGCGCCGCGCCCGGCCGGTCGAAGTCCAGCACGGCGTGCAACTGCGGATGGACGGTCGCGACCAGGCGCAGGTACTCGTCCAGGGTCGGCGAAGGGAGATGGGAGGCGCGCACCGGCCCTCGTCCTTTCCGGGTCACGTCCTGGACGGCGGGGACGGGAGCTGCGGCGGGTCGAGGCGGTGGCCCAGCCCGCCGACGAGCCGGGTGACCATCGCGCTGCGGGCGGCGAACAACCGGCTGCGCGGCTCCAGCCGCACCCCGAACTGCTTCTTCGTCTCGTACGCCGCGCCGCCGAGCCGCAGAGTGCGCGCGCCCGAGCCGACGGCGGCCCGTACGCACGCCGTGAGCAGCGCGTGGTAGACGGCGGTGCCCTCGGTGCGGGCGTAGTCGCGCCCGATCCACCGGGCGACCAGCTCGTCGCCGTCGCGCAGCAGGGCGACGCAGCCGGCCGGCGCGCCGTCGCGGCGGGCGGCCAGGACGGTCAGGTCGGCGCCCAGGGCGCCGGCCGCCTCGGTGAACAGACGCGGCCGGTAGAAGACGTGCGGCCCGTGGCGGAGGTCCACCGCGGCCACCATCGGGCCCAGCCGGTCCAGCAGCCGGTCCAGCTCCCCGCCGGGCCCGGCCGTCAGCGGCCGGACCTCGATGCCCTCCCGCGCGGCCCGGCGCTGCGTGCGCCGGATCTCGGCCCGCCTCTTGCGCGGCAGATGGTCCAGGTACGCCTCGTACGACGGCCACGTCAGGTCCAGCAGCGTCTCCGGCAACCAGCCCAGGCGGCTGTAGCCCGGCTGCCCGGCGGCGTACGGCAGGTGGTCGACGACGCAGAACAGCAGCCGCTCGCGCCTGACCAGCGACCGCACCGCCCGCAGCAGGACCCGCCGCTGCGGCCCCTCACCGCCCAGCAGCCCGGACGTCGCCGTCATCGGCGCCTGGACCTGGAGGAACGGCCACCTCCTGGTCAGCCGCCCGAACCGGGACTCCAGCACCGGGTTGTGCAGCCGGTGCTCCAGCGCGCACACCGCCGCGGCCACGAGCCCGCCGTCCTTGCGGACCAGCAGGTAGCGCGGCCGGTGCCCGGACAGGACGCGTTCGGCCAGGGCCAGCCAGTGATGCCGCACGAAGGGCACGCCGTCGGCGAGCGCGTCCCACTCCCCGGCCCCCACCTCGCCGATGGAGGCCGCCACCTCAACGCTGTACATCGCCCGCCTCGCCGGCCGGGCGGGCCACGTCAACGCCGTCCATCGCCGCGCACCTCGAAGCGCGGCGCCCGGGTCACGGCGGCGGCGGCCGCGTCCAGCTCCGCCGGGCCGGACGCGTGCACGACGAACCAGCCGAGCCGGTCGGAGACGTCCCGGTAGGGCCGCACCCGCTGACCCGGGCGGCCCAGCAGGACCAGCTCGGCCACCTCCGGCAGCGCCCTGGCCGCCGCCGCGCCGGACACCGACACCAGCTCGCCCGCCCGCCCGGCGGTCAGCACCCGCCACAGGACCGGCCGGGGCGGGTGCGGGCGCAGCTCGATCGGCAGGCCGACCGCGGCCTGCACGGCGGCCCGCACCGGATCGACGCCGTAGCAGGACCGCACCATGTCGTCGGTGCCGTTGCCGCCGGTGCGCAGCCCGAGCTCGATGGCCGAACGGTCGACCGCGATCGTTCGCAGGCCCATGCCGGCCGCCGCCCGGTAGGTGGACAGCGAGCCGTCGGCGGCCCCGAGCACCACCAGGGACCTCGCGCCGCTCATCGGCCCGCCTCCTGGCCGGCCCGGTCGTCCGTCCGGCGCTTGCGGGCCCAGAACGGGCCGAGGGCCAGCGCGTCGGCGCCGGTCCTGAGGTAGCAGGCGACGGCGTCCTCGGGCGTGCACACGATCGGCTCGTCGTCGTCCCGGAAGGAGGCGCCGGCCAGCATCGGCACGCCGGTCAGCGCCTCGAAGCGGGTGATCAGGGAGTGGAAGAGCGGGTTGGCGGCCCGGCTCACCGTCTGCACGCGGGCGCTGCCGTCCACGTGCGTGATCGCGGGCACCTCGCCGCGGCGATGGTCCAGCACGTCGAAGCCGAGCAGCATGACAGGTGAGGGATGTCCTCCGGCGAAGTAGTCCGCGGACCGCTCGGCCAGGCACGACGGCGCGAGCGGCAGGAACGGCTCCCGGCGCCTGACCCGCTCGTTCATGCGCGCGGCGGACGTGGGGTCGCGCGGGTCGGCCAGCAGCGAGCGGTTGCCCAGGCCGCGCGGCCCGCACTCCGTCCGGCCCTGGAACCAGCCCACGATCAGGCCGTCGGCGATGCGGGCGGCGGCGTGCCCGGCGATGTCGGCCGGCCGCCGGTAGTCCACGCCCGCGTCGCGCAGCGCCTTCTCCATGCGTTCCGCGGTGAAGCCGGGCCCGGCGAACACGTGACCGCCCGCCGGGCGGGGCCGGCCGTACAGGCCGACGCTCACCTCCAGCGCCGCGCCGAGCGAGGCGGCGGCGGGCTGGGCGAACAGCTCCTCGAAGCCGGACTCGGCCAGCAGGCGGCCGTTCAGCATCGGGTTCATCGCGGTCTCGCCGGCCACCGCGAGCCGGGTCGCCCCGGTCGTCTCGCGCAGCCATCGGGCCAGGTGCAGCCCGGCCCGCTCAAGGGTGGCCTGGAGGGCGAAGGCGACGTCCACGGCGTGCTGGGTGAGGATCTTCCCGGCGGGCGGGGGCGGCGGGCCGAAGGCGTCGAGGAACCTCGTAGAGACGGTGTGCCGGCCGCCCGCGTGCGGCTCGAACCAGGTCAGGTCCAGCTCATAGCCGCCGTACGGGGTCAGGCGCAGCAGGTCGGCGAAGGGCTGGACGTAGGTGTCGCCGCCGTACGCCGCCAGCGCCATCACCTTGTCCTCGTCCAGGCCGGGACGGAAGCCGAGGTAGCCGGTGACCGCCGCGTACAGGGCGCCCAGCGAGTGGGGGTGGCCGACGTGCCGCAGGTGCCGGATCCGGTCCCCTTCGGCGACTGCCAGGCAGGTGCCGGTCCCGTCCATCGTGAGCACGGCGGCCGAGTCGAACGGGCTCACGTGGAAGGCGCCGGACGCGTACGCGCGGTGGTGTTCCACCAGGTGCACCCCGAACCCGGCCGGGCCGGTGTGCCCGGCGGCCTCCCTGACCTCCCAGCCGGGCGGGGAGCCCGTCCGCTGCCCGTGGAGGGCCACGTGGTCCACCTCGTCCAGCCCGATCCCCGCCTGTTCCAGGCAGTACGCGACCGCCCGGCGGGGGAACCGGCCGTCGTGCCGGACACGGGTGAGCCGCTCCTCCTCGGCGAACGCCACGATCTCGCCGTCGCGCACCAGCGCCGCCGCGGAGTCGTGCGCCCGGGAGATGCCCATTACGTACATGTCGTCACTCCGAGTTCCGCGAGATCAGCATCCGGCGCATCACATGGGCCTTCACGGGCACCCCGAGGGCGAGCGCCACCAGGCCCCCGGCCGCCCCCGACCACGGCACGACGACGACCGCCAGCGAGGCGGCGGCCACCAGCCCGGCGAACGCGCCCGCCGACGTCACGGCGAGCACGTCGTTGTTCGTGTTCTCCACCAGGTAGGCCGCGTACATCACGGTCAGGAACAGCGCCAGCACGACGACGACCAGCCCGGCCAGGACCACCGGCGACGCCGCGAGCCCGTCCGGCGCCCACCGCAGCAGGGCCGCGCAGGCGACCGCGACGGCGGCCCCCGCCCACCCGGCCCGGCCCAGGAGATGTGCCGCCCGCGCCCGCCCGGCCCGTCCGGCGAGCCCGCGCAGCCGCCGCGAGGTCGCCGGCTGGGCGACCCGCAGCAGGTAGATGACGAGCTGGCAGACCGCGACCGCCGGCAGCAGCGCGAGGTACAGCACGCCGCTCTGCCCCGCCCGTCCCGAGGCGCCGAGCACCAGGTACACGACCGCGAAGCAGAGCGCGTCGCACAGGTCGGCCGCCCCCAGCAGCCAGGCGGCCCGCGACAGGGGACGCAGCAACGACCGCCGCCCATGACCGGCAGGCGGGCGCAGCCAGTCGCGGGGGAGCGCCGCGAGCGCCCCGCAGGTCACCGCGACCGTCCCGGCCAGGACGAGCAGCAGGTGCGTCTGCGGCGGCCAGCCGGTCCACAGGGTGGCGGCGGTGACGGCGAGCACCACGCCGCCGCCGGCCACGAAGGCCATCGTGTCCAGCACAGGCCGGCCGCGTACGCGGTGCAGCCCGGAGACCGTCATCAGCAGGCCCGTGCAGGCCGACCACGCCCCGGCCGCGAGACAGAGGGCCGCCGTCGACAGCGGCGCGATCACCGCCACGGGAACGAGCACCGCCAGCAGCACCGCGACCGGCGCGGCGGACATGGCCACCGTCAGCCTGGCCACCGCCGGGCCGGTCCGCCTCACCCGCGCCAGCGTCTTCAGCGCGGCCTTCTCCGGCGCGTCCGCGACCAGGAGCAGCCATCCGCACAGCCCGAGCGCGGTGGCGTAGTGGCCGAACGTCGCCCCGTCCCACACGGCCGCCGGTGCCGCCGCGGCGACCTGCGTACCGGCCCGGAACGCGCCCCGCCCCGCCAGCAGCCGCAGCACCGCCGCCGGCCGGAGGCGGGACGCGGCATGGGCGTCGGCACTGGTCTGGGTCAACGTGGTCCCCCGTGGGTCGCCTGACGGCGTGGTGGCGTTCGTGCGCCGGGTCAGAGCGTCCGCCGTGCGGCCGGAATACCGGCCGGGGGGCCCAAAACAGATCAGTCAGCGGACGCCGGCGGTGGTCAGGCGGCGCCGGAGCGTTGTGCGGCCTGGTAGACGGCCATGGCCTCGTTGCCGAAGAAGGGGCCGAACATGAAGTCGGGGGCGAAGTCGTACTTGAAGCTGTTGACGGAGTTCAGCCAGCCGAGGCCGCTGGAGGTGTCGAACCCCTCGAACCACGGCCCGCCGCTCGACCCGCCGGTCATCGCGCAGCGCAGCCCTTGGTCGCGGGTCCTGACCGGGTCCTTGAACACCCGTCCGCTGCAGAACACCAGGTCGGAGCCGTCGAAGGGGGCGGCGGCCGGATAGCCGAAGGAGAACATCTGCCGTCCGGTGGGCTGGTTGAAGGCCACCCCCTGGCCGCCGACGACGTCGGTGAGCGTGCGTCCCTGTAAGGGCGCGACCACGGCGGCGGCGACGTCGAAGTTGATGTCCTCGTTGGTGTTCCACTGCTGGGTCGTCAGCAGCCGGGTGGCCACCCACGTGCCGAACGGGCGGCGGCCGTCGTCGAAGCCCGGGACGAACACCCAGTTGCGGTGGGCGGCGCCGTTCATCTTGACGCAGTGGCCCGCGGTCATCACGACGCTCTGGTTGGCGCTGGTCACCGCGGTGCCCGAGCAGGACGCCGTACGCCCCTCGGCGGTGGTGAAGAACACCCGGCCGACCGTGCGGGCGACGCCGCCCCCGTCGGCCCACGCCTGACCTGGACTGTCCTGCGCGGGCGCCGCCCGGCGGGCCGCCGCCGTGCTTCCGGCGAGCGAGGAGGCCGCCCCGCCGGTCCGGGAGCCGGTCCAGGAGGAGGTCGTGATCCGGCGGCCGCCCGTGACGCCGCGGGTCGCCCAGGGCGTGCCCTGCGTCGGCCCGCCGGAGGACGTCCCGCGGCGGGGCGTGGGCGCGGAGAGCGGCCTGGCCGCCCGCATGCGCTCCGGCGTCCAGTACTCCATGACGGTCCTGCGCTGCGACGACGAACCGGCCCCCGACCAGCCCACGGGCCCGCGGTCCAGGGCGGTCCCGGCCTGCGCGGGGACCGGCGCGCCCGCCACGGCGAGCGCGACGACGGCGAGCAGGGCGACTCTGCGGTGCATGACGTACCTCCGAAACCGGAACCGGGATCTGCCGTCAGGAGGTACGCGCGCCGCCCCCGCGCGGGCTCAAGCCATGCGGAATCGGGTATGGCGCGGCCGGATTACACACCCGGTTACACACTCTGGACCATGCCGCCCGGCCGCCCCGCTTCCTAGCCTGGGGGCCATGACTGGTTGGACGGAGACGGTCCTGCTGCGGGCGGCCGCTCTCGGCCCGCGGGTGGCGGTCGCCGAGGCCGCGAGCGGCGCCACGCTCACGTACGGCACGCTCGCCGTCCGCGCCCGCCAGGCCGCCCAGGGCCTGCGGCGGCGCGGCCTGCGCCCCGGCGATCCGGTGGTCGTGCTGCTGCGCGGCGGCTGCCACCTGCCCGTCGCCGGGTACGCCGTGCTCGCCGCGGGCGGCGTGGTCGTGTCCATCCCCGGCGGACCGGCCGCCACCGGCGCCCGCATCATGATCACCGACCGGGACGACGCCGACGCCATCGCCCAGGAGGCCGACATCCGGCAGGTCTACTCCTTCACCGGCATCCCCGGTACGGCCGGCTTCGACAGCCTGCTCGGCGCCGACGGCCCGATCGAGCCCACCGCCCGGCTCACCACCGCCCGCAAGGTGGGCGCCGCCGACGTCGTCCTGGTCCCCGGGGCCGACCTGCGGGCCTACGACATGGTGCTCGGGGCGGGCGCGCGGCTGGTCGCGGCGCACGAGCCCGACCCCGCCGAGTGCCGCCGGATCATCACCGAGCACGACGTCACCCTGCTGATCGACGCGCGGCTGCGGGTCGTCCCGGTCCGCGCCGCCGGTCCCGCGCTTGGGGCAAACCTCTGACAGCTCGTGAGGGCGGTGTCACACTGGGTGCCAATCCTGGGGTCCAGACACATGAGGATCATGGTGACGTTGCTCAGACACAACCTGCCCGCCGAGCCCGACAGGTTCATCGGCCGGGAACGGGATCTGGAGGAGTTGTGCGGGCTCGTCGGTGAGGTCAGGCTGCTGACGCTCAGCGGCGTCGGAGGCACCGGCAAGACCCGGTGCGCGCTGCAGATCGCCGCCCGGCTGGTCCCGTCCTTCCCCGACGGGGTCTGGCTGGCCGAGCTGTCCAGGCTGACCCGGGCCGACCTGCTGGTCCACGAGATCACCAAGGTGCTGGGCGTGCACGAGGAGGGCGTGCGGCCGCTGCTCGACACGCTGGTCGACTTCCTGCGCGGCAAGAAGCCGCTGCTCGTCCTGGACAACTGCGAGCACCTGGTCGAGGCGTGCGCCGAGCTGGCCGAGCGGCTGCTGACCTCCTGCGAGGACCTGCGGCTGCTGGTGACCAGCCGGGAGCCGCTGAAGATCCCCGGCGAGCTGGTGTGGCGGGTGCCGCCGCTGGCGCTGCCCGGCCCGGCGGAGGCGGCCGAGGAGGTCGAGCGGGTCGAGTCCGTGCAGCTCTTCCTCGACCGGGCGCGGTCGGCCGGGTCGGGGCTCGCGGTCACCGGCGCCAACGCCGGCGACATCGCCCGGCTCTGCCACGCCCTCGACGGCCTGCCGCTGGCCCTGGAGCTGGCCGCGGCCCGGACCGTCGCGATGTCGCCCGGCCAGATCTCGGCCCGGGTCAACGACCGGTTCCGGCTGCTGACGGCGAGCGGCCGCACCGCGCCGGCCCGGCAGCGCACCCTGCTGGCCACCCTCGAATGGAGCCACGACCTGCTCTCCCCGCAGGAGCAGGTGCTCTTCCGGCGGCTCGCGGTGTTCAGCGGGCCGTTCATCCTCGACCTGGCCGAGTCCGTCTGCGCGGGGCCGAGCCTGGCCGCCGCCCAGGTCCTCGACGTGCTCAGCGGCCTGGTCGACAAGTCGCTCGTGCTGTTCGACCAGGGCAGCTCGTGCTACCGGCTGCTGGAGTCGGCCCGCCAGTTCGCCGCCGGGAAGCTGGAGTCGGCCGGCGAGACCCGCCAGCTGCGCGACCGGCTGCTCCACGGCCTGGCCGACCTCGCCCACCACCACGGCCGCGACGTGTGGGCCACGCCCGGCCTGACCTGGCCGCAGCGCTACGCCCGGCTGCTCGCGCTCCAGGACCTGCTGGGCAACGCCCGCGAGGCCCTGTCCTGGGCCGTCGAGTCCGGCCTGGCCGAGCCCGGTCTGCGGCTCGCGTGCGGCTACATGCCGCTGTGGGCCGGGTTCGGCGAGCTGACTGAGGGCCGCCGCTGGTACGAGAGCCTGCTCGCGCTGCCCGCCGCCCGCCCACTCCGCGACCTGTCCGCCGAGGCCCTGCTCCACCACGCCAACCTGGCCTACGAGCAGCAGGACGCCGCCGCCTGCGGCGAGTCGGCCGCCCGCGCCCTTGAGCTGCGCCGGGCGACCGGAGACGACTTCATGCTGGCCTTCACCCTCGTGATCGCCGGCATGTACGAAGGCACCAAAGGCGACCTCGCGCTGGCCGCCCAGCGCGGCGAGGAGGCCCTGGAACTGGCCCTGCGCGTCGGCAACGGCCTGATCGAGGCGTCGGCGCGGCTGCTGCTGTCCGGGGTGGCCGCCTTCCAGGGCCTCCGGCGCGAGTCGCTGACCCGAGGCGAGGAGGCCATCGAGGTCTACTCCCGCTTCGGCCACCTGTGGGGGGTCACCCGGGCCCACCTGGAGCTGGGCCGCTTCGCCGACTACCTCGGCGACCTCGACAGCGCCCGACGCCACCTGGAGGAGTGCGCCGAGCTGGCCGAGGAGATGGCGGCCAAGCCCGTCCTCGCCACCAGTCTCGGCCTGCTCGGCGCGGTCCTGGCCCGCCAGGGCGAGGCCGAGCGGGCCAGGGCGCGGCTGGCCCGGTGCGTGACGCTGAGCCGGTCCATGGGGCAGCACCTGCCGATCATCTCCGCGCTGGTCGCGCTGGCCGTCCTGGCCGAGAAGCAGCACGACCTGGAGACCGCCGTACGCCTCTGGGCGGCGGCCAAGGCCATGGAGGAGCGGCTCGGGCTGCCCGTCTGGACCTCCGCCACGCCCGAGCCGCTGCTCGCCCGCGCCCGCGCGGAGGCCGGCGAGGGTCAGGTCCAGCTCTGGTGGACGATGGGCGGCGGCATGACGGAGGAGGAGGCCCTGCGCTACGGCCTGCGGGGCGAGCGGCCGGCCCAGGGCACGCCGCGGCCCGCAGCGGGCGGTGCGGCGGGGGCTGCGTCGGGCCCGGCGTCGGTGCTCACGCCGCGCGAGCGGGAGATCGTCGTGCTGATCAGCCGGGGGCTGTCCAACCGGGCCATCGGCGAGGAGCTGTTCATCAGCCCGGCCACGGCCGCCCGGCACGTCGCCAACATCCTGCTCAAGCTCAACTTCGGCTCGCGCACGCAGGTCGCCGCCTGGGCCGCGGAGCACGGCGTCCTCCACTGATCCCGCCGAGGCCGATCCCGGCGAGGCTCCGGCGGGGCCGGTCATCGGCCCGCGGCCACCTCGGCGGGCCGGGCCGGCGGCGGATCCAGGACCGCCGTGAACAGGTCGCCGGCCCGTTCCCGGAACCGTTCGGCGGCCGGCTCGTCGCCGGTGCGGCGGTGGGCGCGTCCCAGCGTCACCAGGGCCCGCGCCTCGCCCAGCTTGTAGCCGCTGCCGGCGTGGACGCGGGCCGCGCGGGCGGCGTAGGAGATGGCCAGGCCCGGATCGCCGGCCGCCAGCGCCGCCTCCGCGCCCGCCGCCAGCCCCGCGCCCTGCACCAGCACCGCGCCCGCCTTCCTGGCCAGCGCCAGCCCCGCCAGCGTGTCGCGCATGGCCGTCACGTGCTCGTCCAGGCGGGTACGCGCCACGGCCAGCCCCACGAGCGCGTCCGCCTGGCCCACGGCGGCGCCGATGCCGCGGGCCCGCTCCAGCGCGGCGCTCAGCTGCCCGACGGCGGCCCCGGGGTCGGTCTGGCAGCGGATCCGGCCGAGCCCGAGCAGGGCGTCCAGCTCCAGCTTGGGATCGCCGACCGCCAGCGCCCGCCGCAGCGCCTCCTCGGCGTAGCCGAGCGCGTCGGCCCCCCGGCCCGCGTCCAGGTGCACGTCGGCCAGCTCCCGGCACAGGTCGGCCTGGGACCGTTCGCCGATCGCGGCGCCGAGCCCGCGCGCCGCCGTCAGGCACCGGACGGCCTCGCCCAGCCGGCCGGTCAGCCGAAGCACGTTGCCGAGGCTGGCCAGCGCGGCGGCCTCGGTCGCCGGCAGCCCGCGGTCGCGGCAGAGCGACACCGCCTCGCTCAGGCGCTCCTCGGCGGCGTCGAGCCGGCCCATCTGGGTCAGCGCCAGCCCGAGATCGACGAGCGGCGCGGCCCCCACCCGCGAGGAGCGCCGGGAGCCGTCCACGGCCAGGGTCAGCAGCCGCCGGGCCGCGCCGAGCCTGCCCTGCTGGAGGTGGACCACGCCGAGCGCGGCCAGCGCCGCGAGCTTGCCCTCCGGCCAGCCCGCCAGCTCGGCGGCCGTGAACGCCCCGCGCAGCTCCGCGACCGCCTCGGTCAGCTCGGCCGCCCGCCACCGGGTGGCGGCCAGGCAGTGCCCGACGGCCGCCTGGCCCAGGTGGTCGCCGGCCGCGTGGGCGGCCCGCCGCGCGTCCCGCAGCACGTCCGTCCAGCCGGGCTGGCCGCCGGTCAGGTCGAGGTAGCCGTTCATGGCGTCGATGAGCCGCCAGGCGTACGGGTGGTCGGGGGCGTTCCGTACGGCGGCGACGAGGTTGGCGCGTTCGGCGTCCAGCCAGGCCAGCGCGGCGGCGGCGCCGGGAAAGGCGGCCGGGCGGCCGGAGCCGTCGGCGGGGGCGCGCAGCAGGTGGGGGTAGGCGACGTCGCCGGCCTCCCGCACCATCCGCAGGTACCAGGCCATCAGCGCGTCCAGGGCGCGGGCCCGTCCCGGCGCGGACTCCTCGGCCAGGGCGCGTTCGCGGGCGTACTCCCGCATCAGGTCGTGGAAGGTGTAGCGGCCCGGCTCCGGCTCCTCGACCAGGTGCGCGGCGGCGAGCCCGGACAGCAGCCGGTCGGCCTCGGCGGGCACGGTCCCGGCCAGCGCGCCGGCCGCCCCCGCGGTGAACGTGGGCCCGGGGACGAGCGCCAGCAGCCGGAACAGCCGCCGCGCCGCCGGATCCAGGCGGTGATAGGACAGGTCGAACGCGCCGCGCACGGCCGCGTGCGGATCTCCGGTGACCGCCAAAGCCGATAATCGGGTGCCGGTGAGCCGGCGCACCTGACCGGCGATGCCGCCGACGGCGTCCCCGCCCGGCCGGCCGAGGATGCCCGCGGCGGCGATGCGCAGCGCCAGCGGCAGCCGGCCGCACGCCCTGGCCAGGTCGAGCGCCGCGTCCCGCTCGGCGGCCAGCCGTTCGCCGCCGAGGATCCCGCCGAACAGCGTGACCGCCTCGCCGGTGGACAACACGCCCAGCGGGACGGGGATCGCGCCGTCCCGGGCGACCAGGCCGTCCAGGCGGTCCCTGCTGGTGATCACGGTGGCGCAGCGCCGTCCGCCCGGCAGCAGCGGGCGGACCTGCTCCTCGCTGCCGGCGTTGTCCAGCACCACCAGCACCCGCCGGTCGGCCAGCAGGCTGCGGTAGGCCGCGCTGGCCTCCTCCACCGTGCCGGGCACGCGCTCGGCGGGCAGGCCCAGCCCGCGCAGGAACCGGCCGAGCGCCTCGATCGGCAGCAGCGGCCGCTCGGCCGAGTGCCCGCGCAGGTCCACGTAGAGCTGGCCGTCGGGGAAGCGGTGGCGGTTGCGGTGGGCCCAGTGCAGGGCCAGGGCCGTCTTGCCGGACCCGCCCGCGCCGGTCAGCACCGAGATCGCCGTCCCGCCGGCGGCCGGGTCGTCGCCGCCTCTCGCGAACGGTTCGCCGTCGGTCGCGAGCGCGTCGCCGCCTCTCGCGAACAGTTCGCCGCCCGTCGCGAGCGGGTCGCCGCCGGTCCTGGGCGGGGCGCCGTCCTTCGCGGGTGGGTCGCCGCCGGGCGTGAGCAGGTCGAGCAGCCGGAGCTGGGCGGTCCGGCCGGTGAACTGGCCGGGGCCGGGCGGCAGTTGCGCGGGCGTCACCGTTTCCCGGGAATCGGCCGGCCTGATCGGCGGAACGTTCCCGCGCAGGATGCGCTGGTGCAGTTGCCGCAGCTCGGGGCCGGGGTCGAGGCCCAGTTCCTCGGTGAGGCGGCGGCGGGTGCGCTCGTACCGCTCCAGCGCGTCCACGCGGCGGCCGGCCCGGCACAGCGCCAGCATGAGCAGGCCGACCAGCCCCTCGCGGAACGGGTGCTCGGCGACCAGCGCGATCAGCTCCGGGACCAGCACGGCCGCGCGGCCCGCCCGGACCTCGGCGTCCAGGCACTCCTCGACGGCGCCGAGGCGTTCCTCGGCGAGCGCGTCGCGCAGCCGGTCCAGCAGCTCGCCGCCGGAGACGCCGGTCAGCGGCTCGCCGCGCCACAGGGCCAGGGCGCGGCGCAGCCCGGTGGCCTGCCGCTCGGCCGTCTCCCCGGCGCGCGCCCGGGTGACCGCCGTCCGGAACTCGTGCACGTCCACCTGCCCGGGGTCGAGGCCGAGCTGGTAGCCGCGCGGGCGGTAGGCGATGGTGACGCCGGCCGCGGCCAGGAGGGGACGCAGCCGGGAGACGTACCCCTGCACCAGGTTGCGCGCCCCGGCCGGAGGCCGTTCGCCCCACAGGCCCTCGATCAGCCGGTTCACCGAGACGAGCCGGCCCGCGTCCAGCGCGAGCAGGGCCAGCGCCGCGCGTTGCCGGGGCGGCCCGAGCGGGATCTCCTGGCGCCCCCGCCAGGCGCGCACCGCCCCCAGGAGCCCGATCTTCAGTACGTCCGCCAGACCCGCCCGTGCTGTTTCGTCTGACATATCGCATTTCCCCTTTGCCACGTCGCAGGCCGCCATACAGGAGACATGACAGGCAGTACAGCCGAAATCCTGACGCCATCAAGCCCCCGTGCAGCGCCCTGCTGCACTCTGAACGCGATCTCGCTTGGGTTCGCTCCACATTCGCTTGACACGGGCTGACAGACGCGCGGACGCGCGGCCGGCCCCGTCGCGTCGCCCCGGGGAAGAGGCAGCGTTGTCCGAACCGCACCACGACGTTCTCCAGGAGTTCGCCCGCACGGCCGGGCTCCATCCGGGCCGTCCGGCCCTGGTCCACGACGGTCGCACCATCACCTACGCCGAGCTGGCCGAGTGGGTCCGCGCCATTGCCCGGCGGCTCGGGCCCGGTCCCGGGGCGGTGGGCGTGCTGACGTCCCGCACGCCGGTGACCGTGGCCGCGCTGCTGGGCACGCTGGCGGCGGGCGGCGCGTACGTGCCCGTCGATCCGGCGCACCCGCGGGCCCGCCGGCAGGCGATGCTGGCGGCGGCCGGCTGCCGCACGCTGGTCGCGTCCGGGCCGGACGCATGGGCCCCGGACGGCGTACGGGTGATCGTGCCGCCCGATCACGGCGACTTCGACGGCAGCTCTGACGCCGACTCCGCCGACTCCGCCGACTCCGCCGACTTCGGCGGCTTCGGCGGCCACCCCGACGGCTCCGGCGGCGACCTCGAGGGCGGCGCGGTGGGTGAGCTGCCGGTCGTCGCGGGGGACGCGCCCGCGTACGTCCTGTTCACCTCCGGTTCGACCGGCGCGCCCAAGCCCGTGGTGACGCCCCGGCGGGCGATCTCCGTCGTGACCCGGGCGCTGCGCGAGCTGTTCGGCATCACCCCGGCCGACCGGGTGCTCCAGTTCGCCTCGCTGAACTGGGACACCTGCCTGGAGGAGATCCTGCCCGCCCTGACCGGCGGGGCGGCGCTGGTCTTCCACGACGGCGCGCACTCGGGCTCGTTCCGCCGGATGTTGCGCGCGGTCGCCGACGAGCGGATCAGCGTGCTGGACCTGCCCACGGCGTTCTGGCACGAGCTGGTACGGCACCTGGCCGACGAAGGGGCCGCGCCGCCTCCGTGCGTCCGGCTGATGATCATCGGCGGCGAGGCCGTCAGCCCGTCGCGGCTGGCCGACTGGCGGGCCCTGGACACCGGCGGCGTCCGCCTGCTCAACACCTACGGATGCACGGAGACCACCCTCATCACACACGCCATCGACCTGCACGGCCCGACGACCGACGGGGTCGCGGGGGAACGGCCGCCGACCGCTCCGCCCGGCTCCACGGTGGATGAGCGGGTGCCGGGAGCGGGGGAGCGGGTGCCGATCGGGTGGGCGCTTGCGCACGTCGAGCAGCGGGTGAGTGCGGAGGGCGAGCTGCTGGTCGGGGGGCCGGCACTGGCGCTGGGCTACCTGGGCCTGCCGGAGGCGACCGCCGCGCGCTTCGTCACCCCTGAGGCGGGTGGGGGGCGGTTCTTCCGCACCGGGGACCGGGTCACCGTGACCGGCGGCGGGGCGCTCGTCCACGAGGGACGGCTCGACCACGAGCTCAAGATCCGGGGCATCCGGGTCGACCCTGCCGAGGTCGAGGCGCACATCGCCGGCCATCCGGGCGTGAGCGCGGTGGCGGTGGCGGGCGTCACGGTCGCCGACCACACCACCCTCGCCGCCTACGTCGTCCCCCGCCAGAAGCCCGGCCAGGACGCCGAGCACCCGAAGCCCGCCCTGGGCGCCCAGGACCCAAAGCCCGGCCAGGATGCCGAGCACCCAATGCCCGGCCGGGACGCCCAGGGTGGGCTGGCGGCTGAGGTGCGGGAGTACCTGCGGGGACGGGTGCCGGGCCACCTGGTGCCCAGCCGGATCACCGTCGTGCCCGAACTGGCCTACACCACCAGCGGCAAGGTCGACCGCGCCGGTTCGCACCGGCGCTACACCACCAACTGAAGGAGATCATGCACGTGGACGTCACCGCCGTCTCCGACATCTTCCGGCGGGTACTGGAAAACCCCAAAATAACGGATGATTCCGACTTTTTCGTCTTGGGTGGGGATTCGCTGCTCGCCACCCGCGTCCTCAGCGCGATCGCCCGCGACTGCGGCGCCGAGCTGGACTTCGACGACTTCCTCGACGCGCCCACCCCGGCCGCGCTGGCCAAGAAGATCGCGAGCCTGGCATGAGGGTCGTCGTCGTGGGAGCGGGCCTCGCGGGGCTCACCGCCGCCGCCGACCTGGCCGCGTCCGGCGCCGAGGTCACCGTGATCGAGGCCAGGGACCGCGTCGGCGGGCGTACGCACGGCATCGAGGTCGCCCCCGGCGGCTGGGCCGACGCGGGCGCGGCGTACCTGGGGGAGCGGCACACCGCGCTGACGGCCCTGCTGGCCGAGCTGGACCTGAAGACCACCCCGGCCACCGTGGGCGGCGCGGCCAGGTTCGCGCTCGGCGGCGAGCCCGGGACCGGCCGGTTCCCGCCCCTGTCGGCGGTCGCGCTGGGCGGCCTGTTCGACGCGCTGGAGGAACTGGCCGCCGCCGTCCGCCCCGAGGCCCCCTGGCTGACGCCGGACGCCGCCCGCCTGGACGCCACCACGGCGGCGGACTGGGCCGCCGAGCACCTGACGCATCCGGACGCGCGGCTGTTCTTCCCGCTGTTCGCCGGCGAGATGATGGCCGCCGACCCGGCGGACGTGTCCGTCCTGCACCTGGCCTTCTACCTCCGCTCGGGCGGCGGGCTGCGCTACCTGAACGCCTTCGCGGGCGGAGCGCAGGAGGACCGGATCGACGGCGGCGCCCACCAGGTGTGCCTGCGCCTGGCCGCCCGGCTCGGCGACCGGGTGCGTCTCGGCGAGCCGGTGCGCGCGGTCCACCAGGACGCGACCGGCGTGGACGTCGTCACCGCGACCGGCGCCACCAGGGCGGACGCGGTGGTGGTCGCCGTGCCGCCGGTGCTGGCCGACGCCGTGGAGTTCCGGCCGGGCCTGCCCGCGCCGCGGTCGGGCCCGCGTACGGCGCCCGGCTGCGCGGTGAAGGTGCACCTGGTCTACCTCGCGCCGCTCTGGCGCGAGCAGGGCCTTTCGGGCTGGTCGGTCAGCGCGGACGGCCCCCTGCTGTCCACCGTGGACGACTCGCCCGCCAATGGCTCGGCGGGCGTGCTGACCGGGTTCGTGACCGGCGCGCAGGCCAAGGCGTTCGCCGCGCTGCCCCCGCGCGAGCAGGCCGAGCGGGCGCGGGCCCAGGTCGCGCGGCTGTTCCCCGGCCTGCCCGCCCCGGACGCCTGCCACGTGACCGACTGGCTGAGCGACGAGCACAGCCGGGGCTGCTACGCGGCGCTGTTCGGGCCGGGCGACTGGCTGCGGCTCGGCCCGCGCCTGACGACCCCCCACCAGCGGGTGCACTGGGCCGGCACCGAGACGAGCACCGAGTTCTTCGGCCTGATGGAAGGCGCCATCCGCTCAGGACACCGGGTGGCCGCGGAGATCGACGCGACGTGGAGGCACATCCATGACTGACCAGACCCCGATCGCGCCCCTGGCCGTACGGCAGGGCTTCATGACCGAGCCCGGCCTCGGCGCGGGCAACTTCCTCGACCACGCGCTCGCGGCCAACCCCAACCGGTCGGTGCCGTTCATCCACAGCCACCACACCGACCACCGCGGCCAGGTCGTGTTACGCGGCCACAGCCTGACCGACCTCGCGGCCCTGCGCGACCGGTACGCCACCTGGTACCACGCCAACGGCGTGCGGCCCGGCGAGCCCGTGGGCGTCGTCGTCGCCGAGGGCCTGGAGCCGCTGCTGCACTTCCTGGCGCTCACCGCGCTCGGCGCGATCCCGGCGATGGTCAACGACGCCATGCGGGCCGACGTCATGGCCGGGTACCTGGAGCACGTCGGCGTGGTGGGCGTGGTCGCCGACGACACGACCCGGCTGCAGGTCGCCTACCGCAGCACGCCGCGCGCCCGGCCCCGGTTCGTCGCCCTGGCGGCCGAGGTACGGGCCCACGACGCGGCGTCGGGCGGGCTGCCGGAGCAGTACCCGTACCGGCACGAGCCGGACGACGTGGTGGCGCTCATCCACTCCTCCGGCACCACCGGCACCCCCAAGTCCACCATCCTCGGACACCGCAGCTTCTGGGACGGCAAACAGCTCAGGATGGTGCGTTTCCCTGCGGAGCCGTACGACCGGCTGATGTCGCTCATGCCGCACACGCACGCGGGCGGGCTCAGCTACTTCCTCACCGCGGTGCTGCTCGGGCTGCCGACCGTGATCATGTCGGACTGGCGGCGGGCCGGGGTGGAGCCGGTCATGGAGGCGTTCCAGCCGACCATGGTGGCCTCGTTCCCGCGCACGTTCGTCGAGCTGGCCACCGGCGAGCTGCCGGTCAGGGGCGCGGCCAGGGTGCACTCCTGGTTCAACACCGGGGACAGCGCCCACTACGGGCACATCCGGCGGCTCGTCCAGCTCGGCGAGCGGCCCGCGGGGCTGATCAGGTCGTGGCTGCTGCCGCGCGGCGAGGCCGCCGACCAGCCGCTGCCCGGCTCCCAGTTCGTGGACGGGCTCGGCTCCTCGGAGATGGGCATGGCGCTGTTCGGCCAGGTCACCACCCCCGAGACGCCGCGCGCCGACCGCTGCGTGGGCAAGCCGCAGGACGCGGTGATCAAGGCCGCCGTGCTCGACGAGAACGGCCGGGAGCTGCCCGACGGCGAGGTCGGCCTGCTGGGCGTGATCACCCCGTCGCGCACCCCCGGCTACTGGAACGACGCCAGGCTGACCGGCAGCTTCGAGCTCAACGGCTACTGGCTCACCGGCGACGTCGCCCGCCGGGACGCCGAGGGCGACTTCTACCACCTCGACCGCACCGTGGACGTGATCGACACCGCGGCCGGGCCGGTCTACAGCCTGCCCGTCGAGGAGGTCCTCATCGCCGACTGCGCGGACCTCGTCCAGGACTGCTCGGTCGTCGGCGTGCCGGGGCCCGAGGGGCAGGTGCCGATCGCCGTCGTACGGGCGCAGGCCGAGGCCGCCGCGGTCACCGCCGAGGAGATCAGGGAGAAGGCCAACAAGGCGCTGGCCGACGCGGGCCTGGCCACGCTGGCCGCGGTGATCCTGGCCCGTACCGAGCAGGACTACCCGCTCGGCCCCACAGGCAAGGTGCTCAAGCGCGAGCTCCGCACCCGGCACGCGGCGCTGTTCGCCGGATGAGCCCGAACGACGACACCCCCCGCCACCCCGCCGACCGCCCCTATGCGTACGCACGGCGGGCGCTCGCCGAGCCCGACTGGCGGCGGCTGCCGGGGTGGCGCGGGGTCACCGAGGCGCAGTGGCGCGACGCCCAGTGGCAGCGCGCCCACTGCGTGCGCAACGCGGCGCAGCTCCGCGCCGTGACCGGCGACCTGCTCCAGGACGCCTTCCTCGCCGACCTGGCCGCCGACGTGGCCCGGTTCGCCACCATGTCCATGCTGGTCACACCCCAGCTCCTCAACGTCATGGCGCCGGACGAACCCGGCGATCCGGCCGCGTTCACGGCGGCGTTCCTGGCCAACCCGGTCCGTCGCTACCTGATGCCGGTCGCCTCCGACCGGCACCCGGTCTGGCCGAGCCATCCGCGGGCCCAGCGGGACTCGCTGCACGAGGCCGAGATGTGGGCGGTGGAGGGCCTGACCCACCGCTACCCGACGAAGGTGCTGGCCGAGCTGCTGGCCACGTGCCCGCAGTACTGCGGCCACTGCACCCGGATGGACCTGATCGGCACCTCCACCCCGCAGGTCGTCAAGGCCAGGCTCACGCTCAGGCCGGTGGACCGGCAGGAGCTGATGCTGGACTACCTCAAGCGCACGCCCGCCGTCCGCGACGTGGTGGTCTCCGGCGGCGACCTGGCGAACATGCCGTGGCCGCGGCTGGAGGCGTTCCTGCTGCGGTTGCTGGAGCTGGAGTCCGTACGCGACATCCGGCTGGCCACCAAGGCGCTGGTCGGGCTGCCGCAGCACTGGCTCCAGCCGGCCGTGGTCGAGGGCGTGGGCCGGGTGGCGGCCGTCGCGCGGGCCCGCGGGGTGAACCTGGCCGTGCACACCCACGCCAACCACGCCCGCTCGGTGACGCCGCTGGTCGCCGAGGCGGCCGGGGCCCTGCTCGCGGCCGGCGTGCGGGACGTGCGCAACCAGGGCGTGCTCATGCGCGGCGTGAACGCCACCCCGCACGACCTGCTCGACCTGTGCTTCGCCCTGCACGGCGAGGCCGGGATCCTGCCCTACTACTTCTACGTCTGCGACCTGATCCCCAACGCCGAGCACTGGCGCACCCCGCTGCACCAGGCGCGGCACCTCCAGGAGGCCATCATGGGCCACCTGCCCGGCTACGCCACGCCCCGGATCGTGTGCGACGTGCCCTACGTCGGCAAGCGCTGGGTGCACCAGGCCGCCGCCTACGACCAGGAACGCGGCGTCTCGTACTGGACCAGGAGCCACGGGATCGGGCTGGAGCCGCCCGGCCCGGCGCGCCGCTTCCCCTTCTACGACCCGATCGACACCCTGCCCGAGCCCGGCCGCCGCTGGTGGGCGAGCCAGAAGGGAGAGTCATGAGCCCGTTGCGCCGTTTGTGCTGGATCTTCCCCGACCGGGAGTCCACCCGGGCCACCGCGATGTGGCACCCGTTCTTCTGGGACCTGTACGAGGAGGTCGCCGCCGAGCTCGGCCTGCGCTGGACCAGGAACTCCCCGGACTCGGTCACCGTGGACGCCCTGGAGCCCGGCCCGCCCCGCGTCTTCGTGGACGACGAGCCCGTCACCCCCGAGGACACGCTCTTCATCACCGCCCTGTACTCCCTGCCCTACCAGTCCATGGACGTCTTCAACCAGTACGCCCTCTACGCCGTGCTGGAGGAGGCCGGCTTCTACCTGCCGTTCCCGCCGTCCCTGTCGCCCGTGGCCAACGACAAGCTGGCCACCGTCCTGCGGCTGCGCGACTCGCCCGTGCCGCCGATCCCGACCCTGCGCATCGGCACCGGCCGGGACACCAGCAAGCACCTGTACGAGGCCGCCATCTCCGGCCTCACCTACCCGGCCCTGGTCAAGCCGTCCGGGTGGTGCGGCGGCGGCGGGGTGAACCTGGCCCGCGACTCCGAGGAGCTGCGCGGCCTGGCCAGCCTCGCCCAGGGCGGCGACACCACGCTCGTCGTCCAGCCCTACCTGGGTGACGGCACCGTGGACTACCGCGTCTACGTCGTGGACGGCGAGCCGTACGCGGTCATGAAGCGCATCCCGGAGCCGGGCTCGCCGGTCGCCAACGCCAGCAGGGGCGGCACGATGGAGTTCCCGCCCGTGCCGCCCGAGCTGGCGGCGGCCACGGCGTACTTCTACGAGCGGCTGCCCATCCCGTTTTTCTGCGTCGACTTCCTGCACGACGGCGAGCGCTACTGGTTCTCCGAGCTGGAGCCCGACGGCGTGATCGCGCCCGACCTCGGCGACCCCGCCCGCACCCTCCAGCGCGACGTCACCCGCGCCCGCTGGACGGCCTACCGCGACGGCCACGCCCGCTTCCTCAAAGACCGCCTCCCGCACGACCGCCTCCCGCAGAACCGTCTTCCGCACGACCCCGAGAGCTGGTGACCCCCATGACCGAATCGTTCTCGCTGACGTCCGCGGCGGCCGAGCCGCTGCTGCGCGTCCCGAGGCGCTCGCTGGAGCGGCTGAGGAGCGTGCCCGCGCTCGCGCCGCGCTACGAGGGCCACGAGAAGGTGCTCACGCTGGAGGACCTGGCCGCCCTGCCGCCGCTGGTCAAGGACGACCTCAACGTCGCGCTCGCGCACCTGGAGCCCAAGGCCGGACAGGGCGCGACCTGGCTCTTCCAGAGCGGCGGCAGCACCGGCGCGCCCAAGGTCGGCTACGCCCCCACCGGCTTCTACATGGACGGCGTGCACCGCCACTGGCGGCCGCTCGAACCGGACGACGTCTTCGTCAACGCCTGGGGCGCCGGCCGCATGTGGGGCGCCCACTTCCTGGCCGCCGCCTTCGCCGACCTGTCCGGCTGCCGGGTCATCGCCCTGGGCTCGGTCGGCAAGGAGGAGTACGGCGACTGGCTCGGCTTCTTCGCCGACCGGAAGGTGACCGCGTTCGGCGGCACGCCCAGCGTGCTGCGGCTGTGGTTCGCCCACGCCCGCGCGGCCGGCCTGCGCCTGCCCGCACTGCGCAAGGTGCTCTGGCTGGGCGAGGCTTGGCATCCGCAGCTCGACGAGGACCTGGCCGAGGTCGCCCCGGACGCCCGCCGCTGGGGCATGTTCGGCAGCACCGAGACCTGGGTCGCCGCCACCAACACCCCGGACTGCCCGGCCGACGTCTTCCACCCGCTGCCCGACCAGCTCGTGCACAGCGACGCCGACGAGCTGCTGGACTTCACCACGCTCAACCCCGACATGCTCAACCCGGTGCTGCGTTACCGCACCGGCGACGCCGGCCGCCTCGTCTCCTGCCCGTGCGGCCGGGACGGCAGGGCGCTGCGCGTCCTGGGCCGCCGCGACTCGGTCGTCCAGGTGCGCGGCCTCGGGCTGCACGTGGACGACGTCGTCGCCCGGGCCGAGCGCGAGCCCGGCGTGCTGCGCGCCCAGGTCCTGATCACCGAGCGGCAGGGCCGGGTCTCCGGCGTGGACGTGCTGCTGCTGACCGGCCCCGAGACCCCGCCCGACCTGCCCGAACGGCTGCGCCACGACCTCCTGGCCGCAACCTTCACCCTCAGCACGGCCTTCCAGCACGACCCCGGCTCCTTCCGCGTCCGGACGGTCGACGCGCTGATCGGCAACGACCGCACCGGCAAGACCTCCTCCTTCGTCGTGCGGGAGGAGCAGTGAGGATGCCGGGGTCGCTCGGCCGGGAGTTCGGCCTCTACTGGAGCGGCCAGACGGTGAGCCTGCTCGGCGACCGGATCACCGTGTTCGTCGTGCCGACGTTGATGATCTTCGTGTTGCACGCCTCCGCGCTGGAGGTCGGCATCGTGGCCATGGCCCAGTACCTGGGCATCCCGCTGCTCGGGCCGATCGCCGGGGTGCTCGTGGACCGGTGGGACAAGCGGCTGGCCATGGTCGTGTGCGACCTCGTCCGGCTGGTGGCGGTGGGGGTCATCCCGGTCGCGTACTGGTGCGGGGTGCTCTCGACGCCGGTGCTGTTCGTGTGCGTGGCGCTGATCAGCGGCGCGACCATCTTCTTCAACATCGGCTACCTCGTCGCCGTGCCGACGACCGTGCCGCAGGACCGGCTGGTGCGGGCGTACTCGCGGCTGGAGGGCAGCAGCACGGTCTCGGAGGTGGCCGGGCCGTCGATCGCGGCGGGCCTGTACCACCTGCTCGGCGTCGCCTCGCTGCTCGTGGACGCGGCCAGCTACCTGGTCTCGGCGGCCTGCCTGCGGGCCATGAAGCCGTGGGGCGTCACGACCGGGGAGCGGGTGCCGGTGCGCTCGCGGCTGATGCTCGGCTTCCGGCTGAACTGGGCCGACCCGGTGCTGCGCCGGGTGGTGCTGGCCGCGGTGGTGCTCAACTCGGGCGGGCCGGTCTTCGTCACGGTCCTGCCGGTGCTGGCCTACCAGGGGCTCGGCGTCTCGGTGGGCGTGTTCGGCGCGGCGATGTCGGCGGCGGCCGTCGGCGCGGTGCTCGGCGCGCTGGCCGCCCCCAAGATCAGTGACCGGCTCGGCCTCGGCCGGACCATGGCCTGGGCGCTGCTGCTGCACTGCCTGGTCGGCCTCGGCGTGCTGGCCGCGCCCGCGCTGCCCGCCGCGGCGGTGATCGGCGTGACGTTCGGCTGCTACGGCTTCTTCATGTCGTGCATCAACGTGTGCAGCGCGCCGATCCGGCAGTCGCGGATGGCCGCCGAGAACCAGGGCGTCATGCACGCCGCGTTCCGCACGGCGACCTGGGGGGTGATCCCGCTGGCCGCGCTCGCGGGCGGGTCGGCGGTCACGCTGCTGACGCCCGCGCTGGGCGTGCTCGGCGCGGCGCAGGCCGTCATGGCCGGCGGCACGCTGCTGGCGGCGTTCTCGTTCCTGCCCGCCTCGGGGATCCAGGCCCACATGGACCGGGCCGAGCCGCGGGCGCACCTGGCGGGGAGCGCGTCATGACGACTGTGCTGATCACCGGGACCTCGTCGGGGATCGGGCTGGCCACCGCGGTGACCGCCGCGCGGGCCGGGCTGACGGTGGTGGCCACCATGCGCGACCCCGGCCGGGACGGCGACCTGCGCGCGGCGGCCGACCGGGCCGGCGTCACCCTGGACGTCCGCCACCTCGACGTCACCGACCCCGCCTCGGCGCGGGCGTGCGTGAAGGGCGTGCGCGAGACGTACGGAGGGCTGGACGCGCTGGTCAACAACGCGGGCGTGTCGAACTTCGACCCGACGATGGAGATGTCCACGCCGGAGGCGCTGCGCGCCAACTTCGAGGTCAACTTCTTCGGGGTGATCGAGGTTAGCCGGGTGGCGATGCCGCTGCTGCGGGCCGCCGGAGGGCGTCTGGTGACGGTCGGCAGCGTGCACGGCGTCGTGGGCCAGCCGTTCAACGAGGCGTACGCGGCGGCGAAGGCGGCGGTCGAGGGGTTCATGGAGAGCCTGGCGCCGGTCGCGGCCGCGCACGGCGTACGGGTGAGCGTGGTGGTGCCCGGCTTCGTCTCCGACACCCGGTTCGGCATTTTTCCGGACATCAACCGGAAGACCATCCGGGCCGCCTCCGGCCCGTACGCCCCGGCCTTCGACGCCTACCTCGACTGGGTGTGCGGCCCCGGCTGGGAGGGCGCCGGCCAGACCTCCTGGCAGGTGGCCGACGTGATCGTGGCCGCGCTGACCGCCGCCGACCCGCCCTTCCGCATCCCGACCGGGCCCTGGGTGTCGCAGTACGTGGCCGGCAAGCTCGCCGACCCCGACGGCTCGGCCGTCCAGGCCATGGCCAGGACCTGGCTCGGAGCCGCCCCATGACCGCCCCCGCGCCCGCACCCGATCCGGCCTGCCGGGCGCTCGGCATCGCGCTGGAGGAGGCCGCCGGCGGCCGGGCCCGGCTGCGCATGCGCGTCACCGAGGACATGGTGAACGGGCACGGCGTCGCCCACGGCGGCTACCTGTTCCTGCTCGCCGACGCCGCCTTCGACCACGCCTGCAACAGCCGCGGCCCGGTCATGCTGGCCCACAGCGCCCAGGTGACGTTCCTGCGCCCGGCCGCCGCGGGCGACGTACTGGTGGCCGAGGCCACGGAACGGGCCAGGCACGGCCGGCACGGCGTCTACGACGTCACCGTGCGCCGCCCGGCCGGCGAGATCGTCGCGGAGTTCCGCGGCCACGGCGTCGTGGTCGCCGGCCGTCCCACCAGCGAAGGGAGAACCTCATGAACCGGCGGACCGGACGCTGGATCGAGCACTGGGAACCCGAGGACCCGGGGTTCTGGGCGGCCGTCGGACGCCGCGTCGCCACCAGGAACCTGATCTTCTCCATCTTCGTCGAGCATCTCGGCTTCGCGGTGTGGCTGCTGTGGAGCGCCGTCGTCGTCCTGCTGCCGAAGGCGGGCTTCCCGTTCACCGTCGACCAGCTCTTCTGGCTGGTCGCGGTGCCGAACCTGGTCGGCAGCACGCTGCGGCTGCCCTACACCTTCGCCGTCTCGGCCTTCGGCGGGCGCAACTGGAACGTGGCCAGCGCCCTGCTGCTCCTGGCGCCGACGGGGCTGCTGGCCTGGCTCGTCACCGATCCGGCCAGGCCCTACTGGATGTTCCTGGCCGCCGCGGCCACGGCCGGGCTCGGCGGCGGCAACTTCGCCTCCTCCATGGCCAACGTTTCCTACTTCTACCCGGAGCGGCGCAAGGGGTTCGCGCTGGGCGTGAACGCGGCCGGCGGGAACCTGGGCGTGGCGGTCGTGCAACTGCTGATCCCGCTGGTGGCGGCGGGCGGCCTGGCGTACGCCGGGCTGGTGTGGATGCCGCTCGTCGTGGCCGCCGCCCTGTGCGCGTACCTGTTCATGGACAACCTGGCCGTCGCCAGGACCGGCTTCGGCACCCAGGGCAGGGCGTTCCTGCGTCCGCACACCTGGGTCATGTCCTTCCTGTACATCGGCACCTTCGGCTCGTTCATCGGCTACTCGGCGGCGTTCCCGCTGGTCGCCCGGTCGGCGTTCGCCGAGTCCGCCTCGCCGTACCTGGCCTTCCTCGGGCCGCTGGCCGGGTCGCTGGCGCGGCCGGTCGGCGGTTGGCTGGCCGACCGGCACGGCGGGGCCAGGGTCACCTCGTGGTCGTTCGTCGCCATGGCCGCCGGGGCCGTGGCGGCGCTCGCCGCGCTCGGACGGCACAGCTTCCCGCTCTTCCTGGGCGCGTTCCTGCTGCTGTTCGTCGCCTCGGGGGCGGGGAACGGGTCCACGTACCGGATGATCCCGGCCATCTTCACCGCGCAGGCCCGGCACGGGTCGCCGGACGCGCGGCTGCGGGCCAGGCGCGAGGCCGCGGCGGCCATCGGCATCGCCTCCGCGGTCGGCGCGTTCGGCGGGTTCCTCATCCCCCGCGGCTTCGCCGTCTCGCTGGCCGGGACGGGTTCCGTCGCGCCCGCCCTCCAGGTGTTCATCGGCGCCTACGCCGTCTTCCTGGCCACCAACTGGTGGTTCTACCGCCGCCGGGTGCTGGCGCGGGTCCCGAGCCTCGCCCACAGCCGGATCTGAGCATCGACGACCAAGGAGTGACACATGCCCGCCAAGTCCCTGCGTGACCTGATCGACTTCGCCCGCCGGCACTCGCCGTTCTACGCCGAGCTCTACCGCGACCTGCCCGACGGCGTGGACGACCTCACCGCGCTGCCGATCATCGACCAGAACGCCTTCTGGGCCGCCAACACCTACCCCGACAACAGGCTGCTGACCGGCCCGCTGACCGACGCCGGCGTCTACGCCTCCGGCGGCACCACCGGGGCGCCCAAGTTCTCCCCCTGGACGCGCTCCGAGCACGCCGACTCGGTGACCGCGTTCGGCGCCGGCATGGTGCAGGCGGGGCTGCGGCCCGGCCACCGGGTGGCGAACCTGTTCTCCGCCGGCGAGATGTACGGCGGCTTCCTCTACATCGAGCACGCCCTGCACAACGCCCCCGTGGAGAACGTGCGCCTGCCCATCGCCTGCCACGCCCAGGACGGTTACATCGCCGACCTGATCGACCTGTTCGGCGTGCACGTGCTGGCGGGGCCGCCGATGAAGCTCGGCAAGGTGGCCGAGGCGGTGATCGCGCGCGGGCGCGGCGCGGACACCGTGGAGCTGCTGCTGTTCGCCGGCGACCTGCTCTTCGACGACCTGCGTCCGCAGCTCGCCAAGGCCTTCCCCGGCGCGGCGATCGCCTCGCTCGGCTACGCCTCCGTGGACGCCGGGCTGATCGGCGGCCCCGTGGCGGGCGCGGACGTGCGGGTGCACGCGGCGTTCCCCGACCGCACCCTGGTGGAACTGCTCGACGAGGTCACCGGCGACCCGGTCACCACGCCCGGCGTGCGCGGGCGGGTGGTCGTCACCAACCTGTTCAGGACGCTGATGCCGGTCATCCGCTACCCGGTCGGCGACCTGGGGGAGTGGACCGACGCGGAATGCCGGGCCTTCCGGCTGGTCGGCAGGACGTCGGAGGGGGCCAGGGTGGAGACGGTGGCGATGTCCAGCGAGGCCGTCCGGGCCGTGCTGGTCGCCGCCGACCCGGACCGGGCGATGTCGGCCATGCAGATGGTCCAGCGCCGCTGGGACGGCAAGGACGGCCTGCTCCTCCGGCTGGCCTGCACGCAGGAGCCGCCGCCCGGCCTGACCCAGCGGCTCGTGGACGCCGTGTACGCGGCCAAGCCGCTCTACCCGAAGTCCGTGGCCGAGGGGCTGGTGCACCCGCTGACCGTCGAATGGGTGCGGCCGTCCGAGCTGGTGACGCACCCGCGTACCGGGAAGGTGCTGCAGGTGGTGGACGAGCGCCCGCACCCCTGACCCCGGCCGGAGCCTCCGGCGTTGGCCGGAGGCTCCGGATTCATCCGGATTTTCCCCTCGCCGCCCGGTACCTCGTTTCTATGATGGAGACGAGCGTCCGCGGGGCGATGCTCACTCGGGCACGCACCGGCTGACGACGACCAAGCAGGTTGCTGCGATGGCGGATTCGTTCAACGACGCGCACCTTCGCCTGGTGACGAAGGAGTGCCTCCCGCTCGGGAGCGGCGACCGGCTCCCGGTCATCGTGCTGCTCGGCCCCGACGGCACCGACCGCGAGGTGTGCCTGACCCGCGTCTGGAGGAGTGTCACCAGGCCCGAGTCGCCCCGCGTGCGGGTGGACTTCCGGCTGCCGGGGCTGCGCGACGCGCCGGTGGTCAAGACCGTCGAGCGCATCGCCCACGACCTGATGGAGACCTCCAGCGTCCGGCTGCCCCGGGTGGTCTTCGCGCTGCACGTGCTGGCCCTGGACCCGCGGGACCGCTCCGACAACGAGCTGGCCGGCGAACTGGACGACCTCGTGGACGGCGGCGACCCCGAGCGGCTCTCCGATGCCCTGTCCCTGCTGCGCGACCTGCTCGGCCGCATCCCGGGGGCCGAGCCGCTGGCCGCGCTCACCTCGGTGCTCCAGTACGCCGCGCGGGGCCAGCGCCGCCGCGTGGTCAGGCTGCTCAACGACAAGGGCAGGACCTGGCTGGCCGCCCAGATGGCCAACGGCAACGTGATCGACCTGGCCAGACGGCGGGACGGCCGCGGCGGCGACCCGTCCGGGTCCGCCGGGGCGATCCTGTGCCGGGCCCTCGTCGCCGACCTCACCGACTCCTGGTCCAAGAGCCACCGCCACGCCCGCAGCTGCCTGCTGCTGCTGGAGGGGGCCGAGACCGCGGCGGGCCGCGCGCTGCTCAGGGCGCTCGGCCCGGCCAAGGGCGCCGACCCGCTGCTGGTGGTGGCCGAGTCGAAGGAGTGGCTGCCGATGGGCGGCTCGTGGGCGCGTCCCGGCACGGTCGTGCCCGGCGCGGCCCACCCGCCCACGCTGGCGGAGGCGAGCTACCGCGACTGGCGGGCCGGCTACGACGCCCGGGAGCAGCCGTGGTGGTACCCGGTGCTGATGCCGCCGCTGGAGGCCGACAGGTCGCGCGCCTACGCCTCGGCCGTCCGGGAGCTGACCGGCGGCCATCCGGCCGTGACCCGGCGCCTGGGCAGGCTCGCCGCCACGGCCCAGGACGACGACGCCTTCCGCGCCGTCGTGTGCCGCGAGGACCTGCTGCGCTGGCCCGACCGGCTGCACCTGGCCCACCTGGACGAGCTCACCGACTGGGCGGCGGCCAGGAACGTGGACGACGCCGAGAGCGCCCTGCTCAAGCGGGCCGGCCGGACGCCGAACCTGCGCAACGAGCTGGCCGACCTGCTCTGGCTCGACCGCCGTCCGGAGGAGCGGGACCCGCACGGCCGCTACGAGGGGGCG
Organism: Nonomuraea sp. NPDC049758; assembly: GCF_040674635.1. Taxonomy (NCBI): domain Bacteria; kingdom Bacillati; phylum Actinomycetota; class Actinomycetes; order Streptosporangiales; family Streptosporangiaceae; genus Nonomuraea; species Nonomuraea sp. NPDC049758. The sequence continues at coordinate 115,725 of NZ_JBFAMZ010000011.1, forward strand.
CGCGACCCCCAGGTCACCGTGATCCACCCGTGGCTGCGGCGGCTGCTGCTGCACCGGCTCGCCGTCACCGGCCGCTGGGACGACGTGCACGGGGACCTGGAACGTTTCCATCTCGGCCCCGGCGGCGAGGAGAACCCGCGCAGCCTGCACCACCGCCTGGCCCGCGTCGGCCGGGACGACCCCGAGGGTCATCTGACCCACGTCGCCGGGCACCTGCACCGGCTCTTCGACCGGCTCGACGTGCGCGAGGACGGCCGCAGCCGCCTGCCGGAATGGCTGGCCGGCTTCAACGAGGTGACCACCGCCCCCAACCGGCTGCCGCTGGTCACCCCCCTGGACGAGCTGTACGACTCGCTGGTGGCGACCGCCGTCCCGCACGAGCGCGGGGACTGGCTCGTCGTGGTCAGGGCCCTGGTCGTGGACCGCTGGTTCTGGCTCGATCCGCTGCTCGACCCGTCCGGGAGCCGGGCCGAGCAGGTCGCGCGCGGGCTGCGGGACCTGGCCAGGCGGTCGGCCACCAGTCCGGCGATCTTGTTACGGGAGGCCGACAGGTATGAGCGACGACGGTGACCTCGGCACGGCCGGGGCGGGCGATCCGGCGCCGGCGGAGGTCGGTGCGAAGTGGGCGGCGGGCCGGCGCAACCGCGTCCTGCTGCGCAGGGCGCTGGCGGGGGTGCTCGTCGTGGCGGCCGTCGTCGTCCTCGGGCTCTACGTCAGGACGTCGCGGCTCACCGACGACAGCGACGCCTTCGGCCCCGACCTGGCCCCGGTCATGAGCCGCATCGCCGCCGAGAACGCCGCGGTGGAGAAGGAGCACCCGGACGACTACGTGACCGTCGTCGCGATGTTCCCGATGACCGGCTCCCTCACCGACATCGCCCTGAACCGGGAGAGCATCAGGCACGGCCTGGAGGGCGTCCACCTGGCGCAGGTGTGGCGCAACCGGCAGCCGTCCTCGCCGCCGTACGTGCGGGTGCTGGTCGCCAGCGACGGGCCGCAGGACTGGGAGCCGACGGTCGAGGCCGTCCGGGACCGGACCGCGCAGGAGCACATCGTGGCCGTGACCGGGCTGGGCGCCAGCACCGGCGCGACCCGCAGGACGGTCGCGAGCCTGAGCGCGAGCCGGTACGCGATGGTCTCGGCGGTCATCACCTCCGACGAGCTCACCGGCTTCCCCGGCCTGGCCCGCGTCGCGGCCCTGAACAGCGAGCAGGCCCAGGCCGGGGTGGTGCACGCCAGGAAGGTCAACCCCGGGCTCAAGGCGGTCGTGATCAAGGACCTCAACCCGGCCGACAGCTACGTCAGGACCCTCGCCCGGTTCTACACCGGCTCGCTGGCCGGCCGGGAACGCGTGATGGAGCTGTCCTTCGACTCCTCGACCAGGTTCTCCGGCACCGTGCTCGACGTCATCGCCGAGCGCGTGTGCAACTCCGGCGCGAACACCGTCCTGTACGCCGGGCGCAGCGAGCAGCTGCCCGCGCTGATGCAGGCGCTCAGCCAGCGCGAGCGGTGCGCCCGGCCCGGCGTCACCGTGATCACCGGCGACGACGCCAGCGAGATGAACCGCAAGGTCGACCTCGGCATGTGGGGGGACACCCGGATCCGGCTCTTCTACACGGCCCTGGCCCACCCGGCGAGCCTCGCGCTGCCCGGCGGCGGGGTGCTCACGGCGATCCGGGCCAGGTTCGAGGGCGACGACCCCGACAGCTTCCGGCGCATGTTCCCGCACGAGAGCCTCGACGACGGCATGGCCATCATGCACCACGACGCCATGTTCGTGGCCCTGGAGACGGCCAAGGCGTTCGCCCGGGAGCCGGACGTGCCCTCGCCGCAGGACATGGCGAACATGCTGACCAGCGGCACGGTGTCGGTCGAGGGCGCCAGCGGCCCGATCAGGATCGTCGAGGGCGGCGCCCGCCAGACCAAGGAGATCCCGATCCTCCAGCTCAACCCGGACGGCACCTCGGCGTACTCGGGCCGGGTCACGGTGACGGACGGCGCCCCCGGCAGGAGCTGACCGACTTTCATGTATTACCTATTGCTTTTGTAGGAAATCTAGCGCAGGATCAGAGGCGTGAAGAGCCTTCTGGTGGCCCGCCTCCACGTCGACCTCCGGCGGCAGGCGAGCGCGCTCTGTGCCGTGCGGTGACCTCCGGGTCCCCGCTCTCCTCGGACGCCCGAGCGTCCTTCCCCCAGACCTTCCCCGAAGCTCAGAGGAGTGGCCCAACCATGTCGACACCCACCAGCGTGCTCACCGTCCGGCGGGTCGCCGGGCACATCGGCGCCGAGATCACCGGCGTCGATCTGGCCCACCCGCTCGATCCGTCCGTGGTCGAGGAGATCCGCCAGGCGCTGCTCGCGTACAAAGTCGTGTTCTTCCGCGGGCAGGAGCTCGACCACGCCGCGCAGATCGCCTTCGCCCGCCAGTTCGGCGAGCTGACCCACGCCCACCCGCACGAGGACGCGCCGCCCGAGGAGTTCCCGCAGATCCTGACCATCGACCCGCGCCGGTACGAGAAGCGTTACGGCGTCAACTACCGCGAGCTCTACCAGCGCAGGCGCTACTCCTACTTCTCCGGCTGGCACACCGACGTCACCGCCGCCGTCAACCCGCCCGCCGCCTCGATCCTGCGGGCCGAGACCGTGCCGGAGTTCGGCGGCGACACCCAGTGGACGAACCTGGTGGCCGCCTACGAGGGCCTGTCCGCGCCGCTGCGCGACCTGGTGGACGGCCTGCGCGCCGAACACCGCTTCCTGGCCGGCTACCAGGCCGCCGACGAGGACGGCAAGCTGGTCAAGCGCATCAACGACAACCTGCTGATCTCCGTGCACCCGGTGGTGCGGGTGCATCCGGAGACCGGTGAGCGGGCGTTGTTCGTCAACCCCGGCTTCACCGACCACATCGTGGGCCTGTCGGCCGTGGAGAGCCGCCGCATCCTCGACCTGCTGTACGAGCAGCTCACCCGGCCCGAGTACACCGTGCGGTTCCGCTGGCAGCCCGGCAGCGTCGCCTTCTGGGACAACCGCGCCACCGCCCACCTCGCCCCGTCCGACCTCGACCACCTCGACGTGCCGCGCAGGCTGCACCGGGTCACGCTGATCGGCGACCGTCCCGTCGGACCCGACGGGTTCGTCTCGGAGATCGTGGCCGGAAGGGAGTTCAGGGCGCAGTCACTCGTGGTCGCCTGACGGCGGCCACCTCCGCGAGCGGGACCCGCTCGCGGCACCGGACGCGCGGGCGGGGGCTGGGGGGTGCCCGCCCGCGGCGTCGGTCCCTACCTCTGGACGGCGGCGCGCGACCCGCTCAGCCGGCGGCCGAGCCGCTGGGCCGGGGCCTCGATCACGTGGTACGTCACCAGGCACAGCGGGATCAGGGCCAGGTAGTACAGCACCAGGTTCGGCAGCAGGCGCAGCAGCAGGGGATGCAGCAGGTAGACGGAGAAGCTGATCACGCCGAGCCGGGTCAGCACGCGCGGGAACGCCCTGTGGCGCAGCGCCAGCCCCAGTCCGAACACGGCGAAGGCGAGCACGAGGGCGGGTGCCCATCCCGGGTCGTCCTTGGCGGGGACGCCGCAGGCCACCACCGCCAGGCAGGCGAGCCCGGCGGTCCGCCAGGAGATCACGCCCTGCTCGGCGCGGTGCACCGCGGTCCCGGCGAACATGGCGGCCAGGATGATCACGCCCTGCCAGGTGCCGGCCCGGCTGCCCAGGACCACCAGCGCCAGCCCGAGCAGCCCGCCCGCCGCGGCGGCCGCCGTACGGGCCCGGCCGTCCCCGAGGACGGTGACCGCGATCGCCGCCACGACCGCGAGGACGAGCAGCGCGGCGGTCAGGTCGGCCCCGCCGTTGATCGACGCGCCCGGCAGCAGCAGTCCCGCCGGCACGGCCAGCGCCGCCAGCGCGACGGCGATCCCCGCCGACCTGCGGGCCTGGCCGGTCGCGAACAGCGCCACGCTGATCAGGTAGAACGCCATCTCGTACGACAGCGTCCAGGTCACGCCGATGACGGGCGGCAGGTTGACCAGCTCCTGCACCATCGTCAGGTTGCCGAGCGCGACCAGGGGCGCGGGACGTTCGCCGAGGCGCGGATCCAGCGGGAACAGGCCCGCGAGCGCGAGCAGGAACGCCAGGCCGAGGGCGGCGAGCAGCAGCGGCAGCAGGCGGAAGGCCCGGCCGGTCCAGAAGGCGCGCAGGTCGCCGCGCCGTTCCAGGGACGCCGGGATGATGTAGCCGCTGACCAGGAAGAACACGAAGACGCCCCATGTGCCGAGGTCGATCCTGCGGTCCACGACCGCCCACGCGGCGGGGACGAAGGACCAGCCCGCGTGATGCGCGGTGACGGCCAGCGCGGCGGGCCCCCGCAGGGCGTCCAGCCAGGCCAGCCGGGCGGAGGCGGGGGACATCTGTCGAATTCTAGGCCATTTGCGACAGAACCCTCCGTGAGCGGACGGCCGCCCGGATCGCGCGCCTCGCTCAGCGGGACGGCGAACGCCGCAGGCGCAGGCCGATCACCACGACGGCGACGCCCACCAGCAGGACCACCGGCCCGATGACCGCCCAGGCGGTGTCGCCGGTCATCACGCTGCCGCCCACCACGCCCAGTCCCTGGAGCGCCCAGAGCCCGCCCACCAGGGCCAGCAGCACGCCGACGACGATGAGGATCCAAGAGGTCATCGTTCTTCCCGTCTCTCGTCCCGCCGCGCTCGTCCGCTGCGGGGGCTCCGTGTGCGTGATGATCGCGTGGCTTCCGCAGAGTAACCGAGCCTTTGTCACGATATGCGGATTTTTCTGGTCACCTCTTGGCGGCGGCTTCCTGTCGTCCTAGTGTTCAGTGCAATGCCACACATTACTGAGCCCTATGGAAGGAGTGATCCCCGGTGCGTGACGGCAGGCCCCCGAGGCTGTCCGAGATCCCCGCGTTCGCCGCGTACATGAACACCGGCTGGGGCACCCCCGACCGCACGCCGCGCGTGGTGCCCGGCGCGGCCGAGGCCGCCGCCGCCCACCGGGCGCGGCTGGCCGAGGCGCTGACCGGCCGGAGAGCCGTGCTGGCCGCGGGGCAGGCCCCCATCCGCAGCAACGACATGGCCTACGACTTCCGCGCCGGCAGCGACTTCGTCTGGCTGACCGGCTGCCAGATCGAGAACGCCGTCGTCGTGCTGGAGGGCGCCGAGGCCACCCTCTACGTGCCGCCGCCCGCCGGCCCCGGCGACCCGGCGTTCTTCACCGACTCCAGGTACGGCGAGCTGTGGGTGGGCGCCGCGCCCGGCCTGGACGACTGGGCGAAGGCGCTGGGCGTGCGGGTCCGGCCACTGGCCGAGCTGAGCACGGACGTGACCGAGGACCAGGAGGCCGCCCGGGTCCTCGCCGAGCTGCGCATGTACAAGGACGACTGGGAGCTCGGCCAGCTGCGCGAGGCGGTGGACCGCACCGTCGAGGGGTTCGCCGCCGTCGTCCGCGAGATCCCCGCCGCCGTGGACGGGCGCGGCGAGCGGTGGCTCCAGGGCACCTTCGACCGGTACGCCCGCGCCTACGGCAACGGCCCCGGCTACCCCTCCATCGTGGGCTCCGGCCCGCACGCGCCCACCCTGCACTGGGTGCGCTGCGACGGCCCGGTCACCCCCGGCGAGCTGCTCCTGCTCGACCTCGGCGTCGAGGCGGAGAGCTGCTACACCGCCGACGTCACCCGCACCTTCCCCGTCTCCGGCCGCTTCACCCCGGCCCAGCGGCAGGTGCACGACCTGGTCGAACGGGCCCACCGGGCCGCGCTCGCCGCCGTCGCCCCCGGCCGCCGCTTCAGCGACTTCCACCACGCCGCCATGGAGGTCGTCGCGCACGGCCTGGCCGACTGGGGCCTGCTGCCGGTCTCGGTGGACGAGGCGCTGTCCGACGCCGGCCAGCACCACCGCCGTTACCTGGTCTGCGGCGTCGGCCACCACCTCGGCCTGGACGTGCACGACTGCGGCCGGGCGAGCCAGGAGTCCTACCAGGACGCCGTCATGGCCCCCGGCATGGCGCTCACCGTGGAGCCCGGCCTGTACTTCCACCCCCACGACCTCACCGTCCCGCCGGAGCTGCGCGGGATCGGCGTCCGGATCGAGGACGACCTCGTGGTCACCGAGCAGGGCGCCGACGTGTTGTCGGCCGCGCTGCCCCTGGACGCCGACGGCCTGGAGAAGTGGATGGCCGCCGGGTAGGTAGTCGCTGTGACATTGCACCGCATAATCTCTCGAATATCCCCATGTGAGGAGACCTCAGCATGACCACCTCCGCCACGCCGTGGCGCGGCATCCACGTCGCGACGGCCCTGCCCTTCGCCGACGACCTCTCCGTGGACTACGACGGGTTCGCCGAGCACGTGCGTTTCCTGGCCGAAGGCGGCTGTGACGGTGTGACGCCCAACGGCTCGCTGGGCGAGTACCAGACGCTCACGCCGCAGGAGCGGGCCCGCGTCGTCGAGACGGCCGTCCAGGCCGCGCCGCCCGGGTTCGGCGTCATGCCGGGCGTGGCCGCGTACGGCTCCATGGAGGCCCGCCGCTGGGCCGAGCAGGCCGCCGAGGCGGGGGCCACGTCCGTGCTGCTGCTGCCGCCGAACGCCTACCGGGCCCCGCGCGAGGCCGTCGTCGCCCACTACCGGGAGGTCGCCAAGGCCGGGCTGCCGGTCGTGGCCTACAACAACCCGTTCGACACCAAGGTCGACCTGACCCCCGCCCTGCTGGCCGAGCTGTACCACGAGGGCCTGATCGTCGGCGTCAAGGAGTTCACCGGGGACGTGCGCAGGGCGTACGAGATCGCCGAGCTGGCGCCGGAGCTGGACCTGCTCATCGGGGCCGACGACGTGCTGCTGGAGCTGGGCCTGGCCGGGGCCGTCGGCTGGATCGCCGGGTACCCGAACATGATCCCGCAGTCCACGACCCGCCTGTACCGGCTGGCCACCTCGGGCGACCCCGCCGACCTGCCCGAGGCGCTGCGCGTCTACCGCGACCTGCACCCGCTGCTGCGCTGGGACTCCAAGCCCGAGTTCGTGCAGTCGATCAAGCTGTCCATGGACCTGGCCGGACGCAGGGGCGGCGCCTGCCGTCCGCCGCGCCTGCCGCTCGCGCCCGAGCTGGTCGCCCGCATCACCGCCGACACCGAGGCCGTCCTGGAAAAGGGCTACAAGTGAGATCACGTCGCACCTTCCACGCCGTCGACTCCCACACCGAGGGCATGCCCACCCGCGTGATCGTCGGCGGCGTCGGCGCCATCCCGGGGGAGACCATGGCCGAGCGCCGGCTGTGGTTCATGGAGAACAGCGACGACGTGCGCACGCTGCTCATGTACGAGCCGCGCGGCCACGCCGCGATGAGCGGGGCGATCCTCCAGCCGCCCACCCGGCCCGACGCCGACTACGGCGTGCTGTTCATCGAGGTCTCCGGGCTGCTGCCGATGTGCGGCCACGGCACGATCGGCGTGGCGACCGTCCTGGTGGAGACCGGGATGGTGCCCGTGGTCGAGCCGGTCACCACGATCCGGCTCGACACGCCGGCCGGGCTCGTGGTGGCGTCCGTGGCGGTCGAGGACGGCGCGGCGACCTCGGTGACCATCCAGAACGTGCCCTCGTTCGCGTACGCGCTGGACCGCAAGGTCGAGGTGCCCGGCTTCGGGGAGATCGGCTACGACCTGGCCTTCGGCGGCAACTTCTACGCCTTCGTCGAGCTGGCCGAGCTGGGACTGCCCTTCGACCGGGCCCGCGCCGGCGACCTGCTGTCGGCCGGGCTCGCGATCATGGACGCCGTCAACGAGCACGACCGCCCGGTCCACCCCGAGCGGCCCGACATCAACGGCTGCCACCACGTCTACCTGGCCGCCCCCGGCTCGACGGCGCAGCTGTCCAGGCACGCCATGGCCATCCACCCCGGCTGGTTCGACCGCTCGCCGTGCGGCACCGGCACCAGCGCCCGCATGGCCCAGTTCCACGCCAGGGGCGAGCTGGCCCTCGGCGACGACTTCGTCAACGAGTCGTTCATCGGCACCCGCTTCACCGGACGGCTGCTCGGCGAGACCACGGTCGGCCCGCTGCCCGCCGTGCTGCCCTCGATCACCGGCCGCGCCTGGGTCACCGGCACCTCGCAGTTCCACCTCGACCCGACCGACCCCTTCCCGGCGGGGTTCCTGCTGTGAGCCGCCGGACGGGCGGCGCGAAGGGCACGCCGTGACCGCCGACCTCGTCGTGGTCGGCGCCGGCGTGGTGGGCGCGGCCGGCGCGTACTTCGCCGCGCTGGCCGGGCTGCGCGTGGTGGTCGTCGAGCGTGGCGCCATCGCCGGGGGCACCTCCAGCGCGGGGGAGGGCAACCTGCTCGTGTCCGACAAGGAGGCCGGGCCCGAGCTGGACCTCGCGCTCTACTCCCAGCGGGTGTGGCGCGAGGACCTGGCCGAGCACGCCGGGCTGTGGGAGTTCGAGGCCAAGGGCGGGCTGGTCGTCGCGGCGTCCGGGCCCGGCCTGGCCTCGCTGCGCGAGCTGGGCGAGCACCAGCGCCGCCACGGCGTCGAGGTGCGTGACGTGGCGGCGGAGGAGCTGCGCGACTACGAGCCGCACCTCGCGCCCGGACTCGCCGGAGCCGCCTTCTACCCCCAGGACGCCCAGGTCCAGCCCATGCTGGTGGTCGCCCACCTGCTGCGGCTGGCCCGCGCGCACGGCGCCGAGGTGCGCACCGGCACCGGCGTCACCGGCTTCCTGCGCGACGGGAGCCGGGTGACCGGCGTGCGCACCACGGCCGGCGACCTGCCCGCCGGGGCGGTGCTCAACGCGACCGGCACGTGGGCCGGCGACGTCGCCGCCCTGGCCGGGGTGCACGTGCCCGTCCTGCCCAGGCGCGGGTTCGTGCTGGTCACCCAGCCCATGCCGCCCCGGACGATCCGCCACAAGGTCTACGCCGCCGAGTACGTCGGGGACGTGGCCAGCTCCGACGCCGCCCTGCAGACCTCGCCCGTCGTGGAGGGCACCGGCAGCGGCACGATCCTCATCGGCGCCTCCCGGGAGCGCGTCGGCTTCGACCGCACGTTCTCCCCGCGGGCGGCCGGCGCGCTGGCGGCCAAGGCGATCGCGCTGTTCCCGATGTTGCGGGACGTCCGGGCCATGCGCACGTACCTGGGCTTCCGGCCGTACTGCCCGGACCATCTGCCGGTGATCGGGCCCGACCCGCGCGCGCCCGGGTTGTGGCACGCCTGCGGGCACGAGGGCGCGGGCATCGGACTGTCCGCGGGCACCGGCAAGCTCGTCGCCCAGGCGCTCACCGGCCGCACCCCGGACCTCGACCTCAAGCCGTTCGCCCCCGACCGCTTCCCCACCCCCGACCACTTTCCCGGCACCGACCGCTTTCCCGGCACCGACCGCTTTCCCACCCCCGACCGCTTTCCCGGCACCGGGTCCGCCGCGACCGAGGAGGGGCCCCGATGACCCACCAGATGACCTTCCGCGGTGCGAGCGTCCCCGCCGAGCCCGGCCAGAGCGTCGGGGCCGCCCTGGTCGCGGCCGGCATCCTCGACTGGCGCACCACCCGCGGCGCGGGCCGGCCGCGCGGCCTGTTCTGCGGCATCGGCATCTGCTTCGACTGCCTCATCACCGTCGACGGCGTCCCGGACCTGCGCGCCTGCCTGGTCCCGGCGCGCGACGGCATGCGGCTCGGCGACGACGCCCCGGCAGAGGGTGAGCAGGGAGGCCGTCATGAGTGAGACGCACGACGTCGCCGTGGTCGGCGCGGGCCCGGCGGGGCTGGCCGCCGCCGTCGAGGCCGCCGAGGCCGGGCTGGACGTGGCCCTCGTGGACGGCGCCCGCCAGCCGGGCGGCCAGTTCTGGCGGCACTACGACGAACGCCACGCCCGCCCCGAGGACGCCGCCGGGCACCACGACTGGCCGGTCTTCACCCGGCTGCGCGACCGGCTGCGCACCCTGACCGCCGCCGGACGGGTCCGCTACCTGCCCGGCCACCAGGTCTGGCTGGCGACCCGCGACGGCGCGGGCACGTTCACGCTGCGCACCACGCCCACCGTCCCCGGGGAGGGGGCGTCCGGCACGACGGTGACCGCCCGCGCGCTGATCCTGTGCCCCGGCGGCTACGACCGGCAGCTGCCCGTCCCCGGCTGGGACCTGCCCGGCGTGATGGCCGCCGGGGGAGTGCAGGCCCTGCTCAAGGGGCAGCGCACGCTCGCGGGCCGCCGCGCGGTCGTCGCCGGGACCGGGCCGTTCCTGCTGCCGGTCGCCACCGGCCTGGCCGCGGCCGGGGCCAGGGTGGCGGCCGTCGCCGAGGCCAACGCCACGCTCGGCTGGCTGCGCGACCTGCGCGGCGCCGGGTCCGTGCCGGCCAAGGGGCTGGAGGCGCTGCGGTACGCCGCGCTGATGGCCCGCCACCGCGTGCCGTACCGCACCGGGACCGTGGTCACCGAGATCCTGGGCGAGGACCGGGTCGAGGCCGTCCGGCTGGCCCGGCTCGGTCGCGACGGCCGCCCGGCCGGGCCGGCCCGCGAGATCCCCGCCGACCTCGTCGCGCTCGGCTGGGGGTTCACGCCGTCCCTCGAACTGCCGCTCATGCTCGGCGCCGACACCAGGAAGGACGTCGACGGCTCGCTCGTCGTGACCGTGGACGCCTTCCAGCGCACCGGCGTCCCCGGCCTGTACGTCGCGGGCGAGGCGACCGGCGTCGGCGGCGCCGTCCTGGCCCGGCAGGAGGGCCGGCTGAGCGCCCTGGCCCTGGCCCGTACGCTGGGCCGCCGGGCCGACCCGGCGCTCATGGGCCGGTTGCGCCGGTCGATCGCCCGCGGGCGCCGCTTCGCCGCGGCCATGCACCGGACCTACCCCGTGCCGCGCGCCTGGACGTCCTGGCTGCGGGACGAGACGCTGGTCTGCCGCTGCGAGGAGGTCTCCTACGGCGACCTGCGCCGCGCCCACGACGAGCTGGGCGCGGAGGACCCGCGCACGCTGAAGATGCTGGCCAGGCCGGGCATGGGCTGGTGCCAGGGACGGGTGTGCGGGTTCGCCACCGCCGGCGTCGCGGCCTGCCTGGGCAGCCGCGAGAGCACGGCCGGCGACCTGCGCCCGCTGTCCACCCGGAGCCTGGCGGCCCCGGTGTCCCTGGGCGAGCTGGCCGAGCTCGCCGACGACAACCCCGACGAAGACCACGAAAGAGGACGAGACCGTGAGTGACGTGCTGAGCGTCGACCCGCGTACCGGACAGGCCCGCGAGCGCGTCGCGGCGGAGTCGACGCCACAGGACGTGGACCGCACCGTGCGCGCCGCTGCCGCCGCCGCCCCCGCCCTGGCCGACCGGTCCGTACGCGCCGACCTGCTGCGTACCGCCGCCGCGCTGCTGGAGGAGGGCGGCGAGGAGATCATCGCGACCGCCGACGCGGAGACCGCGCTCGGCCGGGTGCGCCTCACCGGCGAGCTGGCCCGCACCTGCTACCAGCTGCGGGCCTTCGCCGACGTGGCCGAGTCGGGCGCCTTCCTGGACGTGATCATCGACCACGCCGACCCGGCCGCCCGCCCGGCCCCCCGCCCCGACCTGCGGCGCTACAAGGTGCCGCTGGGAGTGGTCGCGGTGTTCGCGGCGAGCAACTTCCCGCTGGCCTTCAGCGTGCCGGGCGGCGACACCGCCAGCGCGCTGGCCGCCGGCTGCCCGGTCGTCGTCAAGGCGCATCCGGACCATCCGGCGACCAGCGTCCTGACCGCCCGCGCGCTGCGCGCCGCCGCGGCGAAGGCCGGTCTGCCGGCCGACGTCGTGGGCCTGGTCCACGGCTTCGCGGCGGGCCCGGAGCTGGTCCGGCACCCGCTGACCGCCGCCGTCGGCTTCACCGGCTCGGTACGCGGCGGGCGGGCGCTGCACGACCTGGCCGCCGCCCGTCCGCGGCCGATCCCGTTCCACGGCGAGCTGGGCAGCCTCAACCCGGTCGTGGTGACCGAGCGGGCCGCCGCGACCAGGGCGGCCGAGATCGGCGCGGGCCTGGCCGCCTCCTACACCCAGGGCCTCGGCCAGTTCTGCGTCAAGCCGGGCCTGGTCCTGCTGCCCGCGGGCCCGGCGGGCGACGCGGTGCTCGACGCCGTGGTCACGGCCGCCGTGCCCGCCGGACCGCTGCTCGACCCGCGTATGCGCGCGGCCTTCCTGGACGGCGTGCGCTCCCGCGCCCAGCTGCCCGGGGTCACGCAGGCGGTGGCCGCGGGCGAGGACGACGCCGCGCCGCTGGCCGTCCGGCCGGGCGTGCTGACCGTGGCGGCCGAGCGGCTCGCGGACGGCGACGCCCACGCCGAGCTGCTGGAGGAGTGCTTCGGACCGGTCACCGTCGTGGCCCGGTACGGCTCGGAGTCCGAGCGGGACGCCGTGCTCGACGCGCTGCCCGGCAACCTCACCGCGACCGCGCACCTGGCGGCCGACGAGCGCGAGGGCGCGGCGGCCGGCCTGGTGGCCAGGCTCGCCGGCCTGGCCGGCCGGGTCGTCGTGGACGGCTGGCCCACGGGCGTGTCGGTCGCGCCCGCGATGCAGCACGGCGGGCCGTACCCCGCCTCGACCAGCACCTCGACCTCGGTCGGCGGCACCGCGATCGAGCGCTGGCTGCGCCCGGTGTGCTTCCAGGACACCCCCGACCCCCTCCTCCCGCCGGAGCTGCGCGAGGCCAACCCGCTCGGCGTCCCCCGGACGGTGGACGGAGTCGCCTGACGCTTTTATCTACACTTGTAGACGCTCTGCGGCTATATTGCTCGTGTGTCCACCACCGATGCCACGGTCGTGGCCGTCACCGGCGAGGTCCCAGCGGCCTCGCTGGGCGCGGTCCTGCCGCACGAGCACCTGCTGAGCGACTTCGCCCCGCCCGACGACACGCCCGAGTCCTGGGCGCGTACCGGCCGCACCCGTCCCACGGCGGCCGGCGCCCTGTGGCTCTACCGCGCGCCGCTGACGATGGACCTGCTCGGCGAGGTCGGCATGGGCGCCGTCAACCGGGACGACCTGCTGCTCGGCGACGCGGGCCTGGCCGCCGCCGAGCTGGCCGCGTTCCGGGAGGCCGGCGGCGGCACGGTGGTGGACCTGACGACCGACGGGCTCGGCCGCGACCCGGCCGGGCTGCGCCGGCTCGCCGAGAAGACCGGCGTAACCGTCGTCATGGGCTGCGGCCGGTACCACCCCGCACGGACCGCCGTCCCCGCCGTCATGGGCTCCGGCCCGCGCCACCCCAACGGGACCGCCGTCCCCACCGGGCGGGCCGCCGCCGCGCCGACCTCCGCCCGGGACGCCGCCGCGCTGGCCGAGGAACTGACCGAGGAGCTGGTTCGCGACCTCACCGAGGGCGTGGGCGGGGTGCGGGCCGGCATCATCGGCGAGCTGGCCGCGCTCGACCCCGGCGTGCCCGCCGAGCGCGCGCTCCTGGTCGCCGCGGCCCGCGCAGCGGCGGCCACCGGCGCCGCCGTCTCGCTGGCCCGCAACGAGGACCCGGCCGTCCAGCAGCGCGTCCTCGACCTGCTCGCCGAGGAGGGCGCGGACCTCGCGCGAGTGGCCGTCGGGCACTGCGACGCGCTCTCCCCGCGGCCCGACGACCTCGAACCGCTGCTCGGGCGCGGCGTCTTCGTGCAGTTCGACCAGCTCGGCAGGCTGCCCACCGCGCTCAGCGTCTCCGACGACCAGGACGTCGCCGCGGCCGTGCTCGAACTCGCCCGCCGCGGCCACGCCGGACGCCTCCTGCTGTCGCAGGGCGTGCGGGCCAAGTCCCAGCTCCTCGCCTACGGCGGCGGCGGTTACGCCTTCGTCCTGCGGCAGTTCGTGCCGTACCTGAGGATGCTCGGAGCCGACGACGAGCTGATCGAGACCCTCACCGTGCGCAACCCGAGGCGGCTGCTCACGCTCCGGACCGAGGAGGCGGGCTCGTGAGCCGCTACCCCTTCCCCATCCCCGACCTGGCCGGGCAGGCGCTCACCGTCGCCGGCCCGGTGGCCCCGGCGCTGCTCGGGCAGACGTCCATGCACGAGCACATCTTCATCGACCTGCGCAGGCCCACCCGGTCCCGACGGCCCGGCGAGGACGCGCCGGCGGCGGCCGAGCCGCTCACCCTGGCCAACCTCGCCCGCACCCGCCACGGCGGGCCGAACGCCGACAACGACCTGCTGGGCGACTTCGACGAGATGCTCGCCGAGACCCTCGCCTTCGCCCACAGCGGCGGGCGCACCATGGTCGAGGTCTCGCCCATCGGCCTCGGCCGCGATCCCGAGGCGCTGCTGCGGCTGTCCCGGGCCAGCGGGATGCACATCGTCATGGGCGGCGGCTGGTACACCCCGGCGTTCCACCCGTCCGACATGGACGAGCGAACCGTGGACGAGCTGGCCGACGTCATCGTGCGCGACGTCGTGCTCGGGGCCGACGGCACCGGCGTGCGCGCGGGCATCATCGGCGAGGTCGGCGCGGAGTCGGTGCCGCTGACCGGCGGCGAGCTCAAGAGCGTACGGGCCGCCGGACGGGCCGCCCGCGTCACCGGCGCGCCGGTCACCTTCCACGTCGGCGGCGTCGGCGAGGAGAAGTTCCGGGTGCTCGACATCCTCCAGGAGGAGGGCGTCGCCCCCGGCAACGTCGTCCTGGGCCACTGCATGGACGTCCTGTCCGGCCCCGAGTTCGCCGAGCGGCTGCTGGCCCGTGGCGTCTTCGTCGAGTTCGACTTCCTGGCCGCGCCGGGCAGCCCGTGGGGGCATCTGGTCCTGGGCAGCGACCACAAGGTGCTGCGCGGCATCGCCGACCTGGTCGAGCGCGGCTACGCGGGCCAGATCGTGCTCGGCCACGACGTGTGCCAGAAGATCCAGCTCAAGCGGTACGGCGGCAAGGGCTACGACTACATCCCGCGGCACTTCCTGCCCGCCCTGCGCCGCCTCGGCGTCAGCCCCGAGGCCATCCACATGATCATGGTCGAGAACCCGGCACGGGCGCTCGCCTTCGCAGCACCGCAGTGACCAGGAGAACCATGCCCCCCACCCCCGTGCCCCCCACCCCCGTGCCCCCCGCCCCCGTGCCTCCCACCTCTGTGCCTCCCACTCCCGTGCCCCCCGCCCCCGTGCCCTTCGACCCGGCTTTGGCCGTGGTCCTGGACGGCATGCCCCGCCCGGACGGCCCCGCCCCCACCCTGGAGACCATCCCCCTGATGCGCGCCGCCGGGGCGGCCATGCCCATGCCGCCGGTCGCCGAGGTGATCGGCGACCGCGAGATCGACGCCGAGGAGCTGCTCGTCCCCGGCCCGGCCGGCGCGCCGGACCTGGAGGTCACGGTGCTGCGCCCGCGCCGCCTGCGGGCCCCGGTCCCCGGGCTGTACAACATCCACGGCGGCGGCATGATCACCGGCCATCGGGCCATGGACACGCCGCGCCTGGTCGCGCTCGTCGAGGAGCTGGGCGCCGTCGCCGTCAACGTCGAGTACCGCCTGGCCCCCGAGCACCCCCACCCGGCGCCGGTCGAGGACTGCTACGCCGGGCTGGCCTGGATGTCGCGGCACGCCGCCGAGCTCGGCGTGGACCCCGGGCGCGTGGTGGTCATGGGCGGCAGCGCCGGCGGCGGCCTGGCGGCCGGGGTCGCCCTGCTGGCCCGCGACCGCGGCGGCCCGCGCCTGGCCGGCCAGCTCCTGCTGTGCCCGATGCTGGACGACCGCAACACCACCGTCTCCAGCCACCAGTACGACGGCCTCGGCACCTGGCCGCGCGCCCTGAACCTGCTGGGCTGGCGGGCACTGCTCGGCGAGCGGGCCGGCGACCCGGACGCCGACGTGCCCTGTCACGCGGCCCCGGCGCGGGCGGCCGACCTGTCGGGGCTGCCGCCCGCGTTCGTCGAGGCGGGGGCCGCCGAGCTGTTCCGCGACGAGGACGTCGCGTACGCCACGCGGATCTGGGCGGCCGGCGGCCAGGCCGAGCTGCACATCTGGAACGGCGCCTTCCACGGGTTCGACATCTTCGCACCGGACCACGAGATCACCCGCGCCGCCCTCGCCACCCGCCTCTCCTGGCTCCACCGCACCCTAACCCCCTGACCCACTCCGCGCCCTGCACCGCGCAAAGGGCGTCCGGGCTGGTGGGGGAGGGGCGAGGTGCCCGCGGCCCCCCGGCTCCCGGCTCCCCGGCTCGCCGCCCCCTTGCGTCGTGTGGAGGGGGTGTGCACGCCTGGCACTCCCGCGTCCTCGGCCCCGCTGACACCCTGCGTCCGCGCCCCCGACCCAGCGTCCGCGCTTCCGGCGTTCCGGGGCCTCGGTACCCTGGCAGGCTGCCCCCAGCGTTCACCCCTGCGCTCCCGCGTGTCCGCGCCCTCAGTACGCCGCCCCCACTTCTTGCGGAGGGCGGCGGAGGGGTGGGGTCAGATGCCCAGGGTGCGTTGCAGCCAGGAGTGTTTGGCTTCCTGGGCGGCGCGGGAGACGCGGGCGCCTGGGGTGCCGGTGAAGCCGTGGTGGCCGCCGGCCCACACGTGCAGTTCCGCCTGGCCGCCGGTCGCCCAGATGCGGCCGGCGAACTCGACCGCCTCGTCCCGGAACACCTCGGCCGCCCCGACCTCGATGAAGACCGGCGGCAGCCCCGACAGGTCGGCCGCCCGCGCCGGGACCTCGTGCGGCAGCACGTCCGGGCCGCCCCGCCGGTCGCCGAGCAGGGCGGTCCAGGCGGTGTCGTTGTTGTTGCGGTCCCAGGCGCCGATGCCGTCGTACTGGAGGCTCGACACGGTCGAGTTCCGGTCGTCGATCATGGGTGCGCCGACGTAGAGCCCTGCGGCGGCCGGGCCGTTCCGGTCGCGCGTCATGATGCCGACGGACGCGGTGAGCCCGCCGCCCGCGCTGAAGCCGGACACGAGCAGCCGCCCCGGGTCGAACCCCAGCTCCTCGGCGTGTCCGGCGGTCCAGACGAAGCCCGCGTAGCAGTCCTCGGCCGCCGCCGGGGCCGGGTTCTCCGGGGCGAGCCGGTACTCGACCGTCACCCCGACCATGCCGTGCTCCAGGGCCGCCTGGATCAGGCCCTCGATGCCGAAGAAGCGGGTGCCGAGGATCATCCCGCCGCCGTGGATCTCGTACACGGCCGCCGCGCCGGGCGCGGGCCCGCCCTTGGGACGGACGACCGTGAGCGTGACGTCGGGAGCGCCCTCGGGGCCGGGCACGTCCACGTCCCACCACTCGACGGGACGGCCGGCGACGATCGCCTCCATGGGCGGGATGAGCTCGGCGAAGATCTCGCGGTTGCGCTGGATGGTGTCCGCGCGCAGCGGAACGCTCTCGACCGCGGACAGGAACGCCGCGAGACCTTCCGCCAGCTCAGGGTCGTAGGGAACGGGGACGTAGCTCATCGTGCCGCCTCTCGGAGCCGAACGGACGGCTTAAAGTCTACGAGCGTAGAAGCGGTCTGTCCTGATATACACGGGTACGCGATCAGTCCGACCATGTCCCCCAAGGAGAAGCCCATGGTGAAGAGACTCCTCGAAGCGACCCCGTTACGCGCGGGGGTCGTCGCCGCCGTCGCGCTGACCGGCACGCTGCTGACCTCCGCCCCGGCCGGCGCCGCCACGGCGGGCCTCCAGGCCGCCGCCGTCCAGACCTCCTCGGCCGTCCAGGAGGCGGCCTCCCGCCCGGCCAACGGCCGGATCGTCTACGACCGTCTCAGCGGCGGCCGCGGCGTACTCAAGATCAAGAACGGCACGTCCAAGGACGGCGTCGTCACCATCGTCAAGGGCCGGACCAAGGCGATCAGCGTCTACGTCCGCGCGCGGTCCACGGCCCGCATCCGGGACGTCCGGGACGGCACGTACCGCATCTTCTTCACCACCGGCTACCGGTTCAGTGTGTCGAAGGGCCGCTTCACCAGGGGCGCGACGTACCAGAAGTTCAACGACCGGCTGCGCTTCCGCACGACCTCGACGCAGTACACCATCTGGACGCTGACCCTGAACCCGGTCAGGGGCGGCAACGCCCGCACCAGCCCCGTGAACCCCAAGGACTTCCCCTGATCGGGGCCTGAGCGGGCGCGCCTCCCGGTCAGTCCTTGCCGGAGCCGCCGAACCCGCCGAACCCGCTGAGAACGCGGTCGACCTGGACGTACAGCCGGGGCGGCAGGTGCGGCAGCACCCGGGAGTGCCGCTGGCCGAGCAGCGCGATGAACTCGACCGGCGAGAGGTCGATGTAGCGCGTCAGGTTCTCGTACCACTGGGCGCTGAGCCGGGCCGACTTCTGGTGCGGGCGGATCGCCTTGCGGCGTTCGCGGTCGTAGCGGGCGAGGGCGGCCGGGAGCTCCGGCTCCTGGTTCAGCGCGTTGACCAGGAAGGCGGCGTCCCCGAAGGCCAGGGCGGTGCCCGCGCCGATGGAGTAGTGGGTGGTGTGCGCGGCGTCCCCGAGCAGGACGAGGTCGTCGTGGTACCACGTGCGGTTGGTCAGCGTGCGGAAGTTCAGCCAGTACGCGCTGCCGTCGGTGTGCGCTCGTCCGATCAGCGGATGGCCGTCCAGGACGTCGGCGAAGATCTTCTCCAGCAGCGCCAGGCCGTCGGCCGCGTCGGCCTGGTCGAGGCCGAGCCCCTTCCAGGTCTCGGGCGAGCACTCGACGACGCACGTGCTGTGGTCGCCGCTGTAGACGTAGCAGTAACACCAGATCCAGCCGTGCGGGGTCTCGGAGAAGGCGAAGGTGAAGGCGTCGAAGACCTTCGTGGTGCCGAGCCAGATGTAGTGGTTGCGGCCGACCGCGATCTCGGTGCCGAAATGCTCGGCGTGCGGCTCGCGCATCGTGCTGTTGATGCCGTCACCGGCCACGACCAGGTCCGCGTCGAGCTCCTCCCGGGAGGCGATCTCGCGTCCGTGCTCGACGTGCACGCCCAGGGAGCGGGCGCGGTCGGCGAGGATGTCGAGCAGGCGGTGGCGGCAGATGCCGAAGCCCTCGTCCGACTCGGTGAGCGACACCGTCGCGCGGTCCTGGATGTGGGTGACCCAGCTGTCCCAGCGGATCGAGTTCTCCCTGATGACGTCCGCCGACTCGGGGTCGGCGGCGCGCAGGTTCTTGAGCAGGTCGTCCCAGTAGGTCACGCCCCAGCCGTAGGTGGTCCCGGCCGGGTTGCGCTCGTAGACGGCGACCTCGTGGGACGGGTCGACCCGCTTCATCAGGATCGAGAAGTACAGGTTGGCGGGCCCACCGCCGACGCAGGCGACCTTCACACTAGCTCCCCTAGCGACAGAAAGTAATCAATTCAGCACAGAGAGTATCAGAGGGTCTGTGCCGGGGGAGAAGGCGCGCCCCCCGGACGGTCAGGCCGCCGCCCGCGCCGTACCGCGCAGGCCGAGGGTGAGGCTGCCGGCCAGCAGCACGACGCCGGACAGCACCCCGCTGACGACCGGCACCCACGCCACCGCGGCCGTGGCGGCCAGGACGAGCCCGCCGGCGCCGAGCAGCGTGAGCGCGACGCCCGGCACGGCGATGCTCCAGTCCTTCCAGATCGGCGCCAGCGCGACGAAGTGCACGCCCACCACGAACGCCACCCACGCCACGTTCCCCTCCTCGGGACGCCCGAGCGCGGCCAGCACCCGCAGCCCGCCGAACAGCAGGACCGCCTCGACCACGACCACGGCCAGGTAGCCGGGCCCGAACATGCCCCGCCGGCCGGCCGCGGCGGGACGTTCCGCGCGCACGGCACGGAACCACATCGCCAGCACGCCCGCCGCCGCCAGGCACGCGGCGGCCCGCAGCAGGTTCGCGGTCACGGGGCCGAGCGGGCCGTGCGCGTTGACGACGACGAACACCGCGCCGAACACCGCGCCCACCAGCAATCCAGTCATTTTCTGCATGACGTCCATCGAAGCGCCCGCCGCGGCCCGCCCGCACGGGTGCTGGGGCGAGAACGGGGTAGCCCTGGCCCTACCTCGCCACGCCGCGCAGGTAGGCCAGCACCGCCAGCACCCGCCGGTTGTGGTCGTCGGTCGCGGGCAGGTCGAGCTTGGCGAACACGGAGGCCACGTGCTTGCCGACGGCCGCCTCCGTGATCGACAGGGCGCGGGCCACGGCGCTGTTGGAACGGCCCTCGGCGATCAGCGCCAGCACCTCCCGCTCGCGGGGCGAGAGCTGGTGGGCCGGCTCGGTGACCTCCCTGGCCCGCGCCCACGACAGCTCGAACAGGTCGATGAGGGTGGCGATCAGCCCCTGCTGCCTGATCATCAGCGCGCCCGGCGTGTAGGCGATCGGGGTGATCCGGACGAACGCCACGGACCGGTCGAAGATGAGGAGCTGCTGGATGGGCTCGTCGATGACCCGGTGCAGGTCGCCGGCGGCGTGCAGCTCCTGGATGCGGGCCGCCTTGCGCGGGTCGTCCAGCACGCTCGAATGGACGATCGTGCGCATCGACAGGCCCTCCCGCAGGGCGTCCAGCACGGTACGCCGGCTGCGCTGCTCGTCGCGGCCCTGCTCGCGCGAGCCCACCGGGTGCATGGCCCGCAGCTCGGCCGACGACCGGGTGGCGCGCAGGATCTGCCGGCGGACGAGCTCGGGGTCCTCCAGCCGCTCGACGTCGACGGGGATGCCGCGCAGCTCGCCGACCACCTCTTCCAGGCGGCGGGCGAGGTGGTCGAGCGACTGGCTCTCGGTCACACTCCTCCTCCGCACGCGCACCCCATTCTCCCCGCCCCGCGAAGGGATGCCCAAATCGGCCGAATGCCGCCCGGAACGGCGAAGGGCGCGCCGCTCGATCGGCGAAGGCCGCACCCCTGAAAAGGCGAAGGGGCGCCGTCCGGCTGGACGGCGCCCCGGTTCGCGGGACCGCTGGGCGGCGATGATCAGTCGCGCGGGTCCCAGCCGTCGGTGTCCACGTCCAGGTCCAGCTCGTCGGCGATGTCGCCCCAGTCGGCGAACTTGAAGTTGGTGTTCTCCCGGTCCGCCGTGGCCGGCGTGTTCACGCCGTCGTGGGCGATGAACATGCCCTCGTCGAACTCGCCCAGCGGCACGTTGAGCACGGTCGAGCCGTCGCTCACCTCCGAGCCGTCGATGCCGTTCGCCTCGCCGATCCGGAACTGGCCGAGGTAGGCGTTGGAGCCCTCCCTGCGGTAGACGGCGAAGGTGTTGTCGCCCTGGCTGGAGGCCAGCAGGTAGCCCTTGCCGTCCTCGCGGTAGTAGATGGTCAGGCCCTCGGCGTCCGCGGTGAGGTGCGTGCCGCCGTAGCCGGGGTCGGCGCCGGGGGTGCACTCCTCGGTCGCGGGGTCGTAGGTGCCCGGGACTCCGTACTCGCGGACCTTGTCCACCAGGACGGGCGTGCCGGTGAGGTCGGCGCGCATCCGCCAGATGCCGACGTCCTCCTGGGCGGCGTAGAGCACGTCCCGCTCCTGGTCCACGACCATGCCCTCGACCTGCGCCTGCTCGTCCGGCTCAAGGCAGGGGGACCAGGTCTGGCCGTTCGGCAGGGTGAAGGAATTGGGCAGGGTCAGCGTCCGCACGAGCTGGTAGCCGATCTTGCCGCCCGGCTTGGCGAGCAGCTTGACCAGGCCGACCGAGGTCTTGTGCCGGCGGCTGACCAGCGCGTACGTGCCGGTGGAGTCCTTCCAGGCGGCCAGCCCGTAGGCCGTCTCGGCGTCGTTGACCTGCTGCTGCGTCGTGTTGAACACGAACGGCGCGGCCGGGTCGGTCACGTCGGTGAGGTGGCCGTGCGAGATGGCGTAGATGCGCAGCGTGTCCCGGCCGCGGTCGGAGACGATCGCCAGGTCCCTGCCGCCGAAGCCGTAGGCGACGTCGACGTTGTTGAAGCGGCCCGCCTCGTCGTCCGGTCCGGGGGCGGCGGGCGCCGGCAGGTGCTGGAGCTGCTGCCCGTCGAGGTCGTAGACGTACAGGCCGCCCTTCTTGGCGGTGGCGATCACCACGCTGTCCTCGGAGTCGGACGGGTCGACCCAGATCGCCGGGTCGTCGCCGTTGGCGTCGCCGCCGGCCTCGTCGTCGTAGAGGGAGGGGGTCTCGACGTCGGGGTACACGGTCGCCACGCCGGCACCGGCCGCGGGTACGGCGATCCCGCCCAACACGGTCAACATCAGGGCTGCCAGGGAGAGCCTGGACAGGGGACGCATTGCGCCTCCTCGTTCGGGGTGTTGATGTTGTCCCAAAACGTAACGACCAGTTAACAAGAAATCAATAGGTCGTCCTTATGTCAGGACATTAGGTGTTGGACGGATGCCAGGGCATGCCGACGCGCCCGGCCGGGGATCCTCCCGGCCGGGCTGTGCGACGGCCCGCGCTAGCTGCGGTTGACGCGCCAGAAGTCCGACATGGCCTGGCGGTTCTGCAGGTCGCCGAGCAGGCCCTTGGGGTCGGTGTGGAAGAGCTGGCCCTGCCAGTCCGACAGGCCGGGCGGGGTGACCATCGGCTTGACCGTGCTGTTGCCCGAGACGCCGCCCTCGCCGATCTCGTGCTTGACGCCTTCCTCGGTCATGATGAAGTGCACGAACAGCTTGGCCGCGTTGGGGTGCTTGCTCTTGGTGGCGATCGCCGCGTACTTGGGGTAGCTGAAGCCGGTGAAGGGGGTCATCCCCTCGCAGGCGGCCTGGTGGTAGCCCTTGTCCTCGTTGTTGCGGAACTTCGAGATCGACATGAAGCCGATCTTCTTGTCCGTGGCGGCCGGCGCGCCCACGGCGGCGGAGATGTCCTCGTCGGAGCCGGTCAGCACCGGCTTGTTGAGCGACAGGCGCTTGATCCACTCCTGTGCGGCGCTCTTCTCCTCGGTCTTCAGCGGCTTGCCGTACTTGGCCTGGTAGGCCTGTTCGAGCGCCTGGTTGCCGTACGCGTCGAGCTGGGTGAAGAACGACAGCACGGTCGGCTTGCCCAGCGGGTCCTGCATCACCAGCTTGCCGGACCACTCCGGATCGGTCAGGTCCCAGACGTTCTTCACCGGGCAGCCGCCGGGGGAGAGCTTGGTGTTGTAGCCGAAGACCGTCGCCTTGGAGAGGGCGAGCAGCGGGTTCTGGTTCTCGGCGGGGATCTGGTCCTTCAGGTCGCCGGGGATCCACGTCTGGGTGACGCCCTGCGGCGCGAGCTGGCCGACCAGGACGCCGCCGTCCTCGTACATGGCCGCGTCGATGGTGACGTTGTCGGCGGCGTGCTCCCTGGTCATCTTCTCGGCCGTCTGCGGGGTGTCCGACTTCACCCCCTCCATGGCGATGCCGTACTTCGCGGTGAACGCCTTGGCCACTTCCTCGATGTCGCCGCTGGAGTCGTAGACCAGGACGCTGCCTTCCTTCTTCGCCGCGGCGACCAGCGCCTCCAGGTCGAAGTTCGCATCGAGCGACGGGCCGGGCAGCGCCTTGGCCGTCGCCGCCGCCGACGGTCCTCCGCCTGCGGTGGAGGGCGCGCACGCCACGGCGGCGGACGCCAGCAACGCCATGGAGATGATCTTCCCGGTACGCCTCATGATGGCGTCACTCCTCTTGCCTCTCGGATTCGCAAGGCGCCGCGCCAGCCCCGACCGGCGCCATTGTGTGCTCACGATGAACGTCACGTGAATAATTTGTCAAGACATTCTTACGTGGAGATGCCGCCATGGCCTGCCCGCCCAGCTACGACAGTTCATCCTTATGTCAGGACAAAGTCTTGACGGTTCATCTCCTGTTCATCTAGAACTGGAGGCCCCCCTGGATGAGGAGCGATCATGCGTGTGGGTCTGCTGGGCCTAGGACGTATAGGCATGTTCCATGCCACCACCCTGTCCGCCTTGGTTGACGAGCTCGTCGTGTCCGACGTGGACACGGCGAGGGCGGAGGAGGTGGCCCGGCGGCTCGGCGCCCGTACCGGCGATCCCTTCGACGCGGACGCGGTGGTCCTCGCGACGCCGACCTCCGCCCACGCCGAGGGCCTGCTGAGGGCGTGCGAGCGGGGAGTGCCCGCGTTCTGCGAGAAGCCGGCCGCGCCGACCGTCAAGGAGACGCTGCGGGTGGCCGAGGCCGTCGAACGGGCCGGGATCGGCGTGCACATCGGCTTCCAGCGCCGCTTCGACGCCGGCTACCGGGCCGCCCGCGAGGCGCTGCTGGCGGGCGAGCTCGGCGAGCTGCACCGCGTGCACATGCTGACCGGCGACCCGGCGCCGCCGCCCGCCGAGTACGTCGCCCAGTCCGGCGGCATCTTCCGCGACTGCCACATCCACGACTTCGACATCCTGCGCTGGGTCACCGGCCGCGAGGCGGACGTCGTGCAGGCGGTCGGCGCCAACCGCGGCGATCCGTACTTCGCCGCCGCCGGGGACGTCGACAACAGCGCCGCCCTGATCGTCATGGACGACGGCACGCTGGTCACCCTGCAGGGCTCCCGCTACAACGGCGCCGGCTACGACGTGCGCATGGAGCTGGCCGGCACGCTCGGCACCCGCGCCGTCGGGCTCGGCGACCGCGCCCCGCTGCGCTCGGCCGAGGGCCTGAACCCGGACGGGCCGCCGTGGCCGGACTTCCAGACCAGGTTCGAGCACGCCTACGTCGCCGAGATGGGCGCGTTCCTGTCGATGGCCAGGGGCGAGAGCGAGAGCCCCTGCACCGTCCGCGACGCCCTGGCCGCCCTCTACCTGGCCGAGGCCGCCGACCTGGCGCGCCGCGAGGGCCGTCCGGTGCGCGTGCTGGAGGTGGCCAAGTGAGGATCGCCGCCGCACCCATCTCCTGGGGCGTGTGCGAGGTGCCCGGATGGGGACACCAGCTCACCGCCGACCGCGTGCTCGCCGAGATGGCCGAGCTGGGCCTGACCGCCACCGAGCTGGGCCCCGACGGCTTCCTGCCCGCCGACCAGGACCTGCTCGGCCGGTACGGGCTGCGCGCCGTGGGCGGATTCGTCCCCGCGGTCCTGCACGACCCCGCCCACGACCCGCTGCCCGCCCTCCGCGCCACCTGGGCCGCCTTCGACCCGGACGTGGTCGTCGTGCTGGCCGCCGCCACCGGCGCCGACGGCTACGACGCCCGTCCCGAGCTGGACGACACCGGCTGGCGCACCCTGCTCGGCAACCTCGACCGCGCCTTCCACGAGGCCAAGGGCGACGGCCGCGCGCTCACCCTGCACCCCCACGTCGGCACCATGGTCGAGACCGGCCGGGAGGTGGACCGGGTGCTCGGCGGCAGCGCCGTCCCGCTCTGCCTGGACACCGGCCACCTGCTCATCGGCGGCGGCGACCCGCTGGAGCTGGTCACCCGCGTCCCCGAGCGGATCGCCCACGTGCACCTGAAGGACGTCGACGCCGCGCTCGCCGCCCGCGTCCGGGCCGGTGAGCTGACCTACACCGACGCCGTGCGCGCCGGGATCTACCGCCGGCTCGGCCGCGGCGACGTGGACGTCCGGGGCATCGTCGAACGCCTGACCGCCGCCGGCTACGACGGCTGGTACGTCATGGAGCAGGACGTCGTCCTCGACGCCGAGCCCCCGGCGGGCGCCGGCCCGGCCGACGACGTGCGGGCGGGCGTGGCGTTCCTGCGGGGCCTGGCGTGAGCGCCCTCGACGTGCTGACGATGGGCCGGGTCGGCGTGGACGTCTACCCGCTCCAGACCGGCGTGTCGCTGCGGCACGTGGAGACGTTCGGCAAGTACCTGGGCGGCAGCCCCACCAACGTGGCCGTGGCCGCCGCCCGCCTGGGCCACTCCAGCGCGGTGATCACGCGGACCGGCGACGACCCGTTCGGCGCGTTCGTCCGCGACGCGCTGCGCTCCTACGGCGTGGACGACCGCCTGGTCGGCGCCGTGCCCGGCCGGCCGACGCCGGTCACGTTCTGCGAGATCAGGCCGCCGGACGACTTCCCGCTCTACTTCTACCGCCAGGACGCGCCCGACCTGGAGATCGCGCCCGGCGACCTCGACCTGGCGGCCGTCACCGGAGCGCGGCTGTTCTGGGCCACCGTGACCGGCCTGTCGGCCGAGCCGTCCCACGCCGCCCACCTGGCCGCCTGGCAGGCCCGCGGGCGCGCCCGGCACACCGTGCTCGACCTGGACTACCGGCCCATGTTCTGGGCCGACGCGGCCACCGCCCGCGAGCGGGTGCGGCAGGCGCTCGCGCACGTCACCGTCGCGGCCGGCAACCTCGACGAGGTCGAGGTGGCCACCGGCACCCGCGACCCGCGCGCGGCCGGCGAGACCCTGCTGGCGGCGGGCGTCGAGCTGGCCATCGTCAAACAGGGCGCGGACGGCGTGCTCGGCATGACCGCCACGGAGACCGTACGGGTGCCGCCCGTCCCGGTCGAGGTGGTCAACGGGCTCGGCGCCGGCGACGCCTTCGGCGGCGCGCTCTGCCACGGCCTGCTCGAAGGCTGGCCGCTCGAACGCACCCTGCGCTTCGCCAACGCCGCGGGCGCGATCGTCGCCGGACGCCTGGCCTGCGCGCCCGCGATGCCCACGGCGGACGAGGTCGAGGCCGTCCTGTCCGCCACCCTCTCGGAAGGAGCCGTCACGCATGCGTGAGCAGGACTACCGCCGGCTGCTCGACCAGCGCGCCTGGCAGCCGGAGCGCGTCGCCGAGGCGGCGGCCGCCCGCCGGCGCCGGCCCCTCAGGAACGGCAGGGAGCAACTGCTCATCATCGCGGCCGACCATCCGGCCCGCGGCGCCCTCGGCGTGGCGGGCCACCCGATGGCCATGCGCAGCCGCGCCGACCTGCTCGACCGGCTCATGACCGCCCTGGCCAGGCCCGGCGTGGACGGCCTGCTGGCCACCCCCGACATCGTCGAGGACCTGCTGCTGCTCGGGGCGCTCGACGACAAGATCGTCATCGGCTCGATGAACCGCGGCGGCGTGCACGGCTCGGTGTTCGAGTTCGACGACCGCTTCACCGCCTACGACGCCCCCACCATCGCCGCGATGGGCCTGGACGGCGGCAAGATGTTGTGCCGGATCGCGCTGGAGGACAGCGCCACCGCCGCCACCCTGGCCAGCTGCGGCCAGGCCGTCACCGACCTGGCCAGGCACGGCCTGATGGCGATGGTCGAGCCGTTCTGGTCCAGGCGGCAGGACGGCGTGGTGCGGCACGACCTGTCGCCCGAGGCCGTGATCCACGCCATCAGCGTCGGCCAGGGCCTCGGCGCGACCTCCGCCCGCACCTGGCTGAAGATCCCGGTCGTGCCGGAGATGGAACGCGTCGTGGAGTCCACCACCCTGCCCGTGCTGCTGCTGGGCGGCGACTCCGGCCAGGACGCCGGCGAGATGTACGACTCCTGGCGCAAGGCGCTGCGCCTGCCCGGCGTGCGCGGCCTGGTGGTCGGCCGGGCGCTGCTCTACCCGCCCGACGGGGACGTGGGCGCCGCCGTGGACACCGCGCTCGGCCTGCTGGAGGGCGGCGTGCCCGATCTCGTGCAAGGAGGTGCCTCATGAGGCTGACCACGGCTCAGGCGCTGACCCGCTTCCTGGCCGCCCAGTGGTCGGAGCGCGACGGCGTCGAGCAGCGGCTGATCGCCGGCGTGCTCGGGATCTTCGGCCACGGCAACGTCGCGGGCGTCGGCCAGGCGCTGGCCGAGCAGGGCGCGGGCACGGGCGACGCGCTGCCGTACTACCTGGCCCGCAACGAGCAGGCCATGGTGCACACGGCCGTCGGCTACGCCCGCACCCGCGCGCGGCTGTCCACCTTCGCCTGCACGACGTCCATCGGGCCCGGCGCCACCAACCTGGTCACCGGCGCGGCGCTGGCCACGATCAACCGGGTGCCGGTGCTGCTGCTGCCCGGCGACGTCTTCGCCACCCGCGCCCCCGGCACGGTGCTGCAGGAGCTGGAGGACCCCCGGTCCTACGACGTGTCGGTCAACGACTCGCTGCGCCCGGTGTCGCGCTTCTTCGACCGGATCAACCGGCCCGAGCAGCTCCCGGCCGCGCTGCTGGCGGCCATGCGGGTGCTCACCGACCCCGCCGAGACGGGCGCGGTCACGCTCGCGCTGCCCCAGGACGTGCAGGCCGAGGCCTACGACTGGCCCGAGGAGCTGTTCGCCCGGCGGGTCTGGCACGTTCCCCGCCCGGTGCCCGAGCCGGCCGCGCTGGCCAGGGCGAAGGAGCTGCTGCGCGGCTCCCGCAGGCCGCTGATCGTGGCCGGCGGCGGCGTCAGGTACAGCGGGGCGTGGGCCGAGCTGACCCGCTTCGCCGAGAACCACGGCGTGCCGGTGGGCGAGACGCAGGCGGGCAAGGGCGCGCTGCCCCACGACCACCCCTGCGCGGCCGGCGCGATCGGCCACACCGGCACCGACGCGGCCAACACCCTGGCCCGCGAGGCCGACCTGGTCATCGGCGTCGGCACCCGCTACACCGACTTCACCACCGCCTCCAGGACGCTGTTCGGGCAGGCCGCCTTCCTCAACGTCAACGTCACCGCCTTCGACGCGGCCAAGAACGCGGGCGCCACGCT
Source organism: Nonomuraea sp. NPDC049758 (assembly GCF_040674635.1). Classification (NCBI taxonomy): domain Bacteria; kingdom Bacillati; phylum Actinomycetota; class Actinomycetes; order Streptosporangiales; family Streptosporangiaceae; genus Nonomuraea; species Nonomuraea sp. NPDC049758. Next base: position 144,041 of record NZ_JBFAMZ010000011.1, read on the forward strand.
CGTCGCCGACGCCCGCGAGGCCCTGCGCGCCCTCGACGACGTGGACTGGCGGGCCGACCCCGAATGGACCCACCGGGCCGCCGCCCTGGCCGCCGCCTGGCAGTCGGAGATCGGCCACACCTACGCGGGCGCCGAGCTCACCCAGCCCGTCATGCTCGGCGTCCTCAACGAGGTCGCCGAGGGCGGCGTGGTGGTCAACGCGGCCGGCTCGATGCCGGGCGACCTGCACCGCCTCTGGCGGCCCGCCGACCCCGAGCAGTACCACGTCGAGTACGGCTACTCGTGCATGGGCTACGAGATCGCCGGCGGCCTCGGGGTGAAGCTGGCCGCGCCGGAACGCGAGGTGTTCGTGCTGGTCGGCGACGGGTCGTACCTGATGATGGCGCAGGAGATCGCGACCGCCGTGCAGGAGCGGATCAAGCTGGTGATCGTCTTGGTGGACAACCGGGGCTTCGCCTCCATCGGCAACCTCAGCGAGTCGGTGGGCGCCCGGCGGCTCGGCACCGCGTACCGCACCCGCGGGCCCGGCGGCGAGCTGGACGGCGACCCCCTGCCGGTGGACCTCGCCGCCAACGCCGCCAGCCTGGGCGCCGACGTGCTGCGCGCCGACGGCCCCGAGTCGCTGCGGGCCGCCCTGGTCAAGGCCAGGGAGTCGGCCAGGACCACCGTCGTGTACGTCGAACCCGTCCCCGGCGGCGGCCCCGGCGCGCAGGCCTGGTGGGACGTGCCGGTCGCGCAGGTGTCCGGCCTGCCCGAGGTCAGGGCCGCGCGCGAGCGCTACGACGAGGCCAAGCGCGACCAGCGGCTCTACCTCTGATGGGCTGGACGCTGGCCTTCGCCGCGGTGGCCGTCCTGTTCGTGCTGATCAGCGGGGCCAACGACGGCGCCACGCTGATCGGCCTCGGCCTGCGCTTCCCGCGCACGCCCGGCTGGCTGGCCGCCGCGCTGCTGGTGGCGGTCCTGTTCGCCGGGCCGTACGTGCTGGGCGTCGCGGTCGCGCGGACCTTCACCGAAGGGCTCGCGGGGCTCGACTCGGGCAGCGGCGCGGCCGTGTTCCTGGCCGGCGTGGTGATCGCCGTCGTGGTGGTGGCGGCGCTGACCGGCAGAGGGCTGCCCACCAGCCTGACGCTGGCGGTGATCGGCGGCATCGCGGGCGCCGGGCTCGGCGCCGGGCTGCCGGTGGCCTGGCCGAGCCTGATCACCGTCCTGGCGATCGGGGCGTGCGCGCCGCTGGTCGGGCTGGTGCTCGGCTACCTGCTGGGCACCGCGTCCCGGCGGGTGCCGTCCTCGCGCCGGATGCCGGGGCTGGTGCTGGCCGCCCACCTGGTGGCGTACGCGGCCCAGTGCCTGGCCTACGCCGTCAACGACGGCCAGAAGATGATCGCCGTGGCGAGCGTCGCCGTGGACGTCGGCCGCAACGGGCTCGGCCGGGTCGGGCCCGTCCAGCTCTCGCCGGTGTGGATGGCCGTGCTGGTGGCGCTGTTCCTGGCCGGGGCGCTGACCACGCTGCCGCGGGTGGGCGAGCGGGTCGGCCGCGGCCTGGTCATCACCCGGCCGCTGCACGTGCTGTCGGCCGAGACGGCGGCCACCGGCGCCGTCCTCGGCAGCTCGGCCCTGGGCAGCCCGGTGAGCATGACCCAGTCCGTGACCGCCGGGGTCGTCGGCGTGGTGGCAAGCGAAGGAAGCAGGAGGGTGCGATGGCAAGGAGTGCTGAACATGGGTACGGCGTGGCTGGTCACGCTGCCGTCGTCCATGGCCCTGGGCGCCCTGGCCGGGCTCGGCCTGAGGCTGCTGTGAGCGGCGGACGGCCCCGCCGGCTCGCCCGCGCCTGGGACGAGCTGCGCGGCCGGTCCGGACGGCGGGTGATCGACCTCATCCGCGGCCAGGTCGCCGTGGCCAGGGAGGGCGCCGTGCTGGCCCGCTCGGCCGCCTCTGGCACGACCGGCCAGGCAGCGGCCCGCGCCCGCATGGCCGAGGTCGAGCACGAGGGCGACGCCGCCCGCGCCGAGCTCGTCCGGGCGCTGAAACGGGTGCTGGCCACCCCCATCGACAGGGAGGACCTGTTCCGGCTCTCCCGCTCGATCGACGACGTGCTGGACCAGTTACGCGACTTCGTCCGCGAGGCCGACCTGTTCGGACCCGCCGACCTCACCTTCGCCGCCGAGCCGCTGGGCGCCGTCATCGACGGCCTGGACCAGCTCGAACAGGCCCTGCTGAAGATCACCGGCGATCCCGGCTCGGTCACCGTGGCCGTGCTCGCCACCCGCAAGTCCCGCAGCCGCGTCCGCCAGCTCCACCAGGCCCGGCTCACCGAGCTGTTCGCCGGCCCGCTGGACATGGACACCCTGCGCGAACGCGAGCTGCTCTCCCGCCTGGACGCCGTGGGCCGCCGGCTCGGCGAGGCCGCCGACGCCCTCGCCGACGCCATGCTCAAACGAAGCCACTGAAAACCCCCCGAAGGAAGACCATGGCTGTTCTGACCAAGACGGAGCCGCCGCCTCGCCCGCCGAGACGGCGCCGAATCCGCTACCGCCTCCAGGTCCTGCGGCACGACCCGACCGCCGCGCTCGGCCTGATCCTCGTCGTCCTGCTCGCCTACCTCGTCGTCGCCCCCCTGATCGCGGTCCTGTCGGACGCCTTCCGCCTCCAGTTCGGCGACGAGCTGCACGCCGGCCAGCAGCCGGGCGAGTGGACCGGCTACTACCTGTGGCGGGTCTTCCGTTCCCAGATCAGCGGCCTGCTGTTCTGGGGCCCGCTGGTCAACACGCTGGTCGTCGCGGTCGGCACCGTGCTGTTCGCGCTGCTGCTCGGCGGCGGGATGGCCTGGCTGGTGACCCGGACCAACGTGCCCGGCCGCAAGTGGCTGGCCGGGGCGCTGGTGGTGCCGTACATGCTGCCGTCGTGGACGTTCTCGCTGGCCTGGCTGACGCTGTTCAAGAACGAGCGGGCCGGCGGGCAGGTGGGCTTCCTGGAGTCGGCCGGCGTGCGCACCCCCGACTGGCTGGCCTACGGCCCGCTGCCGATCATCGTCACGCTCGGGCTGCACTACTACCCGTTCGTGCTGCTGCTGGTCGGCAACGCGTTGCGCCGGATCGACGTCCAGCTGGAGGACTCGGCCCGGATCCTCGGCGCGCCGCGGCGCGTCGTCGTGCGGCGGATCGTGGTGCCGCTGATGCTGCCCGCGCTCTCCTCGGCCGTGCTGCTCGTGGTCGGGCGGGTGCTCGGCACGTTCGGCACCCCGTACGTGCTCGGCCTGCCCGCCGACTACCAGGTGCTGTCCACCGGGCTGTTCCAGTCGATCAGGGACCGCAGCACCGGCGTGGCCTCCGTGCTCGCCACCGTCATCGTGATCATCGGTGTGCTGATCGTCTTCACCGACATGCGGCTGATGCGCGAGCAACGCAGGTTCGTCACCGTCGGCGGCAAGGGCGCGATGGACCGGCTGGGCGACCTGCGCGGCTGGCGCTGGCCCGCGTTCGCGCTGGGCGCGGTGGTCTTCGTGGTCAGCGTGCTGATCCCGGTGCTCACGCTGCTGCTGTCCACGCTCACCCGCACGCCGCTGGACCTGTCGACCCTGACGCTCGACTACTGGATCGCCGACCGGCTGCCCGGCGCGGTCGGGTTCCCGCACGGCATCCTGCGCGGCTCCGAGCTGTGGCAGGCCGCCTGGAACTCGCTGCGCATCGTCGGCCTGGCCTCGCTGATCTGCGCGGTCGCCGGCCTGCTCATCGGGTACGTCGTCGTCCGCGGCACCGCGCCGCGCATCGCCGGGTTCCTGCGCCAGGTGTCGTTCCTGCCGTACCTCATCCCCGGCATCGCCTTCGCCGCCGCCTCGCTGTCGCTGTTCGCCGTCGCCCGCGGGCCCGTCCCGGCGCTGTACGGGACGACGTTCCTGCTGATCCTGGTCATGGCCGTGACGCACCTGCCGTACAGCTCGCGCTCGGGCATCGCGGCGATGATGCAGCTCGGCCGGGAGCCGGAGGAGGCCGCGCAGATCGCCGGGGCCTCCTGGTGGCACCGGATGCGGCGGATCATCTTCCCGATCCAGAAGGGCGCCCTGGTCACCGGGATCGTGTTGCCGTTCATCTCGGGGCTGAAGGAGCTCAGCATCGTCGTGATGCTGACCACCACCGGCACCCAGCTTCTCACGACGCTCTCCATCGGCCTGGTCGACTACGGATACACGCAGCTCGCCAACGGCGTCGTCCTCATGATCGCTTTGCTCTCCTTCACCATGACTTCCCTGACCCAGCGGCTGACCAAGAGCAGCCTGGCGTCCGGCCTAGGAGGATAGATGCCGAACATCACCTTGAGCGCAGTCTCCAAGAGCTACGGCGGCGGCGACTACGCGGTGAAGAACCTCGACCTCGTGGTCCCCGACGGCGCCTTCATGTGCCTGCTCGGCCCCTCCGGCTGCGGCAAGACCACCACGTTGCGCATGATCGCCGGCCTCGAACAGCCCACCGCGGGCAGCATCGCCGTCGGCGAGCGCGTCCTGGACTCCGTCGAGCAGGGGGTCTACGTCCCGCCCGAGAAGCGGGCGATGGGGCTGGTGTTCCAGAACTACGCGCTCTGGCCGCACCTGTCCGTGCGCGACAACGTGGAGTTCGGGCTGCGCATGCGCAAGGTCCCGGGCCCCGAGCGGCGCGCGCGGGCCGAGGCGGCGCTGAAGATGGTGCACGTCGACGCCGCCATGGACCGCTACCCCTCCCAGCTGTCCGGCGGCCAGCAGCAGCGCGTCGCCCTGGCCAGGATGCTCGCGGTCAACCCGTCCGTGCTGCTGCTGGACGAGCCGCTGTCCAACCTCGACGCCCGGCTGCGGCTGGAGATGCGGGCCGAGCTCAAGCGCATCCACGAGGAGTCCGGCGCGACGATCGTCTTCGTCACCCACGACCAGCTCGAAGCCCTCACCATGGCCACCGACGTCGCCGTCATGAACGAGGGCGAGCTGCAGCAGCTCGCCGCGCCCATGGAGATGTACGAGCGGCCCGCCAACCGGTTCGTCGCCGAGTTCGTCGGCAGCCCGCCGATGGCCATCGTGGACACCGGACCGGCGCCCGGCGGGCTGGCCGGATCCCTGCTGCGGTTCGTCGAGGCGCGCGGCTCGGGGGTCACCCCGTCCGCCGTCGGCATCCGGCCCGAGGCGCTGCGGCTCGGCGCGCCGCCCGCCGCCGCCTGGAGCGAGGAGGCGCTGGTCGAGGCCGTGCTGCCGGCCGGCTCCTCCTGGACGGTACGGCTGCGCGTCCTGGACACCGAGCTGTTCGCCCTGTCGTACACGCCGGTGCGGGCCGTGCCCGGCGACGTGCTGCCCTGCTGGACCGAGCAGCTCCACCTGTTCGGCGCGGACGGCGCCCGCATCTCCTCCTGGGACCGGGCGGAGGTGACCGCGTGATCCGCCCCAAGGCGCTGCTCCTGGACTTCGGCGGCGTGATCGTCGAGACCGCCAAACGCCCGTCCTGGGCCGCCGAGCTGGCCGCCGAGGTGCACGCCATGCTGGCCAGGACCGGGTTCGACGGCCTGACGGCCGAGGACGTCGAGAGCGACATCCGGGCCGGGGCGCGGGCCGACAAGTACTGGAAGGACTCCACGTCCCGGCAGTTCGCGCCCGAGGAGATGACCCACCGCCGGTTCTGGGCCGAGTTCGTCGCCACCGACTGGCCCGAGCAGGCCCGCACGCTGGTCACCGTCGAGGCGACGCCCCTGTGCAAGCGCATGGGCGAGCTGCGCAGCGACCGGAAGCTGCGCACCGGCATGGCGGAGCTGCTGAACGCCTGCCTGCGCAACGGCGTCGTCCCCGCCGTCGTCAGCAACGCGCTGTGCGGGGCCGTGCACCGCGACTACCTGGCGGGGAGCGGGCTGGAGCACCTGTTCGCCGCGCAGGTCTACAGCGACGAGGTCGGCGTGCGCAAGCCGAACCCCGAGATGATCCTGCTCGCCTGCCGCGCCCTCGGCGTGGACCCGGCCGACGCCTGGTACGTCGGCGACAACTACGACCGGGACGTGATCTGCGGCGCCCGGGCCGGGGCGGGGGCGACCGTCCTGATGGTATCCGCGAGCACCGACAAGATCCCGTACCGGGTGCGGCAGAGCCCTCAGGCCACGGTCGAGGACCCCCGCGCCCTGCTGACCCTCCTGGAGGAGACATGGACGTGAACACCTCTCGCGAGCTGGCCGCCATCGCGGCCGAGGCGGCCAGGGCGGTCGGCGACCGGCTGCGCGGCGCCTTCCGCTCGCGTCCGGAGATCCAGACCAAGCGCGACTTCCACGACCCGGTGACCGAGCACGACAAGGCGGCCGAGGAGGGCATCCGCGAGGTGCTCGACCGGCTCTGCCCCGACAGCGTCGTGGTGGGCGAGGAGGGCGGCACCAGGGGACAGGGCGCCATCAGCTGGTACGTCGACCCCATCGACGGCACCGCCAACTTCGCCGTCGGCCTGCCGTTCTTCTGCACCTCGATCGCCGCCGCCGTGGACGGCGAGGTGGTGGCAGGAGTGATCTACGACCCGGTGCGCGACGACGAGTTCACCGCCTGGCTCGGCGGGGCCGTCTGCAACGGCGAGCCGCTGCGCAGCGCGGGCGCCCGCGCCGACCGCGAGGCGGTCCTGCTGTCCAGCTATCCCACGCCGCGCGACCTGGCCGAGGACGAGGAGGGCGCGCTGCGCCGCTTCTCCAGGATGACCCAGTCGTTCGCCACCATCCGCCGTCCGGGCAGCGCCGCGCTCAAGCTCGCCCACGTCGCCGCCGGCTGGTCCGACGTCGCGTACGGCACCCGCGTCAACGCCTGGGACGTCGCGGCCGGATCCCTGCTGGTCAGGCAGGCCGGCGGCGTCTACATCCCGCTGTCGGGCAGCGTCTTCGAGCCGGGCGGCTACCTGGCCTGCGTCGGCGGCTTCGACCTGGCCTCCTCGGTGCTGGCCGACGTGGCCGCCGGGGCCGCCGGCGTCGCCGGGGCGGGGAGCGCGACGTGATCCGCTGGATCGTGACCGACCTCGACGGCACGCTCGTCGGGCGCGACCTGGCCATGGTGCCCGCCGCCCGGGACGCGCTGCGCCGCTACCGGGCCGCGGGCGGCGAGGTCGTCATCGCCACCGGCCGCATGGAACGCTCGGCCCGCCCCTACTACGACGAGCTGGGCCTGGACGGCCCGGCCATCCTCTACAACGGCGCCCGCACCGTGAACCTGGCGACCGGCGAGGTGCTGCGCTCCCGCCACCTGCCCGCCACCGCCTGGAAGACGCTGCTCGGCCTGTTCGGCGAGCTGCCCGCGGGCGTGTACCCGGTGGCGTTCTCCGGCGGGGAGGCGCTGGCCGTGGACGACGTCCCGGAACTGCGGGACTACGCCCGGCGGGACGGCATCACCCTGCGCGACCCCGGCGACTGGGCGGCGCTGCTCCCCGACGGGATCACCAAGTGCATGCTGATCGGCGACCGCCTGCCGGACCTGGACATCGCGGGCACGGTCACCGTCCGGTCGGAGGCGACGTACCTGGAGGTGCTGCCGGAGGGGGCGACCAAGGGCAGCGCCCTGCGCGAGCTGGCGAAGGCCCGGGGAGTGCCGCTGGAGCAGGTCGCCGCCATCGGCGACAACCCCAACGACATCGACATGATCCAGGCCGCCGGCCTGGGCATCGCGGTCGGCGACGGCCATCCCGACGTCCTGTCGGCCGCGGACGTGGTCTCGCGTCCCTGCGCCGAGGGCGCGCTCGTGGACGCGGTGGAACTGGCACTGGGAGAGGGAGAACGGTGAAGTCGGTCAAGCACTGGATCAACGGCGCCCTGACGGACGGCGGCGACCGGACGGCGGAGATCTTCAACCCCGCCACGGGCGAGGTCAGCGGTCACGTGGCGCTGGCGTCGGTGGCCGAGGTGGACGCGGCGGTGGCCGCCGCGGTGGCGGCCTTCCCGGCGTGGCGGGACTCCTCGCTGATCAAGCGCGGCCGGGTCCTGTTCCGGTTCCGTGAGCTGATGTACGCCCATCGTGACGAGCTGGCCGGGTTGATCTCGGCCGAGCATGGCAAGGTGCATGCGGACGCGTTGGGGGAGGTGGCGCGCGGGCTGGAGGTGGTGGAGTTCGCGTGCGGGATTCCGTATCTGCTCAGGGGTGGTTTCTCCGAGGGTGTCTCGACTCGGGTGGATTCGTATTCGATGCGGCAGCCGTTGGGGGTGGTGGCGGGGATCACGCCGTTCAACTTCCCGGCGATGGTGCCGATGTGGATGTTCCCGGTGGCGATCGCGTGTGGGAACGCGTTCGTGTTGAAGCCGTCGGAGCGGGATCCGTCGGCGTCGTTGCTGATGGCGCGGTTGTGGCAGGAGGCGGGGCTGCCCGGCGGGGTGTTCTCGGTGGTGCAGGGCGACAAGGTGGCGGTGGACCGGCTGCTGGAGCATCCGGATGTGGCGGCGGTGTCGTTCGTGGGTTCGACGCCGATCGCCCGGTACGTGTACGAGAGGGGCAGTGCGCACGGTAAGCGGGTGCAGGCGCTGGGCGGGGCCAAGAACCACATGCTGGTGCTGCCGGACGCGGATCTGGATCTGGTGGCTGATGCTGCGGTGTCGGCGGGGTTCGGGTCGGCGGGTGAGCGGTGTATGGCGATCTCGGTCGTGCTGGCGGTGGATCCGGTGGGGGATGAGCTGGTCGGCAAGATCGTGGAGCGGGTGGGCCGGTTGGTGGTGGGGCCGGGTGATGATCCGCGGTCGGAGATGGGGCCGCTGGTGACGGCGGCGCATCGGGACAAGGTGGCCTCCTATCTGGATCTGGGTGTTGCCGAGGGGGCCAAGCTCGTGGTGGACGGTCGGGAGACCGAGGTGCTGGGTGGCCGGGGCGGGGGGTTCTGGTTGGGGCCGACGGTGCTGGATCAGGTGCCGGTGGGGTCGCGGACGCACACCGAGGAGATCTTCGGTCCGGTGTTGTCGGTGGTGCGGGTGTCTTCGTATGAGGAGGGCCTGCGGGTGATCAACGAGGGTGTGTACGGCAACGGTACGGCGATCTTCACCAATGACGGGGGCGCGGCGCGTCGGTTCCAGAACGAGGTCGAGGTGGGGATGGTCGGGATCAACGTGCCGATCCCGGTGCCGATGGCGTTCTACAGTTTCGGCGGGTGGAAGTCGTCGTTGTTCGGTGACACGCATGTGCACGGCGCCGAGGGGGTGCATTTCTACACGCGGGGCAAGGTGGTGACCTCGCGCTGGCTGGACCCGTCCCACGGTGGCGTGAACCTCGGCTTCCCCACGAACGGGTGACCCCGCGCCCGCCCTCCTCACAGGATCGACTCGAAGCCTGTGCGGCCGTTGCATGAGGGCGGGATGATCGGGTAGGCAGGGCGGCATGTCACTTTCGCACTGTGCGGGCTGGTTGCTGGCCGGACGCTACCGGCTGCTGTCCGAGCTGGGCCGCGGTGGCATGGGCCGGGTCTGGCAGGCCCACGACGAGCTGCTCGACCGGCAGGTCGCGGTCAAGGAGGTCACCCTCGGGCACACGCTGGGGACCGAGCGGGAACGGCTGCTCGGCCGGACGATGCGGGAGGCGCGGCTGGCCGCCCGGCTGAGCCACCCGCACATCGCCGCCGTCTACGACGTGGTGGTGGCCGACGAACGGCCGTGGATCGTGCTCCAGCTCGTGCCCTCGCGCAGCCTCGCCGACGTGATCGCCGAACGCGGGCCGCTGTCCCCGCCCGACGCCGCGCGCCTCGGGCTGCAGGTGCTGGAGGCGCTGAGCGCGGCGCACGCCGACGGCATCGTGCACCGCGACGTCAAGCCCGGCAACATCCTGCTGAACGGCGACCGGCACGCCCTGCTCACCGACTTCGGCCTGGCCACCACCCTCGACGACCAGGCCAACATCACCCAGTCGGGCATGGTGGTGGGCACGCCCGCGTACATCGCCCCGGAACGCCTGCGCGGCGGCCACGCGACCCCGCAGGCCGACCTGTGGTCCCTCGGCGCCACCCTGTACGCGGCCGTCGAGGGCCAGTCGCCCTTCCCGCACAGCGGCCATCTGGCCGCACTGACCGCGGTGCTCACCTCCGAGCCCGCGCCGTTCCACCTGGCCGGGCCGCTCGCGCCGGTCATCGCCGGTCTCCTGACCAAGGACCCCGCCCGCCGGATCGACGGCGAGGAGGCCCGGCGGCGCCTGACCCGGGTGGCCGCGCTGCGCGACGAGGAACCCCACGACACCGCCGCCATCCCCCTGGCCACCCCCCTGCCCAACACCGGCGACCTCCTTCCTCCCACCCTCTTCCCCCCGGCCCCCGCTCCGGAAGCCGTTCCCGCCCCCGCCCTGGAAGCCGATCCCGTCCCGGAGGCCGATCCCGTTCCGGTGGGCGTCCGGGACGTGGGGGCCGTCGCAGGGGTGCGGCCGGACGCCAGGCGGCGGATCCCGGGGTGGGACCGCGCGGTACGCAGGACCGGCGAGCGGAACCACGCCGTGCGCCGGACCATGCCCGACGCCGCGCGCGGGCTTCGCGCGCACCGCGAGCTGCTGCCGTTCTCGGTGTCTATCCCGCAGCCGGGCAGGCCGCAGCGCTGGCGGCAGCTCACCGCCGTGGCCGCGCTCGTCACCAGCGTGCTCCTCACGACGTCATGGAACGGCGACGGCGGCCCGCCCGCCAGCCCCCGCACGCCCTCCTACGCCGACCCGGCGCCGAATGAGGCCACCGAGCACGAGGGCGTCATGCACGCCGTGGCCGTCGCGCGCGACCGCACCTCGGAGGGCGGTTCCGACCGCGCGGCCGAGCAGAGCGGCTCCCGCCGCCGTCCGCCCGCCCAGCCCCTCGCCCAGCCGCCGGCCCAGCGGCCCGCCGTGACCGGCGCCAGGTCCGGCGCCACGTCCGGCGACGGCTCGGGAAAGGGGCGGAAGGTCGGCCATCAGGCCGCCAAGGCCAAGCACGGCAAGGGCCTGGCCCGCGGCCACGGCAAGCACTAGAACCCCGCGGCCCCGGCAGGCACCAGAACCCCGCGGCCCCGCACCCCGTCAGGCGAGGGGGAGGCGGAGGACGAAGCGGGCGCCCTTGGGGGAGTCCTCGATGGTCAGCGTGCCGTGGTGCGCGGTCGCGATCTCGCGGGCGATCGGCAGCCCGAGACCCGTGCCGCCGGCGTCGCGGTTGCGGGAGTCGTCCAGGCGGATGAAGCGCTGGAAGACGAGCTCGCGCTGGGCCCGTTCGATGCCTCCGCCGTCGTCCAGGACCTCCAGCACGGCCCGGCCGCCCTCCTGCCGGACGGTCACGGTGACCTGCGTCTCGGCGTGCCGCTCGGCGTTGTCCAGCAGGTTCGTCAGCAGCCGGGTGAGCTGCAGCCGGTCGCCCATGACCACCACGCCCTCGTCCGGGCCGGTGACCACGCGCTTGGCCCGCGGCCTGGCGGTCTCGGCGGCCACCAGCTCGCCCAGGTCCACCGGCTCACGCTCGCTCGGCGCTCCGGCGTCCAGCTTGGTCAGCGTGAGCAGGTCGGTGACGATGGCCTGCAGCCGGTCGAGGCTGGCCAGCACCTGGGTGCTGGTCTCCCGCCAGTCGGTCTCCTCCGGATGCAGCATGGCCTCCTCGACCTGCGCGCGCATGGCGGTGATCGGGCTGCGCAGGTCGTGCGAGGCGTCCCCGGCGAACCTGCGCTGCTGCTCCATCGCGGCCTCCAGGCGGGCCCGCGCCGTCTCCAGCCGTTCCAGCGTCTGGTTGGCGGTCTCGGCCAGGGCTCTGATCTCGTCGTCGGTGTCCGGGACGGGCACCCGCAGGCCGCCGCCGTCCGCGGTGATCTCGGCGAGCCTCTTGGTGATGCTGCTGACGGGGGCGAGCGTCCTGGCCACGACCCGCGACACCCCGAAGAAGGTCAGCCCGACCAGCAGCGCCGACACCACGATCTGGAACAGCACGACCTGCGGGCTGACGAACCAGGGGACCGCGGGGTCGAAGGCGTAGATGATCCAGGTGCCCTCGGGCTGGAAGGCGCGCAAAGCGACCACGAGCTCGCACCGGCCGGGGAAGGCCGGCAGGTCGCAGCTCCTGCTGACGTAGTTCGCCTGGTCGCGGGGGACGTGGGCGGTCTGGCGGGGGACGCCGGCCAGGTTGGGCGTCCAGGCGACGGCCCGTCCGGCCGGGTCGACGACCTGGATGCCGTCGAGGCCGAGGGGTTCCAGCACCTGGGGCAGCTGGTTGCGCTTGACCATGAGGAGCACGCGCAGGGCCCGGCCGGACACGTCGCTGGCGCGCACGTCGGCGACGTCGTCGTGGATGCCGAACATGACGAAGCCGCTGACGACGACGTTCAGCAGCAGCATGGCGATGCCGGCGAGCAGTGCCAGCCGCGTACGCAGCGACCGGCGCAACCGTGTTCTCACCCGTCTCCCCCCGGGGATCAGCAGAACACGGTTGGTGCACCAGGCCCTAACTTAGGGAGATTCCTCGATAAATACGGTTACGCCGGGACGAGTCGCCCCCGCTGCTACTCCTCCACCGCCTTCAGCACGGCGTCCGCGATCGACCGCGGATCGACCCCGAAGTGCCTGCGCACGGCCTCCCGGGTGTCGGAGAGCCCGAACCCGTCGGTGCCGAGCGAGGTCCACGGCCGGTCGATCCACGGCCTGATCTGGTCGGGCACGGCCCGCATCCAGTCGCTGACCGCGATCACCGGCCCCTCGGTCCCGGCCAGTGCCTGCCGCAGGTACGGCACCCCGGTCGCCGACATGGCCTCGCGCCGCAGCTCGCTCCACGAGGTGACCGACCAGACGTCCACGCCCACCCCGTACTCCTCGGCCAGCAGCCGCTGGGCCTCCAGCGCCCAGTGGATCGCGGTGCCGCTGGCCAGCAGGTGCGCGGCGCCGCCGCCGGCGGAGTAGCGGTAGATGCCCTTGACGATGCCCTCCTCGACGCCCTCGGGCATCGCGGGCTGGGGCAGCGGCTCGTTGTAGAGGGTCAGGTAGTAGAACACGTCCTCGGCGGCCTCGCCGTACATGCGCCTGAGCCCGTCGCGGACGATGACGCCGACCTCGTAGGCGAAGGCCGGGTCGTAGGCCAGGCAGGCGGGGTTGGCGGAGGCCAGGAGCTGGGAGTGGCCGTCGGCGTGCTGCAGGCCCTCGCCCGTCATGGTGGTGCGGCCGGCGGTCGCGCCGAGCAGGAAGCCGCGGCCGAGCTGGTCGGCCAGGGCCCACATCTGGTCGCCGGTCCGCTGCCAGCCGAACATCGAGTAGAAGATGTAGAACGGCACCATCGGCTCGCCGTGGGTGGCGTAGCTGGTGGCGGCCGCGGTGAAGGAGGCCATCGAGCCGGCCTCGGTGATGCCCTCGATGAGGATCTGCCCGTCCACCGCCTCCTTGTACGCCAGCAGCAGCTCCCGGTCGACGGACTCGTACCGCTGGCCGAGCGGCGAGTAGATCTTCGCCGTGGGGAACAGCGACTCCATGCCGAACGTCCTGGCCTCGTCGGGCACGATCGGCACCCAGCGCCGCCCGGTCTCCGGCTCCTTCATCAGGTCCTTGACCAGCCGGACGAACGCCATCGTGGTGGCGATCGGCTGCGTCGAGCCCTTGGCCAGGGCCGCGAACGGCCGCTCGCCCGGCTGCGGCAGCGGCCGGCCGGCGACCGTGCGGCGGGGGATCGGGCCGCCCAGCTCCCGGCGGCGCTCGGCGACGTACTCGGCCTCGGCCGAGCCGGGCCCCGGGTGCAGGTACGGCGGCAGCTCCCCGGCCAGCGCCGAGTCGGGGACCGGCAGGCCGAGCCGGTCGCGCATGACGCGGAACTCGTCGAGCGTGAGCTTCTTCATCTGGTGGTTGGCGTTGCGCGCCTCGACGCCCGCGCCCAGCGTCCAGCCCTTGACCGTCTGCACGAGGACCACGGTGGGCGCGCCGCGGTTCTGCAGCGCCCGGTGGTAGGCGGCGTACACCTTGCGCGGCTCGTGCCCGGCCCGCGAGCCGCCGACGATGCGCCGCAGGTCGTCGTCGGAGTACGGCACGTCGAGCCCCTGGAACAGGTGCTGCCTGATGTAGGCGCCGTCGGCGGCGGCGAATGTCTGGAACTGGCCGTCCGGCACCTCGCCGAGCCTGGCCACGAGCTCGTCGGAGCCGAGCAGGCCGTCCCACTCGGCGCCCCACAGCGCCTTGACGACGTGCCAGCCCGCCCCCCGGAAGACGCTCTCCAGCTCCTGCACGATCCGGGTGTTGCCGCGTACCGGGCCGTCGAGCCGCTGGAGGTTACAGTTGATCACGAAGGTGAGGTTGTCCAGCCCCTCCCTGGCGGCCAGCGTCAGCGCCGCGGTGGACTCCGGCTCGTCCATCTCGCCGTCACCCAGGAAGGCCCAGACATGGCTGTGCGAGGTGTCCTTGATGCCGCGGTTGTGCAGGTAGCGGTTGAAGCGCGCCTGGTAGACCGCGTTGAGCGGGCCGATGCCCATCGATACCGTCGGGAACTGCCAGAAGCCCGACATCGCCCTCGGGTGCGGGTACGACGGCAGCCCGCCCTGCGTCTCGCGCCGGAACAGGTCGAGCTGCTCCTCGCTCAGGCGCCCTTCGAGGAAGGCCCGCGCGTAGACGCCGGGGGAGGCGTGCCCCTGGAAGAAGACCTGGTCGTCCGTGCCGTGGAAGAAGTGGTTGAAGCCGACCTCGTACAGCCAGGCGGCCGAGGCGTAGGTGGCCAGGTGGCCGCCGAGGCCGAGCTTGCTGCCCCGGCTGACCATGACGGCGGCGTTCCATCGGTCGTAGGCCGCGACGCGTTCTTCGAGCTCCAGGTCGCCGGGGTAGGCGGGCTCCTCGGCGGTGGGCACCGTGTTGAGATAGCGCGTGCTCGTGGCGAGCCTGCGCAGCAGGTAATCGGCCCGATCGGGACCGGCCGCCCGCCGGACCGCCTCAAGCGATTCGAGCCATTCGGCGGTCTCCTGTGGATCCAGGTCTTTCTCCATGCTTCCATTAAACACCATATGATCGATCATCCGATGAAAGGATTATCTGTGGAGCCCGTGGTGCGGCCGCCGTTGCGCGAGGAGATCAGGAAAGTGCTGCTCGACGGCCTGATCAGCGGCCGCTGGGAGCCCGGCGAGCGTATCGTCGAGCGCCGCCTGGCCGCCGAGCTCCAGGTCAGCCAGGCCCCCGTCCGCGAGGCGCTGCGCGAGCTGGAGGCGCTCCGGCTGGTCGAGTCGGCGCCCCACCGCGGCGCCCGGGTGCGCGGCTTCACCCTCGACGACCTGCGCGAGGTCTACCAGGTCCGGGCCGGGCTGGAGGAGACGGCCACCCGCCTCGGCCGGCCGCCGGTGGCCGCGCTGCGCGCCCACGTGGCCCGCCTGCACGCGGCCGCGGCCGCCGGCTCCCTCGACGACCAGGTGCGCCACGGCGTGGCCTTCCACCGGGAGATCGTTGCGGCGTCCGGCAACGCGCTGCTGGTGTCGGTGTGGGAGTCGCTCGGCGTCGAGGTCTGGACGCACGTGTCGATCCGGCTGTTCCGGATGCGCCCGCACGAGAACGCGGCCGACCACGAGCCGCTCGTGGAGGCGTTCGAGCGCGACGACCCGCGGGCCGGCCGTCTGCTGCACGACCACGTCCTGGCCTACGCCCCCGACTGACCCCTCTCTTGACACCCCCGCGCCCGGCGTGGACAGTTCAAGACCATGATCACCAGAAGGACGTTACTCGGGGGCGCGGCGGCCCTGCTGGCCGGTCGCCCGCTCGTCACACCGGCACGGGCGCAGGCGTCGGCCTCGGTCGCCTACGTCAGCGGCTCGGAGATCCAGAAGCTCCTCAACGCCGCCAGGGACGGCAAGGGCGCCAAGGACGCCGCCGGCCGGTACATCGCCAAGGTGCCCAAGGCCACCTACCTGCTCACCGAACCGCTCATCGTGCACAGCAACACCCATCTGGACGCCACGGACGTCAGGATCGTGGCCCGCTTCCCCGCCACGGGCGTCAAGCACACGATGGTCCTCAACGCCGTGAGCGCGACCGCCGGCGGCTACTCCGGCGCCACGAACATCGCCGTCACCGGCGGCAGCTGGGACCCGGTGTGGGACTTCGTCCAGCGCGGCGTGCTCGACCAGGCGCCCGCCATGAACGGCATCACCATGATCCACGCCTCCGACGTGCTGATCGAGAACGTCACCATGTGGAACGTCAAGTGGTGGCACGGCATCGAGCTCAACGCCGTACGGCGCGGCACGGTCCGGGGCTGCAGCCTGATGGGCTGGATCCGCGACCCCGCCCAGGGGCTGTGGCACGGCGAGGCGGTCCAGCTCGACCTGCCGGCCGGCGGCAACACCTGGGGCGGCGCGAGCGATCTGACGCCGTGCACCGACATCCTGCTGACCGGCAACACCTGCGACGCCTCGGGCTCACAACTCGGCTGGGGCCAGTTCACCGGCTCGCACACCTCCGACCCCGCCCACCGGCACACCAACGTGCGCATCCAGGGCAACATCGTGCGCAACACCCGCTACGACGGCATCGCCACGGTCAACGCCCAGAACGTACGCATCACCGACAACACGGTCGAGGGGTGCGAGGGCGGGATCTACGTGAAGTCGGTGGCGGGAGCCCCGCTGCAGACCGTCGAGATCACCGGCAACCAGGTGAGCGGCACCGGCACGCGCGACGCCCTCGGCATCCGGGGCGACGCCGCCGCGATCACCGACGTCGTGGTCTCCGGCAACACCGTCCCCTGCGAGAAGGTCCACTACTACGGGACGGTGACGCCGAGGGCGGGCGCCGTGCTCGACTGCGCGTCCTAGGCGGCGCGGACCGTTCGTGCCCGCCTCGGGGATGGGGAGGCGGGCCCGTACGCGTTCAGGCGCTGCGCGCCGCCGGTTCGGCGCGCGGGGCGCGCGGGGCGCGCAGGCCGGCGGCGGCGACGGCGACCGGCGCGCACAGGCCGAGCATCGTCAGCCACACCCCCTGGTACGCCTCGACCACCCCGAGCCGGTCGCCCGACAGCACCAGCACCAGCGCCGAGACGCCGATGACGGCCCCGACGGCCCGCGAGGTCACCGACAGGGCGGTGCCGGTGGCCAGCCGTGCGGGCGGGATCTCGGCCACCGCCGCGCCGCTCAGCGACGTGATCAGCACGGCCACCGCGACCCCCGACAGCACCACCGCGGGCAGCACCACCGTCAGGTACGCCGGGGCGTCCCCCGTCGCGAACGCCAGGTACGCCGTGGACAGGGCCAGCAGCGCCACCCCGCACAGGGCGAGCAGGCGATGGCCGGTCCTGGCGGCCAGCCGCCCGGCCAGCGGCGCGGTCAGCACCTGGGCGAGCGCCCCCGGCGTGACGGCGAGCCCCGCGGCGGCCACGGAGTAGCCCCAGATCCCGGTCAGGAACAGGATGTTGGCCAGCGGCAGCGCGAACATCACCAGCCCGACCAGGAACATCGCGAGGTTGGCCCGCTGCGTGCCGCGCGCCCGCAGCGCGCCCAGGTCCACGATCGGCGCGGGATGCGTGCGCGCCCGCCGGACGAACAGCACGGCCACGACGACGCCCGCGACCAGCGCCGCGATCGTGCCGGGGCTGCCCGGCCCCCACGCGTCGCTCTGCACGATCGCCAGCGAGGGCAGCCCGATGGCCCCCACCAGCAGCAGCAGCCCGGCGATGTCCGGCAGCCGGGACGTGGCCGCCTCGCCCGCCCGCTTGGGCACGATCCGCCAGGCGCCCGCCAGCACGGCCGCCCCGACCGGCAGGTGCAGGAAGAACACCGTCCGCCAGTCCCAGACGCCGACCAGCATGCCGCCCAGCGACGGCCCCGACGCCGTCGCCACCGACTGCGCCGCGCTCCACAGCCCGATCGCCGTGCCCCGGCGTTCCGGCGGGTAGTACGGCAGGATCAGCGCGAGCGTCAGCGGCGTGATCACCCCGCCGCCCACGCCCTGCACGACCCGGGCGGCGATCAGCGCGCCGGCCGACGGCGCGACCGCGCACAGGGCGGCGCCGACCACGAACACCGCGAGGCCGGTCAGGAACACCCGCCGCGCGCCGAACCGGTCGGCCAGGCCGCCGGCCGGCAGCAGCGCCGCGGTGAACACGATCGCGTAGCCGTTGAACACCCACGACAGCTGGGGCAGGCTGCTGCGCGGGAAGCTGAGCATGATGTCGGGGAAGGCGATGTTCGCGAGCTGCACGTCGATCGCACCGAGGAAGGCGCTCCCGCACAGGACGGCCAGCGGGAGCGCCCGTGAACCGGCCACCTCAGTCCGACGCCGCGCCGAACCGCTCCCGCAGCTCGACCTTGCGGATCTTGCCGGTGACGGTCCGCGGCATCTCCTCGACGATCTCCAGGCGTTCGGGCCAGAACCAGTCGTTCACGCCGGCCTCCTTGAGGTAGGCGCGCAACTCCTCCAGCGCGGGCGGCTCGCCCGACGGCGTGACGACGGCGCACACCTGCTCGACCAGCGCCGGGTCCGGGATGCCGATGAGGGCGATGTCGCGGATCGCCGGATGCCGTCCGAGCAGCGCCTCGATGTCGCTGACCGGCAGCTTGAGGCACATGTTGGCGATGATGACGTCCTTGGTCCTGCCGGAGATGCGCACGCCGCCGTAGCCGTCGTCGCGGGCCAGGTCGCCGGTGTCGAACCAGCCGTCCGGGGTGATCGACTTGGCGTAGATCTCGTCGCGCAGGTAGTAGCCGAGGCACTGGGCCGCGCCGCGTACCTGAAGCGCGCCGATCTCGCCCTTCTCGACCGGTTTGTTCTCCTCGTCGACGATGCGCACCTCCATGCCGGAGATGACCGTGCCGTCGCTCTCGCCGGCCCGCTCGGGCGGGTCCTGCGGGCGGGTCATGGTGACGCCGCCGTTCTCGGTCATGCCCCACAGCGCGTACACGCGCACGCCCAGCGTCTCGGTGACCCGTTCCACCAGGTGCGGCGGGACGGGGGCCGAGCCGGAGACGAAGACGCTCAGGCTGGGCAGCTCGCGCGGCCGGGCCGCCTGCTCCTCGCTGATCTCCCGGGCGAACGGCGGCGAGCCGTAGTACATGGTGACGTCGTGGTCGGACATCAGGTCGAGGTAGACGCCTGGATCCCAGGCGTCGGCCGTGACCGCGGTGCCGCCCAGCGTCAGCGCCGTCAGGTACGCCATCACCAGCCCGACGTAGTGCATCGACGTCTGGGCCGTCATGATGACCAGGCTCGGGTCCAGCCCGAACGCCTCCGCGTAGCCCTTGATGTCGGCGTACAGGGTGTTCTGGCTGTGCAGCGCGCCCTTGGGCTCGCCGGTCGTGCCCGAGGTGAACAGGATGAGGAACGGGTCGTCGGGGCCCAGCTCGCGGCCCTCGATGTCGGCCGGGTCGCCCGGTTCCGGGTTGAGCAGGAGCTCGTCGAAGTCGAGCGAGCCGGGCGGGCCGTCGCCGCCGACGACGATCACGTGCTCCAAACTCGGGATCTCCCGGGCCAGGGTCATCCCCGTCTCGGCCGTGTCCAGGTGGCCGATCCGGCTCGTGGTGACGAACAGCTTCGCCTCGGTCAGCCGGATCATGAAGTCCAGCTCGCGGTGCCGGTAGATGGGCATCTGCGGGGCGATGCGCGCGCCGACCTTCATGCACGCCAGCGCGAGGGGCAGCGTCTCCCTGCGGTTGGGGAGCTGGATGGCGACGAAGTCGCCCGGCCGCACGCCCAGCCGGACCAGGCCGTGCGCGATGCGGTCGGTCATCGCGCCCAGCTCGGCGTAGGTGACGACGTCGGTGACACCGTCGGCGACGCGCCGGCTGATCAGTGCTGCCTTGTCGGGAGACGCACCTGTGTTGCGGCGTAAGTCGTCCAGAAAGGTCTCGTCGCGCCACCAACCATTGCGCCGGTATTCCTGGCTCGTGTCCGACACGGTCACCGCCTTTCGTCGTTCTCGTTCTACTCGATTGCTATGAAGTGGGAAATACGGTGTTTTCCCCGGCAGGGGTGACCAGGTAGAACAACCCCGGCAGATGCACCGCGACGCCCTCGTACACCTCCGCGCAGACGGCCACGCCCGGCCGGGCGAACGTGCCGGGCGGCGGCTCGGCCACCCGGATCACCGAGCGGCCCGCGTCCAGCAGCCTGGCCGCCACGGAGATGTCGCCGACCAGGGCGTCCCCGGGGGCGACCCACCGGTTGCGGCTGACCTTCATGCCGTTGCCCTCGGCCAGCTCGGCCAGCAGCCCGCCGCGGCCGATCAGCCGGTGATAGTAGTCGCGCGGGTTGACGATCATCGCGTGCGGGGTCGCGCCCGACTGCTCGACCTCGTCGCACGCCGACAGCACGCCGTGGACGTAGTCGTCGTACGGCAGGCGGGCGATCTCCGGATGGCCGAGCAGGGCGGTGGTCAGGGCCAGGTTCTCGGCCGTGGCCAGCCGCACCAGCAGGCGGTAGTCGAGGAAGGTGGCCAGGGCGTCCGGGTCGGCGGCCAGGCCGTCGGGGATCTGCACCCACGCCCGGATCGGATGCACCTTGGCCTCCGACATGCCGAACCTGAAGGCCGCCTCGCGGCGCACGTCCGAGTCGCGCACCGACCGCCGCTCGTCCTCGCCGGGCGGCGACTCCGTCCAGAACCGGGCCCGGTCGCCCTCGACGGGGACGACCTTGAGCAGGTTGCGCACGGTCAGGCGGGGCCGGTCCTTGGTCGGCTCGTGCGCCTCGGTGATGGTGTAGTCGAAGGTCACTTCCGCGTGGCCGGGGTCCTCGGCGTAGGCCCGCGCGAACAGCCGGCCCGGTGACTCTGACATGGATGCTCCCTATTCGTCCTGGACGAGGCGCTGGTAGAAGGGGAGGTGGTGGTCGTAGAAGGCCCGCAGGGCCGGATGGTTGTCCACGGTGGCGGCGTAGACGTTGCCGCGGTCCTCGAACCCGGCGCTGCCGCTCGCGTCCAGGTGCCAGCGGCGGGTCCGCCCCCACTCCGGGCGGTCGCCGGCGGCCCAGCTGAGCGAGCCGGGCAGGAAGGGCAGGCCGGTGTAGGCGCAGAACTCCTCGACGACCGCCGCCGGCTCGCGGATCAGCCGTTCGGTGCGGATCACCAGCGGCCGCCGGCCGGTCGCCTCCCGGACCAGCTCGTGCAGCAGGAACAGCCGCTCGTAGCCGATCTCGTCGCAGGTCACCGCCGGTTTGATCGCGTAGTGCGAGGCGATGGTCGGCCGCGGGTCGCGCACGATGAACGTGTGCACGATCCCCGCCAGGTCTTCCGGATGCTTGAACAGGTGCGGGTACTCGTAGTCGAGCACCTCCTTGACGAACACCGGCCGCGCCCGCGCCAGCTCGGCCAGCCGGACCAGCAGGTCCTTCTCCGAGCGGGCCGTCACCTGGCCGCCGTCCGGCGCGGGCAGCGTCAGCGAGCCCTCCTCGGTCAGCGCCAGGAACGGCTCGTGCAGGACGGCCACGTCGCCCCGCTCGATCATCATGCGCAGGAACGCCGTCGAGGCCGAGCGCGAGTGCGCCCACATGGCGACCAGCGGCCCGCTCACCCCGACCACCACGCCGGCACCCGGTCCCAGCGGTGCCGCCGCAGCTCGCTCAGCAGGTCAGGGTCGAGCGGCCGCCCGTCGGAGACGCCGAGGTTGGCCCGCACGTGCGCCGGCCTGCGCATCCCCGGGATCACCGTGCTGACCGCCGGGTGGTGCAGCACGAACCGCAGCGCGACCTCCGGCAGCGAGAGCCCCTCCGGGAGCGCCGCCTTGAGCCGTTCGGCCCGCTCGACGCTCGGCCCCAGGTTCTCCGGCCCGAAGTACGTGCTGCGCCAGTCCTCCTCCGGCCACGTGCTGTCCGCGGTCAGTGTGCCCGTGAGGGTGCCCTCGTCGAACGGCACCCGGGCGATGATGCCCACGCCCTCGCGCAGCGCCCGGTCGAACAGCTCGTCCTCGGGCGCCTGGTCGAAGATGTTGTAGATCACCTGGATGACGTCGATCAGGCCGGTGTCGAGCGCGGCGAGGCAGTTGGCCGGCTCCCACCGGTTGACGCTGATGCCGACCGCGTCGATCAGGCCCTCGCTCTTGAGGTCCCTGATCGCCTCCTGCCACCGCTCGTCGCGGGCCCAGCGGTCCTCCCAGGTGTGGAACTGCATGAGGTCGATGCGCGAGACGCCCAGGTTCTCCAGGCTGCGATGGGTGTACTCGCGGATGTGCTCGGCGGGGTAGGCGTCGTCGAGGGTGTCGTCCGGGCGCGGGGGCCATTCGCGGTTCTTCGGCGGGATCTTCGTGGCCACGTACAGCCGGTGGCCGGAGTGGCGGCGCAGCAGCGCGCCGAGCAGCTGCTCGCTGACGCCGCGGCCGTAGACCCAGGCGGTGTCGAAGAAGGTGCAGCCCAGTTCGACGGCCTCGTCGAGGCACCGGGGGGCGACGTCGTAGTCCCAGCCGGTGAAGCCGCCGGGGCCGCCGCCGATGCCCCACATGCCGTATCCGACCTCGCTGACCTCCCAGCCGAGGTTTCCCATCTTGCGGTAGCGCATTCCTGACCTTTCCTGATCAACCGGCGGGCACCCGCTGCCCGGCCGTGCCCGCCAGGCGGGCGTGGTAGGCGGCGATCGGGCCGTCGAGGGTGCCCTCGCCGAGCCGCCATCGCTGTTCGAGCCTGTGGCACTCGTCCTTGCGGAACAGCGCGGGGTTGTCGGTGAGCAGCCCGCCGAACGCCCGGCGCAGCTCCTCCTCGTCCGCCGCGGCGGGCAGCAGGGAGGCGAGCGTGATCAGCTCGCGGTCCCCGCTCGCCCGGCCGGTCTCGCGCACGAGCCGCGCGAAGTCGCCGCACGGGATCGGCGTGACCGGCACGCCCGCCCGGGCCGGCACGTCGTCGATGCGGACGCTCTCGGCGCGGAAGACGTGCAGCGTACGGCCCCAGACCTCGGGATCGGCCACGGCCGCACCGACCCGCGCGGCGACGTAGTCGACCGGGGTGTAGTCGGTGCGCGTGGCGACGTCCGGACGCACGCCGAGCCGCACGAACGCCGACAGCAGCAGGTGGGTGAAGGCGACCGGGTTCGGATAGCCGTTGTCGGCGCTCGGCATGATCTCGCCCAGCCGCAGCACGGTCACCAGCGCGCCCCGGCGCCGGGCCTCGGCCAGGTAGCGCTCGGCGATCCACTTCGACCGGCTGTAGCCGCCGCCCGGCGGCCTGGCCAGCGCCGGGTCGCAGTCCTCCGGGACGCGCTCGCCCCTGTGGAGCGCCTCCGTCTGCAAGGCGCCCAGCGTCGAGACGTAGTGCAGCGGCACCGGGTGGTGGGCCATCGCCAGCCGCACCAGCTCGATCGTGCCGCGCACGTTGGCCTGACGGTGGGCGCGGTAGTCGAACAGGAAGTTCACCATCGCGCCGTTGTGCAGCACCAGGTCGCAGGCTCGGGCCAGATGCTCCCAGGTGGAGCCGTCCAGCCCGAGGCCGGGTAAGGACAGGTCGCCCGCGTAGCCCTCCAGCCGGTCGGCGAAGCGCGGCTCCCACAACCCCCGCTCGGCGAGCGCCGCGACGACCCGGGCCGTGGCCGCCTCGTCGTCGGCCGCCCGCGCCAGGCAGCACACCCGCAGCCCGCCGCGGCTCAGCAGCTCGTGCACCAGACGGCTGCCGACGAACCCGGTGCCCCCGGTGACCAGCACCGTGCGCAGCCGCTCCGGCCTGGACGCCCGCCGGATGGGCTCCCCGTCGGGCACCACGGAGTCGCGCGCCATCAGCACCGACTCCTCCTCGATGGCCTCGTGGTCCTGCCGCCGCCGCTCGATCAGCCGGGCCAGCGCGCCGGCCGTCGGGTGGTCGTACAGGTCCTTGACGTCCACGCGCACGCCGGTCTCGGCGGTGATCATGTGGACCACGGACAGGGCCTGGATGGAGTCGCCGCCCGACTCGGCGAAGTGCGTCTCGGCGGTCAGGCCGGGCCAGCCCAGCGCCGAGCGCATCGCCCGCAGCACCTGGTCGCCCAGGCACGCGGTCGGCGCGCTCTCGGCCAGCAGCGCGGTGTCCTCGGCCAGCCGGCCGTCGAGGATCTCCTGGAGCCGGCCGCGGTCCACCTTGCCGTTGTCGTGCAGCGGCATCTCGGCCAGCGGGAAGAAGTAGCGCGGGACGCTGGTCCGCGGCAGCGTGCGGCGCAGCTCGGCGGCCAGCGCGGCCTCGGTCAGGCCCCTGCCGGAGGCGAACAGCGCCAGCGCCTTGACGCCCGCCTGCTCGGCCACCAGGACCTCGGCCTGCAGCACGCCGGGGCAGCGCTGGGCCGCCGCGGCGATCTCGCCCAGCTCGATGCGCACGCCGTGGATCTTGACCTGGAAGTCCTTGCGGCCGGCGAAGAACAGGCGGCCGTCGTCGTCCAGGTGGCCGAGGTCGCCCGTGAGGTAGAGGCGCTCGCCCGGGATCTCGTCCGGGAACGGGTTGCCGACGAACGCCCTGGCCGTCGCGGCCGGGTCGCCCAGGTAGCCCGCGCCCAGGCAGACGCCGCCGATCGCGATCTCGCCGGTCGTGCCGGGCGGGACCGGGCGCAGGTCGTCGTCCACCACGACCGCGTAGCAGTTGTCGATCGGGCGGCCCAGCGGGACCGCGTCGCCGTCGGCCGCCGACACCCGGTGGAAGACCATCCCGATCGACGCCTCGGTGGGGCCGTAGCCGTTGGTCAGGTCGAGGCCGGGCAGCAGGGCCATCAGGCGGTGCACCGCGCGCGGGCTGACCGCCTCGCTGCCGACGACGAGCCGGCGCAGGGACGACAGCGCGCGCAGGGCGGCGGCGTCGCCGTCCACGATGGCGACCAGGGCGTTGAAGACGCTGGAGACGAAGTCGGCGGTGGTGATGCCGTACCGGGCGATCAGGTCGATGGTGTGCCGGAGGTTGAGGAAGTCGCCCTGCACGGGCAGCACCGTGCGCCCGCCCGTGGTCAGCGGCCAGAACAGCTGCCACAGCGCGGAGTCGGAGGTGTGCCTGCTGTTCTGCAGCACGACGTCGTCGCCGGTCGCGGCGAAGTAGCGGGTCATGAAGCGCAGCCGGTTGGCCAGGCCGCCGTGCCGGTTCATCGCGCACTTGGGGGTGCCGGTGGTGCCGGAGGTGAAGTAGCCGTACGCCAGGTCGTCCGGGCCCAGCTCGACCGCCGGGCGCTCGGCGGTCGGGACGATCGCGTCGATCCCGACGATCACCGCCCGATCGGCGGCGCCCGGCGGCAGCGGTTCGCCGCCCGCGCACAGGATCGGACCGTCCGGCAGCACGTCCAGCGTGTCGCGCACGCGCTCGACCGGCCACGACGGGTCGAGCGGCACGAACGCCGCGCCCAGCTTCATCAGCGCCAGGTACGCGACCGGCAGTTCCAGCGAGTTGACCAGCAGGGCGGCGACCACGTCGCCCTTACCCACGCCGTGCCCGGCCAGCGTCGCCGCCAGGCCGTTGACCAGGTCGTCCAGTTGCCTGTAGGTGAGGGTCCTGCCGTCGTAGGTGACCGCCGGCCGCTCCGGGCACCGGTCGGTCTGCTCCTCGATCAACGCCGGGACGGGACGGAACGGGCCGAAGTCGACCGCCCGGCCGGTGAAGCCGCGGGTGTTGCCGGTCATCTCCACCTCTCTGTCAGGAATGTACGAACGGCGACCGGCCCCTTTGCCTCACACGCCCCCGTCGCCTTCCTCATAGGCGTTCCAAGTCGTTCCGGAGCCGGCCCGGCGCGTACGCCGGTTCGGCGGCCCCGTCCGTCGCCGCGGCGGCGGCGATCCGGCCCGCCTCGGGCGACGTCTGCACCCCGTAGCCGCCCAGGGCGGCCAGCCAGACGAAGCCCGGCGTGCCGGGGTCCGGTCCGATCACCGGCGTCCCGTCGGCCACCTCGCTGCGCAGCCCCGCCCAGGCGTGCCGGACGCTGCGGATCTCCAGCGTCGTGGCCTCCTGGACGCGCCGCACGCCGACGGCGACGTCCAGGTCGTCGGGGCGGGCGTCGCAGGGCGGGACGGGCGTGGCGTCGGCGGGGGAGACCAGCAGCCGCCCGGACTCGGGCTTGACGTAGAAGGTGTCCGCCACGTCGGTGACCATCGGCCAGGACCGGGCGTCCGTCCCCTCGGGCAGGTCCACCAGGAACGCGGTCCTGCGCAGCGGGCGCAGGCCCACCGGCCGCACCCCGGCCAGCCCGGCGACCTCGTCGGCCCACGCCCCGGCCGCGTTGACCAGGATCGGCGCGGCGTGCTCGCCCGCGTCGGTGACCGCCCGCCAGACGCCGCCCGTGCGCGACAGCGCCCGGACCCGGGCGGAGGTGACCACCTGGCCGCCGCGCGCCTTGATGCCGCGCAGGAAGCCCTGGTGGAGGGCGTCCACGTCGATGTCCATCGCGCCGGGCTTGAGCATCGCCCTGCTGAACCGGCCAGGACGCAGGATCGGGCAGTGCTTCGGAGCCTCGGCGGGATCGATCTCCACCGCCGGCGTCGGGGCCCGCCGCCCTTCGGCCAGCACCTCGTCGAACAGCTTCTCGCCGCCGTGCGGGCACAGCGCGAGCACGCCGCGCGGGCTCAGCAGCGGGACGTCGGCGAAACCCGTTGGAGGCGCGGCGAGGAAGTCCCTGCTCGCCGCCGTGAGAGCCCGGACGGCCCGGTTGCCGAAGTACTCCGAGAAGAGCGCCGCCGACCGTCCGGTCGAGTGGTGGCCGGTGACCTGCTCCGCTTCGAGCAGGGTCACGGTGCCTGACCTGGCGAGGAAGAACCCCGCGCAGGCGCCCGCGACGCCGCCCCCGACAATGAGAAAATCTCTCACGTCCGTAAACTGATCACATTTCACCGTGTTTCGGCAAACAGTTTGTACGTCCTGACAGAAATGACTTGCCCGAAATGCGTAGTAAGTCAGGTCGTAAATGCTGTAATTCAAGCATTTATATAAACGATCTTGTGATTACCGGCCTGTCAGGGGCTCGGCGGCGGTGGCCGGGCGCTCCGGCGGCGTCAACCCCTATGTCAGAAACGGCGCAGGCGTGCGCTCCGAGTGTCAGATCCGATCGCTGAGCGCGCGCAGCAGACGCCCGAAACCCGGCGCCGCCAGGCGCGGCGGGACGGCGGCCAGCACCCGCATGCCATGTCCCCTCTACGAGTCGTAGTACTACACGCTATAGAGGGAAATGGCGGGTGTGAAGCGGCCCATCGGTGGTAGCCGAGCGTCGGAAGCCGACGACTTTGGGGGCAACATGGCCGAGCGCCTGACCGACGAGGACATCGACACCGCCCTGGCGGCGCTGGAGGGCTGGCGGCGGGACGGCGACGCCCTGGTCAAGGACGTGCCGATCACGCCCGACAGCTACGGCTGGCTGAGCGAGGCGGTGCACAACGAGGGCGCCACGCTGGGGCACCAGGCCGAGATCGAGCGTACGGCGGAGGGCATCCGCTTCCGGCTCTCGACGGGCGAGGCCGGCGGGGTCACCGAGCGCGACGTCGAGCTCGCCGCCCACATCGACCAGGTCCTCGACGGCGGCGCCCGCGACCGCGGCTGACCTGCCCTGTCGGCGCAGGGTCCGTTCCGTGACCAGGGCGATGTGCAGGGCGCACAGGTTGTGCAGGGGGCACATCCTGTGTAGGGTGCATTCGGACAATAGGGGGATTAATGGTGCATTCCGCGCCCAGCCCGCGCTCCGGCGGCGGGATCGTCAGCGTGCTCGCGGTCGCCGGCATCGTCGGCTCGCTCATGCAGACGCTGGTGGTGCCGCTCATCGGCCGGCTGCCGCGGCTGCTGCACGCCAGTGCCGCCGACACGTCATGGGTGATCACCGTGACGCTGCTGGTCGGCGCGGTCGCCACCCCCGTGATCGGCAAGCTCGGCGACCTCTACGGCAAGCGCACCATGATGCTCGTCTGCTCGGTGCCGCTCGTCGCCGGGTCGGTGGTGTGCGCGCTGTCCGGCTCCCTGATCCCCATGATCGCCGGACGCGGCCTCCAGGGGCTGGGCGTCGGCATGATCCCGCTCGGCGTCAGCGCGCTGCGCGACCTGCTGCCGCCCCAGCGGGTCGGCCCGGCCATCGCGCTGATGAGCTCGTCCATGGGCATCGGCGGCGCGCTCGGGCTGCCGATCTCGGCCGCGGTCGCCGAGTACGCCGACTGGCGGGTGCTGTTCTGGGGCTCGGCCGCGCTGAGCGTGCTGGTCGGGGTGCTGATCTGGCTGCTGGTCCCGGCCACGCCCACCGCCGCCGTCCGGGCCCGGCTCGACCTGGTCGGCGCGTTCGGCCTGGGCGCGGCGCTGGTCTGCCTGCTGCTCGGCGTGTCGAAGGGCGGCGACTGGGGCTGGTCGAGCGGCACCACCCTCGGGCTGCTCGGCGGCGCGGTGCTGCTCGCCCTGCTGTGGGGGCTGTGGGAGCTGCGCGTCCGCGACCCCCTCGTGGACCTGCGCACCACCGCCCGCCCCCAGGTGCTGCTCACCAACGTGGCCTCGATCCTCGTCGGCTTCGCCATGTACGCCCAGTCGCTGGTCCTCATGCAGATCCTGCAGCTGCCCGCGGCGCTCGGCTACGGCCTGGGCCAGTCGATGCTGGCCGCCGGGCTCTGGATGGCGCCGTCCGGGCTGATGATGATGGCGGTCTCCTCGCTCGGCGCCCGGCTGTCGGCCGCCCGCGGGCCCAAGACCAGCCTGTTCGTCGGCGCGCTGGTCATCGCGGCCGGCTACGGCACCGCGCTCGGCCTGATGGGCTGGAGCTGGGGCCTGATGATCGCCGGTTGCGTCGGCAGCGCCGGGGTCGGCCTGGCCTACGGCGCGATGCCCGCCCTCATCATGGGCGCGGTGCCGAGGAGCGAGACCGCCTCCGCCAACAGCTTCAACACCCTGATGCGCTCCATCGGCACCTCGGTCTGCGCCGCCGTGATCGGCGTCGTCCTGGCCCAGCTCACCGTGACGGTCGGCGGCCACACGCTGCCCTCGGAGACCGGCTTCCGCACCGCCCTGCTGATCGGCTGCGGCGTCGCGGTGGTCGCCGCGCTGGTCACCCTCACGCTGCCGAAGACCAGGACCGCCGCCGCCCCGGCCCCTGTCGCCGCCGCGACCCCCGCCCCGGCCCCGGCGGCCGGGCCCGCCCCGGCCGCCGCCGACGTCCTCGGCCCCTGGGAGGACGCGTTCCGCACGCACGACCCGGCCCCCGAGGGCCGCCACCACCCGCGGCCGGTCCAGCAGGAGGAGACGGGCGTGCTCTCCCTGGAGGAGCGGGACGAGCTGCTCTGGCTGCGCCGCGAGAACGCCGAGCTGCGCCGTGAGCTGGACGTGCTCATGCGGGGCGCCGGCGTGTGGCTCAAGAACCTGGCCGACGACAAGACGGCGGGCTGACCTGCCAATCCACATGTCCGGCAAATAATGATTTGAACGAGCGAGTACTCACTCATTACGCTCGTCCGCATGACCAAGAGGCGACGGGTGCCCGCGATGGCGCCCGAAGACCGCCGTGCCGCCCTCGTCGAGGCCACCGTCCCCCTGCTGCGCGCGCACGGCACCGCCGTCAGCACCCGCCAGATCGCCGAGGCCGCGGGCGTGGCCGAGGGCACGATCTTCGGCGTCTTCCCCGACAAGGCCACGCTGCTGCGCGCGGCCCTGATGAGGGCGTTCGACCCCCGTCCGGCCGAGGACGCGCTCGCCGCCATCGGCGCCACCGCCGGGCTGCGCGCCCGGCTGCGTGAGGTGGCGGCGCTGCTGCGGGCCGGCATGAAGGCCAACGTCAACATCTTCGCCGTGCCCCGCGAGCTCATGGCCGAGGACGCCGAGTTCCGCGAGCACATGCTGGACAGCCGCGCCCGCATCACCGCCGCGATCGCCGCCCTCGTCGAGCCCGACCGCGACCATCTGCGCCGCTCGCCCATGGCCACGGCGCAACTGCTGCTCATGCTCGTCTCGGTGAGCGTCCACCGCGGTTTCGGCCTGTCCGACGACTTCGGCGACATGGACGACGAGGAGCTCGTCTCCGTCCTGCTCGACGGGCTGCTGCTGCCCTCCTACCGCACCCCCATCACAGAAAGCGTCCGTTGATGCTGCTCCGCCTGCTGCGGGTCCAGCTCAGGCCGTACGGGAAGGAGATCACCCTCGTGGTCCTCTTCCAGTTCGTGCAGACACTGGCCACGCTCTATCTCCCCACACTCAACGCCGACATCATCGACCACGGAGTCATCACCGGCGACACCGGTTACATCATGCGCGTCGGGCTGGTGATGCTCGGCGTGACGTTCGTCCAGATCGTCTGCTCGATCGTGGCCGTCTACTACGGCGCCAGGACGTCGATGGCCCTGGGCCGCGACCTGCGCGCCGCGATCTTCCACCGCGTGCAGGGCTTCTCGGCGCAGGAGGTGAACAGGTTCGGGGCGCCGTCGCTGATCACCCGGACCACCAACGACGTGCAGCAGGTGCAGCTGCTCGTGCTGATGACGTTCACGATGATGGTGGCCGCGCCGATCATGTGCGTCGGCGGCATCGTGCTGGCGCTGCGCCAGGACACCGCGCTGTCGTCGCTGCTGCTCGTCGTGCTGCCGGTGATGATCGTCATCGTCGGCCTGGTCGTCTGGCGGATGCGGCCGCTGTTCCGCACCATGCAGGAGCGCATCGACCGGATCAACCAGGTGCTGCGCGAGCAGATCACCGGCATCCGGGTCATCCGGGCGTTCGTCCGCGACCGGCACGAGCGCGAGCGCTTCGGCGTGGCCAACGACCGGCTCACCGACGTCTCGCTGCGGGTCGGCCGGCTGATGGCGCTGATGTTCCCCTCGGTCATGCTGGTCGTGAACGTCTCCAGCGTCGCCGTCATCTGGTTCGGCGGCCACCGCATCGCCGACGGCACCATGCAGGTCGGCGCGCTGACCGCGGTCATCTCCTATCTGATGCAGATCCTGATGTCGGTGATGATGGCCATGTTCATGTTCATGATGATCCCGCGCGCCGAGGTCTGCGCCGAGCGCATCGAGGACGTGCTCGACACCGACCCGACCGTCCACCCGCCCGCGGACCCCGTCACCCCCGACGGCCACCGGGGCGAGCTGGAGCTGCGGTCGGTCGACTTCCGCTACCCGGGCGCCGAGGACCCGGTGTTGTGCGGGGTGAGCTTCGCCGCGCGGCCCGGCCGGACCACCGCGATCATCGGCAGCACCGGCAGCGGCAAGACCACGCTGCTCAACCTCGTCCCGCGGCTGTTCGACGCGACCGCCGGCGACGTGCTGGTGGACGGCGTCAACGTCCGCGACCTCGACCCGGCGGCGCTGTCCCGCGCGGTCGGCCTGGTCCCGCAGTCGCCCTACCTGTTCTCCGGCACCGTGGCCTCCAACTTGCGCTACGGCCGGCCCGGCGCCACCGACGAGGAGCTGTGGCGGGCCCTGGAGATCGCCCAGGCCCGCGAGTTCGTCGAGGCGATGCCCGGCGGCCTGGACGAGCCGATCTCCCAGGGCGGCACGAACGTCTCCGGCGGCCAGCGCCAGCGCCTGGCCATCGCCAGGACCCTCGTCCACCGGCCCGGGATCTACCTGTTCGACGACTCCTTCTCCGCCCTCGACTACGCCACCGACGCCCGCCTGCGGGCCGCCCTGGCCGAGGAGATCGCCGACGCCACGATCGTCATCGTCGCCCAGCGGGTGAACACGATCCGCGACGCCGACCTCATCCTCGTGCTCGACGAGGGGCGGGTGGTGGGCAGCGGCGACCACGCCGAGCTCATGGAGACCTGCCCGACCTACCGCGAGATCGTGCTGTCCCAGCTCACCGAACAGGAGGCCGCGGCATGACCGCCCAGGCTCCCGCGCGCCGCCCGCAGCCCGCCTTCGGGCCGGGCAGGATGATGGCCGGCCCGGCCGAGAAGGCGCTCGACTTCGGCGGCACGCTGCGCAAGCTGCTGCGCCTGCTGCGTCCCGAACGCGCGATGCTCGGCGTCGTGCTGGCGCTGGGCACGGCCAGCGTCGCGCTCACCGTCACCGGGCCCAAGATCCTCGGCCACGCCACCGACCTGATCTTCTCCGGCATCATCGGCGCCCGGCTGACCCCCGGGCTCACCAAGGAGCAGGCCGTGGCGGGCCTGCGCGCCAAGGGCGAGGACAACTTCGCCGACATGGTCGCCTCGATGAACGTCGTGCCCGGCCAGGGCATCGACTTCACCGCCCTGGCGCACGTCCTGGGCTGGGTGCTGGCGATCTACGTGGTGGCGGCGCTGCTCGGCATCGCGCAGTTCCGGCTCACGACGACCATCGTCCAGCGGGCGGCGTCCCGGCTGCGCGAGCGCATCGAGGCCAAGCTGGGGCGGCTGCCGCTCAGCTACTTCGACGGCCAGCCGCGCGGCGAGATCCTCAGCCGCGCCACCAACGACACCGACAACATCGCCCAGACCCTCCAGCAGACCATGAGCCAGCTCATCTCCTCGGTGCTGACCGTCGTGGGCGTGCTGGTGGTGATGTTCTGGATCTCGCCGATCCTGGCGCTCATCGCCCTGGTCACGGTGCCCGTGTCGGTCTACGTCACCGCTGTCGTCGGCAAGCGGTCGCAGCCGCAGTTCGTCAAGCAGTGGTCGTCCACCGGCAAGCTCAACGGCCACATCGAGGAGATGTACGGCGGCCACACCCTGGTCAAGATCTTCGGCCGCCAGCAGGAGGCCGTCGCCACCTTCGAGGAGCACAACCAGGCCCTGTACGCCTCCAGCTTCCGCGCCCAGTTCATCTCCGGCCTCATCCAGCCGGCGATGATGTTCATCGGCAACGTCAACTACGTGCTGGTCGCCGTCGTGGGCGGGTTCAAGGTGGCCTCGGGCGCGATCTCGCTGGGCGACGTGCAGGCGTTCATCCAGTACTCCCGGCAGTTCAGCCAGCCGCTGACCCAGGTGGCCGGCATGGCGAACCTCGTCCAGTCGGGCATCGCCTCGGCCGAGCGGGTCTTCGAGCTGCTGGAGGCCCCCGAGCAGTCGGCCGAGCCGGCCGAGCCCGCCCGTCCCGCCGAGCTGCGGGGGCGCGTGGCGTTCGAGAACGTCTCCTTCCGCTACGCCCCCGACCGGCCGCTGATCGAGGACCTGTCGCTGACCGTGGAGCCCGGCCAGACCGTGGCCATCGTCGGCCCCACGGGAGCGGGCAAGACGACCCTGGTCAACCTCATCATGCGGTTCTACGAGGTGACCGGCGGCCGCATCACCCTCGACGGCGTCGACACGGCCGAGATGTCCAGGGAGGAGCTGCGCGCCGACATCGGCATGGTGCTCCAGGACACCTGGCTGTTCGGCGGCACGATCGCCGAGAACATCGGCTACGGGGCCGAGGGCGCCACCCGCGAGCGCATCGAGGCCGCCGCCCGCGCCGCCCACGTCGACCGCATCGCCCACACGCTGCCCGACGGCTACGACACGGTGATCGACGAGGAGGGCGCCACGGTCAGCGCGGGTGAGAAGCAGCTCATCACGATCGCCCGCGCATTCCTGTCCGAGCCGGCGATCCTCATCCTGGACGAGGCCACCAGCTCCGTCGACACCCGTACCGAGGTGCTCATCCAGCGGGCGATGAGCTCGCTGCGCGAGGGCCGGACCAGCTTCGTGATCGCCCACCGCCTGTCCACGATCCGCGACGCCAGCCTCATTCTGGTCATGGAGGAGGGCCGAATCGTCGAGCAGGGCACCCACCAGGCCCTCCTGGCGGCGGACGGCGCCTACGCCCGCCTCTACTCCGCCCAGTTCGCCCAGGCCGCCGTCGAGGTGGACTGACCGCCATTCTCCCGGGCCTTCGCTTTCACGTCATTGACGGCCGGACTATCTCCTGGTCAGTGACGTTCTGACCAAAAAGCGAAGTGCCCGGGAGGCCATTCCCGGGCACATGCTCTCTTTCGCCTTCCGCGGGTTCACGGCCCGCCACGGTGGAGGGCGGACCTCTCAGGACCGTTCCGGCTCGTAGTGCAGGCCCACCACGCCGCAGTCGAACGCGCGCGCGCCGACCAGGCGCAGCCGGTGGTGACCCTCGCCCGCCGGGAACAGCGGCAGCCCGGCCCCGATCGCGACCGGGTTGACGAACAGGTGCAGCTGGTCGATCAGCCCCCGCGAGATCAGCTGCCGGCCGATCGAGGCGCCGCCGGCCACCAT
Source organism: Nonomuraea sp. NPDC049758 (assembly GCF_040674635.1). Taxonomy (NCBI): domain Bacteria; kingdom Bacillati; phylum Actinomycetota; class Actinomycetes; order Streptosporangiales; family Streptosporangiaceae; genus Nonomuraea; species Nonomuraea sp. NPDC049758. The sequence continues at coordinate 177,916 of NZ_JBFAMZ010000011.1, forward strand.
CACGTCGCCGCCGGGCTTCGCCTTCAGCTCCTCGACGGTCTCGGCCGGGTCGCCGCCCGCCACGACGGCGTTCTTCCAGGGCGACTCGGTGAGGCTGCGGGAGATGACGACCTTCGGAGTGTTGATCATCTTGTCGATGCCCTCCTCGGTCTCGCCCGCCGGCCGCGACTCCCAGGCCGGGATGAAGCCCTCGGCCAGCTTGCGGCCCAGCACGATGGTGTCGACCGGCTCCCAGAGCGCCGCGACGTGGGCGTTGATGTCGTCGGTCCAGGGGAACGTGACCCAGTCCATCTCGCCGTTGGGGCCGCCCACGAAGCCGTCCGTGGTGATCTGGAGCTGCAGCTTGACCTTGCGCATCTGATATGTCCCTTCCGGTTCCGCTCTGTGTGGTTCCCAGCGTGCCGGAGCCTGCTTACGGTCTGCTTCCGCCGGACTTAAGGTCGCCGGTCTTATGGTCGCCGGTCTTATGGTCGCCGGGCGGCCCGGCGCCTGGCCGACGACCAGGACGCCGCCCACAGGATCACGCCGATCACCAGCAGGATCCCGGCGATCTCGTACTGGCCCGCCGGACGCCCGGAGGACCACGGCAGCACCAGGTAGAGGCAGGTTACCGTGCCCACCACGGGGAGCACGCGGCCCGCGTTGAAGTGCTCGGCGCCGGTGACGTCCCGGCGCAGGACGAGGACCGCCACGTTGACCGCCGCGAAGACGGCCAGCAGCAGCAGCGAGGTCGTGCCGCCCAGCAGCGCCACGACCGGGCTGTCGGGGACCAGCGAGACGAACGTGATGAGCCCGATGGCGACCACCGTGGTGAACAGGATGGCCGCGTGCGGCGTGCGCCGGGTGGCGTGGACGGCCGACAGGAACGGCGGCAGCACGCCCTGCTTGCTCATGCCGTACAGCAGCCGGCTGGCCATCAGCATGTTGATCAGCGCCGAGTTCGCGACGGCGAACATCGAGATGAACGGCAGCAGCGAGGCGATCGGCACGCCGGGAGCCGCCGTCTGCACCACCGTGACCAGCGGCGTCTCGCTGGCGGCCAGCTGCCCGACCGGGACGACGGCGACCGCGCAGATCGACACGAGCACGTAGATCACCCCGGTGATGCCGATGCCCGCGAACATCATGCGCGGGAAGATCCGGGTCGGGTTCTTGGTCTCCTCGGCCATGTTGACGGAGTCCTCGAAGCCGACCATGGCGAAGAAGGCCAGCGACGTCGCGGCGCTGACGGCCAGGAACACGCCCTTGTCGGCGGGCGTCTCGAAGGCGACGACGCGGGAGAAGTCGGCGTGGCCGCCGGAGATGAAGTACCCGCTGAGCACGATGACCATCAGCAGCCCCGACAGCTCGACCGCGGTGAGCACGACGTTGAGCTTGACGCTCTCGCCGACGCCGCGCAGGTTGACGGCCAGGATCAGCAGCATGAACCCCACGGCGATCAGCAGGATGACGCCGTTGCCCGCGTCGAGGCCGAACCCGGTGGCGAGGTTGGCGGCGAAGGCCCGCGAGGCCGCCGACGCCGACGTGATGCCCGAGCACATCACCGCGAAGCACACCAGGAACGTCAGCGCGTGCTTGCCGAACGCCTTGTGCACGTAGAGGGCGGCGCCCGCGGCCTCCGGATACTTGGTGACCAGCTCCAGGTAGGAGCAGGCGGTGATCAGCGCGACGACGAAGGCGATCGTGAAGGGCAGCCAGGCCGCGCCGCCCACCTCGCCGGCGACCTGGCCGGTCAGGGCGTAGATGCCGGTGCCGAGGATGTCGCCGACGATGAACAGCAGCAACAGGCCGGGGCCCATCACCCGCTTCAGGCTGGGCTGGCCGCTGCCGGCCTCGGGCGGGCTGGGGGGACTGATCTGAGCCATGGGGGTGGTCCTTCTCGTCCGTGAGGATGACGGCTACGTCAGGTGCGCGGGCGACGGCGAGCCCCGGCCGGTCGCCGCGCGCCGCCGCGACCACGTGATCTCGACCGTCATCCTGACACTGTACGATCCCGGCTTGTCATCCGTGAACAGGCCGTCACGCTGAGCATCCGCCCCGGTGCGGGGAACCCGGGGGCGGCGGTAAGGGTTGCAAGTCGGGAGCAATCCCTGCGCAAGGGGCGGGTCCTAACGTCGGGGCGTGTCCAGACGACTGGTTCTCGGCGGCGCCGCCCTCGCGGCTACCGCCACGCTGACGCTCGGCCTTCCCGCCGCCCCTGCACTCGCCACCGCGCCCGCGCTCGCCGCCGCGCCCGCTCCCGGCAAGGTGGCGGGCGAGCTGTTCCGCGCGTGGCTGGCCGGCGACCGCGCCGCCGCGGCCGGGGTCGCCACCCCCGCCGCGGTGCGCACGATCTTCGGCTACGCCTACCGCGCGCCCGACCGCTTCGACGGCTGCTCGCGCGGCGTGTGCCGGTACGTGCACACCAGCGTGCGCGTGCCCGGCGGCCTCAACGGCATCGCGATGGCCGTGACCGGCTCCAAGGTCACCAAGGTCTACCTGTCCCGGCACGTCGTGCGGCCGTCCGCCGCGGCCGGGCACCTGTTCGCCGCCTGGAAGCGCGGCGACCGGTACGCCGCGCTGGAGGTCGGCGCCGAGGAAGCGGTGCGGACGCTGTTCCGGGTCAGGTACGACCCGCGCGGCGTCACCCACCACTTCCAGGGCTGCGCCAAGGAGCCGAAGGGCTACGCGTGCGCCTGGTCCTACGAGGGCGGCGCGATGTTCATGCACGTCCGCGGCTCCACGACGAGGGGCTACGACGTCCGGTCGATCACGTACACGGCCGACTGACGGTCAGCCGCCGGCCAGGTCGTTCGCGGCCACGTAGCCGAAGGTCATGGCCGGTCCGATGGTCGAGCCCGAGCCCGCGTAGCTGTGGCCCATGACGGCGCCGCTGGCGTTCCCGGCGGCGTACAGGCCGGGGATCACCGAGCCGTCGGCACGCAGGACGCGGGCGCGGGCGTCGGTGCGCAGGCCGCCCTTGGTGCCCAGGTCACCAGGGACGATCTTGAAGGCGTAGAACGGCGGCAGCCAGAGCGGCGCCAGGCACGGGTTCGGCCGGACGTACGGGTCGGCGTAGTAGTGGTCGTAGGCGCTGTCGCCGCGGTGGAAGTCGGCGTCCCGCCCGGCCAGGGCGAACCCGTTGAAGCGGGTGACCGTGGCGCGCAGGGCGGCCTCCGGCACCCCGATCTTGCGGGCGAGCTGCTCGATCGTCGGGGCTCTGAACAGGACGCCGCTGTCGTACCAGGAGTCGGGGAAGGGCAGCAGCGGCGCGATGTCCTTGAACAGATACTTGTTGCGGTACTGCTGGTCGATGATCAGCCAGGCGGGGATGTGCGGGTCGGACGGGGTGTTGCGGTCGTACATGACGTGCACGACGTCGCTGTAGGGCGCGGCCTCGTTGACGAAGCGCCGGCCGGCGCCGTTGACGATGACGCAGCCCGGCAGGGTCCGCTCGGCCAGGCAGAAGTACGGCTCGCCGGGCAGCGGGATCACCGGCCCCCACCAGGCGTCGTCCATCAGGTCCAGCGCGCCGCCGGCCTGCTCGCCGGCCTCGATGCCGTCGCCGGTGTTCTCCTTGGCGCCGACGGTCCAGCTCGTCCCGATGGGCTGGCGCTGGAACTCGGCGCGCATCGCCGCGCTGTGCTCGAACCCGCCCGATGCGACGATCACCCCGCGCCTGCCCCTGACCACCCCGGCCGGGGTGACGACGCCCGCGGCCCGGCCGCCCTCGACGTGCAGGCCGAGCAGCGGGGTGTTCAGCCACACCGGCACCCCGGCGGCCAGCAGTCCGGCGCGCAGCCCGGCGGCCAGCGCCTGGCCCATCGTCAGCGGCTTCTCGCCGCGTAACGCCGCCTGCGTGCCCCGCAGCAGGCACGCCGCCGACACCTCCGCGCCCTTCGGGTTGACCAGGGCGAGCGTCAGCCACTTGTAGTCGGCGCTGAAGACGACCATGCCCGCCGGGGTCGCCATGTACGGCGGGTTGAGCCGGGCCAGCTCCGGGCCGAGGAGGTTGCCGTCGAACTGGTCGGGCTCGATCGAACGCCCGCCCGGCATTCCGCCGGGGAACTCCGGGTAGTAGTCGGAGTACCCCTCCATGAACCGGAAGCGCAGCGGGCTGTTGCGCGTCACGAACGAGATCATCTGCGGCCCCGCGTTCAGGAACGCCTGCTGCCGCGCGGCAGGGACGGTGTCGCCCACCACGCGGGCCAGGTACGCGGCGGCCTTGGCGGGCGTGTCCGGCACCCCGGCGGCCAGGATCACCTCGTTGCACGGGACCCAGATGCCCGCCCCCGACCGCGCCGCCGACCCGCCGAACGTCGGCGCCTTCTCCAGCACGACGGTGCTCAGGCCGCGCTTGGCGGCGGTGAGGGCGGCGGTCATCCCGGCGGCCCCCGAGCCGACCACCACCACGTCGTAGTCGGCCTCGGCGTAGGCCGGGTCCTGGCCGAGCGCCGCGCCGGTGACCAGGATCCCGCCCGCGAGGAGCAGGGTACGGCGGCTGCGGCCGCGGGGGGTGAGGTCGTCGGAGGCCGGTGTGGCTGGTCGCATCGGTGATCCCTTCGACAGGGGAGAGCCGGTCGGCCCCCTCGCCGAAACGAGCATGCGCTTGGTTGGTTACCCTGTCAACGGGCCCGCCGCACGGCCAGATCCTTGACGTGGCCCGACGTGGCGGTGGCCGTCAGGGCGGTGGCGAACAGGATGAGCTGGTTGAGCACCTTCAGGAACAGCAGCATGCCCGCCGCGCCCGCGACCACCCGGTAGGCGGGATTGGCCGCGGTGAGATTGACGTAGACCTGGCCGATCGTCTTGAGGATCTCCAGCCCGGCGGTGATCACCAGCGCCGGGCCGATCACGCGGCGCAGCGGCACCCGCAGCCGCGGCGGCGCGGTCAGCAGCGCCATGGCCAGCAGCGTGTTCACGCCGAGGCCGAGCACGATCCCGGCCGCGGTGAGCACCCACTGGGCCGGAAGGGCCTCCACGCCCACGGTGAGCACGGCCAGCCAGGTCAGCAGCCGCTCGGCGGCGAAGGCGACGGCGAGCGACAGGGCGAGCAGCATCCCGAGCCCGGCCATCACGCCCAGGTCGATGAGCTGGCGCAGGAGGAAACGCCCCGGATACTCCTCCAGCCCCCAGATCGCCCGGGTGGCCGAGCGCAGGGTGTCCATCCAGAACAGCCCGGTCATCGGCAGCGCGACGAAGGCCACCGCGCCGGCCGTGCCCCCGGCCTCCCGTAACGCCTGGACGTCGAGGCGCGGGAAGTTCTCGCTCAGGTAGTGCTGGACCGTGGCGAGGACCGTCGGGTCGTCCATGACGTGGCCGAGGATGCCGAACGCCAGCAGGGCCAGGGCGAAGGTGGCGAAGAAGGAGTAGTAGGTGAGGGCCGCCGACAACCGGCCGCCGTCGGCCTTGTCGTAGCGCAGCACGGCGCGGGACAGGTGGTCGAGCCAGCCGTGCCGGTCGCGGGCCCGCCGCCAGGCCGCCGCCGGGCCCTTGTCCGGTCCGGTGGCGTTCATGGTGCGCGGGTCCCTTCGCTTTCCGTCCCGGTGGCCGTACGCCGCCGGGTGCTCACCGTACCGCCACGAGCGGATCGGCAGGGCCCCGGCCCGCGCGCCGCCGTACGGCCTGCCGGTACCCTCCGGCAGGTGATCACGTACCGCCCCACGGCCCGCGTAATCCTCGCCGAGCCCGCCGGCCGTGTCCTGATGTTCGGATTCGTCCCGCCCGACCCGTGGCCCGCCGAGCCCGCCTGGCACCTGCCCGGCGGCGCGGTCGAGCCGGGGGAGACGGTGGCGGAGGCGGCCTGCCGGGAGGTGCGGGAGGAGACCGGGTTCGTGCTCGCCGCCGCGGACCTGGGCGGGCCGGTGGCCGTCAACGCGGGGGAGTGGTCGGTGCGGGGACACCGGTTCCACACCGTGCACACGTACTTCTTCGCCCGGGTCCCGGGCATGGGGCTGCCCGAGCCCGCCGACGACGGGCTCGGGCATCGCTGGTGGAGCGCGGGCGAGCTGGGCCGCGCCACCGAGCGGGTCTTCCCGCCGGGGCTGGCCGGGCTGGTCGAGGGGCTCCTCGAAGGCGTACGGCCCGGCTCGCCCGTCACGCTGGACTGGTGACCGCGCCGGGAAGGTCAGCGGGTCCCGCCCGGCGGGTGACCGCGGCCGCCGGGTGGGCGGCCGCGGTCGGCGGGGTCAGCGGAGGTTGAAGGCGCGCAGGGTGGTCTGCCTGAGGCGGTTGCCCGCCGCGTCCCACGCCTCCACCTTCAGGCTCACCGCGCCCTTGGTGGCGCGGTAGGCCGGGTACTTCGCGCCGGCGGTGTAGACGCCGTCCCGGCCCCGCCTGAGGTCGGCGGGCTGCCAGGTGGCGCCGTCGTCGGTGCTGGTCCACAGCCGCACGCCCGCGATCGCCGGCATCTTCGCCGCCGACGGCCCGTGGTAGGCCTCCAGCTCGAACGTGTGCCTGCGCCCGGCCGCCACCGTGTTGCCGGCGGACAGGGTGTCACCGAGGTCGTAGCTGACGTAGACCGCGGGGGTGGTGCGGCACTGCTCGACCAGCCCGTCGACGAACCAGGCGTAGCAGTTGGCGCCCGGCCGCAGCTGCTCCTTGGACGGCGGCGCGGTGAACGTCCACTCGATGTCCGACAGGGCGTTCCTGGCCGTCAGCCGGTAGGTGCCCGGCTCCTTGGGCAGCGGGTAGCGCGGCAGCGTGTCGAAGCCCGGCAGGGGGGCGTTCGGCAGTTCCTTGCCGTCGCGGTACAGGTGCAGCTCGTACTGGGGCACCAGGTCGCCGAACGCGACGCCGTCGTCACGCCGGTCCCCGACCCCGTTGACCATCGACGGCGTCACCCACAGGTTGCCGTCGTGCACGCAGATCGCGCACGGCACGCCGATCACGAGCTGCCTGAGCGGGGGCGCGTCCGCGGGGCCGCCGAGCGCGTACAGCTTGTCGGAGGCCGTCGAGGCGCCCGGCGTGCTCGGGGTGGCGAACCACTTCTGGACGGTGGTGCCCGGCCGGTCGAACACCTCGTGCCGGTAGCGGGTCTCCTGGACCTCCTCGCCGGGCGCGGACGTGACCAGCGCGGACAGGCCGGCCTCGCTCACGACCTTGGGGTCGAGCGGCCAGATCCACTGCGTCCTGCGCTCGGGCAGCGGGGCCGACCACTGCAGGATGTTGGTGTTGGTCGTCGTGTAGGAGATGTCGTCGGTCCGCCACGAGGCCCGCCAGTTCATGTACTTCGTGTACGGCCCGGCGTGCACGTCGAGGTCGACCTGGTGGAGCTGGCGCTCGGTCACCTCGTACCGCATCGAGCCGGGGACGCGCCCGTCCACGGACGGCCGGAACACGTACGAGTACGGCGTGTTCGGCGTGCCCTCGACCCGGACGGTCACCCTGCCCCGGCCGGCCTCCTCGCGGATCTTGCGGCCCTCGGCGTTGGAGACGTAGGCGACGGGGATGTCGACCGGCTGGAACGGGCCGCTGAACGGCTTCTGCGAGATGGGCAGCGGGATCGGGCAGGTGGCCGCCTTCTCGTTGAAGGCCAGGACGCCCGCGGCGCCCGCGTCCCTGATCGGGCCCACCCGCTCGATCTGCAGGCCGCACGCCACCCCGAAGATGCCCTCGGCGGGCTCGGCGTCGATCAGCACGAGCGCGCCGCGCAGGTCCTTGCCCGCGAGGTCCTCGGGACGGCCCTTGCCGGCGTCGACCACCCGCAGGTCCTTGGTGCCCTCGAAGGGGACGTAGCCCGGGTGGATCTCGCCGGAGTCGATCGTGTGGACCCGGGAGACCGGGTGCAGGGTCGTGCGCTTCGGCGTGCGCATGGTCATGGTGACCTCAGGCACGCCCAGCTCCCACTGGCCGGCGAAGCGGAAGCCGCCCTTGGTGACCTTCTTCGTCGGCAGCGCCCACACCCTCTCCCAGGCGCCGAGCGGGCGGCCGGACAGCAGCGTGCCGCCGAAGACCTTGCCGTTGGGCAGGGCGCGCTGGAAGAAGACGTCGTAGGTGTTGTTCAGCGGCTGCGCGGTCCTCGGCGCGCCGAAGCTGACCTCGGTGGCCTTGCGGGCGTCGAGGGTGATCTCCATGTCGCCGGTGACGGCCAGCTCGGGCTCGAACAGCCAGGCCCGGTTGGCGCGGTCGTCGGCGTCCACCCAGTCGAGCACCTGCAGCAGGCTGACGGTGCCGGCCGGGACGCGGCTCACCACCAGGCCCACGTCGTCGATGCGGTTGGGGCCGAGCTCGCCCTTGTTGCCGTCGACGTCCAGGACGCTCATGGCCGACGGGGTGCGCGGCTTGCCGTCCCGGTCGATGGTGTGGATGGTCAGGTCGTACTTGGGGACGTCCCGCACCGCGCCGAGCGGCGTGCTGAGCCGGACGCCGTCCGCCTCGGCCGTCACGGCCCCGCTGTAGAGGCCGACGGGCAGCTCGGCCGGGTCGAGGGTGACGGTGGTGGCGGCGGTGCCGCCGGCGGGGATGGTCAGCGTCGCGTCGGCGAGGACCGGCTTGGCGGCGCCCATCGCCGCCTTCAGCGTGAGCGTGACGGGCTGGTCGCCCAGGTTGCGGTAGGAGATCTCGCCGGTCTTCGCCGCGCTGCCGGTCTCCAGCAGGCCGAAGTCCACGCCGCCGCTCGTCGCGAACACCTGCTGCCGGGTCGCGCGGTCCAGGTCCACCCGGCCGGCGCCCTGCTCGTAGACGGTGAAGCCGTCGTCCGTGGAGGTGGACATCAGGGCGGACTTGAGCTGCTGGGCCGTCCAGTCCGGGTGCCGCTGCGCCATGATCGCGACCGCGCCGGCCACGTGCGGCGTGGCCATGGAGGTGCCGGAGGCGCCGGTGTAGTGGTCGTCCACCGGGGAGCCCATGGCGGTGCCGGCCGCCCGCGCGGCCACGATGTCCACGCCGGGCGCGGCGATGTCGGGCTTGAGCCCGCCGCCGGGGCGCGGCCCGCGGCTGGAGAACGCGGCGAGCTTGTCGCTCTTGTCCACCGCGGCCACGGTCAGCGCGGCGTCGGCCGCGCCGGGCATGCTGATCGTCTCGGCCTCGTACAGGTTGCCCGCGGCGACCACGAACAGCGTGCCGGTCTCGGCGGTCAGGTCGTTCACGGCCTGGCTGAGCGGGTCGGTGCCGTCGCTGGGCGGGCCGCCGAGGCTCATGCTGACGGCCTTGGCGCCGCTGCGCGCGGCCCACTCCATGCCCTCGATGATCCACGACTCCTGGCCGGAGCCGGTGTTGTCGAGCACCTTGCCGACGACGAGCTGCGCGCCCGGGGCGACGCCCTTGAACTTGCCGCCCGAGGCCGCGCCGGTGCCGGCGATGGTCGAGGCGACGTGGGTGCCGTGCCCGTGCCCGTCCTGGACCGGCTGGTCGGGGACGAACGACTTGCTGTCGGCGATCCTGCCGGCCAGGTCGGGGTGGCCGGTGTCGGCGCCGGTGTCCAGGACGGCGATCTTCACGCCGGTCCCGTCCTGGCCGCGTTCCCATGCCTTGGGGGCGCCGATCTGCGGGACGCTCACGTCCAGGTCGGCCTTGACCTTGGCGTCCAGCCACAGCTTGGCGATGCCGCCGCGCAGCGTGCCGGGCGACTTGGCCAGGCCCTCGCCGGCGGGCCGCCCGCCGCGCACGGCCTCCCAGAACGCGCCCGCCTCCGCCTTGGTGACGTCGAGGGCGGAGGCGTGGATGCTCTCCAGCGTCCGGGTGGGCTCGCTGGCGGGGACGGCTGCGGCCGAGCGCTTGACCGCGGCCTCGGGCTGGTCGCCCGGGTACTGCACGATGACCGGCAGCCGCTTGGCCACCTCGTCGGAGTAGCCGTTCTCGGCCAGGTACTTGACGTCGAACAGCCGCCTGTCCACCAGGCCCGCCTGGACGGCGGAGACCGCGTCGTCCGGTAGCACGAAGACGCCGTCCGGGGTGAACTGGGTGAACAGGTTGACGCGGCGGCCGTCCTGGCGGGTGCCGGGGGCCGGCTCGACGCGGTACCGGCCGGTGGCGGACCGGGTGAGCTGGACCTTGTCACCCGTGATCAGCGTGACGACGACCTTCTGGGCGCGCACCCCGGACAGGGCGACGTCCTTGGCGGGCTGCGCGGGCGCTGTGGGCGCTGCGGGAGCGGCGGGGGCGCCGGGTGCGGGGGTGTCCGGTGTCGCGGCGGTCGCCGGTCCGGCGGTCAGCACGCCGGCGAGCGCGGTGACCGCGGTCAGCAGGACGCCTGTCCGGCGTGCCAGCGGGGGGCGGGGCAGTGCCATGGTGGCCTTTCTGGCGGGGAGGGGTTCGGACGGCGGCGGCGGGCTCATGGCCCGGAAGGAGGAACCGTCCGTGAGGGTGCGGACGGGGGCATGGCCGTCCGGGAAGGGTCAGACGGGTTCGAAGCCGTCCGGTGGGCGGGGAGGCTCCGGGGTCTCCTCGTGCGGGGAGGGGACGTCGGGGGCCGGGTCGTCCGGGTCCGGCCGGTCGGGGTCTTGGATGGTGTTGGACATGCCGAAAGTGTCGCGGCAGACGTATGGGGTGGGGTATGGGGTGCCCTATGGGGAAAAATCCCCATATTGGGGTCAGTCGCTGGGGAGGAGGTGGCGGGCCAGCTCCGTCCGCGACCGCGCCCCCACCTTGCGCATGGCCGCGCTGACGTGCTTGTCCACCGTCTTCGGCGACAGGAACAGCTCCCTGGCGATCTCCTGGTTGGTCAGCCCCTCGGCCGCCAGCCGGGCCACCTGCTCCTGCCGGGCCGACAGGGCGTGGTCGTTCCCCGCCTGCGCGGGCGCGCTCTGCGCCGCCGGGCGGACGCCCCACCTGCGGCCCAGCCCGGTCGCGCGGTCGAGGTCCCAGCGCGCCCCGAGCTCGGCGTACACCGCGACGGCCCGGCCGAGCCGGACGGCGGCCTCGGGGTCGTCGAGGGCGAACAGGCAGGCGGCGGCCTGCTCGCTCGCCTGCGCCGCCTCGTACCGCGCCGGGACCGTCTCGAAGGCGTCGGCGGCGGCGGTGAACTCGGCGGCGGCGCGCGCCCACTGCTCCCCGGCGGCCGCCAGCAGGCCGCGGGCCTGCGCGAGCGCGGGCCCGGCCAGCGGCGCGTCGCGCCCGGCCAGCCGGGCGGCGTGCCGCGCGACGACGTCGGCGGCCTCCTCGGGACGGCCCGCCACGAGCAGCGCCTCGGTCAGCGCGGGCAGCGCGCGGACCGCCACCGGCCACAGCTCGCTCGCCTCCCAGTGGCGGCCCGCCTCGACGGCCGCCTCGATCGCCGCCTCCGGCTCGCCCCGCGCGGCGCTCATTCGGAGCGACATCGCCAGCGGCAGCACCAGGTCGTCGTACTGCCCCCGGGTACGGGCCTCGGCGGCGGCGTCGAGCAACGACGGCAGCGCGGCCTCCTGACGGCCCTGCACCACGGCCAGGCAGGCGGTCACGATGTCGACGAGGATGCGCTCGTGCGGTTCGTCGCCGAACTGGTCGCGCAGCTCCTGGAGCCTGGCCGGCAGGCCCTGCCAGGAGCCCTCGAAGTAGTCGGCCGCGGCCAGGTTCACCAGGCAGCGCAGTTCCAGCCGCTCGCGCAGGTCGGGCTCGGCGCCCTCCTCGACCGCCGCGGTCAGCAGGCGGCGGCCCCGCCGGTGGTGCCCGCTGAACAGGGCCGCGCCCCCGATGGAACGGTAGGCGTTGACCTCGCGGCGCAGCAGCCGCCGTCCGCCGGTCTCCCGCAGCAGGTCGTCGGCGAGCACGGCCCAGCGCGGGTCGCCCATCACCACGAAGATCATCGCGATCTTGCCGAGCACCAGCATCCGCATGGCCGGGTCGGCGACCGCGGGCAGGGTCGCGAGCGCCCGCTCCAGCCACGACCTGCTCTCCTCCGGCGGCAGGCCGCTGGGCGGGCGGCCGACCCCGGCCATGGCCCACGCCGCCAGCCCCGGCTCGCCGGCCAGGTCGTCGGCGGCCCGCGCGAAGGCCTCGCCGATGCGGGCGCCGTCGGTGCGGGTGCGTTCCAGGTGCAGCGCGAGCAGCAGGCGCAGGTGGCCGCGCACCGGGGGCGGCACGTCCTGCTCCAGGGCGCCGGTGACCAGGTCGGCGACCGGCGGCGGGCGCAGCAGCTCCAGCGCGGCCCAGCCCAGCTTCACCGTCAGCTCGGCGCGCCGGGCGGCGGGCAGGTCGGCGCCGCGCAGGACGTCCTCCAGCAGGCGGGCGGCCTCGGCGTCGTCGCCCAGCCGGGACGCCTGCTCGGCCGCCTCGATCGCGGCCGCCACCCACTGCCCGGCCCGGCCGGCCTGGCGCAGGTGGTGGGCCAGCCGGCCCAGCGGCACCGGGCGCAGCTCGCGTACGGTGTCGGCGGCGGCGGCGTGCAGGGCCTGCCGGCGGCCGAGCGGGATCGCCTCGTAGACCGCCTGCGCCGCCAGCACGTGACGGAACCCGACCAGGCCGCCGGTGTCGGCGAACAGCCCGGAGCCCAGCACCTCGTCGATCGCGCCGACGTCGGGCCCCGACAGCAGCGCGACGGGCACCGGGAGCTGCAGCACGGCGGCGCGCTCGGCCACCTCCTTGGCGCCAGGGGAGAGCCGGGCCACCCGTTCCTGCACCGAGGCGCGCACGCCGCTCGGCACGTCCAGCTCCTCCAGGGCCCGCCGCGCCCAGCCGCCCTCCCAGCGGATCAGCGTGCCGCGGTCGCGGAGCAGTGCCAGCAGCTCCTGCACGGCCAGCGGCAGGCCGGAGGCCCGCCCGCACAGGTGCTCGGCGAACTCGGCCGTCACCTCCTCGGCCCCGAGGATCGCCGAGGCCATCACCCGGGTCTGGGCGGCGTCGAGCGGCGGCAGCACCAGGTGCTCGGCCGTGATCGTGTCGGGGGCGCGGGCCGTGATCGCGCGCACCGCGCCGGACGCCTCCTCGCTCCGGTACGTCAGCACCACCCGCAACGTGCCGGGCAGCACGGACATCAGGTACGTCAGGAACTCGACCGTCTGCCCGTCGGCCCAGTGCAGGTCCTCCACCGCCAGGACGGCGGGGCCGAGCGCGGTCAGCACGTCGGCGAGCCCGCGGAAGACCCGGTGGCGCTCGGCCGCCCGGTCGTCCAGCGGCGGCGGCGTCTCCGGCAGCACCCCGGCCAGCTCGGGCAGCAGTTCGCGCAGCGCCCCGGCGACGGGTGACAGCGCCGCGCCGGCCAGCTCGGACGCCCGTCCGCGTAACGCCTCGACGACGGGACCCAGCGGGAACGGCTCCCTGATCTGCACGCAGGCCCCGCCCAGCACCCGCAGGCCCGCCACCGCGGGACCGCCGAGCAGCTCGGCCGTCAGCCTGGACTTGCCGATGCCGGCCTCGCCCTCGACGACGGCCACGGCGGGCGCCCCGGCGACCAGCGCGACCAGCCGGGCGAGCTCCTTCTCCCGCCCAACCAGAACAGGAGACACCACCCGCCCAGCACGCACCCGCTCATTCAACTGCACCCGAAGTCACAGATCAACGTCACAACCCCGCGAAACGCCCTAACCGGGAGGAAGTGCCCGGCGGCCCCGGCTTCCGGCTCCAGCGGGGGCGCCGTGGGCTGGTCAGGCCGGGGCGATGCCGTCGTAGTCGATCAGGAGGTGGCGGGGACCGCGGAGCACCGGGCTGGGGCGGTACGGCGGCGGGTCGGCGACCAGCCGCGGATTGCGCACCCTGCGCACCAGCTCACCCAGCACGATCTGCGCCTCCAGCCGGGCCAGCGGCGCGCCGAAGCAGTAGTGGACGCCGCCCCCGAACCCCAGGTGCTCGTTCGGCCGGCGGCACGGGTCGAACCGGTCGGGCTCGCGGACGTGGGCCGGGTCGCGGCTGCCCGCCGCCAGCGCCAGCACGACGGGCGAGCCGGCCGGGATGGTCACGCCGCCCACGACCACGTCGTCGAGGGTGACCCGGGAGGAGACGAGCTGCACGGGCGGCTCGAAGCGCAGCAGCTCCTCGACCGTGGTGATGACGAGGTCGGGGTCGGCGCGCAGGCGTTCCAGCAGCATGGGGTCGCGCAGCACGGTGAGCATGCCGTTGGCGATGAGGTTGATCGTGGTCTCGTGCCCGGCGATGAGCAGCAGCAGGGAGGTGGCGACGACCTCCTCGGGCGTCATGCGGCCGTCCGGGCCTTCGTAGGTGACGAAACCGGACAACATGTCGTCGCCCGGCTCCTGCCGCCGCGCCTCGGCCAGCCCGGCGAGGTAGCGTTCCAGGTTCTGCGACACCGCCTGGCGCTCGCGGGCCCGCTCGGCGCGGTCCTCCTCGCCCGGCCCGAGCGTCTCGACGATCTGGTCGGCCCAGGCGTGGAACTGCTGCTCGTCCTCGGCCGGCACGCCGAGCAGCCGGCAGATGACGGCGATCGGCAGCGGATAGGCGACCTCGTCCACGACGTCGGCCCGGTTCTTGCCGGCCAGGGCGTCGATCAGCTCGGTGGTGGTGGCCAGCATCATCGGGCGCAGCCCGTCCACGACGCCCGGCGAGTGCGGCGGGCCGAAGTGGCGCATGGTCAGGCGGCGCAGCCGGTCGTGCTCGGGCGGGTCGAGCCTGATGAAGGCGGGCGCGTGCTCCGGCTCCTCCGGCGCGTTCGCCAGGTTGCGCCGGTCGGAGCTGACCCGCGGGTCGTGCAGCAGCTCGACGATCTCCCGGTACGTGCTGACGACGTACGAGCCGTCCGCCAGCCGCGTCACCGGGTTGCGGCGCAGCTCCCCGAGGAACGGGTAGGGGTCGGCGCGGCCGGCCGGGTCGAGGATGCGCTGCATGGCGGCGTCCGAGGTCATGTCCTGCACTCCTGTCCTGAGTTCCTGCCGGGTCAGCTCTGCGGCTCGTGCCGCAGCGAGGCGCGCCGCTCGGCCGGGTCGTGGCCGGTCACCACGACCGTCGCCCCCTCGGCCGCGACCAGCCGCTCGGGCACCCGGGCCGGCACGGGCCGCGCCTCCCCCCGCATGTCCATGTGCCGGAAGGCGGGCGGGAAGGGCGTGGCCCGCTCGATCAGCCGCTGGTAGAACTCCAGCCACATGCCCTGGTCGAAGGTGACCGCGGCGGTGATCCGGCCCTTGTAGCCGTAGACGGCGACGAAGCGGCGCTCGTCCGTCGAGCCCTGGGTGACGACGAGCTCGTCGGCGAAGGTGGGCACGCCCACCGACTTGATGTTGACCCCGAACTGGCTGGACCAGAACACCGGCACCGACAGGTGCGGCCAGCGGTGGGTCTGGTCGCTGACCATGTTGTGGGCCGCGATCTCGGCCTGGGTGACGGCGTTCCCCCAGTGCTCCAGCGTCATGAACTGGTACTGGTACAGCGGGTGCGGGAAGCGGGCGATGTCGCCGGCGACGAAGAC
Organism: Nonomuraea sp. NPDC049758; assembly: GCF_040674635.1. Taxonomy (NCBI): domain Bacteria; kingdom Bacillati; phylum Actinomycetota; class Actinomycetes; order Streptosporangiales; family Streptosporangiaceae; genus Nonomuraea; species Nonomuraea sp. NPDC049758. The sequence goes on from NZ_JBFAMZ010000011.1 coordinate 193,166, forward strand.
GTCGTCGGTCACCAGGCCGTTGGTGTCCACGGCGCGGCAGCCGGCGTCGCAGGCCACGCCCCACACACCGGCGGCCAGCCCCGAGTCGAGCAGCCACTCGACGTTGCGCACCGAGCCGAGCGCGACGACGGCGACCTCGGCCTCGACCGTGCTGCCGTCCGACAGATGGGCGCCGCGCAGCCGCCCCTGCCCGTCGCCCTCCAGCGCGGTGACCGTGGTGCCGCATCGCAGGTCCACGCCGTGCTCGCGGTGGAGCTGGGCGGCGACGTCGCCGATCACGCCGCCGAGGGCGTTGACGAGCGGGGCCGGGCCGCGTTCGACGACCGTCACGGGCAGGTCCAGCTCGCGGCAGACCGAGGCGATCTCGCTGCCGGTGAACCCGGCGCCCAGGATGAGCACCCGGTTGGGGCGGGCGGCCAGCGCCTCCCGCAGGCCGGCGGCGTCCCGCATCGAGCGCAGCGTGTGGACGCCCGTCAGCCGGGCCTGCTCCTCGTGCGGCCAGGGCCGGGCGCGGGTGCCGGTGGCCAGCAGCACCCGGTCGAAGCCGACCTCGCGGCCGTCGGCCAGCAGGACGCGCTTGCCGGCCACGTCCAGGCCCGTCGCCCGGGTGCCCCACAACCATTCGGCCTCGACCTCGCGCAGGTGGGGCAGCATGACGTGGTCGGGCGCCACCTGTCCCATGAGCACCTGCTTGGACAGCGGCGGCCGGTCGTACGGCTCGGCGGGCTCGTCGCCGATCACGGTCAGCGACCCGGTGAAGCCCTCCCGCCTGAGCACGCCGGCGGCCCGCGCCCCGGCCAGGGACGCGCCGACGATGACGATGCGCCCGTCGGTCATCCCGCGCGCCGGCGGGCCGGGCGGCTCGGGCGTGAGCCGGGTGGCCGTCCAGTCGAGGTGGATGGCCTGGACGGGGCAGGCCGCCGCCGCGCGCAGCACGTGCTCGCGCCGCTCGTCGCCGGGGTCGAGGTCGTACAGGAGGGACTCCTCGCGCATGGTGAAGACGTCGGGCGCGAGGAAGGCACACTGCCCGTACCCCTGGCAACGCGTCAGATCGACGACGACTTTCACCGGCCATCCCCCTGTCGAGCGAGCCGCGCGCCCGTTCCCCGGCCGGCGCGCCCGGCCCGGACTGGCCTACCCCCGCCGCCCGCGCCCGTAGCCTGCGCGCGGCGATCCTGCCCTGCTCTTTAGGCGGTACGGACGGTCTTTAGGCGGTAAGCACAGAAATCACAGCATCCCCGCTCGCCGAGGGGACCCGGCGCCGTAACCGGGCCGTCGGGCAGTCGGTAGGCATTTGTCAGTGATCGCCGATAACGTTCCGCGCAACGTGGCGGTGGGAGATCCGCGCCGCGACACATTCCCATGGCCTGACGGCATGGCTGCATGCCATGGCGCACGAGGAGAGGCGGCGGCAATTGGGTTGGCTGGCGGCGGGCGACGCGTACGAGGTCGCCCTGATAGAGGGCCGGGTCACGGCCAGGGCCACGTCCGGCCGCTCGGCCGGACGGCAGCTGAAGACGCTGCCGAAGGCGGTGCGCGAGCACCCCGAGGCGGACCGGCTGCGCCGCTTCGCCGAATGGCTCGACCGGCACGCCGCGTCCTGCGTGGCGCACGTGGACGCCTGGATGGTGTCCTCGCTGCCCGTGCCGACCGAGCTGATCGCCCGGGTGTGGCCGGACGAGGCGTGGCAGACGGCGCTGCGTGACGTGGCGGTCGTCGGCGACGACCCCGACGAGGTGGGCTTCCTGCGCGACGCGACCTCCGCCGGCGAGCTGCGCATGGTCAACCTCGACGGCGAGACCGTCAGGCTGGCCCCGCGCACGGTGACGCTGCCGCACCCGGTGCTCCTGCCCGACCTCGACGACCTGCGCGAGTTCGCCGCCGAGCTGGGCATCACGCAGAAGGTCGAGCAGATCCACCGGGCCATCTGGCGCAAGCCCGCCGACCAGGGCGAAGGGGTGCGCCAGGTGAAGGACTTCGCGGGCGGCACGTACGCCTCCCGGTTCGGCGTGGCGGCCCGCGCCACCCAGCTCGGCTACCGCGTCTCCGGCGGCTACGCCACCTGCCAGGTGCGCGACGCCGGCCGGCTCACCGAGGCCGCCGTCTGGATCGGCGAGCCCTACTGGGACAGCGAGACGTCCACGGGCGATCTCACCTGGCGCGACCAGGACGGCAGGACGCTCACGCTGCGCGAGGTCGGCCCGGTCGCCTGGTCGGAAGGCATGAGGATGGCCGCCGCGCTGCACGCCGGCCGGCAGGTCGAAGAGGGGAAGAGCGCATGACCGGGGACATCTCGCAGAACGCCGAGGCGCGGGAGCTGCTCGACGCCGGCGCGGTGCTGCCGGCCGGCACCGAGGGCGCGGGGGAGCGGGCCGTGCCGCTGGTCGCCCGCGCCTACCGGCACCCCGGCCTCGACGACCGGGTGATCGTGCGTCTGGTCACCGAGGAGCTGAGCGGCGCCGAGGACGCGGTGGGCGGCTTCCTCGGCCTGGTGCCCGAGGGCGAGGCCGCGGTGGTCGGCCTGGGCCTGCGGCGCTCGCTCGGCTTCCCCGAATGGGTGCTGGTCCACCACCCGCAGGACGGGCACCACGCCCTGGCCGTCGTGCCGGAGCTGGAGCGCGTCGCCCGGCAGGCCAGGACCAAGCCCAAGATGGCGCTCGACGCCTACCAGCGCCTGGCCGAGCAGCTCGCCGCGTCCGTCCCGCACTTCCTGCCGACCTTCTACGAGCAGGCCGCCCGGGTGTTCGCCGCGGCCGACAACGCCCAGTACGCCGGGCAGCTCTTCTCCGCCGCCCGCCGGGCCGAGGCCCAGCACGGCCTCGCCGTGGACGAGGACCGGCTCGACGCGGTGTTCCTGGAGTTCGCGCTGGCCGGGGCGCTGCCGGTCAAGGTGCTGTCCGGGTACGCCAAGGAGCTGACCGCCCGCCTGCCCGCGGCGGAGGCGCTGAACAGGTACGCGCGGCTGTGCGTGCGCAGGACCGCCGGCGGCCTCGCCCCCTCGGCGCAGATGGCCGCCGACATCCGCAGGCTCGCCAGGGCCGCCGGCGTGGACGCCGAGACGGCCGAGCAGGACTACCTGGCCGAGGTGCTGGCCCTGCCGGCCGCCATGCAGGCCCCGACCGGCTGGTGGAAGTCCCACGCCCCGGCCGTCGCGGCGCTGGCCGGGCAGCGCCCGGAGCTGCGCGGCACGCTGCTGAACGTCATCCCCGACAGCCACGACCGGGAACTGCCGGGCATCTGGCTCGACATCCTGGAGAGCGCGGGCGCGACCGCCGGCCTGCACACCGACGTGCCCGAGGCCGAACGCCCGGCCGACGGCGCCGCCGGCTGGCTGCGCAGGTTCCTCGCCGCGCGGCAGCGGGCCTGGGGCGTCGCGCCGCACCTGCCCGCGCTGCACGCCCTGATCGAGCGCATGGCCGACCGGCTGCGCGCCGAGCTGACCGCGACCGGCGCGACGATCGAGGTCGACGACGACGCCGACCTGATCGACCTGCTGCTGGCCCTCGGCATCCCGCTGGCCGACCCCGGTCCCGGCGCCCGGCTCCGGCTGACGCACTGGGCGGAGCACAACGACCGGCGCGACCTGCTCGCCCTGGCCGCCGACGGCCGCTTCCACACCGCCTTCCGGCACGGCGCCGACTACCTCGACGCCGACGACGTGGGCAGGGCCACCGTCCGCGCCCTGGCCGCCTCGCCGGGCGGGCGTCCGCTGCTGGCCGAGTGGGTACGCCTGGTCGCCCGCCGTTCGGCTGCCGCCGGCCTGCCCAACCTGCCCGACGCCCTGCGCCGCCTGTCCTGGCTGCCCGGCGAGGCCCTGGCCCTGGCCGAGGACGAGGTGCGCCAGGCGGTGACCGACGCCGACGTGGCCGGGGTGCTGGCCCGCGCCCTGCGCTCCGGCGTCATCGACGAGCTGGGCTGGCCCGCCTTCGAGCAGGCCGCCACCCAGCTCGTGCCGGAGAAGGACATCGAGGACCTCGTCGTCTGCGACGCCTGGCCGAACCTGGTCGTCGCGGGCACCGCGCAGGCCCGGGTGCTCTCGGCCGACGGCGTCCTGCTCACCCACGACCTGCGCGTCCCCAGGGACGACACCTGGAGCGATCCCGGCTTCCACCACGTGGACGGCGAGCTGCTCGTCTACTGGGACTCGCGCGACCGCGCCAACGGCCTGCGCGGCTACTGGCACACCTCCGCCGACCGGGTGCGCGACCTGGACGGGAAGGACCGGAGCCGGGGCACGCGGCTGGACTACTACCAGGGCGACGACCCGGTCAGCCTGGCGGTGCCCGGCGGCGGCCGCACCACCGGCCACGGCGTGCTGCACGCCGGTGACACGGCCGTCCCCGACGAGCGGCACCTGCTCACCGACGGCACGTCGTTCTGGACGTGGATCTGGGCGGAGCACGACAGCGGCTGGTACGAGTTCGACCCCGCCGGCGGCGGCATCGGCAGGAAGTCGCTGCCCGGGTTCCTCGCCGGCATCCCGGACGTCCGGCCCGGCAGGGGCTGGCTGCTGCCCGCGCCCTCCGACGAGCCCACCCCGGTCGGCGCCCCCGTGGACGGCCTGTACGGCCTGCGCGTGGTCGAGCTGCCCGACGGCTCCCACCGCGCCGAGGACCTGTCCGGCATCTCGGTGACGCTGCCGCCGGGCACCGGCGCGCCGGTGCGGGTGCTGACGTTCCCGGGCGCGGACCGGGCCTGCGCCGTCGTGCGCGGCAGCTACCGGATCAGCCTCGTGGACGCCGACGGCGTCGTCCTGGCCGAGTACCGGACCGACGCCAAGCCGGGCGCCTTCGGCGCGGGCACGCCCATCCTGCCGCCCGAGCGCTACTGGTACTGCCTGCGCCCCCGCGACCTCGAAGGCTCGGCGGCGCTGCGCCGCGCGGACCGCGAGACCGCCGCGGCCCTGCTCGAAGCGGCCACGCCGCACGGCGCCGACCTGGCGGCGGCCGTCCGCGCGCTGCTGCCGGGCATCACCCACGAGGCGCTGGTCAAGGGCGTGGCCGGGATCGTCGGCTTCGCCGCCGGCCAGCAGGACGCGGTGCGCACCGTCGTGGCCAACCTCAACCGCGCGCTGGCCGGCGACCCGGCCGCCGAGCGGGGCCCGTCCGGGCCCACCGACCTGCTGCTGGACGAGGCGCTCAACGGCATCGGCGACGGCCGCGGCTACCACCGCCACAACGCCGACGCCGCCTTCCAGCAGATCCGCGCGGTGGGCGGGGCCGTGACCGCCGGGCAGGACCGCCCGCAGGTGGCCAACCACCTCCGCCTGCCCGGGATGCCGGCCTCCGGCCTGCGGTGGGAGCGCCTGCTCGACCACTGCGCCGCCATGGCGTACCGGTGCGCGGCGCCGACCACCCCGGCCGAGCACCGGGACGCGCTGGGCGTGCTGCTCGGCGAGCTGCGCGACGGCGGCCTGCCGGTCGCGGCCGGCTCGTCCCGCTGGCGCCGCATGACGGTGACGCTCAGGCGCGAGCACATGGTGGGCGCGGACGGCGCCCCGGCGGACGGCTCGCTCTCGGGCGTGCTGCCGCTGGGCGGCGGCGCGTTCGTCGCCTTCCTCGACCTGCGCGAGACGGACGTCGACGGGCTCGAATGGACGGCGCTCTGCCACGACCCCGCCGGGGTGTTCGAGGTGCCCGCGCCCTACACGGTCCGCGACACCTCGCCCGTCGGCGGTGACCGGGAGGCGAGTTGGCTCGCGGCGTTCCTCACCGAGCTGGCCGCGCGCGGCCCGGCCCCCTGGCACGACGCCGCCGCCGAGGAGTTCGCCCGGCTCACCGGGGTCTCCCGGACCGCCGCGCGGCTGGTCGTGGCCGGGTTCCCGCAGGTGGACACCTACGAGCGGACCTTCCTCGACAAGGAGGCCCGCGCGACGATCGGCGTGAAGGTGGCCGAGGCCGCCGTCGCCAAGGACGAGCTGCGCGCCCTCGGCGCCGGGGTGCGGCAGGCCGTCACCGCGGCGCTGCTGCCCGCCGACCCGGCCCGCCTGTGGACCGACGGCCCCGACGCGGCCGCCGCCGCGCGGGTGTGGAACGAGCGCCTCGGGCAGCGGCTCGCCCTGCCCGAATGGCTGCTCGGCGAGGCCGCCCGCGCGCTGCGCACCGTCCAGGACGACCCGGCGCAGGCCCTGCGCGCGGTGCTCGACCCCGCCGCCGCTCCCGAGCTGAGCGTGGACCTGGAGTGGGAGGTGCGCGGCGACCGCGTCCACCCCGTCGGCCAGGGCACCGGGTTCGGCGGGCGGTCGCTGGTCACGGCCGTCGCCACGGCCGCCTGGCTGGCCCACCGGCTGCCGGCCGGGGATCCGCTGCGCGCCGGGCTGCCCGCCGTCCTGTCGGCGGTCCGCGACCGGCTCGCCCACCCCGGGCTGCTGATCGACCTCGACCAGTACGTCGGCCTGCCCGCGTTCAAGAAGGTCGCGGGCACGCCGACCGAGGTCGGCGACGGCTACGAGCGGTACGGCGCGGTCGTCATGGCCACCTACGACAGCCAGCCCTCGCCCGCCATCCGCCCGCACCTGCTCGACCCGGCCGGCGAGGACCCCTACCTGCGGGCCCTGATCGGGCTCAACGGCTCGTTCCCCGCCGTGTCCGCGCTGCGCACCGCCCTCGACCCGCGCTTCGCGGCGCTGCTGGCCGACCCCGGCGACCCCGCCCAGGGCGACCGGGACGCCGACGGCGCCTGGTGGCCGCAGGACCCGACCCGCTCGGTGCCCGACCTGGTGGTGGACGTCGCCAAGGCGCACGGCCTCGGCGAGGACGCCGCCGCCGTCTACCTGATGCTGCTGGCCATGCCCGACCCCACCGACCGCAACACCGCCCGGTGGACCGGCTGGAAGCCGGCCCGGCTCAAGGCCGCGCGGGCCGAGCTGGCCCGCACCGACCTGGTCGTCCAGGCCGTGCGCGCCCGCGCCGGACGCTCGTTGTTCCTGACCGGCGGCTGGTCGGAGGAGCGCACGCCGCGCCTCCCGCTGGAGCAGTGGAAGCTCCCGATGTTCAGCCCGGACGCGGGCCTCGGCGGCCTGCTCGTGCCCGGCGAACCCGTGGCCGACCTGTACGCCAGGGCCTGGCGGCGCGTCCAGGACGGCGACGTGCCCCGGTTCGAGCAGCTGGACGTCAAACGCGGCCGCCGCCGCTGACCCTGTCATCACCACACGAAGGACACGAAACCCCATGACCCTCACCGACGAGGCGACCCCCGCCACGCAGGTGGTCTCCGCCGAGCAGCGGTACGCCACCGAACTGGCCTTCCTCGCCGCCCACGACGACGGCCCCCGCCCGCCCGGCTGGCTGCTGACGCCGCGCGCCGTCGTGACCTTCATCTGCGGCAGCGGCGAGGAGACCCTCTCCCTGCCCGCCCGGGACGGCCTGCCGTCCAAGCTCAAGGTGGCGCCCAAGTTCGTCGGCGAACGCGCGCTGGTCGAGCGCTGCGTCGTGACGCTGGCCGGCGAGCGCGGCCTGCTGCTGGTCGGCGAGCCCGGCACGGCCAAGTCGATGTTGTCGGAGCTGCTGGCCGCGGCGGTCTGCGGCACCAGCGCGCTCACCGTCCAGGGCACCGCCGGCACCACCGAGGACGCCTTCCGCTACGGCTGGAACTACGCGCTGCTGCTGGCCCAGGGGCCGAGCCGGGGCGCGCTGGTGGACTCCCCGGTGCTGACCGCCATGCGATCGGGGCGGGTGGCCAGGGTCGAGGAGATCACCCGCTGCCTGCCCGAGGTGCAGGACGCGCTGGTGTCCATCCTGTCCGACCGGCGGGTCAGCGTCCCCGAGCTGGCCGGGACCGACGACGCGCAGGTGGCCGCCGTCCCCGGGTTCACGGTGATCGCCACGGCCAACCTCCGCGACCGCGGCGTGTCGGAGATGTCGGCCGCGCTCAAGCGGCGCTTCAACTTCGAGACCGTCGATCCCATCTCCGACGCCGCGGCCGAGACGTCCCTGGTGCGGCGGCAGGCCACGGCGGTCGTCCAGCGCGCCGGCGCCGGGTTCGCCGTGGACGACGCGGTGCTGGAGGCGCTGGTCACGGTCTTCCGCGACCTGCGCACCGGACGGTCCGGCGAGGGCTGGGACGTCGAGCGGCCGGGCACCGTGATGTCGACCGCCGAGGCGGTGCAGGTGGCGGCCTCGCTCGGCGTCGCGGCCGCGTACCTGCCGAGTGGCGACGTCCTCGACCTGGTGCCCGGCCACCTGCTGGGCGTCGTGCGCAAGGACGACCCCGCCGACCACGGACGGCTGCTCGGCTACTGGGACGGGCCGGTGCGGCGGCGCGCCGAGGACGGCTCCGCCATGTGGCGCCGCCTCTGGGACCTGCGGGAGAACCTCCGTTGACGCCCCACACCCCGGCGACCCCGGTCACCCCCGCCACCCCGGCCGCGCCGCTCGACCCGGCGGATCCGCGGGTGGTGGTGGCCGGGCTGGCCGCCGCGACCCGGCCGTACCTGGTGGGGGTGCGGCACCACAGTCCGGCCCTGGCCGTGGTGCTGCCCGAGCTGCTGGAGGCGGCCGACCCGGAGACGGTGTGCGTCGAGCTGCCCGCCGACTTCCAGCAGTGGCTGCCCCACCTGGCCGACCCGGCCACCGTCGCCCCGGTCGCCCTGGCCGGGAACGGCGCGGACGGGCTCGGCTTCTACCCGTTCGCCGACTTCTCCCCTGAGCTGGTGGCGATCCGGTGGGCGGTCGAGCGCGGCGTGGAGGTGCTGTGCTGCGACCTCCCGCTGTCGGACCCCGGCCGGCAGGCCGCCGGACCCGAGGCCGAGGCCGAGGCCGCCGACACGCCGCGCTTCGCCGACGCGCTGGCCGCCGCGGGCACCGGGCGGGCGGGCGACGACATGTGGGACCGGGCCGTCGAGGTCCTGGCGCCGGGCTGCGAGCCGGAGGCCGTCCGCCGGGCCGCGCTCGGCGTGGGCTGGGCGCTGCGGCGCGACGCGGCGGCGGGCGGCGGCGTCGAGGCCAGGGACCTGGCGCGGGAGGCGTACATGCGGCGCGTGGTGTCCGCCGCCGCGGCCGGTGGACGCCGGGTCGCCGCGGTCGTGGGCGCCTTCCACGTCCCCGCCCTGCTGGCCGCCGACGAGACCACCGCCCCCGCCTCCGCCCCGTCCGACTCCGCTCCCACCGACTCCGCCGGGTCCGCGCCCGCTGGGGTGCGGGCCGTCACCTCGCTGGTCCCGTACGCCTTCGATCTGCTCGACGCCCGGTCGGGCTACCCGGCCGGGATCCGTGACCCGCGCTGGCAGCAGGCGGTGTTCGAGGCGGACGGCGTACCGGACCGGGTCAGGGACGGCGCCGCCCGCGCGATCACCGACCTGTGCAGGGAGCTGCGGGCCGCCGGGCACACGGCGGGCACCGGCGAGGCCGTCGAGACGCTGCGCCTGGCGTGCGACCTCGCCCGCCTGCGCGGCCTGCCCGCACCCGGCCGCGGCGAGCTGCTGGAGGCGGTGACGACCGTCCTCGGCCAGGGCGAACCCCTGGGCCGCGGACGCGCGCTGGCCAAGGCGCTCGACACGGTGTTCGTCGGGACGGCCAGGGGCCGCACCGCCCCCGGCACCCCCCGCTCGGGGCTCGGCCCCGCCGTCGAGGAGGAGCTGGCCGCGCTCAGGCTGCCCTGCCCGGACGACCCCGACCCGCGCGAGGTACGCCTCGACCCGCTCCGCTCCGACCTGGACGCGCGCCGGGAGGTGCTGCTGCGCCGGCTGCACGTCTGCGGCATCGGCTACGGCGAGCCGATCCAGGTCGCGGGCACCGGCGACGCCGGCGCGCTCACCACCAAATGGCGCCTGTCCTGGACGCCCGCCGTCCCCGCGCTGCTCGACCTGGCCGGGGTCCGGGGCGTGACCCCGGCGCAGGCCGCGGCGGGCACGCTGCGGGAGACCTACCGGCGCGAGTCCGCGGACGGCGGCCCCACCTGCCGCACCATCCTCGACGGGCTGCGCGCCGCCGCCCGCTGCGACCTGCCGGAACTGGTCGGGCAGCGGCTGGCCGACGCCGCCGGCACGCTGCCCGCCACGGCCACCCTCCCTGAGCTGCTCGACGCCCTCGACCTGCTGGAGGCGCTGCGCCGCGAGCACCTTCCCGGCACCACCCCGGAGGGGCGCGAGCAGGCGGGCGAGCTGGCCGTCACGCTGCTGGAGGCCGCGGTCCGGTCGCTGCCCGGACTCGCCGGCAGCGACCGGCCCGAGGACGCGGTCGCGCTGGTCGCGCTTGCCACGCGGGCCGGGGAGGACCGGCTGGGTCTTCGGCTGGACGACGCGCTGGGCGCGCTCGCGAGCACCGGGGCGCCGCTCGTCCAGGGGGCCGCGCTGGCCGCCCGCGTGCTGCTCGACCTGGACGGCCCCGAGCTCCTGGGCGCGCGGGCCGCCGGCTGGATCGACACCGCCACCACCCCGGACGGCCGCCGCCGGCTGAGCCTGCTGCTGACCGGCGTGCTCACGGCCGCCGGACCGCTGCTCCAGGCGGCGCCCGCCGCGCTCGGCCCGCTGATGGACCGGGTGGACGAGCTGGCGGACAAGGAGTTCCTCGACCGGCTGCCCGCCCTGCGCGGTGGGTTCGACACGCTCGCCCCGGCGGCGCGCGGCCGGCTGCTGGCGGCGGTGTCCGAGCGGCTCGGGGACCGTCCGGACCTGACGCTGGACGCGCCGCCCGACCTGCTGGCCGCCTGGACCGCCGCCGACCTGGCCGGCCTGACGGCCCTGCACACCCTCGGCCTCCTCACCCCGCACGACGCCCCGGCCTCGTATGACGGTCCGGTCCCGCCGGTGGACGGCGGGGAGCCGGTGCCTTTGGCATCCACGCGCCGGCCGGAGGGCGGGGAGCCGGTGTCCGGGCGGCGGGTGGAGGGCGGGATGCGGATCGGCCCCGCCGACCGGTGGCGGTTGCTGCTCGGGCGGGAGCGCGAACGGCTGCCCGCCGGCGCCCGCCCGTACGCCCGCGCCCTGGACGAGCTCTACGGCGCCGGCCGCGGCGAGGGCGCCGACGACTTCGGGCAGCAGGGCGACACCGGAGGCCAGGGCGACCCGTTCCCCACGGCCCGCGAATGGTCCGACGAGCTGGAGTCCCTGTTCGGCGGCGACGTACGCGAGGAAGTCCTGGCCAGGGCCGCCGACGCCGGACGGCACGACGTGCTCGCCGAGCTGGACCCCGCCGCCGTGCGGCCGTCCGTCGAGCTGCTGACGTCCGTGCTGTCGCTGGCCGGCGGGCTGCCCGAGCAGCAGGTCGCCAAGCTCAGGCCGCTCGTCCGCCGCCTGGTCGCCGAGCTGACCCGCGAGCTGGCGACCCGGTTGAGACCCGCGCTGACCGGCCTGGCCAACCCGCGTCCGACCAGAAGGCCCGGCGGCCGGCTCGACCTGCCGCGCACGCTGCGCGCCAACCTGGCCCACACCCGCCGCCTCGACGACGGACGGCTCGTGGTGGTGCCGGAACGGCCGGTGTTCAGCACGCGGGCCAGGAAGGAGGCCGACTGGCGGCTGATCCTCGTGGTCGACGTGTCGGGGTCGATGGAGGCGTCGGTCGTGTGGTCCGCGCTGACGGCCGCCGTCCTCGCGGGCGTGCCGACGCTCTCGACGCACTTCCTGACGTTCTCCACCCAGGTGATCGACCTGACCGACCGGGTGGAGGACCCGCTGTCCCTGCTGCTCGAAGTGCGGGTCGGCGGCGGCACGCACATCGCCGCCGGGCTCGCGCACGCCCGGACGCTGGTCACCGTGCCGAGCCGTACGCTCGTGGTCGTCGTCAGCGACTTCGAGGAGGGCTACCCGGTGGGCGGCCTGCTCGCGGAGGTGCGCTCGCTGGCCGGGTCCGGCGTCCACCTGCTGGGCTGCGCGGCGCTCGACGACCAGGGCGTGCCTCGTTACTCGCTGCCCATCGCCCAGCAGCTCGTCGCGGCCGGCATGCCGGTCGCCGCGCTCAGCCCGCTCGCCCTCGCCCGCTGGGTGGGGGACCGCCTCCGGGGAGAAGTCCGGTGAACACCTCTGCAACGCTCCCGCCCGCCGCGCCGCACGTGGTGGCCGCCGCCGTCGACGGCCTGACCAGCAGGTTGCTCAAGAAGCTGGACGCGGCCGTCCACCAGTACGCCGCCCTCGACCGGGTGGCCGACGGCACCGACGTGGTGGTCACGTGCGGTGAGGACGCGGTGGTCACGCTGTCGCCGGGGCCGTCGGGGGTGATCGCGGAGGAGGGGCAGGCCCGCTGCTCCTGCCTCCTCGCCCCCCGCTGCCTCCACCGCGCCGCCCTTCTCACCGCCTGCCCCCTGGCCGACCCGGCCGACAGCCTCTCCCTGGACGTGGAGACGGACACATCCCCGTCCCCTTCCGGACAACCGGACACGCCCTCCACCGACGGACGTCCCGCCCAGCCGGCCACAGAATCCGCCCGGCGACCGGACACCGACCAGGCGGGTGCCGAGCCGGGGCCCGGCCCAGAAGCCAGCCAGGCGAGTGGCGACTCCGGGTCGGGTTCACGGTCCGGGCAGGCGGGTGCCGAGTCTGGGTCGGGGGAGGTGGTCGTTCCGGCTGCGCCCGGGGCGGCGCAGGTGGCGGCGGCCGCGGGGTTGTGGCGCGCGGCGGCCGCCGTGCTGTCGGCGGGTGTGCCGGGCGCGGGCGCGGTGCCGCAGGCTGAGCTGCTCAGAGCCGCCCACACCGCCCGCCTGGCCGGGCTGCCCAGGGCCGAGGCCGCCACGCTGCGGGTGGTGCGCGGGCTGCGCGCCGCCCGTGCCCGGTACGACAGCCACCGCCTCGCCGACCTGGTCTCCGCCCTGCGGGAGCTGCTGCTCACCGTGGGCCGGCTGGCCGCGTCCGATCCCGACCCGGCGCTGGTCGGCACCGTACGGCGCGGCTACCGTCCGAACGGCGGCCTGAAGGTGTACGGCGTCTTCCGCGAGCCCGTGATCAGCAGCACCGGCTACGGCGGGGTGGTCACCCACCTCGTCACCGACGACGGACGCTGGTTCTCGGTGGCCGACGTCAAGCCCGGCGGCCCCGCCCGTGCCCGTGGCGCGGCGACCGCGACCGTCGCCATCGGGGCGGCCATGATGAGCCACGCGCAACTGGCCCGCGGCGGACTGCTGATCGCCGGGGCCACCGTCTCCCCGGACGGCCGCCTCGGCGCGGGCAAGGGCGTACGGGCCACCCCGGTCGCCGGCCTGGCCTGGACGGACGGGCCGCTCGGCGCGCTGTTCACCCGGCCGCTGTCCGAAGCGGTGGGGGCCCGGCTGTCGGCGGGGGCGTGGAGCGAGGAGGAGTCGGCCGAGCAGGTACGGGAGCCGGTCGGCTGCGACCTGGTGATCGTCGGCGCGGCGGGCGACCACGTCCTGGCCCGCCACCTCCCACCCACCGCCCCGCCACAACCGGCCGAAGCCGGGGGAGCGGCGGAGGCCGGGGGAGCGGCGGAAACGGCCGAATCTCGGGGAGCGGTGGAGGCCGGGAGAGCCGCCGAAGCCGCGCAGGTGGGAGAGGCGGAGGAAGCGGCGGGAGTGGTGGTCGGTGGTGAGGGGCCGGTGGTCCGGCTGGTTCCGGCGAACCGTCATCCCGATCTCGCGTACGTCGAGAACCTGCGGCGGCTCGCCTCACGGCCCGGCCTGCGGGTGCGCGTGGTGGCCAGGGTCGAGCCCGGCCGGGCGGCGACGCTCGTCCCGCTCGCCGTGGGGCCGGTCGCGGGGGAGGAGGCGACGCTCAGGCTGCCCCCCGAGTGGCAGGGCCGGGCCGACCTCGGCTACGACCGCCTCCAGGGCTCGCACCTGCCATCCGCCGACGCCTGCCCCCCGCCCGCCGACGCCATCCCCTCGCCCGGCCCGGACGCGTACGCCGAGGTGGACCCGCTGGACGGCGCACCACTGTGGCGGGTGCGCCGACTGGTCGAGCTGGCCGTCTCCGGTGGACGCAGGGCGGTCGCCGAGTCCGCGCGCGGCGGCGACGCCCGCGGGCAGGCCGCGTCCCTGCGCCGCGCCGGGTTCCGCACGGCCGCCGACCTGGCAGTCGCGCTCGCCGACGAGGCCGACCGGCGCGAACGTGACGTGTTCGGCAGGCTGGCCGAGGCCGACCCGGACGGGTACGCGCGGGCCTGGCTCGCGGCGGCGACCCACCTGGCCGCCACCGAACGCGCCCTCGTCCGCACCTCCTGGCAGGCCACCCCCTGACCAACCGGCGACCGGGCCGCCCACCCCACGGGCGGCCCGGTCCCGCGGGAGGCGAAAGGGGGCGGTGGGGACGAAAAGGCAGCCGCGCGCGACGACGGCCCCGGCCCCGAAAGCCGGCCGCTTTACCAGGAGGCACGGCGGCAACGGCCCCAGGACCAGGTGTGGGAGGGGCCGTCCTATTCGGAGGGGTGGGGGGTGAAGCGGGGGCGGAGGCGGTTTTCGTACAGGGTGAGGGCGGCGGCGATGGCCATGTGCATGTCGAGGTACTGGTAGGTGCCCAGGCGTCCGCCGAACCAGACGTCCCGCTCGCCCTTGGTCAGGTCGCGGTACCGGCGCAGCCGGGCACGGTCCTGCGGCGTGTTGATCGGGTAGTACGGCTCGTCGGCCCGACCGGCGAAGCGCGAGTACTCCCGCATGATCACGGTGGCGTCGGACGGGTACCAGGTGCGTTCGGGATGCAGGTGGCGGAACTCGTGGACGCGCGTCCACGGCAGGTCCTCGTCGGCATAGTTGATCACAGACGTGCCCTGGAAGTCGCCGGTCGGCAGCACGGACGTCTCGAAGTCGAGCGTCCGCCAGCCCAGTTCGCCCTCGGCGTAGCCGAAGTAGCGGTCCAGCGGCCCGGTGTAGACGACGGGCACCGCGCCGGCCAGGCTCTCCCGCAGGTCGAAGAAGTCGGCGCCGAGCCGGATCTCGATGTTGGGATGGTCGGCCATGCGTTCCAGCCAGGCGGCGTACCCGTCGGTGGGCAGGCCCTGGTAGAGGTCGTCGAAGTAGCGTCCGTCGAAGGTGTAGCGCACCGGCAGCCGGCCGATGATCTCGGCGGGCAGCTCGGCCGGGGCCGTCTGCCACTGCTTGGCGGTGTAGCCCCGGATGAACGCCTCGTACAGCGGCCGGCCGATCAGCGAGATCGCCTTCTCCTCCAGGTTGCCGGCGCTGGTCACCTCGGCGGCCTGCCGGGCGACCAGGTCGCGGGCCTCGTCGGGGCTGAGGTGGCGGCCGAAGAAGGCGCAGATCGTGCCCAGGTTGATGGGCATCGGGTAGACCTGCCCCTTGTGCACCGAGTAGACCCGGTGTTCGTACGGCGTGAACGACGTGAACCTCTGGGCGTACTCCCACACGCGCGCGTTGGACGTGTGGAACAGGTGCGACCCGTACCGGTGGACCTCGATGCCGGTCTGCGGCTCGCGCTCGCTGTAGGAGTTGCCGCCGACGTGGTCCCTGCGCTCCAGCACCAGCACGCGCATCCCCAGCTCGGACGCGCACCGCTCGGCCACGGTCAGCCCGAACAGACCGGAGCCGACGACGACTAAGTCGGCGTTCATGCGGCTGCGGGGACGAGCCGGTCCAGCCACCGCCGCACGGGCAGCGCCAGCACGACCCCGGCCAGGACGAGGTGGACGAGGAAGAAGATCACTGCCACGGCGACGCTCGGCGGCCCGCCGACGAACACCGCGATGTGCGAGGCCCACGTCAGCGTGCCGGGCCGGCCCTGCGGCCAGTCGCCGAGCAGCCACATCGACAGGTCGTTCAGCCCGGAGATCACCACCAGGACACTGGCGAGCCCGACCTTCACCACGCGGTCGGAGCGCGCCCCGCCCAGCCGGTAGGCGAACAGCACGGCCAGCACGGTGAAGGAGTTCATGAAGAGCATGAACTGGTAGAGCTCGGGGAAGGCGGCCTTCTGGTCGGCGGACTCGGCGTAGGAGAAGATGTGCAGCACGTTGACCGTGTCGAGCACGCCCATGTAGCCGACCACCAGCGCGCACATCAGCGCCATGCCCAGCCCCGGACGCCGGGGGAACCCGGCCACGGCCAGCACCGCGAACACCAGCGGGCTGACCTTCCACAGCGCTTCGAGCGGATTGTCCAGAGTACGGTCGGGCGGCAGGATCACCATGATCATGGTGGCCGCCCCGGCGCCCAGAACGGCGGGCGCCAGCCACAGCCAACGCCTCAACGAACGTCCTTCTCGGTGAAGAACGGTCCCAGGGCCAGGGCGTCCATGTCGGTCTTGAGGTAGCAGCGGACGGCGTCCTCGGGGGTGCACACGATGGGCTCCTCGTTGTCGTTGAACGAGGTGTTGACCACCATGGGCACGCCGGTCAGCTCCTTGAAGCGGGAGATCATCGCGTGGTAGCGCGGGTTGTCGGCCGCCGAGACCGTCTGGACGCGGGCGGTGCCGTCCTCGTGCGTGATCGCCGGCACCTTGTCCCGCTGGTGCTCCAGCACGTCGAACACGAGCAGCATGACGGGCGAGGGGTAGCCGCTGGCGAAGTACTCGCCGGCGTGCTCGGCCAGGCAGGAGGGCGCGAAGGGGCGGAACGGCTCGCGGTGCTTGACCTTCTCGTTCAGCCGGTCCTTGGCGTCGGCGCGGCGCGGGTCGGCCAGGATCGAGCGGTTGCCGAGCGCGCGCGGCCCGCACTCCATGCGGCCCTGGAACCAGCCGACGATCTTGCCGTCGGCCAGCGCCTGCGCCGTCGTGTCGTTGATGTCGTCGGTGCGCCGGTAGTCGAGGCCGGCGTCCTGGAGCGCCCGCTCCATCTCCTCCTCGCCGAACTGCGGGCCGAGGAAGATGTACTCCTCGTCGCGCGGGCGGCGCATGCCGTACTTCTCCACGCCCAGCAGCAGCGCCGCACCCAGCGCCGAGCCGTCGTCGGCGGCGGCGGGCTGGGCGAAGAAGTCCTCGAACGGCGTCTCCAGCAGGATGCGGCCGTTCATGACGCTGTTCAGCGCGACGCCGCCGGCGGTGACCAGGCGGGTCTGCCCGGTCTTGGCCTGCAGCCAGCGCGCCACGTGCAGGCCGGTGCGCTCCAGCGTGGCCTGCAGCGCGTACGCGACGTCGGCGTAGTGCTGGTTGGGGATGGCGCGCTCGCGCGGCCTGGCCGGGCCGAAGCGCTCCAGGAACTTGGCCGACATCTGGTGCTTGCCGGTGGCGTGGTGCCGGAACCAGCTCAGGTCCAGCTCGAAGTGGCCGTCGGGGCCCAGGCGGACCAGGTCGGCGAAGTCATCCACGTAGCGGTCGGTGCCGTACGCGGCCAGGCCCATGACCTTGCCCTCGTCCCGGGTCGGGTTGAAGCCGAGATAACCGGTGACGCCGGCGTACATGGCGCCCAGCGAGTGCGGGAACTTGACCCGG
This sequence comes from Nonomuraea sp. NPDC049758, assembly GCF_040674635.1. NCBI lineage: Bacteria > Bacillati > Actinomycetota > Actinomycetes > Streptosporangiales > Streptosporangiaceae > Nonomuraea > Nonomuraea sp. NPDC049758. The sequence goes on from NZ_JBFAMZ010000011.1 coordinate 210,423, forward strand.
CGGATGTCGTGGATCCGGCCGCCCTTGCCCAGCCCGAGGTAGGTGGAGGTGCCGTCGCTGCCGATGCCGTCCCAGGTGATGATCGCCGACTCCTGGTACGGCGAGATGAAGAACGCGCTGGCGGCGTGGGCGCGGTGGTGGTCCATCAGGTGGACCTTGAACTTCGTCCGGCCCCGGAAGTTCTGCGACTCGCGCAGGATCTTCTCCAGGGTGAACCCGCGCCGCAGGTGCAGCAGCAGCGCGCCGCCCACGTTGTAGTCGTCCGGGTGGGCCTGGCCCTTCTGGTCGGACAGCGTCTCCAGCAGGCCGCTGGCCTTGTCGCCGTAGTCGCCGGCGTCGTTGCGGAAGACGGCCAGCGTGTGGGGCAGGTGCCGGGCGAAGTGGCCGAGCGCGTGCAACGTCTCACGGGGCGCCTGCCAGTAGTAGGCGACGTGGTCGACGTCGGCCAGCGTGATGCCGGCCTCCTCCAGGCAGTAGCGCACGGCCTGCGCGGGAAACCGGCCGTCGTGCTTGACCCTGGTGAACCGCTCCTCCTCGGCGAAGGCCACGATCTTCCCGTCGGCCACCAGGGCCGCCGCCGAGTCGTGGACCTGGCTGATGCCGAGCACATACATGAATGCCCCCTGACAATGCGCATGACCCAGCGGCCCCGCGTCGGAGATCTTCCTAACAAACCGTCCGGAAAGAAATCAATACCTAGCTTTTGTCTGACGCGTATGGATATATTCCGCAACCGGGGTCGTAGCCGGGTGGGAATGCCCGGGCCCTGTCACAGGGTGAACCGGGGTTGATACACGTGGTGAAGACCGTTCCATGAATGAGCATCCGCTTCCGGTTCCGCCGGACGGCCTGGCACTCACCGTGGTCGTTCCGTGCCTGAACGAGGCCGACAACATCCCTGACACGTATCGGGAAATCGCCGACGCGCTGGGTGACCAGGGCGAACTCGAAATTCTCTTCGTCGACGACGGCAGTACGGACGACACGCTCGCGCGCATTCGCTTGATCGCCGAGAGTGACAATCGTGTGTCGTTCATATCGTTGTCCAAGAATTTCGGCGTCGAGGCCGCCTTCTCGGCCGGATATCGGTACGCCCGGAACCCCTGGGTGCTGCACCTGGACGCCGACCTGCAGTTCCCGCCCACCGAGGCCAAGCGGCTGATCGAGCGGGCGGCCGACGGGTACGACGCGGTGTTCGGCATCCGGGTGGACCGCAAGGACCCCTGGCCGCGGCGGACCGCGTCGATCGTGCACGACTGGCTGGCGCGGCGGCTGCTGGGCATCGAGATCCCGCCGCGCGCCACGACGTTCCGCCTGGTCCGCACGGAGATCGCGCGCCGGATCGTGGACCTGCGGCTCGGCACGCCGTACTTCCTGGCCACGCTGCCGCGCCTGACGCGCGCCTGGACGACCGTGCCGACCGCGCACCGGCCGCGGGTGCACGGCTCGTCCAAGGTGACCGTGCGCGGGCTGGCCAGGCACTCGCTGGACCTGTTCTTCGGCTTCTCGTCGCGGCCCATCTCGGCCGCGGTGTGGGCGGGCCTGATCGGCCTGCCCGTGGCGCTGCTGGCCGGGATCACCGGCAGCGCGCTGCTGTTCGGGCTGGCGCTGGCCGCCGCCCTGTTCGGGCTGAGCATGATGGCCCGCACGCTTCTGCACATCTCTCGCGGTCAGGCCCGTCCGCCGCTGTTCCTCGTACGGGAGGCCAACGTGCCGGTCGATTCCGCTGACCTGCTCGCCGGGAGGCTCACGTGACCGGCGCCGGCCGCACCATCGCGGTCCTCGGCGGCGCGGACGGCGCCATCAGCACCATCCGCGCCGCGGCCCGCCTCGGCGTGCGCACGATCTGCGTGGACATGCGGGCCGACGCCCCCGGCGTCGCGCACGCCGACGAGTTCCTCGACCTCAGCACCCGCGACGTGCCGCGGGTCGCCCGGGCCCTGGCCGAGCGCGACGACCTGGCCGGCGTGGTCTCCCCGGCCAGCGACGTCAACCTGCCCTCGCAGCTCGCCCTGGCCGCCCGGCTCGGCCTGCCGTGCGGGCTGTCGGAGGGCGCGGTGCGCGGCTCGGTGGACAAGGGCTGGTTCCGTGCGATGTGCGCCCGGCTCGGCCTGCCCGGCCCCCGCCACGTGAGCGGCACCGCGGAGGAGGTGCTGCGCGACGCCCCTGAGCTGGGATTCCCGCTCATGGTCAAGCCGGTGGACTCCTCCGGCAGCCGCGGCGTGTCGCTGTGCCGCGCGCCGGACGAGCTGCCCGAGGCCGTGGGGCTGGCCAGGGAGTGGTCGCTGTCCGGCCGCGTCGTGGCCGAGGAGTTCCTGGAGGGCGCCCACTACACGGCCGAGGCGTTCGTGATCGGCGGCAGGGTGGCGCTGATCGGCCTGGCCGAACGGGAGCTGACCCCGCCGCCGCTGTTCATCACCGTCCAGCACACCATGCCGGGGCCGGACCACGTCACCGACGCCGTGCGCCCGATGCTCGACGCGGTCTGCGCCGAGACCGGGCTGCGCGAAGGGCCGCTCAGCGCCGACGTGCTGGTCACCGGGACGGGCGAGGTCGTGCTCGTCGAGATGGGCGCCCGCCTGGGCGGCAACGGCCTGGCCGAGCTGCTGGGCCTGGTCCACGGCGTGGACGTGGTCGAGCAGTACGTGCTGTCGGCCATGGGCGAGACGCCCTCCCTGACCCCGGCGGCGACCCGGTACGGCGCGGTCCGCGTGCTCAACGCGGAACGCGACGGGAAACTGGTCCGGGTGGACGGCGAGGAGCAGGTCAGGGCGCTGCCCGGCGTCGTCGACCTGGTGCTGGCCGCCGCCCCCGGCGACCACGTGGAGCGCTACACGCGGGCGGGCGCCAAGCTCGGCTACCTGACCGCCGCCGCCTCCGGCCGGGACGCGCTGGCCGGCGTGCTGGCCGAGGCCACCGGGCTGCTCCGCTTCGAGATCGGGGACGGCCTGTGAGCCATGGACTGGGCGTCGCCGTGCGGGAGGTGCGGCACGTCGTGGACGCCTTCCGCGCCATCCGCCGCCCGCGCGCCGAGACCGACCGGCTCACCCTCGACGGCCTGCGCGACCTGCTGGCCTTCGCCCGCGCGCACGTGCCGCACTACGCCGACCCGCGCTACGACGTGCCCCTGCACAGCCTGGCCGACCTGGCGAAGCTGCCGATCCTGGACAAGGCCACCGTGCTGGACGGCGACCTGTCCCGCTTCCACACGCCCGGCCTGGGCGCCAAGGACTACCGGCTGGACCGTACGAGTGGGACCACGGGCCGCGTCCTGGAGGTGCGGCACGACGTGGCCGCCTACGGCTACCACGGCGCGACCATCTTCCGCCGCTTCCTGCTGTCGGGCTACCGGCCGTGGTGGCGGATCGCGCACATCAAGCCGTTCCCCCGCCCGCTGCGCTGGTTCCAGCGGCTCGGCCTGTTCCCGCGCACGGTCATCGGCGCCGGGCAGGGCGACGCGAAGATCCTGGCCGACGTGCTGAAGGTGCGCCCGCACCTGATCATGGGCTACCCGGTGGTGCTGCGCGGGCTGCTGCGCGCCGCCTCACCCAACGACGTGGCCCGGCTGCGGCGCACGCTGCGCATGGTCATGACCGACTCGGAACTGCTCACCGACGAGGTGCGCGAGCTGCTCCAGAACGGCTTCGGCGTGCCGGTGTACGACGAGTACTCGGCCTACGAGGTGCTGACCGTCTCCACCCAGTGCGACCGGGGCGCGATGCATGTGGACGAGGACCGCGTCCGCCTGGAGATCGTGGACGACGACGGCATGCCGGTGCCCGACGGCCAGGACGGCGCGGTCGTGGTGACCCACTTCAGGGAACGGGCGATGCCGCTGGTCCGCTACCGCCTGGGCGACCGCGGCATGATCGTGCCGGGGGAGTGCGGCTGTGGCAACCGGTTCATGCGCATGCGGGTGACCGGCGGCCGGTCCGACGACTACATCACCTTCCCCGGCGGCCACCGCGTCTACACGGCCACGTTCCTGTCGCTGGCCATGTGGACGCCGGGCGTGGCCGAGAGCATGGTCCGCCAGGACGCCGACGGCAACGTCACCGTCCACCTGGTCCCCGAGGCGGGCCGGGACTTCGACGAGGTGGCCGCGGCCTACCGCAACGGGCTGGCCAAGCAGGTGGGCGGCCCGGTCGAGGTGCGCTTCGAGCAGGCCGAACGGGTCACGCTCACCCCCGGCGGCAAGGGCAGGTTCGTCGAGTCGGCACAGGCCGGCCCGTGACCGTGAGCCTGCGCCGCAGGCCGCCGCCACGCCTCGTGGCGGTGACGGCGGCCCTGTTCGCCGGGCGCGGCGCGTTCCGCGCCGCCCTGTGGACCGCCAACCTGGTGCTGCTCGGCCTCTGGGGCGCCGACGAGTTCGCCCTGTACGCCACCGCCAACGGCGTGTCCGGCTGGCTGCTGGCCCTGACGTCCAGCGGCATCGAGAAGGCGGCGCTCGCGCTGGTGCCGCGGCGCGGCGGGCAGACGCTGCGGCCGCTGTTCATGCTGCTGGCGGCCACGCCGTTCACGCTGGCCGTGCCCGTCTGGCTGGCCCTGGCGGCGGCCGACCCCGGCGGCGCGCCCGCCCGGTACGCGGCCGCCGCCGCCTACGCCTGCGGGCTGGGCTGCTGCGCGGTCATGGCGGCGCTGAACCGGCTGCGCGGGCGGGCGCGGGCCGACGTGTTCGCCTACCTGACGCTCGCCGTCGCGCAGGCGTCCGGCGTGGGGCTGGTGGCCATGACCGGGATGCGGGCCAACGCGCTGCTGGCCCTGCACGTCGGCGTGCTGGTCGTGCTGAACGCCGTGCTGGCGGCCGGGCTGATCCGCGGGCGCGCCGGCAAGGCGGACAAGGGCGCCTACCGGCCGGCCGTACGCGCGGCGGCGCTGCTCAGCGTCGGCGAGGTGACCGCGGTCGCGGCCACCTCGGTGACGTTCGCGTACTTCGCGCACCTGGACGACGCGCAGCAGACCAGCGTCTTCTACGTGTGGTCGGTGGCGCTGTCGGTGGTCGTGATGGGCGTGTCGTACCTGCTGCGCATCCTCCAGCCGCGGGTGGCGGTCTGGATCGAGGGCACGGGCGAGGCCGGCGCCCGCCGGATGGCGCGGCGCATCCTCGCGCCCGCCGTGCCGGCCGGCGCCCTGGCGGTGGTCGTGCTCGGGGTGGTGCTGGCGGGCGGCCAGCGGGGCATGGTGGCGACCGGCGCGGCGCTGCTGGCCGAGGCGGCCCTGACGGTGGCCGTGCTGCCCGCGTTCCTGCTGGTGGAGAACACCGACGACCGGGGACGGCGGCTGGCCGCGGTGGCCGCGTGCCTGCAGTTCGCGGTGGTCGCCGCCGCCGGTTGGTTCCTGGTGCCCGCCGCGGCGGCGTTCGGCGCGCTGCTGGCGTACTGCGCGGGCGAGGTGGTCAAGGGCGGCGTCATGCTGGCCACGCTGAAGAAGGAGACCTCATGAAGGGCTTGCCCAGCACGATCCCGGTGGTGCCGGTGGTGCGGAACCTCTACCTGGCGCGCTCGCGGGACCGGATGGACCCGGCCCGGCTCCAGGTCGTGCAGGACCGGCTGCTGACGGGGCTCGTCCGCCACGCGCACGCCAACGTGCCGTACTACCGCCGCGTGTTCCCGGCCGACGCCGTGGCGGCGCTGTCCACCGCCGCCGACCTGGCCGCCCTGCCGATGCTGAACCGGACGACGCTGCGGGACCTGCCGCCCGCCGAGCTGATGGCCACCGGGTTCACCCCCGACAACACCCGCGAGGCGCCCACCAGCGGCTCCTCCGGCGTGCCCATCCGTCCCTTCTACTCCGAGGGCGACCTCGGCTACCTGCGCGCCACCTACCTCCAGGACCTGCTGGCCTCGGGCCTGCGCCCCTGGGACCGGATCGGCTACTTCCGGGTGGGCGAGTTCCGGCCGCACCGGCTGCAGCGGCTCGGCCTGGCCCGCACGGTCCACGTCAACACCAGCCGGAGCCTGGACGAGCAGGTCGAGGCGTTCCTGCGCGGACGGCCGACGTTCCTGTGGGGCTTCCCCGGCTGCATCGTCACCCTCGTGGACGAGCTGCGCCGCAGGAAGATCGCCTACCGTGGCGTGCACACCGTCATCTTCGCCGGTGAGACGCTCACCCCCGAGGCCCGCGAGCACGTGCTGAACTACTTCGGGGCGCGCGGCCACGAGGTGTACGCCTCGGTGGAGGCGTACACGATCGGCCGCACCTGCCCCGAGGGCGCGATGCACCTGCGCTCGGCCGACGTGGTGGTGGAGGTGCTGCACGACGACGGCGGCGTGTCGCTGGCCGACGGCGAGGGCGAGGTCCTGGTGACCCGGCTGCACGCCGAGGCGATGCCGCTGATCCGCTACCGGCTCGGCGACCGCGTGCTCATCGAGCCGGACGACTGCCCGTGCCGGGCCTTCCACACCCCGATCATCCGCCGGATCCAGGGACGGACCGAGGACCGCGTCGTGGCCGCCGACGGGCGTACGGTGCACGCCAACTTCCTCACCAACCCGGCCGTGATGCCGACGGCGGGCGTGCGCGGCGTGCAGGTGCTCCAGTACCGGCCGGGCGCGGTGGAGATCCTGCTGGTGCCCTCGCCGTCGGCCCCCGCCGACCTGGCCGGGCGGGTCCGCGACGCCGTGGCCGCCGTCGCCACGGACTTCGAGGTGACCGCGCGCACGGTGGACAGCATCACCCCGGAGCCCAACGGCAAGGTGCGGATGGTCAAGATCATGCACAACACCCCCGCCTCCTGACGCCCTCCTCGGCCCGGCCGTTCGCCGCCCGCGTGCCCGCCGTCAGTTCGGCCCGAGCCATTCGCGCAGGTCGGCGAGGTGGCCGAGCTCGGACTCGACGCGCCGCCTGTCGTCGGGGGTGAGCTCGGTGCCGCGCAGGTCGGCCAGCCACGGCTCGGCGGGCTCGCCGAGCGCCGTGGCGAGGTCGGCGAGGTGGCACAGGGCGATGGCCCGCTCGGCCGCCGGTGCCTGCGGGCCGTGCCGGCGCACGGCCGACTTGAGCGCCCGGTAGGCCTGCAGGTCGTCGTTCTTGAACTCGCGCAGGATCCGGGCGTTGTCCAGCGCCTTGGCCAGGCCCGTCAGCTTCGTGGAGCCGCCGTACTCCAGCTCGGCCGGCTCGTCCCGCTGGATGAACATGATCGAGTTCCCGGACGGGTCCATCAGCGTGAACCTGGACGCGCCGGGCCGGTAGCGGGTGATCCGCGGCAGGCCCGTGCTCAGCACCTTGCCGTAGGCCCGGCGCATGGCCGCGACGAGCGCGGCGTGGTACGGCGCCACCGCGTCGACCAGGACCAGGCACGCCCCGGTCGCGTCCCGGGCGGGGTCGAAGTCCTTCGGCGCGGGGCCGAAATGCAGGTCGAACCCGCTCCAGCGCATCGCCAGATAGACGTAGGGCCGGGTCTGCCGGTGGGTGACGGTGAACCCGAGCGCCTCGAAGAACTCCAGGGTCTGCTCGGGGGAAGGGCAGGGCAGCACCGGAACCGTCGTCTCGTTGGGACGGATCGCGGGCTCGCTCATGGATTCCACCTCTCGGGTCATCCGACGATGCTGGCATCTCCGGCGGCCTCTCGCATATGGATCGTTCCATGACGGTTCCGCCCCCCATCCGCTGAATTCCGAGACATAATCGATCGGACAATGCGCTTTTCCCGATTCATTTGAATAGCGATCGGGTGGCGGTGAATTTCCGGCGAACCGCCCGCCCTGAATTCGCCGAGGAATTGTTTTCCACTGAATCACCCGCGGGACGAAGAATGCATGGGAAAAGAGCGCCGATCACGTTTCGGTGACTCCCGCGGGTGGAGGCGCGCATCGAGGCTGGTGGCGTCCTGTTCGCGCGGGTCCGGGTCAATCGCCGCCGGGGCGTGGGGCGCGGACCTTCCTTGACACCGCCTCCGACCGCCTTCTCCGCAAGGAGGCCGCTTTATCGGCCGACCGAAATTCCGGCCGGCCGCATCCTTGAAGATCAAAAAGGGTGGCGTCACCTGATCGGGTCCGCGCCCCGCGACCGGCCGGTCAGGACAGGGCCGGGTAGTCGGTGTAGCCTCCGGCGTCGCCGCCGTAGAAGGTGGCCGGGTCCGGGGCGTTGAGCGGCGCGCCGGTCGCCAGACGGCGGGGCAGGTCGGGGTTGGCGAGGAAGAGCCGGCCGAAGGCGATCAGGTCCGCGGTGCCGTCCTCGATCAGCGCGAGGTCCTCGGGGCCGGTCGGGCGGTCGCCGGTGTGCGGGTTCAGGACGAGCGGGCCGGGGAAGAGCCGCCGCAGGGCACGCGTCAGCTCCCGGTCGGCGGCCTCCATGACGTGCAGGTACGCCAGCCCCAGCTCCGCCGTCCGGCCCAGCAGCTCCTCGTAGACCGGCCGCGGGTCGGGCTCGTGCATGTCGTTGTTCGGCATCCCGGGGGAGATCCGCAACGCGGTGCGGTCGCCGCCGATCGCGCCGGCCACGGCGGAGACGACCGCCACGGCGAACCGGGCGTGCCCGGCCGCCGAGCCGCCCCAGCCGTCGGTGCGCCGGTTGGTGCCGGGGGCGAGGAACTGGTGGATCAGGTAGCCGTTGGCGCCGTGCAGCTCCACGCCATCGAAACCGGCCTCGACGGCGTTGCGGGCGGCGTTCGCGAAGTCGGCGACGGTCCGCTCGATCTCGGGCTCCGTCAGCTCGCGCGGGGTGACGAACTCCTTGACGCCGTCGGGGGTGAAGAGCTGCCCGCGCGCGGCCACCGGCGACGGCGCGACGGGGACCTCTCCCTCGGGCAGCAGCACCGGATGGCCGATCCGGCCGGTGTGCAGGAGCTGGGCGAAGATCTTGCCGCCCGCCGCGTGCACCGCGCCGGTGACCTCGCGCCAGGCGGCGACCTGCGCGGCGCTGTGCAGGCCGGGCGTGAAGGGATAGCCCTGGCCGATCACCGACGGCTGGACGCCCTCCGTGACGATCAGCCCGGCGGAGGCGCGCTGGGCGTAGTACTGCGCCGTCAGGCTCGTCACCAGCCCGTCGCGGGCGCGGCTGCGGGTCATCGGGGCCATGACGACCCGGTTGGCCAGCTTCGTGCCGCCCACGGCGATCGGATCGAAGGCGAGGGACATGGAGATCTCCTTGGTGGAAGGGGTGGGGTGGGTCAGGCGCGGCGCGGCAGCAGGAAGCCGCCCGCCGCGAGGGCCAGGCCGAGCCCGGCCGCGATGAGGAAGACCAGGCCGTAGCCGTCGGCGAGGGCTTCGGGGGAGCCCGCCGTGCCCGCGGCCGTCGCGAGGACCGCCAGGCCGATCGACGAGCCCACCTGGCTGGTGGTGTTGGCCAGGCCCCCGACGACGCCCGCCGCGCCTTCGGGCGCCTCGGCGGTCGCCGCGGCCATGAGGGTGGGGAAGGTCAGCCCGATGCCGGCCGCGACGAGGAGTGTGGGCCCGAGGACGCCGGTGAGGTAGCCGCTGCCGGCCTGCGCCAGGGACAGCCAGCCGAACCCGGCCACGAAGAGCGCGCCGCCGCCGAGCGTCAGCGCCCGCGCCCCGGCCCGCGGCAGCAGGGCCGCGGACGCCCGGGCGACCAGCATGAACGTCACCGCCGCGGGCGTCTGCCCGAGCCCCGCGAGCAGCGCGCTGAAGCCCAGGACGTTCTGCAGGAACAGCGACGTGAAGTACCACATCGCGATGGTGATCCCGCCGAACAGCAGCAGCATGCCGTTCCCGACGGCCACGCCCCGGATCCGGAGCAGCCGCAGGGGCAGCATGGGGCGCCCGGCGAAGCGCGCCTCGACCACGACGAAGACGGCGAGCAGCAGCAGGCCGGCGAGCACGGGCACGAGCACCCGTCCGGACGACCAGGCGTGCTCGGCGCTCTGCATGACCCCGTAGACCAGCGCCGCCAGGCCGGCGGTACCGGTGACCGCGCCGGCCAGGTCGAGCGGCTCGCGCCGCGCGCCGCGCACGGTGACCAGCGCCGCGAGGGCCACGGCGATCAGCAGCGCGCCGACCGGCACGTTGATGAGGAAGACCCAGCGCCACGACAGGCCGGTGGTGATGGCGCCGCCGGCCACCGCGCCGATCATCCCGCCGATGCCGCCCGCGGACGACCAGGCGCCGAACGCCCTGGCACGCGCGCCCGGCTCGGTGAAGTACGTGTTGATCACGGCCAGCGTGGCGGGGGCCATCATGGCGGCTCCGGCGCCCTGTGCCACGCGGGCCGTGACCAGGACCTCCGCCGCGGTGGCCAGGCCGGCGGCCAGGCTGGCGGCGGAGAACAGCAGCAGCCCGGCGACCAGCGTCCGGCGCGGGCCGAACAGGTCGGCGGCCCGGCCGCCCAGCAGCATGAAGCCGGCGAAGGCCAGCAGGTAGCCGTTCACCACCCAGGCGAGCCCGGTGGGGGTGAAGCCGAGCTCCGCGCGGATCGCGGGGAGGGCGACGTTCACGATGGAGGCGTCCAGGATGACCATGAACTGGCCGGCGCAGGCCAGCGCCAGGATCAGCCAGGACGGGACGGTTCGTGGGGTGGCCCGCCGGGCGGCGGCGCCGATGCTCGTCATGGGTTCTTCCGTTCTTGTCTGCTTCGCCGCCGTGGACGCGCGGCGTGCGTGCGCCGCGCCGGGGACGGTCCCGGCTCCCGCAGGCCGTGCCCCGGCCGTGTAGGATTTGGTTACGCGGATAACTATTATGCAGATAACTAATTTCCGTCAAGGAGCGATCATGGACTTCGCGCAAGCCGACGCCGTCAACCAGGCGATCCGCCTGCTGAGCCTGCGCCACCGGGCCAGGGCCGCCGCCCTGCTGGCCCCGCTCGGCCTGCATCCCGGGCAGGAGGCGCTCCTGCTCGAACTCGCCCGCACCGGGCCGAGGATCCAGGCGCAGCTCAGCGAGGCGCTGGGGTGCGAGCCGCCCAGCGTGACGCTCATGAGCCGCAAGCTGGAGGCCTCCGGTCACATCCGCCGCACGCCTGCGCCGTCCGACAAGCGGGCCAGCGTGGTCGAGCTCACCGACCGCGGCCGGGCGCTGGCCGAGCAGGTCAAGCGGCTCTGGGTCGACCTGGCCGAGGAGACCGTGGCCGGGCTGCCGCCCGAGACGGTGGCCGGGCTGCCCGCCCTGATCAACACCCTCACCGACAACGTGGACAAGCGCCCCGGCCGGCGGCACGGCCCGGCGGAGGCGGCGCGGCGGGCCGTACAGGGGCCGACCGGCGAGTACGAGCCCAGCACGTCGGACTGGGTCCGCGAGCACGTCGAGCAGATCATGCGCACCGGCACGACCGACGGCGTCACGATCAAGGACCGGCCCGTCGTGCTGATGACCTACCGGGGCGCGAAGACCGGCAAACTGCGCAGGACGCCGGTCATGCGGGTCGAGCACGAGGGGCGCTACGCGGCCGTCGCGTCCCTGGGCGGCGCCCCGGTCAACCCCCAGTGGTACGCCAGCGTGCTCGCCGAGCCCGTCGTCGAGCTCCAGGACGGCACGGCGACCGGCGTCTACCGGGCGCGCGAGGTGTCGGGGGAGGAGAAGGACGCCTGGTGGCGGCGGGCGGTGGCGGCCTACCCCGACTACGCCGACTACCAGACCAGGACCGAGCGCCTGATCCCGGTCTTCGTCCTCGAACCGCTCGCCGGAGAGCGGTGACGACGGCGGCCTGTGGGTAGACGGAGGGGCACCCGCCGGCCCAGGAGGAGGGACACTCGATGATCGAGACGCTCGTCCCGGACAACGTCGCCGTCTCCACCGCCTACGGCGACCCGCCCGGCGTGCGGCTCTTCCCCGAGGAGCGGCACGCCGTCAGGAAGGCGGTCGCCAAACGCCGGCGCGAGTTCGCCACCGTCCGCCACTGCGCCCGCGAGGCGTTGGCGGCCCTCGGCATCCCGCCCGCGCCCATCGTCCCCGGCCGGCGCGGCGCGCCGCGCTGGCCGGCGGGCGCGGTGGGCAGCATGACGCACTGCGCCGGGTTCCGCGCGGCGGCCGTGGCCGACGCCGGCGACGTGCGCAGCATCGGCATCGACGCCGAACCGCACGAACCGCTCCCCGAAGGCGTCTTCCGCATGGTGGCCAGGCCCGAGGAGGCCGCGATGGTCCGCGAACTGCGCGACCTGCGGCCCGGCACCTGCTGGGACCGGCTGCTGTTCAGCGCCAAGGAGTCGGTCTACAAGGCGTGGTTCCCGCTGACCGGCGAGTGGCTGGGGTTCCACGACGGCTCGCTCGCCTTCTCCCTCGACGGCCGCTTCCGCGCCAGGCTGCTGCCGCCGGACGCGCCGCTGGCGGAGTTCGCGGGCCGCTGGACGGCCGCCCCCGGGCTGCTGGCCACGGCGATCGTCGTCCCCCGATAGGTCAGCCGCGGCGGCCGGGCTCGACCAGCTGCTCGTGCTCGGCCCGGCGCAGGCGTTCCTCGGCGGTGAGCTCGACGCGTCTCATCGCGACGCGCAGGATCGGCGGCGCCATGAGCGAGGTGACGATCGCGACGACGATCACGATCGTGTACATCGCCGTGTCGATGATGCCGATGCGCAGCCCGACCATCGCCACGATCACCTCGATGACGCCGCGCGCGTTCATGCCCGCCCCCAGCGCGAACGCCTCCCACGCGCTCAACCGGCTCAGCAGCGCCCCCAGGTACGCGCCCAGGAACTTGCCGACGATCGCCACCCCCAGCACGACCCCCGCCGCCGCCAGCACGTCCGGCCTGGCCAGCAGCGTGAGGTCCATGCGCAGGCCGGCCGTCGCGAAGAACAGGGGCGCGAGCACGCTCAGGACGATCGTGCGCAGCGGGGCCAGCCACGCGGCGTCGGCGTGGCCGGACCGCCCGATCAGCGCGCCACAGACGAACGCCCCCAAAATGGCCTCCAGGCCGAGCGCGTGCGTGCCGGCGGCGGCCAGCAGCACCAGCACCACGGCGGCGGCCACGGCCGGGCCCGGCTCGTCCGAGCGGGTGGCCGCCCGCATCGTCCAGCGGACCAGCGGCCGGCCCACCCACAGCGCGAACGGCACCAGCGCGGCCAGGTAGGCCAGCGACAACACGATCTGCCCGGCGCGCACGCCGGTGGTCGCCATGGCCGAGACGACCGAGAGCATGAACCAGCCGAAGGCGTCGTCCACCATCCCCGCGGTCAGGCAGAGCTGGCCGACGTCGCGGTGCAGCAGCTTCATGTCCGTCAGCGTCTTGGCGATCACGGGGATGGCGCTGACGCACGTGGCCACGCCCAGGAACAGCGCGAAGACGGTCACGCTGGTGCCCTCGACGAGCAGGGAGGCGGGCAGCAGGAAACCGGCGGCCACGCCGAGCCCCAGCGGCACGACCAGACCGGCGACGCTCACCTTGACGGCCGTCGCGCCGCGCCGCCGGACCAGGCCGAAGTCGAGCTGGACGCCGGTGATGGCGACCAGCAGCAGGACGCCGACCTGGCCGACCGCGTCCAGCAGGTGGAGCTGGGTGAACTTCAGGGCGGGGGCCAGATGGTTCAGCAGCGACGGGCCGAGCAGCACGCCCACGGTCAGCTCGCCGACGATGGCGGGCATGCGCAGGCGCACGGCCAGCCGGCCCAGCAGGACGGCCAGCCCGAGGAGCAGGCCCAGCTGCAGCATGAAGACCAGCAGTTCGTGGGCTCCCAGAGGCATGTCAGGCACACGAGAGGCTAGGCCGATCGGGCCGCCGTCCTGCTGCTCAATATTGAGCCCGCCCGCGACGGGCGCCCCAGGGGCCTGCTCAATATTGAGCGGAGCTTCCCGCCCCCGTGGGCGACATTCGGGGCATGACGAAGCCGGCGCAGTATCAGACCACCCTGCCCCCCGACCAGTTGCTGCACTCGGGCAACGCGGGCCTGATCATCCACCGCGTGGGGATGCTGGAGTACGGCATGGCCCGCGAGGGCCGCGACTTCAGCGTGGACCTGCTCGACTACATGAACCGCGCCCAGGCCGGCGTCGCCACGACCTTCTGCTACGAGGAGGTCTTCGGCGTACGCGAGCGGCTGCACTGGTTCGTGCACATGAAGTCCCCCGAGAAGTACAGCAAGCTCATCGAGATGGTGGACCACGACGAGGCGTTCCAGCAGATCTCGCTCAAGGACCGGCTGCCCAAGAAGGGCGGCGGCAACTGGGAGAAGATGTTCGTGCACGGCAGTCTCCAGGAGACCGTCATGTGCCCGCAGCACGGGTTCACCGACGACGTGCACGACGTGCCCGGCACGTTCGTGCCGCCCGCGACGCACCAGACCACGCAGCGGGAGCAGCTCAACTCGGCGACCGCCGGGGCGATCGTGCTGCGCACCGCCGACGCGCGCTACGAGCTGCGCGAGGAGGGACGGCAGTTCCTCTACGACTGGTCGCGTTACCTCAACGCCAACCTGGAAGGCCGCGCCACCGCCTTCATCTACGAGCAGACGTGGGGCCGGCAGGACCGCCTGCACGCCCTCATCCACCTGCGCGAGCTGGACGACTACCAGGCCGTGCGGGAGGTGGACCGCGGCGAGGGCATGCGCAAGGAGGTCTACGACGTGGAACGGGTCCCGGAACGGCACGGCGGCGGGCAGTGGGACCGGCTGTTCGTGCCGACCAGCATCCACGACGTCCTGATGGTGCCCTAGGCCATGGCTCTCGGGATCGAGGCGATCAACGCGTACGTCGGCAGGGCGTACACGGACGTCCGCGCGCTGTTCGACGCGCGCGGCCTGGACGTGAACCGCTTCGGCAACCTGATGATGGAGCAGCGCTCGGTCAACCTGCCCTGCGAGGACCCGGTCACCAACGCGGTCAACGCCGCCCGCCCGCTGCTGGACGCGCTCGCCCCGGAGGAGAAGGACCGGATCGAGCTGCTGGTCGTCGGCACCGAGTCGGGGCTCGACTTCGGCAAGCCGATCAGCACCTACATCCACCACCATCTCGGGCTGAACCCGGCGTGCCGCTCGTTCGAGGTCAAGCACGCCTGCTACGGCGGGACGGCCGCGTTGCAGTGCGCCGCCGCCGTCGTCGGCGCGAGCCCGATCCCCGGCGTGAAGGCGCTGGCCATCGCCACGGACGCGGCCAGCGGCACCGCCAAGTCCACCTACTGGGAGCCCTCCGAGGGCGCCGGCGCGGTGGCGATGCTGGTCGGCGAGGACGCGCGGGTGCTGCGGCTCGACCCCGGCGCCAGCGGCTACCACACCTTCGAGGTGATGGACACGGCCCGGCCGCGCCACGACACCGACGCCGTCGATCCGGACCTGTCGCTGCTGGCGTACATGCGCTGCGCCGAGGAGTGCTTCGCGGCCTACGGGCGGCGGGTGGCCGGGGCCGACATCGTGGACACCTTCGACTACCTGGCGCTGCACACGCCATTCGCCGGGATGGTGAAGGGCGCGCACCGGATGTTGCTGCGCAAGCTCAAGGGCATGGGGGCGCAGGAGATCGAGGCCGACTTCGCGGCGCGGGTCGCGCCGTCCCTGGCCTACGGCGTGCGGGTGGGCAACACCTACTCGGCCGCGCTCTACCTGGCGCTGTGCTCGCTCATCGACCACGGCGCGTTCGACGCGCCGAAACGGGCGGGGCTGTTCTCGTACGGGTCGGGCTGCGCGTCGGAGTTCTACAGCGGCGTGATCCCGGCCCAGGGGCGCAGCGGCATCGGCCGGGCGCTGGACGAGCGGCGCGAGATCGGCGTCGCGGAGCTGGACGCGCTGACCGAGCTGAGCGCCGACCGCGCCTTCGGGGTGCGGGACGCGGTGCTGGACCCCAAACCGTACGGCGACCTGTACGAGGACGCCTTCGGCGGTCGCGGCCTGCTGGTGCTGGACCGCATCGCGGACTTCCACCGGGAGTACAGATGGAGCTGACCTCGGCGACCCTGCGGCACCGGCTGCGCAGCCGCACGATCGACGACCGCGCCATCGACGAGCTGGGCGCCGCCCTGGACGAGGCCGAGCGCGCGCCCGGCTGCCGCATCCTGCTGCTGGAGGGCGGCGACGGCGTCTTCTGCACCGGCATGGACCTGGAGGAGGCGGCCGGCAGCGACGTCGCCGACGGCGGCCGGGCGTTCTACGGCCTGCTGCGCCGCTTCACCGAGACGCCCGTGACGGTGGTGGCCCGGGTGGACGGCCGGGTGGCCGGCGGCGGCGTCGGCCTGGCCGCGGCCAGCGACTTCGTCTTCGCCAGCGAGCGCAGCACCTTCAGCCTCCCCGAGGCGCTGTGGGGGCTGCTGCCGTGCTGCGTGCTGCCGTTCCTGATCCTGCGCACGGGCTTTCAGAAGGCGTACGCGATGACGCTGAGCACCCAGCCGGTGAGCGCCGCGGAGGCCGCCGCCTTCCACCTGGTGGACGAGGTGTCGGACGACCCGGAGGCGCTCGTGCGGCGGCTGGCCTACCGGCTGACCAAGCTGGACCGGTCGATCGTCACGGACATGAAGCGCTACTTCCGCGAGCTGTGGATCCTGTCGGACGAGACCGAGCAGGTGGCGGTCAAGGAGTTCGGCCGGCTCATGTCCAGCCCCGAGGTGCGCCGCAGGCTCGTCGACTACGCGACCGAGAAGAGATTCCCCTGGGAACGCTAGAGAGGAACGCGCCTGATGTCCGTCGTGTGGGTTTTCCCCGGTCAGGGGTCGCAGCGCAAGGGCATGGGCGCGGGCGTCCTGGAGCGGTACCCCGACCTGTGCGCCCGCGCCGACGAGATCCTCGGCTACTCCGTCGCCGAGCTGTGCGACGACCCCAAGCGGCTGCGGGAGACCCGCTACGTGCAGCCCGCCCTGTTCACGGTCAACGCGCTGAGCTTCCTCGCCCGGCAGGAGGAGGGCGGCCGGCCCGACTACCTGGCCGGGCACAGCCTGGGCGAGTACGCGGCGCTGTTCGCGGCCGGCTGCTTCGACTTCGAGACCGCGCTCGGCCTGGTCAAGCGGCGCGGCGAGCTGATGTCCGCGGCCGGCGGCGGCGCCATGGCGGCGGTGCTCGGCGCCGACCGCGAACGGCTGGAGGAGCTGGTGGCGGGCACCGGCGTCGACATCGCCAACTACAACTCCCCGGAACAGGTCGTCCTGGCCGGGCCCAAGGACGAGCTGGACGCGCTCAGCCGCGGCGGCCCCGGCAAGTGGGTGCCGCTGAGCGTGAGCGTGCCCTCGCACTCGCGCTACATGGAACCGGCCGCCGACGCCTTCGCCGAGGCGCTGGAGGGCGTCCGCATCGAGGAGCCGCGGGTGCCCGTCGTCTCCAACGTGACCGGACGCCCGTACCGGGCCGGTGAGGCGGCCGAGCTGCTGCGCCGCCAGATCTGCAACCCGGTGCGGTGGGTGGACGGGCTGCGCTACCTGATGGACCAGGGCGTCTCCGAGCTGGAGGAGCTCGGCCCCGGCGACGTGCTCACCAAACTGTGGACGGTCACCCGCCGCCACCCGCCCGAGCCCTCTGCCGAGCAGGAGCCGGTCGAGAAGCCCGCCATCCGGGAGCCGGTCGAGAAGCCCGCCATCCGGGAGCCGGTCGAGAAGCCCGCCGCCCGGGAGCCGGTCGAGGCGCCCGCCGTCCGGGAGGCCGGGATCGTGCTCGGCTCGGCCGAGTTCCGCGCCGACTACCGCGTCCGCCACGCCTACCTGGCCGGGTCGATGTTCAAGGGCATCGCCTCGGCCGAGCTCGTGATCAGGATGGGCCGGGCCGGGCTGATGGGCTTCCTCGGCGCGGGCGGCCTCACCCTGGACCAGATCTCCGACGCGCTCGACACCGTCCAGTCCGCCCTCGGCCCGGACGGCGCCTACGGCGTGAACCTGCTCTACGGCTTCGACGAGGAGGGCCTGGAGCGCGAGACGGTGGACCTGCTGCTCCGCCGCGACGTGCGGTACGTCGAGGCCGCCGCCTACCCGCACATCACCGCGCCCCTCGTCCGTTACCGCTGCAGCGGCGCGCACCGCGACCCGGCCGGGCGGCCGGTCGCCGTCCGGCACGTGGTGGCCAAGGTCTCCAGGCCCGAGGTCGCCGCTGCCTTCATGCGGCCCGCCCCGCAGGCCGTCCTGGACCGGCTCGTCCGGGAGGGGGCGCTGAGCGCGGCCGAGGCGGAGGTCGCCGCGGAGCTGCCGGTCAGCGCGGACGTCTGCGTCGAGGCCGACTCGGCCGGGCACACCGACGGGCGCTCGCCGTACGCGCTGATGCCGGCGATCCTGCGGCTGCGCGACGAGGAGATGGCCGCCCACGGCTACGCCCGGCGCATCAGGGTCGGGGCGTCCGGCGGCATCGGCGCACCGGAGGCGGCCGCCGCCGCGTTCGTGCTCGGCGCCGACTTCATCGTCACCGGCAGCGTCAACCAGTGCACCCCGCAGGCCGGGACGTCCGACGCCGTCAAGGACCTGCTGGCCGGGCTCGACGTGCAGGACACCGCCTACGCCCCGGCCGGCGACATGTTCGAGATGGGCGCGCAGGTGCAGGTCGCCAGGAAGGGCACGCTGTTCCCGGCCCGCGCCAACAAGCTGTACCAGCTCTACCGCCAGTACGGCTCGCTGGAGGAGATCGACGAGCGGACCAGGCGGACGATCCAGGACAAGTTCTTCCGCCGTTCCTTCGAGGAGGTCTGGGAGGAGACCCGGGCGTTCCTGGCCGCGCGCCGGCCGGCCGAGCTGGCCCGCGCCGAGCGCGACCCCAAGCACCGGATGGCGCTCGTCTTCCGCTGGTACTTCGTGCACACGATCAGGCTGGCGCTGCGCGGCGAGGCCGGGCGGCAGGTGGACTACCAGGTCCACTGCGGGCCGGCGATGGGCGCGTTCAACCGGTGGGTGGCGGGCACGGAGCTGGCCGACTGGCGGGCCAGGCACGTGGACGTCATCGCCGACCGGCTGATGGAGGCCGCAGCCGGGCTGCTCGAAGCCCGGCTGCGCGACCTGTCCAAGGACGGTTAGACGTTGAGGACGGCTAGACGTTGAGCAGATGGCGGTTCAGGTCCTCCTGGACCGCCGTCAGCACCTCGGGCCGCGGGCCCTTGAGGTAGAAGTGGTCGCCGCCGAACACGCGCAAGGTGAAACCGCCGCCGGTGGCGTCGGCCCAGGCGCTGATCTCGTCCGGGTCGACCTCCGGGTCGGCGTCGCCGGTCAGCGCCGAGATCGGGCAGTCCGGACGCGGGCCGGGCAGCGGCGTGTACGACTCGTTCAGCTCGAAGTCGGCGCGCAGGCCCGGCAGGAACACCTCCAGCAGGCTGCGCTGGTCCATCACCTCCGACGGCGTGCCGTTCAGCTTGCCGAGCTCGCTCAGCAGCTCGTCCTCCGACAGGTCGGTGAAGCGGCGGCGGCGGGTCGGCAGGTGCGGCGCGCGGCGGCCGGACACGAACAGCACCGCGGGCGGGAAGCGGCGGGCCGTCTCCCAGGCCACCACGGCCCCCATGCTGTGCCCGAACAGCGCGAACGGCAGGTCGGTGTACGGCTCGATGGCCTCCGACAGCGGCCCCACGAGCTGCTCCATGCGGTTGTAGGGCCGCTCGCGCAGGCGTGACTCGCGCCCCGGCAGCACCACCGGGCAGACGTCGACGTCCGGCGACAGGTGGTCGTCCCATTTGCGGAACAGCGCCGACCCGCCTCCCGCGTGCGCGAAGCAGAACAGTCTGATGCGGGCGTCGGCTCTGGGCTCGCCGCCCGCTATCCAGGAACCAGGCATGGTCAGAAAGCTACGGCCGATCGCCTTGCGCCGCCTGCTCAGTCTTGAGCAGGCAGCGCCCGCCGTCCTCACTAGCGTCGCAGTGAGGGAGGAGGCCCATGGAGCACGACGAGCGCGTGACGGAGACGGTCATCCGCCTGCTGGCCGAGGTGCTGCCCGGCGGTGCGGAGCTGACCCCCGACGCTTCACTCAAGGACAGCGGACTCGACTCGATCTCCGCGGTACGGGTGTGGTTCGAGATCCAGCGGGAGTTCTCGCTGGACCTCCCCGTCGAGCGGCTGGGCGGCTGCGCGACGCCGGCCGAGCTGGCCGCGCGGATCGCCGAGCTGGCCGGCACGGCGGAGCACGACACCCCCAGGACCGGCGGGGCGATCAGTGCCGCCCCCGGCGACCGGCACGAGCCGTTCCCCCTGACGCCCCTGCAACAGGCGTACGTCATGGGCGCGGACGAGGACGCCACCCCCGACCCGGTCGGCTGCCAGGTCTACCGCGAGTTCGAGGTGCCCGGCGTGGACCCCGACCGCCTGCGCGCGGCCTGGCAGCGCGTCGTCGACCACCACGACGCCCTGCGCCTGGAGCTGGGCGAGGACGGCACCCAGCGGATCCTGGAGCACGCCCCCTCCTGGGACCTGCCGGTGGACGAGCCCGGCGCCCGCGAACGCCTCGCGCACCGGCGTTACGAGCCCGGCGTCTGGCCGCCGTTCGCCGTCGAGGTCACCACGCCCGGGACCGTGCACTTCGGCATCGACGCGAGCGTGACCGACGGCCGCGGGCTCGACGTGCTGCTGCGCGACTGGTGGCGCTGCTACCGCGACCCCGGCCACGAGCCGGCGGAGAGCGGCCTGTCCGTCCGCGACTGTCTGCTGGCCCTGGACGCCCAGCGGCGCGGCCCCCGCCACCAGGAGGACCTGGACTACTGGCGGGAACGCCTGGCCGACCTGCCGCCCGGCCCCGCCGCCGGCGTGCCCGACGGGTCGCCGCGCTCCGCGCTGACCGGCTCGCTGACCGCCGCCCAGTGGGGCGCCCTGCGCGCCAGGGCCGCCGAGCTGGACGTCTCGCCGACCGCCCTGGTGCTGACCCTGTTCGCCGAGACGGTCGGCAGGGGCGAGGACTGCTCCCTGGCCGTGACCACGACCGGCCGGGCCTGGCTCCCGCGCGAGGTGGACGAGGTGGTCGGGCCGTTCACCGGCACCGCCGTGTTCGCCGCCGAGAGCACGCTCGGCGAGCCGCTCCCGGAGGCGGTCCAGGAGGTGCACCGGCGGCTGTGGCGCGACCTCGGCCACGCGGGCGTCCCCGGCGTGACCGTCATGCGGGAGCTGCGCGAGCGCACCGCGCTGCCCGTCGTCTTCACCAGCCTGCTGGACGCCCGGCCGGACGAGGCCGTGCCGCCGGTGACGTACGCGCTGAGCCAGACCTCCGGCGTCGCGCTCGACCACCAGATGTGGGAGCACGACGGCGAGCTGCGGGTGCGCTGGGACCTGGTGCCCGGCTGCTTCGCGCCCGGCGAGCCCGAGACCCTGTTCGCCCGCTTCACCAACGCGCTGCGCGCCCTGGCCGTCGACACCGGCGAGGAGGAGATCCGGCCGCTCAACGAGCTGCAGAAGGCGTACTACGTGGCCCGCGCGGGCGGCTCGCACCCGTACGACGGCTGCCAGGTCCACCACAGCTTCCACGTCCGCGACCTGGACCGGGACCGGCTCGGACGGGCCTGGCTGCGCCTGGTGGCCGCGCACGACGCGCTGCGCTCGGAGGTCACCCACGACGGGACGCTGCGGGTCAGACCGCACGCGCCGGAGAACTGGGACATCCCCGAGATCCCCGGCGCCGAGCCCGGGGAGACGGCCGCGGAGATGGCCGGGCGGGCGTTCCCTCTCGGCCGCTGGCCGCACTGGGAGCTGCGGGTCAGCGGCGAGACGGTGCACGCGGCCGTCGACCTCGCCGTGCTGGACGGCCGGAGCATCCACATCGTGCTGCGCGAGCTGTTCAGGCTGTACGCCGACCCGTCCGCCGAGCCGCGGCCGCCCGCCGAGGCCCCGGCCGCCCCGGAGCGTCCGCGTGAAGGGGGTTACTGGGACGAGCGGTTCCGCGACCTGCCGCCGGGGCCCGAGGTGGCCACCACGCCCGCGCGCCGCGTCCGGCTGAGCGGCAGCGTCGCCGCGGTGTCCGACGAGACCGTCTTCGCCGCCCTGGCCGGCGCGCTGCGCGGGCGCTTCGCCGATCCGTTCAGCGTGTCCGTGGTGCGCTGGACCGCCGAGTCCGAGCCGCGGCGTCCCGGCGAGCACACCGCCCTGAGCTGGGTCACCGACGCGGAGTCCTACCCTGACCGGATCGCCGCCGACGCCGCGAACGGCGCCCTGACCGGCCTGGCCACGCTGCGCGGCCACGTCATGAAGGAGCGCCGCCGCCGCGCCTACGCCTTCCCCGTCGTCTACACCAGCACCCTCGACCTGACCGAGCACCCCCTGCCGGACGGCGTCGAGGCCGGGCCCTGGATGACCTACACCCCGGACGTCGCGCTCGACTGCATCGTCATCAGGGAGGGCGACCGGCTGCACTACCACTGGGACGCGCTGGAGCCGGAGTTCCCCGACCTCGCCGAGCTGTTCGCGGCCTTCGAGGACCGGCTGCGCCCCGCGCACCGGCTGTTCGAGCGGCAGGCCGCCGCCCGTCCCGACGCGGTCGCACTGCGGCACGCCGGCGGGACCATGACGTACGGGGAGCTGAACCGGCGCGCCAACGCCGTCGCCTGGCGGCTGAAGGAGCTGGACGTGGGGCCGGGGACGGTGGTCGCCGTGCGCCTGTGCCGCGGGCCCGACATGGTGGCCGCCGTCCTCGGGATACACAAGGCGGGCGGCGCCTACCTGCCGGTGGAGCCGTCCCTGCCCGACGAGCGGGCCGCCGTCATGCTGGACGACGCCGCCGCCGGGATCGTGCTCACCTGCGCGGGGACGCCCGGCTGGGCCGTGCCCGAGGGCGTGCGCGCCGTCGAGCTGGACGCCGGCGGCGACGACCGCGGCGACCCGCCCCTCGCCGGCACCGTGGACGATCTCGCGTACGTGATCTTCACCTCGGGCAGCACCGGCAAGCCCAAGGGCGTCGAGGTCAGCCACCGGCCGCTGCTCAACCTGCTCGACTGGTGCTACCGCACGTTCGACTTCGACGCCTCCGACGTCGGGCTCTGCGTCACCTCGCTCGGCTTCGACCTGTCGGTGTTCGACATCTTCGGCCTGCTCGGCCGGGGCGCCTCGCTCTACATCGCCGACGAGGGCCAGCAGCGCGACCCCGAACTGCTGCTGGACGTGCTCATCGACGAGCCGATCACGTTCTGGAACTCCGCGCCCACCACGCTCAATCAGCTCGCCCCGCTGCTGGCCGAGCGGCAGGGCGGGGAGGGCACCGGCGACCTGCGGCTGGTCTTCCTCAGCGGCGACTACACGCCGCTGCCGCTGCCCGACGCCGTGCGCGCGACCTTCCCGCGGGCGCGGGTGGTCAGCCTGGGCGGCGCCACCGAGGCCACCGTCTGGTCGAACTGGTTCGAGGTGGGCGAGGTCGACCCGTCGTGGCGGAGCATCCCGTACGGGCGGCCGATCGACGACGCCGTCTACTACATCCTCGACGAGGACCGGCGGCCCTGCCCCGAAGGCGAGGAGGGCGACCTGTTCATCGGCGGCAGGTGCCTGAGCCTCGGCTACCGCAACCAGCCCGAGCTGACCGCCGAGCGGTTCGTGCCGGACCCGTTCGCGGGCGGGCGCATGTACCTGACCGGCGACCGGGCCGCGCTGCTGCCCGACGGGAACATCACGTTCCTCGGGCGGGCCGACAACCAGGTGAAGATCCGCGGGTTCCGCGTGGAGCTCGGCGAGATCGAGCACCGGCTGCGGCAGCATCCGGGCGTGCGGGACGTCGTCGTCCTGGCCCGCGACGACCGGTCGGGAGAGCGGAAGCTGGTCGCGTACGTGATGGCCGAGGGCGCGGAGCCGGACGTGGGGGAGCTGCGGGCGCACGCGGCCGGGACGCTGCCGGCGTACATGGTGCCCAACCACGTGGCGTTCGTCAGCACGTTCCCGGCCACCGCCAACGGCAAGCTGGACCGGGACGCGCTTCCGTGGCCGCTCACCGACCGCGCCCCCGAGCCGGAACCGGAGCCGGAGCCCGAGCCCGAGGTGGCGGGGCGGACGGTGACGGAGATCGCCGAGCTGTTCGCCGAGCTGATCGGGGTCGAGGAGGTCGATCCCGGCCAGGACCTGTGGGACCAGGGCGTCACCTCCTTCACCATGGTCCAGGTCTCCAAGGCGCTGCGGAAGCGGTACGGCAGGCGGGTGCCGGTGGCGCTGCTGCTGGAGAACCCGACCGTCACCGGCATCGCCACCGTCGTCGGCGCCCCCACCGGCGAGCCCGCGCCGAAGAAGCCTGCGACGGAGAAGCCCGCCACCGGGAAGCCCGTCGAGCAGCCTGTGAAGGCCGACGTCGAGGCGGACGGGCCCGGGGAGGTCGACTTCTTCTCGCCCGAGGACCGGGAGGCGTTCAAGGCGGGGCGATGGAACCTGCGCCCGCTGGAGCCCGACGCCAGCCTCATCCGCCTCGACCGCCTGGGCGTGCCCGAGGAGCACTACAACTGGCGGGCCAGCGTGCGCGACTTCGCGCCCGGCTCGCTGCCGTACCGGTCGTTGTGCCGGCTGCTCGGGCTGCTGCGCGAACGGCGGCTCGGCGACCGCGCGCGCCACCTGTACCCGTCGGCCGGTGACACCTACGCCGTGCAGGCGTACCTGCACGTCGCCAAGGGCGCGATCAGCGGCGTCGCCGAGGGGATCTACTACTACAACCCGGTCGAGCACGCCCTCCAGCTCGTGAACGGCCGCCCCCAGCTCGACCGTACGGCCCACTTCGTCTACAACCGCGACCTTTACGACCGCGCCGGCTTCAGCCTCTACCTGATCGGCCAGACCAAGGGCATCGAGCCCCTGTACGGCGAGCAGAGCCTGCGCTACCTGACCCTGGAGGCGGGCTACCTCGGCCAGCTCCTGATGACCGGCCAGGCGGCCTGCGGCATCGGGCTCTGCCCCATCGGCGAGGTCGCCTTCGACCAGGTGCGCGACCAGTTCGACCTGGACGACGGCCACCGCTTCCTCCAGGCGTTCCTGGGCGGCCCGGCCGAGTACGCGACCGGCGACGCCACCCCCGTGTTCGCCACCCCCGTGCTCTCCACCCGGGAATCGGAACCGGCCCCCCGCACCGAGCCGGCCCGGCGGGGGGAGGCGGCGCCCGAGGAGCGGGCGGCCGGGCTCGCCGTGATCGGCATGGCCGGCCGCTACCCCGGCGCCGACGACCTGGACGGCTTCTGGCGCAACCTCAGCACCGGCGCCCGCAGCCTGGGCCCGAGCCCGAGGGGCGAGCGTCCCGGCGGCTACCTGGAGCACATCGACCGCTTCGACAGCCTGCTCTTCCACGTCTCGCCGAAGGAGGCCGCGACGCTCGACCCGCAGCTCCGGCTCCTGCTGCACAGCGTCTGGGAGTGCCTGGAGCACGCCGGTCACACCCCCGATTCCCTGCACGCGACGGCGCCCAGGGTGGGCGTCTTCGTCGGCTCGATGTGGCACGACTACCAGCACGCGGGGGCCGCCGCCTGGCGCGCGGGCGGCCCGGCCGTGGTCTCGGCGACCGCGTCCGACATGGTCAACCGCGTCTCGTACTTCTTCGGCTTCACCGGGCCGAGCATCGCCGTGGACACGTCGTGCTCGTCCACGCTGACCGCCCTGCACCTGGCCGCCCAGGCCATCCGTACGGGCGACTGCGACGCGGCCGTGGTCGCGGGCGTCAACCTGCTCGCCGACCCCTACCACGCCGGGCTGCTGGCCGGCCTCGGCCTGCTGGCCGAGGAGGCCGGCGCCGCCGCCTTCGACCCCGACCGGCCCGGCTGGACGGTCGGCGAGGGCGTCGGCTCCTTCCTGCTGCGGCCCGTCGCGGACGCCGTCCGGGCAGGGGACGCCGTCCACGGCGTGGTCGAGGCCACCTGGGTGGCGCACACCGGGCGTACCGGGCGGTTCACCGCGCCGAGCGCCGACGCCATGGCGGCGTCCATGCGCCACGCCCTGGAGCGGGCCGGCGCCGGGCCCGGCGACGTCTCCTACGTCGAGTGCGCGGCGGCCGGAGCCGCCCTGGCCGACGCGGCCGAGGCCGAGGCGCTGGCCGAGGTCTTCGGCGAGCGGTCCGAGCCCGTCGCGGCGGGCACGCTCAAGCCGAACATCGGCCATCTGGAAGCCGCGTCCGGCGCCTCCCAGCTCGCCAAGGTGCTGCTGCAGCTCCGGCACGGACGGCTGGCGCCCACTCTGCTCGCCGAGCCGCCCACCGACGCGGTCGCCGTGCCGGAGCAGCCGCAGCCGTGGACCGGCGAGCGGCGGGCGCTGATCAACGCCTTCGGGGCGACCGGCACGCACGCCCACGCCGTCGTCCGCGCGCCCCTTCCCGAGGAGACCCCGGGCAGCGCGGCCGAGGACGGAGGGGAGCACGCCGTCCTGGTGTCCGCCGCGACCGAGGAGCGGCTGGTGACCGCCGCCCGCCGCCTGGCCGAGACCGGGGAGCGGGACGTGCGCCGGATCGCCCACACCACCCAGACCGGGCGCGCCGCCCTCGCGCACCGGCTCGCCGTCGTCTGCCGTGACGCGGCCGGACTGCGGGAGGGGCTGGAGGCGTTCGCGGCGGGCAGGACGCATCCGTCCGTGCTCGCCGGAGGCTCCGGCGGGCGTCCGACCGGCGCGGAGGCCGAGGCGGCGGCCGCCTGGGTGGCCGGTCAGGACGTCGACTGGGCCCGGTTCTGGCCGGAGCCGCCCGGACGGGTCGCGCTGCCCGCCTACCCGTTCGAGGCCGAGCCGTACTGGATCGAACGGGCGGAGCCGGTCGCGTCGGAGGCCGCCGCCGGGGACATGGAGGACTACCTCAAGGGCGTCTACGCCGAGGTCTCGGGCATCGACGCCGACCGGCTGGGGACGCGGGTGCCGCTGGAGCAGTACGGGCTGACGTCGTCCCAGATCGTGGAGCTCAACGCGCGGCTGGAGCGGGACCTGGGCGAGCGGTCGCGCACGCTCTTCTTCGAGCACAAGGACCTGGCCGGGGTCGCCGCCGCGCTGTCCGCCAGAACCCCCGCCCCGCCGACGCCCCGGCCCCACCGCTCCACCGACAACCCTGACAAAGCCGCCGACACCGCCGATGACGGCGCGATCGCCGTCATCGGGATCGCCGGGCGTTACCCCGACGCCCCGGACCTGGGCACGTTCTGGGAGAACCTGGCCGCCGGGCGGCACTCGCTCTCCCGCGTCCCCGCCGACAGGACGCGCGACGGCTGGCCCGTGGACCTCATGTGGGGCGGCTTCCTAGACGGCGTCACCGACTTCGACCCGCTGCTGTTCGGCATCACCCCGCGCGACGCGGCCCTCATGGACCCGCAGGAGCGCGTCTTCCTGGAGGTCACCTGGGAGGCCCTGGAGGACGCGGGCTACCCCCGCACCCGCCTGCGCGACCGGCACGGTTCGAACGTCGCCGTCTACGCGGGCGTGATGTACAACGAGTACCCCTTCTTCGGCGTCGAGCAGAGCCTGCGCGGCACGCCCCAGGACACCGGCGCGACCCTCGGCGGCGTGGCCAACCGCGTCTCCTACCACCTGGACCTCAAGGGGCCCAGCATGTCGGTCGACACGATGTGCTCGTCGTCGCTGGCCGCGCTGCACCTCGCGGTCCGGTCGCTGCGCCAGGGGGAGTGCGAGCTGGCGATCGCCGGCGGCGTCAACCTCAACCTGCATCCGAACAAGTTCGTCCAGCACGCCCGCATGCGGCTCACCGCCGGCGACCGGCGCTGCCACAGCTTCGGGGCGGGCGGCGACGGCTTCGTGCCCGCCGAGGGCGCCGGGGTCGTCCTGCTCAAGCCGCTGTCCAGGGCCAAGGCGGACGGCGACCGCATCCACGCCGTGATCAGGGGAACCGCCGTCGTGCACTCGGGCCGGACGAACGGCTGGGTGGTGCCGAGCCCCGTCGAGGAGGGCGAGCTCGTCGGCCGCGCGCTCGCCGACGCGGGCGTGGACCCCGCCGGGATCGGCTACCTGGAATGCCACGGCGCGGGCACCGCGCTCGGCGACCCCATCGAGATCAACGCCCTCATGCGGGTGTTCGGGCAGGTGGGGGCGGCGCCGGGGAGCATCCCGATCGGGTCGGTCAAGTCCAACCTCGGGCACGTCGAGTCGGGCGCCGGCATCGCCGGGCTTACCAAGATCGTGCTTCAGCTCCGGCACCGGCGGCTCGTGCCCTCCCTGCACGCCGACGAGCTCAACCCGGACATCGCCTGGGACGAGATCCCCTTCCGCGTGCAGCGCGAGGCGGCCGACTGGCCCGAGGGGCCCGGCGGCGCGCCCCGGCGGGCGGGCCTCAGCTCGTTCGGCGCCGGCGGGACGATCGCCCACGCGGTAATCGAAGAGGCCCCACCCACCGCGACCGGCACGCCCGCCTCGACCGCCGTCACCGGCACGCCCGCCTCGACCGGCACGCCCGCCGCGATCGGCACGCCCGCCGCGCCCGACGACGGACCGCAGCTGATCGTGCTGTCGGCCCACGACGAGCGGCGGCTGCGGGCCATGGCGGGCCGGCTGGCCGCCCATCTGCGCGCGACGCCCGAGAGCCTCGCCGACGTCGCCCACACCCTCCGCATCGGACGGGAACCGCTGCGCGAACGGCTCGCCCTGGTCGTCGCGGACGTGGCGGAGCTGTGCGAACGGCTGGAGCGGTTCGCCCGGTCGGAGCCCGCCGACGTCCTGCGCGGCCGGACACGTCCCGGCGCCCCGCCGTCCGGGCGGGCCGGCGCCCAGCTGTCCGGACGGCCCGGCGACCTGCTGGAGCTGGGGCGGCACTGGGTGGACGGCGGCCACGTGGACTGGACGCCGCCGCCGGGCGCGCGGCTGGTGGGGCTGCCGTCGTACCCGTTCGACCGGATGCGGTGCTGGCCGTTCGAACCCGCCTCCGGTGACCGGGAGCCCGCTTCCGGCGTCCCGGGGTCGGCTGTCGCTGACCGGGAGCCCGCCGTCGCTGACCGGGAGCCCGCCGTCGATGACCGGGGACCGGCCGTCGCCGAGACGCCGCTCTTTGAGCGGACCTGGGCGCCGTCCGGGCAGCCTGCCCACGACCCCGGGACGTTCGGCGACGGGATCGTGGTGTGCCTGTTCGGCGACGCCTCCGAGGAGCTGGCGCGCTCGCTCGGCGACCAGGTCGTGCCCGTGGGCGCGGGCGACCCCGTCCCGGAGGAGTTCACCGGCTGGATCGACCTGCGCGACCTGGGCGAGGCCGACCCGGCGGGCGAGCTGGACCGGCTCGCCGTGCTGCGGGACGCCCTGGCCCGGCGCCGCCAGCTCCGGATCCTGCACGTCACCAGCGGCCTGCTGGACCTCGGCGGCGCGTCGCCGAGCCTGGCGGGGGCGCGGATGGCGGGGTTCGTGCGGATGCTCGCCGCCGAGTACCCGGCGGTCACGGCCACCGTGCTGGACAGCGACCGGCCCACGGCCGCGCAGATCCGCGCCGAATGGGCGGCCGCCGAGCCGTACGGGGAGGTCTGTTACCGCGACGGCGAGCGGTTCCGTCCCGATCTGCGGGAGTTGTCCGCGCCGTACGCCGAGCCGCGGCTCGACCCCGCGGCCGTCTACGTCGTGAGCGGCGGCACCAGGGGGCTGGGCGCGCTGGTGGCCCGCCACCTGGCCGATCGCGGCGCGCGCCGGCTCGCCCTGCTCGGCGCGCGTCCGCTGCCGCCGCGCGAGCAGTGGGACGGCTCCGGCGAGGAGGCCGTCGCCACCGTCCTCGACCTGGAACGCGCCGGCTGCCGGGTGGTCGTGCACACCGGGCCGCCGTCCGGGGTGGCCGCCTTCCTGGACGGCGTGCGGCGCGAGCTGGGCCCGATCGGCGGCGTCGTCCACTGCGCGGGACGCTCCAGCCAGGGCCGTCCGTCGCTGGCCCACAAGTCCGAGGACGACCTGCGGGCCGTTCTCACGCCCAAGGCCGACCTCCTGGAGGCGCTGGACGAGGCGTGCGCCGGGGACCGTCCGGCCTTCTTCGTCACCTTCTCCTCCGTGTGCGCCGCCGTGCCCGCGCTGGCCGCCGGGGTGGCCGACTACGCGGCCGCCAACGCCTTCCTCGACTACTGCACCGGGGTCAGGCGGCGGTCCGGGCGGACCGAGTTCCGGTCGGTCGACTGGCCGCAGTGGCGGGAGTCCGGCGGGGCGCGCGGCAGGCCGAACGTCGGTGAGGCCGTCGGGCTCGCGTCGCTCGGTGACCGGGAGGGGCTGCGGGTGCTGGACCGGGTGATCGGGTTGCCGCGCGGCGCGACCGTGCTGCCGTGCCCGCCGTCCGGCGCGTCCGTGGACGTCCCGGCGCTGATCCGGCTCCCCGAGCGGGCGGACCACCGCCCGGCCCCCGCCCGCCCGGCTCCCGAGCCGGCGCGGACCGGTGGACCCGACTGGCTGGCCGTGCTGTTCTCCGAGACGATCGGCATCCCCGTGGACGCTCTGGACCCGACGGCGGAGTTCGGGGACCTCGGCGTCGAGTCGGTGATGCTGGCCGAGCTGGTGCAGCGCATCGAGGAACGGCTCGGGGAGAGCCTGGAACCGTCGCTGCTGCTCGACTACCCGACGCTGGAGCAGCTCCGCGACCGCCTGGGCGTCCCGGAGCCGGACGCCGACCGCGTGGACGCCCCCGAGCCGACCGCCGACCGTCCGGACGTCCCCGAGCCGACCGCCGTTCCCCCGGACGCCCCCGAGACGGGCGTCCCCGAGACGGGCGCGCGGGAGGAGGGCCGGGAGAGTGCGCCGGGCGGCGCCTCCGGGTCTGCCCTTCCGGGCGCCGAGGATCGCAGGATCGCGATCATCGGCATGGCCTGCCGGTTCCCCGGCGCCCCGGACGTGGCCGCGTTCTGGAGGAACCTCACCGAGGGCCGGTGCGACGTGCGCGAGGTGCCCGCCTCCCGCTGGGACCACCGCGAGCTGTACTCGCCCGAACCGGCCCTCGGCCGCAGCATCAGCAAGTGGGGCGGCTTCGTCGACGGCATCGAGGACTTCGACAACGACTACTTCGGCCTGGGCGAGGACGAGGCCCGCGCCCTCGACCCGGCCATCCGCATGTTCCTGGAGTGCTGCGCGGCCTGCCTGGCCGACGCCGGTTACGACCCCGCCGAGCTGCGCGGACGCCGGGCCGGCGTGTTCGCCGGAGCCCGCATGTCCGACTACGGGCGCCGGGTCGGCGTCCGGCCGGGCGGGCTGGCCTCCGACCAGAACTTCATCGCGGCCAGGGTCGCACACCACTTCGACCTGCGCGGCCCCAACCTCGTCGTGGACAGCGCCTGCTCCTCCTCGCTGGTCGGCGTGCAGCTCGCCGCGCAGAGCCTGCTCGCCGGGGAGGCCGAGGTCGCCCTGGCGGGCGGGGTGGAGGTGCTCCTGGACGAGAACGACTACCTCCAGCTCAGCGCGGCCAAGGCGCTGTCGCCCACCGGACGGTGTCACACGTTCGACGAGCGCGCCGACGGGTTCGTGCCGGGGGAGGGGTGCGGGGTCGTCCTGCTCAAGCCGCTGCGCGCGGCGCTGGCCGACGGCGACCGGGTGCACGCGGTCATCGAGGCGGTCGCGGTGAACAACGACGGCCGCACCATGGGCGTCACGACGCCCAACCCCGAGGCCCAGGCCGACGTGGTCCGCCGGGCGCTGGCGGCGGCCGGCCGCACGCCGGGCGAGATCGGCCTGATCGAGGCGCACGGCACCGGCACGCTGATCGGCGACCCCATCGAGCTGCGCGCCCTGACGCGGGTGTTCGCCGAGGGCGGCGGCGACCCGGGAACGTGCGCGATCGGCAGCGTGAAGACCAACATCGGGCACACGCTCAGCGCGGCCGGGATCGCCGGGTTGATCAAGGCGGCGCTGGCCGTCGAGCACGGGCGGATCCCGCCGACGTTGTCCTGCGAACGCCCCAACCCGCGCTTCGACTTCGCCGCCTCGCCCTTCGAGCCCGCCACCGAGCCGCGGGACTGGCCCTCGCCCAGGGTCGCGGGCGTGAGCTCGTTCGGGCTCGGCGGCACCAACGCGCACCTCGTGCTGAGCGAGCCGGACCCGCCGCCGGGCGTGCGGCCGGAACGCGAGCCCGCCCCCGCGCCGGTCTTCCGGCGCAGGCGCCTGTGGCTGGAACGCGACCCGGCCCCGGCCCGTGACACGGCGCGTGATCCGGGCCGTGACCCGGTTCCGGCCGGCGCCTCCGGCACCGGCACCGGTCCCGATCCCGGTCCGCCGGACGACGCCAGCTCGCTGCTCGACCTGAACATCACCACGGGGAGGCGCTGACTCCATGCCCGCGATCGAGTGTCACACCACGCTGAAGCACACCGACTTCATCATGCGGAACCACCGGGTGCACGACGTGTCCGTCATGCCCGGGGTGACGTTCCTCGATCTGGTGTTCCGCACGCTGATGGCGACCGGGCGCGACCCTGGGGACATCGTCCTGCGCGAGGTGCTGTTCACCGAGGCGATCGTCACCAAGCCGGAGGCCGACCGGGAGATCCGCGTCACCGTCGACGGCGCCGACGTGCGGGCGGAGAGCCGCTGGAGCAGGGACGGGACGCCGCTGTCCGGCTGGCGGCGGAACTTCACCGGCAAGGTGGGCACGCCGAGCGGCCCCGAGCCCGGCCCGATCGACCTGGACGCCCTCCGCCGCGGCACCCGGCGGCACGGCGACATGGAGGACCTGTACGCCCGCGCCAGGGCCGAGGACATCAGCCACGGCGCCCCGATGAAATGCGCAGGACGGCTGCACCACGGCGACGGCTACCTGCTCGCCGAGCTGCGGCAGGACGCGCCCGCCCCCGGCCACGAGGGCTTCCACCTGCACCCCGCCCGCCTGGACGCGGCCACCCTGGCCGGGCTGGGCCAGACCCAGGCGTCGGGGCGGGAGCCGTTCATCCCGGTCTACATCGCCGAGTTCCGCGCGCCCCGGCGGCTCGGCGCGGCCTTCCACGTGTACGCCCCGCGCCCGGAGAGCATCGCGCCGTCCGGCGACGTGATCACCAACGACTTCGGCCTCTACGACGAGCGGGGGCGCTTCGTCGCCGGGTTCGGCGGGCTGTCGTGCAAGCGCATCAGGTCGCCGCGACTGATCGAGCGGCTGCTCGACGACCCGGCCCGCCCGGAGCAGCCGTCCGCCACCGGCCACAACGGCTCCGGCGACCTGGTCGGCCGCCTGCGCGAGCTCGTCGCCGGGCCGCTCGGCCGCCCGCCCGGCGAGGTGCCCACCGGGACCGGCTTCTACGACCTCGGCCTGGACTCGGTCACGCTCGTGGACATCAGCGAGCGGCTGGAGAAGATCGTCGGGCGGCGGCTCTACCCGACCCTGCTCTTCGAGTACGGCGACATCGACAGCCTCGCAGCCCACCTCTCCTCCGCCTACGACCTCACCCCGGGGGAGCCGGAGCCCGAGCCGGGCGAGACGCGCTGCTTCCGCGACGTGTGGGTGCCGCAACCCGAGGACGGCGACGACCCCGGCGAGTACCGCGAGATCACCCCCGGCGCCCGGTACGACGGTTCCCGGCACCTGGTGATCCGGGCCACGCCGGGGGAGCCCGCCGACCCGTGCCTGGCCGTCTGGGAGACCGCGAAGGCCGTCCTCGCCGCGAAGCCGGAGCGGCCGGTCACCCTGACCTACGCCCACACCGGCGACGACGCAGCCCACGAGGCCGTCGGCGCGCTGGCCAGGACGATCACCGCCGAGACCCCGCTGATCCGCTGCCGCAGCATCCGCCTGGACCCGGCCTCCGCCGACGTCTCCGCCTCCTCCGGCGTGCTGCGGGACGCCTCCGCCGAGCCCGAGATCCGCTACGAGCACGGCGAACGCCTGGTGCGCCGCTGGCTCCCGGTCGAGCAGCCAGAGCCGTCCGAGCAGCCCGTGCCCGGCGGGCGCGTCCCGATCAGGAAGGGCGGCGTGTACGTGATCGCCGGCGGGACGGGCGGCATCGGCCGCCTCCTCGCCGAGCACCTGGAACGCCGCCACCAGGCCACCGCCGTGCCCGTCAGCAGGAACGCGGAGATCTCCGCCGACCTGACCGACCCGGACCAGGTCGAGCGCGCCCTCGCCACGGTCCGGGCGCGCCACGGCCGCATCGACGGCGTCGTCCACTGCGCGGGCGTCAACCGCGACGGGCTCTACCCGGGCAAACGGGCCGCCGACATCGAGGCCGTGGTGGCGGCCAAGGCCCTGAGCGTGCGCCACCTGGACGCCGCGACCAGGGACGACGACCTGGACTGCTTCGTGGTGTTCTCGTCGGTGTCGGCGTCGCTGGCCAACCCGGGGCAGGCCGACTACGCCTTCGCGAACGCGTACCTGGAGGAGTTCGCCAGGCGGCGGGCGGCGCGGCGGGACCGGCCGGGCCGGACCCTGGCGATCGCGTGGCCGTACTGGGCCGAGGGCGGGATGCGGGTCGGGCCGGAGACGGTCGAGCGCGCCCGCACGGCCACCGGGATGGTCCCGCTGCCCACCGAGGCCGCCCTCGACGTGTTCGACCGCGCCCTGAGCGGGACCGAGGACGTCCTGACGGTGCTGCACGGCGACGCGGACCGCATCCCCGCGCTGCTGCCGCCCGCCCCGCCGCAACCCTCGTCCCGCCCGGCCTCCCGGCCCGCGGCCGCCACGCCCCGCGCGGAGGCGCGGGCGGCGGGCGGCGGCGAGCCCGGCGGGGTGCGCGGCGACGAGCCCATCGCGGTCGTCGGGCTGGCCGGACGTTACCCGCAGGCCCCCGACCTGCGCGCCTTCTGGCGCAACCTGGCCGAGGGACGCGACTGCATCGAGGAGATCCCGGACGACCGCTGGAACCACGACGAGATCTACGACCCCGAGAAGGGCGCCCGTGGCAGGACGTACGGCAAGTGGGGCGGCTTCCTCGACGGCGTCGACCGCTTCGACCCCGCCTTCTTCGGCATCTCCCGCCGCGACGCCGAACGCATGGACCCGCAGGAACGGCTGTTCCTCCAGACCTGCTGGCACGCGCTGGAGGACGCCGGCCACCCGCCGGAGTCGCTGTCGGCGCAGAACGTCGGGGTGTTCGCGGGCGTCATGTGGAACCACTACCAGCTCGTCGAGGGCGGGGAGGGCGGCGTCGCCCCCACGGCCATGCACGCCTCCATCGCCAACCGCGTCTCCTACACCCTCGACCTGCACGGCCCGAGCATCGCGCTGGACACCGCCTGCTCCTCCTCGCTGACCGCCGTGCACCTGGCCGTCGAGAGCCTGCGGCGCGGCGAGTGCGACCTCGCCCTGGCCGGCGGCGTGAACGCGACCGTCCACCCGCAGAAGTACCTGCAACTCGCCCAGGGACACTGGTTGTCGGAGGACGGCCGGTGCCGCGCCTTCGGCGCCGGCGGCAGCGGGTACGTGCCCGGCGAGGGCGTCGGGGCCGTCCTGCTCAGGCCGCTCTCGCGGGCCCTGGCGGACGGCGACCACGTCTACGGCGTCATCGCCGCCACCGCCGTCAACCACACCGGCCGGACCAGCGGCGCCACGGTCCCGAGCCCGCGCTCGCAGGCCCAGCTCATCGGCACGGCGATCCGCAGGTCCGGCTGGGACCCGGCGAGCATCGGCTACATCGAGGCGCACGGCACCGGCACCTCGCTCGGCGACCCGATCGAGGTCGAGGGCATGCGCCAGGCCCTGCCGGAGGGCGCGGACTGCGCGATCGGCTCGGTCAAGTCCAACATCGGCCACCTGGAGGGCGCGGCCGGGATCGCCGGGCTGACCAAGGTGCTGCTCCAGCTCCAGCACGGGCAACTGGTGCCGTCCCTGCACGCCGACGAGCTCAACCCGAAGATCGACTTCGCCGCCACGCCCTTCCACGTGCAGCGCGCGCTCGAACCCTGGCCCCGCGCGGACGGCACACCCCGGCGGGCCGGGGTCAGCGCGTTCGGCGCGGGCGGCACGAACGCGCACGTCCTGGTCGAGGAGGCGCCCGAGCCCGCTTCCGGGCCGGGCGCGGACGGGCCCTGCCTGGTCGTGCTCTCCGCCCGTACGCCCGAGGCGCTGCGCGACTACGCCCGCGCCTGGACCCGCTTCCTGGCGGAGACCGCCACGGCGGACGGCTCCCTGCCAGGCTCCCCGGGTGGCTCCCGGGGCGGCGTCGAACGGGTGGCCGCGCTGCTCGGCATCCCCGCCGACCAGCTCGACCCGGCCGACTCGCTGGGCGACCTCGGCCTCGACCCGGCCGCGCTGATCCAGCTCGGACAGGGCCTCTCGCTGGACGACACCGTCGCCGACCTGGCCGGCCCCGGCACGGCTCTGGCCGACCTCGCCTACACCTCGCAGGTCGGACGGACCGGCATGGCGGAGCGGCTGGCGCTCGTCGTGCACGACGTGGCCGAGCTGCGGGACGGGCTGGAGGCGTACGCGGCGGGCGCGAACCCCGGCCCCGGCGTCTTCACCGGCTCCGGCGGCGAGGACGGGACGCCGTCGGCGGCGGACTGCGTCCGGCTGTTCCGGGCCGGACGGCTGGAAGAGGTGGCGGCCGCCTGGGCCGGAGGAGCCGAGGTGCCGTGGCGTGAGTGCCACGACGGCGGACGGCTGGTGTCGCTGCCGGTCTACCCGTTCCAGGAGGAGAGCTGCTGGCTCGGTCGCTGGCAGCGCGCCACCACGGCCGCCGAGGCGCCTGCCGAGCCGCCTGCCGAGCCGGCCGTCGTGGAGACGCCGGAGGAGCAGGCCGTGGAGCTCGTGCCGGACGGTGAAGGGCTGCGGTTCGAGGTGCTGCCCGACGGGGTGGCGCTGGTGGTGATGGGGTCCGGGGCGTCGATGTTCACCAGGGAGCTGATCGACGACCTCCAGGCCGCGTTCGCCGAGATCGCCCGGCGCGAGGACGTCAAGGCGGTCGTGCTCACCGGCAGCGGCAACGTCTTCAGCATGGGCGCCACCCCGGAGGCCCTGCGCACCCTCGCGGGCGGCGCGGGACGCTTCACGGACGTGCCCTTCCTGTACGAGGGGCTGCTGCGGTGCGACCGGCCGGTCGTCGCCGCCGTCCAGGGGCACGCGTCGGGCGGCGGGCTGGCCTTCGGGCTCTTCGCCGACCTCGTCATCATGGCGGCCGAGGGGGTCTACAGCGCCAACTTCATGAAGTTCGGCTTCACGCCCGGGATGGGCGCGACGTACATCCTGGAGGAGCGGCTGGGCCGGTCGGCGGCGCACGAGATGCTCTACACCGGCCGGTCCGTCACGGGTGAGGAGCTGGCCCGGCGGGGGGCCGGGGTGACCGTCCTGCCGCAGGGCGCCGTGCTGAAGGCGGCGCTCAGGCACGCCCGCTCGATCGCCGCGCTGCCGCTGCCCGCCCTGCGGGCGCTCAAGTCCGAGCTGGCCGGACGGGTGCTCGACCGGCTGACCGGCGTCATCGCGGGGGAGTCGGGGATGCACGAGCGGGTGCTGGGGGAGGAGTCACTGGCCCGCGTCGACGACTACTTCGCCAAGGTGGACACCTTCAGAGGCGACGCCCCGAAGGCGGACGCGGGCAGAAGCACGTCACCGAAGGCCGGCGCCGCCGAAGGCGGGTCCTCCGAGGCAGGGGCCGCCTCGGAGCCGGAGACCGCGGGAAGCGGGGCCGGCCGAGGCCGTGCGGAGGTCCGGCCCGTGGAGGGGGGTTCTGCGGGGGGCGGGCCTGAGCCGGGGGAGGTGCGGCGGGTCATCGAGGGCACGCTCATGAGCCACCTCTACCTCCAGGCCCACGAGGTGGACGACTCGCTGAGCTTCAGCGAGATGGGGCTGGACTCGATCGGGGCCGTGGAGATCGTCCGGGACCTGAACCGGAGCTTCGGGCTCGACCTGGACTCCGTCGCCGTCTACGACCACCCGACCGTCCCGGCCCTGGTGGAGGCCGTGCGGGAGGCCGTGGCCGCCGACGGGCTGACCGTGCCTCCGCCGCGTCCCGCCCCCGAGCAGCCCGTCCCGGAGGAGCGGCCCTTCGTGCCCCGACAACCCACCCCCGCCGAGCGGGACGAGACGCCCGAACCGGGCGGCCCGGAGGAGCGGTCGGGCCAGGTCCGGCTGCCCTCGCTCGACGGCGACCGCGCCGAGCCGGACCCCACAGCCGCCCAGCCTCCCACGCGCACCGGCACGGTCACCCTGGAGACGGTACGGCCCCCCGAAGAGCCCCCCGCCCATGAGGAGCCCTCAACAACACAAACCGGGCCCTCCGCCCGGGAGGAGACGCCCGTCCGGGAGGGGGACATCGCCGTCATCGGCATGGCCGGGCGGTTCCCGGACGCGCCCGACCTCCGGACGTTCTGGCGGAACCTGGCGGACGGCCGGTGCAGCATCCGCGAGGTGCCCACCGAGCGGTTCGACGTCTCGCGGGTGTACGACGCCGACCGCATGGCGCCGGGCCGGACGTACAGCAAGTGGGCCGCCATGCTCACCGACGTCGACGCCTTCGACGCGGCCTTCTTCAACATCTCGCCCCTGGAGGCCGAGACGATGGACCCGCAGCAGCGGCTGTTCCTTCAGGAGGCGTGGCACGCCCTGGAGGACGCCGGCTACGCCGCCAGGTCCGGCCGCAGGCCGTGGGGCTGCTTCGTCGGCTGCGGCGCGGGCGACTACGCCGGCCTGCTGGCGGCGGCCGGACGCGACGACACCGGGCACGCCTTCCTCGGCAACGCCTCCTCGGTGCTGCCCGCGCGGATCGCGTACCTGCTGGACTTCGGCGGGCCGACCATGGCCGTGGACACCGCGTGCTCGTCCTCGCTGGTGGCCGTGCATCTGGCCTGCGAGAGCATCCGGCGCGGCGAGTGCGAGGCGGCGGTCGCGGGCGGGGTGGCGGTGATGAACACCCCGAGGATGCACATCTGGTGCAGCAAGGCCGGGATGCTCTCGCCCACCGGCACCTGCGCGCCCTTCGACGAGTCGGCCGACGGCATCGTGCTGGGCGAGGGCGTCGGCGTGGTCGTGCTGAAGCGGCTGGACCGGGCGCTGGCGGACGGCGACCACGTCCACGGCGTGATCCGGGCCAGCGGCGTCAACGGCGACGGCGCGAGCAACGGCATCACCGCGCCCAGCGCCTCCTCCCAGGCGGAACTGCTGGCCGAGGTGC
Source organism: Nonomuraea sp. NPDC049758 (assembly GCF_040674635.1). Classification (NCBI taxonomy): domain Bacteria; kingdom Bacillati; phylum Actinomycetota; class Actinomycetes; order Streptosporangiales; family Streptosporangiaceae; genus Nonomuraea; species Nonomuraea sp. NPDC049758. Next base: position 249,074 of record NZ_JBFAMZ010000011.1, read on the forward strand.
ACCGCCGGGCCGGGATCCGGCCCGGCGCGGTGGACTACGTCGAGACGCACGGCACCGGGACCGAGCTGGGCGACCCGATCGAGGTGAAGGCGCTGGCGAAGGTGTTCGGCGCGGACCGCGAACGTCCGTGCCGCATCGGCTCGCTCAAGGCGAACGTCGGCCACACCACCATGGCGGCGGGGATCGGCGGGCTGCTCAAGACGCTGCTGGCGTTGCGGCATCGGCAGTTGCCGCCGTCGCCGGGGTTCGTCCGGGCCAACCCGAAGATCGACTTCGCGGACGGCGCGCTCGAAGTGGTCACGGAGCTGTCGCCCTGGACGCCCGGCCGCTCCGGCGAGCGGGTCGCGGCGGTGAGCAGCTTCGGCTTCAGCGGGACGAACTGCCACGTCGTGGTCGCCGAGCCGCCCTCCCGCGAACCGCGGGCCGGCGGCCGCGAGGACGTCGTCGTCCCCCTGTCGGCCTCGGACGAGCAGGCCCTGGCCCGGCTGCGCACCGGCCTGGCCGGCCACCTCGACGCCCACCCGGAGCTGGACGTGCGCGACGTCGCCCACACGCTCGCCGTGGGCAGGCCGCACCTGGCCGGGGCCCGGTGCGCGTACGTGGCCGGGGACCTCGCCGACCTGCGCGGCCAGCTGCGCGACGGCGCCCGCCCGGCACGCGGTGAGGCGGGACGCCTCGCCGAGCGGTACACCGGCGGCGACGACCTCCCCTGGGACGACCTGACGGCGGGCGGGCGGCGGGTGCCGCTGCCGGGATACCCGTTCGCGGACGACCGGCGCCACTGGATCAGCGGCGACGACCACCCCGCCGGGCCCGCCCCCGGGACGTGGATCCGCCCCGACGACCGGCTGGTCGCCGACCACCGGATCGGCGGCACCCCCGTGCTGCCCGGCATGGCCTTCCTGACGATCGCCGCCGAGCGCGGCGGGCTGTCCGGTCCGGTGCGCTTCGAGCGGGTACGGTGGCTGCGCCCGTTCGAGGTGCGCGAGGCCCGCGCCCTGGACGTGGTCGTGCGCGACGACGGCGGCTTCGAGCTGGACGGGCACGCCCGCGGCACCCTGCGGACCGGCGACGGCGCACTCGGGCGGCTGGACGTCGCCCAGGTCGAGGCCCGTTGCGCGGACAGCCGTCCGGCCGACGAGCTCTATCGCGCCTTCGGCCGCGCCGGGCTGCACTACGGGCCCGGGTTCCGGGTGCTGCGCGAGGTCCGCATCGGCGACGGCGAGGCGCTCGGCGTCCTGCGCGACGGCGCGCGCTGGGAGGCGTTGCTGGACGGCGCGCTCCAGACCGTCGCGGCGCTGCGTCCCGAGGGCGGTGAGCCCGCGATGCCGTTCAGCGTGGAGTCGGCCGAGCTGGACGGCCCGATCACCGGCCCCGCCCACGCCCACGTGACCGACGAGGGCCGGGACGGGTACACGGTCCGCCTCGCCGACGCCGCGGGGCAGGTCAGGGCCGAGTTCCGGGGGGTCGTCCTGCGGCCCCGGCCGAGCCGCCCGGTGGACGGCATGATCTTCGCCCCCGTCTGGCGCCGGACCGAGCCCGTCACTGGGGCCGGTGCGGGCGGCGGCAAGGCGCTCGTGCTGCACACCCCCGCCGCCGAGCCGCTGGCCCGCGCCCTCCTGGACACCCACGAGGACGGCCGCCTGGCCCCGCTCGCCTCACCCGCAGCGCCGGAGGAACGGTACGACACCGTGTACGTCCTCGCCCTGCCCGACCGGAGCGGCCCGCCCGCCGATGACCCCACCACCCGCGACGTGTTCCGCCTGGTCAGGCGGCTTTCCGAGCAGGGGCGCGGCGGCTGGCGGCCCACGGTGAAGGTGGTCGTCGCCGGGGCCGTGCGGGTCGGGGACGAGGAGATCGTCCCGCACGCGGCCGGTGTGATCGGACTGACCAGGGCGGTGGCCGCCGAGCACCCGCACTGGACCGTCGCCGTCATCGACGTCGGGGCCGCGCCGCAGCCGCCCGCCGACCTCGCCCGCCTGGTACGCGCCGAGAGCTGCGCCGACGAGCTGGTCGCCCTCCGCGACGGCCAGCGCCACCTCCGCGCCCTGGAACCCCTGCCCCTGACCGCCGGGCGCAGCCCGTACCGGGACGGCGGGGCCTACCTGATCGTGGGCGGGACCGGCGGGCTCGGACGCACCCTGAGCAGGCATCTGGCCGCCACCGCGGGAGCGCGGCTGGCCCTGGTCGGGCGGCGCGAGATCAGCCCCGAGATCCGCGAGCAGCTGGCCGAGATCGAGTCGCTCGGCGGCCAGGCCGTGTACCTGCGGGCCGACGTGGCCGACCAGGCCGCGTTCGGCAGGGCCGTCGAGGCGGCGCGGCAGCGGTTCGGCGAGCTCCACGGCGCCTTCCACGCCGCTCTGGTGCTGCGCGACATGACGCTCGCCAACATGGACGACGACGCGTTCGCCCAGGTGCTCGCGCCCAAGGTCGCCGGCGCCGCCGTCTTCGCCGAGGCGCTGGCCGGGCTGCCGCTCGACTTCCTGGCCTACTTCTCCTCGGCGGCCTCGTTCGTCGAGGTGGGCGGCCAGGCGAACTACGCGGCCGCCAGCACGTTCGAGGACGCCTACGCGCTGAGCCTGCCCGACCGGCCGGTCAGCGTGATCAACTGGGGTTACTGGGGCAGCGTCGGCGCGGTCTCCGGCGGCGGCTACGACGGCCGGTTCGCCGAGCTGGGCATCGGCTCGATCGAGCCGGAGGAGGGCATGGCGGCGCTGGCGTCCGTCCTGGGCTCGGGCACGCGGCAGGCGCTCGTCGTCAAGGCGGAGCCGAAGGGACTGGCCCACATCGGCGTCCGCACCCCGGACGCCGCCGCCGAGCCCGGCCGGACCGGCGAGCCCGGCGAGCTGGAACGGGCGCGGACGGCGTTCGCCGCTCTGGACGACCTGGCCCGCGCGCTGCTGCACCGGTCGGCCGACCGGGTGAGGGCCGTCGAGAACGTGCGCGCGGACCGCGGACGGCTGCGCGCCGCCGTGCTCGACCTGCTGGACGGGCCCGCGCCGCAGACGTCGCCGGCGGACGTGCTGGCCCGCTTCCCCGACCTGGAGCCGCACGTCAAGCTGCTGACCGCCTGCGTCGAGGCGCTGCCCGGCGTGCTGGCGGGGGAGCGCGACCCCATGGAGGTGCTGTTCCCCGGCGGCTCGATGAGCCTGGTCGAGCAGGTCTACAAGGGGCAGGCGGTCTCGGACCACTTCAACCGGCTGCTGGCCGGGGAGGTCGCCCGCGGCGGCCCCCGCCGCGTCCTGGAGATCGGCGCCGGTACGGGCGCGAGCACCGGCTTCGTGCTGGACGCCCTCGAAGGCCAGGACGTCGAGTACACCTACACCGACGTCTCGCCCGGTTTTCTGCGCCACGGCGAGCGGGAGTTCGGCGCCCGCCGCCCGGACCTCGTGCTCGCCCTCTTCGACGTGGAACGCGACCCGGCCGAGCAGGGCTTCGAACCCGGGACCTACGACGTCGTGCTGGCCACGAACGTCCTGCACGCCACCGCCGACGTCGGCCGGACGCTGCGCAACGCCGCCGCGCTGCTGCGTCCCGGCGGACGGCTGCTGGTCAACGAGGTGACCAGGGCGGCCGACTTCCTGACCCTCACGTTCGGGCTGACGCCGGGCTGGTGGCGCTTCACCGACGAGGAGCTGCGCCTGCCGCACAGCCCGCTGCTCGGCGCGCCGCAATGGCAGCGGGCGTTCCGGGACGCCGGTCTCACCCCCGCCCGCACCCTGGGCATCCCCGGCACGCCCGTCGCGGAGCTCGACCAGTGCGTCCTGGTGGGCGAGACGGCGCCCGCCACAGCTCCCGGCACCGGCGCCCGCGGCTACGTCAAGCGGGTGTTCGCCGAGGTGCTCAAGTACGGGAGCACCGATCTGGACGAGCGCGCCACCTTCGAGACGTTCGGCATCGACTCGCTGGTGAGCCAGAACGTCATCCACCGGTTCGAGCAGGACCTGGGGCCGCTGCCGTCCACCCTGCTGTTCGAGAACCTGACGATCGAGGAGCTGGCCGCGTACCTGGAGAACGAGCACGGCGAGCGCCTGCGCGCGGCCCTGGGCCAGGAACCCGCGCCGGAGGAGCCGGCGCGGCCCGCGCCGCGCCGCGAGCCCGCCGCGCAGGCCCTCGACATCGCCGTGGTCGCGGTGACCGGACGCTACCCGGCCTCCCCCGACCTGGACGCCTTCTGGAGCAACCTGGCGAAGGGCGCGAACTGCATCACCGAGGCGGACCGCTTCGACCTGGACGCCCTGTACGACCCCAAACGTGGACGCAAGCAGCGCACCTACAGCAAGTGGGGCGGCTTCATCGAGGGCGTGGAGCAGTTCGACGCGCCGTTCTTCGGCATCCTGCCGCGCGACGCCGAGATCACCGACCCGCAGGAACGCCTGTTCCTGGAGACCGCCTGGACCCTGCTCGAAGACGCCGGCTACCTGAGCGAGCACACCAGCCAGCCGAGCACCGGCGTCTTCGTCGGCACCATGTACGGCTCCTACGGGCGCATGGCGGCGGCCGAGGGCTGGCCGGAGGGCAGGTTCGCGGGGGCGCACTCGGCGTACTGGTCGATCGCCAACCGGGTGTCGTACTTCTTCGACCTGCGCGGGCCGAGCCTCGCCGTCGACTCGGCCTGCTCGTCGTCGCTGACCGCGGTGCAGCTCGCCTGCGAGAGCCTGCGGCGCGGCGAGTGCGCGCAGGCCATCGCGGGCGGCGTGAACCTGATCCTGCACCCCGCCCACTTCGTGGCGCTCTGCTCGCTGAACATGCTCGCCGCCGACGGCGCCTGCAAGGTGTTCGACGAGGCGGCGGACGGGTTCGTGCCGGGGGAGGGCGTCGGGGCGGTGCTGCTCAAGCCCCTGGCCGACGCCGAGCGGGACGGCGACCGGATCTACGGCGTCATCAAGGGCGCCTTCGCCAACGCCGGAGGGAAGACCGCGGGGTACACCGTGCCCAACCCGAGCGCCCAGGCCGACCTGGTCTCCGAGGCGGTCCGGCGGGCCGGGCTGGACCCGCGGACCATCTCGTACGTCGAGGCCCACGGCACCGGCACCGCGCTCGGCGACCCCATCGAGATCGCCAGCCTGACCCGGGCCTTCGGCTCCCAGGGCTTCGCGGACGCGGATCGTGTGGACCGGATGGTCGGCTCCGTCAAGGCCAACATCGGGCACTTGGAGGGGGCGGCGGGCATCGCCGGGCTGACCAAGGTGCTGCTGCAGTTCCAGCACGGCCAGGTGGCTCCCTGCGCGAACCTGGAGACGCCCAACTCCAAGATCGACTTCACCGCGTCCCCCTTCCGGCCGCCGGACCGGCTGACCGACTGGCAGCGTCCCTTCCTGGACGGCGAGACGTTCCCGCGCCGGGCCGGGGTCAGCTCGTTCGGCGCGGGCGGGGCCAACGTGCACGTCGTCCTGGAGGAGTACGTGCCCACCGCCGGGACGCCGCCGGAGCCCGCCGACGCGGGGGAGCAGGTGATCCTGCTCTCGGCGCGTACCCCAGACCAGCTCCGCGCCATGGCGGGCCAGGTCGCCGACGTCGCGGCGAGCGGGCGGGCGGGGCTGGCGGAGCTCGCCTACACCACCCAGGTGGGCCGCGCCGAGCTGCCCGAACGGCTCGCCGTCCGGGCGGCCACCCTGGACGAGCTGGCCGCCCGGCTGCGTTCGTTCGCGGGCGACGGCGAGGCCGAGGGCGTCCTCGTGGGGACGGCGGAGCCCGGCGCCGGCCAGGCTCCGCCGGAGGACGGCGCGGAGGGGCTCGGGGCCGGATGGGTCGCGGGGGCCCGGGTGGACTGGGCCGCCAACTGGCCCACCCCCCACCCGCGTCGCGTGACCCTCCCGCCCTACCCCTTCGACCGCCGCCCCTACTGGCTCCCCACCACCCCCACCACCACCCCCACCACCGCCCAGACCACCGACCAGCCCGTCGGCAAGCCTGCCGACCGACCCAGCCCCATGCCCAGACCTCCGGCCCCTCAGCCGGCGCCCGCCTCTCAGACGGGCTCCGAGCTCGCCGCCGGGCCGGCGTCCGGTCAGGGAGCGGGGGAGGCCGCCGACGGGCGTTGCACCTACCTGCGGCCCCGCTGGACACCCGCCGCACTTCCCGAAGGACCCCGGGAACCGGAAGCCCTCCTGGTCATCACCGACGACGACCAGCTCGCCGAAGCGCTCGGCGGCGCCCGACTCCACCCCGGCGACGCCCTCCCATCGGACGATCCCCCCGAACAGGCCGCCCGGCAGTTCGGCGGCCTGGATCGGACCCCCGACGCCATCGTGATCGCCCCCTCGGACCCGTTCCCCGGGACCGCCGCCTTCGACGCCCTGCTGCGCACGGCCACCGCCGTCCTGCGCGACGGGGGTCCGCTCAGGGTGGTGGTGTCCGCCGCGACCGGCGAGCCGCACCACACCGCCCTGGCCGCCGCCCTGAGGACGCTGGCCCTGGAGCACACGGCGTTCAGCGGCGTGTGCGTCACCGGCGCCACCCCGGCGCAGGTCGCGGCCGAGCTGCGGGCGCCCGCCGCCGGAACCGCTCCCGAGCAGCGGGTCTCCGAGGTCGCCTACCGCGACGGCGCCCGCCTGGTGAAGGGCATGGAGCCGTACGAGCCGCCGCCGCCCGGGCTGGACGTCCGGCCGGACGGCACGTACCTGATCACCGGCGGCGCCGGGGCCATCGGGCTGGCGTTCGCCCGCTTCCTCGCCGCGCGCGGGGCGGCGAAGCTGATCCTGACCGGACGCTCCGAGCCCGGCGACGACATCGAGCGCCGGATCGCCGGGCTGCCCGCCGTCTACGTGCGCGCCGACGTGTGCTCGGCCGCCGACCTGCGTGAGCTGCGCGACCGGTACGGCCCCTTCCACGGCGTCATCCACGCCGCCGGGATCCACCGGGACGCGCGGGCCGTGCGCAAACGTCCCGAGGACACGCGGGCCGTGCTGGAGCCCAAGATCCTGGGCACCGTCCTGCTGGACGAGGCCCTGCGCGGCCAGCCGCTGGACTTCCTGGCGCTGTTCTCGTCGGTGGCCGCCGAGACCGGCAACATCGGGCAGATCGACTACGCCTACGCCAACGCCTTCCTCAACCACTTCGCCGAGCGGCGCACGCGGCTCGGGCACGGCAGGACGCTCGCCGTCGGCTGGCCGCTGTGGGAGGAGGGCGGCATGAAGGTGGACGACGCCACCCGCCGGCTGTTCGAACGCCGCTGGGGCAGCGTCCCGATGAGCACCGCCGCCGGGCTCGCCGCCTTCGCCCGAGGGCTGGCCGGAGCCGAGACGAGCTTCGCCGTGGTCGAAGGCCCCGCCGAGCCCGCCCCCGAACCGTCCCAGCCGCCCGCGAACCCCGAATCCGAGGTTATGGAGATGAGTGAGCCCATGTCCGCGACGGAGACGACCGGGTCCGACGACCATCTGATCGAGGCGGTCCGGGCGGAGCTGCGTCGCGCGGCGGCCGGATTCCTGCTGGTGGGCGAGGAGCACGTGGACCTCGACGCCGAGCTGATGGACATGGGGTTCGACTCGATCTCCATGGCCGAGCTGGTGGACCAGGTCAACGAGCGGTACAAGCTGGACCTGCTGCCGACCGTGCTCTTCGAGGCCACCGACCTGACCACCTTCTGCGACCACCTGCTCGCCGAGCACCCGGCCGAGATCGCCGCCGCCCACACCCCACCCACCCCCGCCACCACCTCGCCCACCCCCGCCACCCCATCCGCCCCTGCCGCAGAACCTCTCGCCGCCTCCGCCGGGCGGCAGGAGGACGCCGAGCCAGGCCCGGCGCCGGAGACCGTGACCTCGCCCCCACGGCCCGGCGCCGGGACCTCCCCGACCGCCCCTGACAACCCACCGACCACAGGGACCGGCACAGGGACCGGCACAGGGACCGGCACAGGGACCGGCACAGGGACCGGCACTGCGACCGGCACGGCGACCGGCACGGCGGCTGGGAGCGCGACGGACACCCCCGCGACGGGTGGCATCGCGATCGTCGGCATGGCGGGCATGCTGCCCGGCTCCGCCGACCTGGACGACTTCTGGCGCCACCTGGCCGAGGGCCGCGACCTGACCCGCCCGGTCCCCGAGGACCGGCGCGAGCTGCGCGAGAACCCCGAGACGGCGAACGTCCGCGCCGGCTTCCTCGACGACGTGCGCTCCTTCGACGCCGCGCTGTTCGGCATCTCGCCCAAGGAGGCGGCGATGATGGACCCGCAGCAGCGGCTGTTCCTGCAGACCGTCTGGCGGGCCATCGAGGACGCCGGTTACCGTCCCGCCGACCTGGCCGGCACCAGGACGGGCCTGTTCGCGGGCGTGTCCGCGTGCGACTACGACGACCTGCTGCGCGAGCACGGCGTGCCGGTCGAGGCCCACACCGCCAGCGGCGTGGCCGACTGCATCCTGGCCAACCGCGTCTCCCACCTGCTGGACCTGCGCGGCCCGAGCGAGGCGGTCGACACCGCCTGCTCCAGCTCCCTCGTCGCCCTGCACCACGCGGTACGCGCCATCGAGGACGGCGAGTGCGACGCGGCCATCGCCGGCGGCGTCAACCTGACGCTCAGCCCGGGGCTCTACATCGCCTTCGCCAAGTCCGGCATGATCAGCGAGGACGGCGTCTGCAAGACGTTCGACGAGCGCGCCGACGGCTACGGCCGGGGCGAGGGCTGCGGAGCCGTCCTGCTCAAGCCGTTGCGGACGGCGCTGGCGGACGGTGACCAGGTCCTCGCCGTGATCAGGGGCAGCGCGGTCAACCACGGGGGCCGGGCCAGCTCGCTCACCGCGCCCAACCCCGAGGCACAGGCGCGCGTGCTGGTCGACGCCTACCGCAAGGCGGACGTCGATCCCGCCCGCGTCACCTACATCGAGGCGCACGGCACGGGCACCAGGCTCGGCGACCCGATCGAGATCGAGGGCATGAAGAAGGCGTTCGCCCGGCTGTACGCCGACCGGGGGCGGCCCGCGCCGGACGTCCCGCACGTGGCGCTCGCCACCGTGAAGACCAACATCGGCCACCTGGAGGCGGCGGCCGGCATCGCCGGGCTGCTCAAGGTGCTCCTCTGCATGCGTCACGGGGCGCTGCCGCCGACGATCCACTACGAGCGCCCCAACCCGTACGTGCGGCTGGAGGGCAGCCCGTTCACCATCAACACGCGGCTCACGCCGTGGGACGGGCCGGACCGGGTGGCGGGGGTCAGCTCGTTCGGCTTCGGCGGTACGAACGCGCACGTGGTGCTGGAGGCGTACCGGCAGCAGGTCCCGCCGGAGAAGGCGGGGGAGCCGCGGGTGCTGGTGCTGTCGGCGGCCCGCCGGGAGGCCCTGGAGGAGTACGCGCGGAACGTCGCCCGGTACATCCGGGAACATCCGGAGATCGGCCTCGACCGCATCGCCTGGACCCTCCAGAACGGACGCCGCCACCTGTCCGAACGGCTCGCCGTGGTGGTCAGCGATCGCGAGCAGGCGGTACGGGCGCTGAGCGGCGAACCGGCGGGCGTGCACAGGGGCACCGCCCGCAGGGACGCCCCGGCGCCGTGGGGCACCGGGCCGGAGGACCTGGCCGAGGCGTGGGTCTCCGGCAGCGAGGTGGACTGGCAGGGGGTGTGGCAGGGGCCGCGCCCGGTACGGGTCTCGCTGCCCGGCCCGCCCTTCGCCCGCGTCGAGCACTGGTTCACCGCGCCCGAGCCGTCCCGCGCCGCCGCCCCGGCCGCCACCGCCCCGGCCGCCGCGGCTTCGGACGGCGGGGTCGTGCGACGGACCAGCGACGGGAAGGTGCGCCTGCGCGCCGCCAAGGGCGGCCGGACGCCCGACGCCCCAGCCCCCGCCGCCGCCGAGCGGGCGGAGGCCGCGCGGCTGGACGAGACGCCGGTCGCGCCCGCCGGAAGCGCCGGCGGGCCCGCCGGGGTGGAGGAGATGCTGCGCGAACGGCTCTCCACGATCCTGGACGCCGACCCCGCCGGCGTGGACGTGGACACCCCCTTCGAGGAGCTGGGACTCGACTCCATCTTCCGGATGGAACTGGTCAAGGCGATCAACACCGCCTTCTCCCTCGACCTCCAGGCAGCCGAGCTGTACGAGTACGACACGGTGGACCGGCTCGCCCGCGCCGTCGAATCAGCCATCACCGACTCCGCCCGCGCCCAAAAACCGCAACCGAAACCGGCCCCGAAGCGCGCCACCGAACCGGCCTCGAAACCGGCCCCGAAACCCGCGCGAAAGGCCGCAGAACCGGCCCCGGAGCGCACCCGCACGCCCGAGCAGGCGCAGGCGCCCAGCCCAGCGCGAGCCAAGGCCCCCGAGCCGGCGCAGGAGAAGGCAGGCACCCTGGAGGACCAGCTCGCTGACCTGGTCGGCACGATCATCGAGCGCCCGCTCGACCCCGCCCGCAGCTTCGCCGACAACGGCCTGACCTCCTTCGAGATGCTGCGCGTGGTGAGCGTCCTGGAGAAGCAGGTCGGCGCGCTGCGCAAGACCCTCCTGTTCGACCACCCCACGCCCGCCGACCTGGCCGCCCACCTGCGCGACGAGCGCGGCGCAGAGTCCGTGCAGCCCCCGCAGCAGCCGGACGGACCGGCCCCGTTCGAGACGAGGGCGCGCGACGGCGAGCCGGCCGTGCTGCTGAAGCGGGACCTGCACCGGCACCCGGACCTGCGGGACCTGGTCGCAGACATCGACCGCCGCCACGCCAAGGAGGGCGGCCTGGCCGGACGCGACATCGCGCCGCTGGCCTTCATCGGCTCGGCGCGCAAGGGCTACCTGCACGTCTCCGAGAACGGCGGCAACCTGCTGGCCTGGAGTTACGCCGGCTCGGAGGAGTACTTCCAGGAGCTGGTCGAGGAGTACACCGCCTACGCGCGGGCGCGCGGCCTGCGGCCCAACTTCCTGTCCCTCCTCCCGGTGCGCGAGGTGGCCGGGGAGCCGTACAGCGCGACGCCGTTCGGGGCCGTGCAGCGGCTCGACGACCTGGGCTCCTTCACGCTGAAGGGCGGCCGGATGGAACGCCTGCGCTACATGGTGCGGCGCTTCTGCAAGGCGGGCGAGTGCCGGACGGCCGAGTACCGCTCGGGCGAGGACCCCGCGATGGACCGCAGGCTGGCCGGGCTGGTGGACGACTGGGCCGGCCGCAAGCAGATGGTCAACCCGTACGTGTCGGTCGTCCGGCGGGAGATCGAGGAGGGCCGCCTGGACGACAGGCACCGCGTCTTCGTCACCTACCTGGACGACGAGGTGGCCAACGCCGTCGTCATCACGAAGATCCCGTCGGAGAACGGCTACCTGCTGGACGTCGAGTTCTACCCGAAGGGCATGCCGCTCGGCGGGCTGGAGTTCGCGATCGTGCAGATCATCGAGCGGCTCGTGGAGGAGGGCTGCACGATGTTCAGCTTCGGCGCCAGCTTCGGCGTGGAGACGGAGGAGTCGGCCAACGCCGCCCCGGACGTGCGCCAGGCGCTGGACGAGCTGCGTTCCGCGGGCATCTTCGGCGAGGGGAACTTCCAGTTCAAGAACAAGTTCCGGCCGGTGAACGTGCCCATCTACCTGTGCCAGCCGGAGGGGGAGGACCGCACCCCGGTCTCGGAGATCATCCTCATGATCGCCGACCCGGACCTGCGCCCCGCCACCACCGAGGAGCCCGCAGAATCCAAGCCCGCAGAATCCAAGCCCGCAGAAGCCAAGCCGGCAGGGGACAAGCCGGATATGGCCGGACTGCTGAACCGGTACGGCGGCGAGCCGGCCCGCGTCCCCGCCCACCACGTCACCACCGACCTGATCACCGACTCCTGGGCCGAGCTGGACGCCCCCTGGATCGCCGAGCGCCTGCGGCGCCTGACGGAACGATCGGCCGCCCGCCCGGACGCCGAGATCGACGGCCTGCCGTTCCCCTTCGTCGTCCCGACGGGCTCCGGCCGGGCGGCCGAGGCGCTGCTGTGCCGGTCGTGGCCGGGCCGGCGCGGGCGGGTGCTGCACAACGGCCTGTTCCCGACCTGGTTCCTGAGCCTGGCCGACAACGGCTTCAAGCCGGTCGAGCTGCCCGGCGGCCCGGAGATCGACATAGAGGCGCTGGAGGCGGAGCTGGCCGGGGACGAGCCGGTGTCGTTCGTCTGCGTGGAGGTGGCCAACAACGCGGCCGGCGGCGCGCCGACCTCGCCGGCGAGCCTGCGCGCGGTCAAGGAGGCCGCCGCCCGGCACGGCGTCCCGCTGGTGATCGACGGCGCCCGCGTGGTGGACAACGCCGTCGCGGTCGCCGACGGCCGGGACGTGTGGGAGGTCGTCGGCGAGCTGCTCGAACTGGCCGACAGCGCCACGATCAGCCTGTCCAAGGACTTCGGGGTGCCGTTCGGCGGCCTGCTCGCCACCCGCGACGACGCCCTGCGCGAGCGGGTCGCCGAGCGGCTGGAGACCTGGGGCAGCGACGTCGGCCTGGCCAACCGCCGGATCATGGCGGCCGCCCTGGAGGACCGCGAGACGGTGGCCGACCAGGTCCGCGCCCGAGCGGACGCGGTGGCGGCGCTCCGGCAGGGCCTGTCGGAGGCAGGCGTCGCGCTGGAGGGCCCGCCCGGCGGTCACTGCGTGCTGCTGAAGGACGCCGACCACGTGCGCATCTTCCGCGAGACGGGCATCAGGGGCGCTCCGCACTTCGGCCGCGAGGGCGTGGTGCGCCTGGCGGTGCCGGTCGGCCTGAGCGTCGAGGAGGCCAAGGACGCCGCCGCCCGCCTGGGCGCCCTCCTCGGCGCCGACGCCTCGCAATCCGCCCGCCGGAAGGCCGACGCCCCGCAAGCCGCCCGTCCCAAAGGCCGGAAGCACGAGACCAGGAGCAACCCCGACCACCCCAACCTGGCGATCCTGCGCGAACACCACCCCGACGTCGAGCACGAGATCGTCACCACCGCGGACGGCGACGTCGAGCTGTTCAGCGCCGGCTCAGGACCGGCCCTGCTGCTCATGCACCCGTTCAACATCGGCGCCGGCGTCTACGCCCGCCAGTTCGAGGGCCTGGCCCACCGCTACCGGGTGACGAGCGTGCACCATCCGGGGGTCGGCGCGACCACGGCCGCCGCCGACCTGTCGCTCAGCGGCCTGGCCCGGCTCTGCCACGACGTGGCGGGCGGCCCGGCGCACGTGGCCGGGGCGTCGTTCGGCGGGCTGGTCGCCCTGGCGTACGCGCTCGACCATCCCGACGACACCGAGTCGCTGATCCTGATCGGCAGCTCCTGCCGCATCGGCAACCGGGTCGGCGACATCGACAAGCTGGAGGTGGTGGCCACCCAGGACTTCGACCGGGTCATCGAGGGCAGCGGGTCCAAGCGGCTGCGCAAACGGCGGGACGCCCTGATGCGGCTGCTGCTGCGCGCCGAGAGCATGGCCCCGCAGGTCGGCCTGCGCTACCTGGACGTGTTCGCCGAACGCCCGGACCTGGGCGACCGGCTGCCGGAGATCCGGGCGCGCACGCTGATCGTCCAGGGCCGGTACGACACCGTCATCCCGGCCAAGACCGCGCACCTGCTGCACGCCCTGATCCCCGACTCCCGGTACGAGGAGATCCCCGACGCGGGTCACTTCCCGCAGCTCACCAGCCCCGACCACGTCAACCGGCTGATCTGCGAGTTCCATGATGAACAGAATTGACGACAGCACCGTGACCAGGACCGAGCTGGTCAAGCCAGGGATGTGCGGGCCCAGCTCGCTGTTCATGGGCGAGGTCGGCGACTGGACCTGGGACACGGTCAGCGCGCTGTGCGGCACGAACGCCTTCGACGCGCGCAACGCCGCCGGCGACCCGACGTACCTGTCGTTCTACTACTTCCACGTCAGGGGCAGCCGCGACCTGCACGTCAACGCGCTGACGTTCGGCGACGAGCTGGAGGTCACCTCCCGGCTGTTCGGCTTCGGCAGCGAGTCGGTGCTGGCCCTGCACCGGATCGGCCGCGGCGGCGGCCGGACGGGCGAGCTCGACCCCGACCGCTTCTACGCCTTCGACGACCCCGGCTGCATCTACGTCGAGACCTTCAACCGCTGGATCTCGCGCAGCGCGCCCGGCAGCAACGAGGGGCTGGTCAAGTCGTCGCCGGTGGACTTCAGGCACGAGCACCTGCCGACGCTGCCCGGCGCGTACTCGCCGCGGAAGATCTACGGCCACGCGCGGAGCACCGGCACGTTCCTGGCCCGCAAACCGGACGACCCGGTCACGTTCACCGCCGACTACCCGGTGGAGCCGTCCAGGGACCTCAACGGCGTGGGCCTGCTCTACTTCGCCTCCTACTTCGCGATCGTCGACTGGGTGCTGCTGCGCTTCTGGCGCAGCCGGGGGATCGGCGTCGCCGACTTCCTCCGGCGGGTCGTGCTCGACCAGCGGCTGTGCTACCTGGGCAACGCGAACGCCGACTCGGTGCTGCGGGTGAGCCTGGAGTGCTGGCCGGCGCCGGAGGACGAGAACGAGGAGATCGTCAACCTCGTCATGGAGGACCGGGGCCGCACGATCGCGGTCAGCACCCTGCGCGTTCTCAGGAGGGGAGACACCGATGACGACGCGTGAACACGTCGAGGGCGTCGTGCACAAGACGATCGACGAGATCCTGCCCGGCGTCGAGATCGACGGCCGGGCGCACCTGAAGGACCTGGGCGCGGACTCCGTGGACCGGGTCGAGATCATCCTGGCCGTGCTCGACCGGCTCGGCGTGCGCGAGCCGCTGTCCTCCTTCGGCGGCGTGCCCAGCATCGACGCCCTGGTCGACTTCCTGTGGGAGCGTGTGAGGTGAACGTCGGAATCGAGGCACTCAACGTCTACTGCGGCCTGGCCCAGATCCCGGTGCCGGAGCTGTTCGAGGGGCGCGGGCTCGACGCCGAGCGGCTGGGCAACCTGATGATGCGCAACCGCTCGGTCGGCCTGCCCTTCGAGGACCCGGTGACCAACGCCGTCAACGCCGCCCGGCCGATCGCCGGCGACGACCGGATCGAGATCCTGATCACCTCCACGGAGTCCGGCCTCGACTACAGCAAGTCGGTGGCCTCCTATGTGCACGAGTACCTGGGGCTGCCGAGGAGCTGCCGGGTCGTGGAGGTCAAGCAGGCGTGCTACGCGGCCACGGCGGCCGTCCAGCTCGCCGCAGCGTACGTCGCCTCGGGCGTGTCGCCCGGCGCGAAGGCGCTGGTGATCGCGACGGACGTGGCGCTGGTGGACGAGCGCGCCGCCTACGCCGAGCCCGCCATGGGCGCCGGGGCGGCGGCCGTGCTGATCAGCGACCGGCCGCGCGTCCTGGACCTGGATCTGGGGGCGTTCGGCAACCACAGCTACGAGACGATGGACTCGGCCCGGCCGGGGCCGACGTTCGACATCGCCGACTCCGACCGCTCGCTGTTCGCCTACCTCGACTGCCTGACGAGCTGCCTGGCCGGCTACCGGTCCAGGGTCGAGGACGCCGACTTCGCCACCACCTTCGACCATCTGGCCATGCACACCCCGTTCGCCGGGATGGTCAAGGCCGCGCACCGCAAGCTGATGCGCGAGTCGGGCGGCGGCACGGCGTCGGTCGAGGAGGACTTCGAGCGGCGGGTGCTGCCCTCGCTCGCCTACCCCAGACGCGTGGGCAACCTCTGCTCCGGCTCGGTCTACCTGGCCCTGGCCAGCCTGATCGACCACGCCACCCTGGACGGCCCGGCCCGGGTCGGCCTCTACTCCTACGGCTCGGGCTGTTCCTCGGAGTTCTTCAGCGGCCTGGTCGACGAGGAGTCGGCGAGCACGCTGGCCGCGATGCGGATCGGCGAGCACCTGGACGGCCGCTGCGAGCTCGGCTTCGACGAGTACGCGGCGCTGCTGCCCGAGACCCTGACCTGCCTCGTGCCGGAGCGGGACAGGCAGGTCGACGTGGACGCGTACGAGCACCTGCTCGCCCGCGCCCGCTTCGACCGCGACCTCCTGGTGAACACCGGGACGAAGGACTACCACCGAACCTACGAATGGCTGGCACCATGACCAATGCGGAGATTTTCGAGACCGTCAAGCAGAACGTCCTGAGGGTGCTGCCGGACCTGCGGCCCGGCGACGTGACGACCGAGGGCACCCTGACCGACCTGGGCGCGAACAGCGTCGACCGGGCCGACGTGGTCACCATGAGCATGGAGGACCTCGGGCTGACCGTGCCGGTGTCGGAGTTCCAGGAGGTGCACGACATCCGGTCCCTGGTGGACCTGCTGGCGAGGCATTCATGAAGGTCGTCGTCACCGGCATGGGCATCGTCTGCTCGATCGCCTCCACCGTCCCGTCGTTCACCAGGGCGCTGCGGGCCGGACGGTGCGGGATCGGGCCGGTGCCCGACCCCGGCGACGGCGGGCCGCGCCTGGCCGCCCTGGTCAAGGGCTTCCGCTTCCGGGAGGCGGTGGCGGCCCGCCGCCGCCTGCCCGAGGAGATCGTCCGCAACGCGCTGCGGGCGGCCAACCGCTCGCCGCAGCCGCTGCAGATGGACCTGGTCGCCGCCATGCAGGCGTACGAGCAGGCCGGGCTGCACGAGGCGCGGGCCGACCCCGAGCGGATGGGCCTGGTCGTGGCCGGGCACAACCTCAGCTCCGGCTACGCCCACGACCTGCACCCCAAGTACGAGGACAACCCCGCCCACCTGCCGGCCAGGTTCGCGCTGCACTTCATGGACACCGACCGGGTGGGCACGCTCAGCCAGGTGTTCGGCATCAGGGGCGAGGGCTACACCGTGGGCGGCGCCTCGGCCAGCGGGAACGTCGGCATCATCAACGGCAGCCGGCTGGTGGAGTCGGGGGCGGTGGACGTCTGCCTGGTGGTGGGCGCCATGACCGACCTGTCGCCGATGGAGAAGCGCGGCCTGGCCACGCTCGGGGCGGTCGCCGGCGTCGAGGAGCCGCAGCAGGCCAGGTGCCGGCCGTTCGACGAGGAGCACGAGGGGTTCGTGCCCGGTCAGGGCGCCGGCTGCGTCGTGCTGGAGAGCGCCCGCTCGGCCGCCGCGCGCGGCGCGCCGGCGCTGGCCGAGCTGTGCGGCTACGACCTGAAGCTGGACGCCAACAGCCTGCCCGACCCGCGCGAGGAGGGCGAGGCCAAGGTGATGGTCAACGCCATGGCCAACGCGGGCGTCGGGCCGCGCGACATCGACTACGTCAACGCCCACGCCACGGCGACGCCCAGCGGCGACGTGGCCGAGCTGGCCGCGCTGCGCAGGGCGCTGGGCGACAGCTTCGGCCGGCCGTGGGTCAACTCCACCAAGGGGCTGGTCGGCCACTGCATGTGCGCGGCCGGCGTGGTGGAGGCGATCGCGACCGTGGTGCAGATGCGCCGCGGCTTCGTCCATCCCAACCTGAACCTGCGCCATCCGATCAACCGCGACTGCCGGCTCGCACCCGGCAGGCTGCGGGCCGCCGACATCCGTTACGCGCTGTCCAACAGCTTCGGGTTCGGCGGCTTCAACACCTGCATCGTCCTCGGACGCGAGCGTTGACCGACGGCCGACGCATAGCGCCCAGGGTCAGGGGTAGCGAAAAAGAGAGCAAAAAAGGGAGCTGACATGACTACCCAAGGTAAGGGCTCGTACCAGATCACCGGTTGGGACGAGAAGCCCTACGAGGAGAAGAAGGGCCAGCCCAAGCTCACTCAGGCCCACGTCACCAACGCCTGGACCGGCGACATCGAAGGCGAGGGGCAGGCCGAGTACCTGATGGCCTACGCCAGCGACACCGAGGCCAGCTTCGTCGGCCTGCAGAAGGTCGTCGGGAGCGTCCGCGGCAAGAAGGGCTCCTTCGTGCTGCAGGCGACGGGCACCTTCGACGGCGGCGTGGCCAAGGCCGACTGGTCCGTCGTGCCGAACTCCGGCACGGAGGAGCTGAAGGGGCTGAGCGGCAAGGGAGGGTACGTCTCCAAGACCGACGGCTCGGCGGAGGTCACCCTCAACTTCAACCTCAAGTAGGCGCTGCACACAGGCGAGTACGCGGGGCCGGGGGCTCCGCGTACTCGCATGTCAGGAACTGCTCAGTGTTGAGCAGACCGCCTCGCGCCCGCGCGCGACGATGGCCGCATGGACACTGAAGTGATCGTCGTCGGTGGCGGCCAGAGCGGGCTCGTCGCGGGCTACTACCTGAAACAGGCCGGCATCCCCTTCGTCATCCTCGACGAGGAACCGCGGCTCGGCGAGGCGTGGCGGCAGCGCTGGGACTCCCTGGAGCTGTTCACGATCGCCGAGTACTGTGCCCTGCCCGGCCTGCGCTTCCCCGGCCGGAAGAACCGCTTCCCCACCAAGGAGGAGATGGCCGACTACGTCGAGGCGTACGGCAAGGAGTTCGACCTGCCGGTCAGGCTCGGCACCCGCGTCACCTCCCTGGAGCCGATCGAGGGCGGCTACCGGCTGGAGACCACGAAGGGCACGTACGAGGCGCCGCAGGTGATCATCGCGACCGGCGCCTACCGGGTGCCGAAGCTGCCCGAGCTCGCGGGCAGGCTGGACCCCGAGGTCTACCAGGTGCACACCGGCCGCTACCGCAACCCGTCCCAGGTGCCGGGCGGGACCGTCGTCGTGGTCGGCGCCGCGAACTCCGGCGCCCAGATCGCCCCCGAGCTGGCCGCCGGCCGCCGCGTGCTGCTGTCGCAGGGCTCGCCGCTGCCGCACTTCGGCCGCCGGTTCCTGGGCAAGGGCCTGCACTGGTGGGGCGACAAGTTCGGGCTGATCGCCAAGCCGCTGATGGGCGAGCGCGACCGGCTGCACAAGAAGACGATCCTGGTCGGGCCGAGCCTGAAGAAGCTGGCCAAGCGGCACCGCTTCGAGCTCGTGGGCCGTACGGTCGACGCCGAGGGCCGCACGATGCGCTTCGAGGACGGCCGCTCGGCCGACGTCGACGCCGTCGTCTGGGCGACCGGCTTCCGCTACGACTACTCCTGGGTGCACGCGCCCGTCCAGGACGAGGGCGGCGGCATCACGCAGGACCGCGGTGTGACCGCGTCCCCCGGCCTCTACGTCCTCGGCATGCAGTGCCAGCACTCCTACGGTTCGGCGCTCATCTGGTGGGTAAAGGACGACGCGGCTTATCTGGTCGAGCGCATCAGGCAGTTCCGTCCCCAGGCGGTGGCGGGCAGAAGGGGTTGAGCGACATGTCCAGGCAGGTGGCGCTGCTGCGCGGAGTGAACGTCGGCGGCCGGAACATGGTGAGCATGGCCGAGCTCCGCAAGCTGCTGGAGGGCCGCGGCTTCGAGGACGTCAAGACGCACCTGCAGAGCGGCAACGTCGTCTACACCAGCGGGAAGAGCCCCGACAAGGCGGCGGCCGAGATCCAGGCCGCGCTCGCCCGCGACCTCGGCGTCTCGGTGCCCGTCCTGGCCAGGACGGGCGCCGAGCTGGGCGAGATCCTCAAGGCCAACCCGCTCGGGGACGTCGCCGCCGACGACGCCCTGCACCTCGTCACGTTCCTGTCGGACGAGCCCGACGCCGGGCCGATCAAGGCGCTCGACCCCGACGCCTTCAAGCCCGACGTCTTCAGGCACGTCGGCAAGGAGATCTACGTCTGGTGCCCCGACGGGGTGCGCAACACCAAGCTGTCCTACTCCTTCTGGGAGAAGAAGCTCGGCCTCACCGCCACCGCCCGCAACTGGAAGACCGTCTCCAAGCTGCACGAGCTGGCCACCGCCGGTTAGCCCGCCAGCACCCGCTTGAGCGTCTTGCCGATCGGCCCGCGCGGCAGGGACTTCGCGACCACGTACCGCGCCGGCCGCTCGGCCGGGTCCAGCCGGTCGGCGGCGAAGGCGCGCAGCTCGTCCTCGGGCACGGGCGAGCGCAGCACGACGGCCGCCGTGACGCCCTGCGGCCCCTGGAACGCGGCGGCCTCGACCACCTCGGGATGCCAGTGCAGGGCGTGCTCGACCCGCAGCGAGGAGATCCGGCGCCCGCCGGCGGTGATGACGTCGGCGGCCCGGTCGAAGAAGCGCAGCCGGCCCTCCCCGTCCAGCTCGCCCAGGTCGCCCATGTGGGTCCAGCCGTCGCGGAAGGTGCGCTCGTCGGCGGCGGCGTCGGTCAGGTAGTAGCGGCGGGGGGCGGCCGAGCGCAGGCAGATCTCGCCCGCGTCGGTGACCTTGACCTCGGTGCCCGCGCTCGGGCGGCCCAGCAGCCCCTCGTCGTCCGGCGTGGGCGGCGTCTCCACCGGGCGGTGCACGAAGGCGGGGGCCGACTCCGTCGAGCCGTAGCCGATGACGATCCGCACGCCCGGCAGCGCCTGCATGAGCCGGGCCACCGTGGCCATCGGCACCGGTGCCGAGCCCAGCATGAGCGCCCGCAGGCCGGACAGGTCGTACCGCTCGTGCCAGCCGTGCGCCACCATCCGGGACGCGGTGGACGGCGGGACGATCGCCATCGGCACCCGCAGCTTCTCCAGCATGCGGGCCACGTTCTCCGGCCCGAGGTCGGTCAGCACGTGCGTGGTCGCCGGGGCGGTCATCGCCGTCATCAGCGCGCTGTGCCCGGCGTTCGTGCCCAGCGGGACGGCGGCCAGCACCCCGTCCACGCCGGTGAACAGCTTCCCGCGGCCCTCGTGGCCGTAGGTGAGGTTGGCGACGGGGACCGCCACGGCCTTGGGGCGGCCGGTCGTGCCCGAGGTGTAGAGGATCTCGGCGACGTCGTCGTCCCGGGCGCCCGCCGCGTCACCCAACGGGCCGGGCAGCACCTGGCCCACCCCGCACTCGGCCAGCCGGGCGCGGACCTCCTCCTCCGGCAGCGCGGGCGGCAGCCCGAGCACGGTGCCGCCGGCCAGGTGCACGGCCACGGCGGCGACGGCGTGCCCGATCCAGTCGTCGTGCCGCAGCGCCGTCCTGACCGGGGCCAGCCGGGCGGCCAGCTCCTCCGACCGGGCGGTCCAGTCGGCCACCCGCAGCTCGCGCTCGCCGTCCACGACGAGTGCCACATGATCGCCCGGACGGGCGCTGACCAGTTCTGCCGGGTTCGTCGTCATGCGGCCGATGGTAGGAAGCCGGGCGCTCCCCGGATGCTCAGTGTTGAGCAGACCCGTGGGGCGCTTTCGTGTGGGCTGGAGTCGGCATGGGTCCGCGAAGAAGTGGGACGGCTGCCAAGAACAAGGGAGGCGATGACATGAACCAAACCGGTTCGAGTACGCGCGGCCAGCTGTTCGCCACCATCGGCGCACTCCTGGCCCTGGCGCTGGCGTCGATCGACGTCTCGGTGGTGGGGGCGGCGATGCCCCGGATCGCCGCCGACCTGCACGGCCTGTCGCTGTACGCGTGGGTGGGGGTCTCCTACGCCGTCGCGGCCGCCGTCGTCGTGCCGATCGCCGGGAAGCTCGGCGACATGTTCGGCCGCAAACCGGTGCTGCTCGTCGGCCTGGCGGGCTTCCTGGTGGCGTCGTGGCTGTGCGGCGCGGCCCAGACGATGCCCCAGCTCGTCGGCGCGCGAGGGCTGGCGGGGCTGTTCGGCGGCGTGCTGATGGCCAACGTCTTCACGCTGCTCGCCGACGTCTACACGCCGGAGCGCCGCACCCAGATGCAGGGCGTCTTCTTCGGCTTCTCCGGCCTCAGCATGGTGATCGGGCCGCCGCTCGGCGGTTTCATCACCGACAACTGGAGCTGGCGCTGGGTCTTCTACGTCAACGTGCCCATCGGGCTGCTCGCGATCGCCGCCGTGCTGATCGGCGTCCCGTTCGTGCGCAGCGGCGCGAGCTGGCGCGACATCGACTTCGCCGGCGTCGTCACGCTCGTGGCCGGGCTCGTCCCGATCCTGATCGGGCTCACGCTCACCGGCGACCGGCACGCCTGGACCTCGCCCGAGGTGCTGGCGCTGCTGATCGGCGGCGCCGTGCTGCTGGTGGCGTTCTACTTCGTCGAGACGCGGGTGGCCAAGAACCCGCTGGTGCCGTTCGCGCTGTTCCGGAGCAACCAGGTGTCCGTCATGGCCGTGGTGGCCTTCTTCTCCGCGTTCGCCATGATGGGCACGGCCTTCTACGTGCCGCTGCTCTACCAGGGCGTGCTCGGCGTGAGCGCGACCCACTCCGGCACGCTGCTGATCCCGATGATGCTCGGCCTGATGCTCATGGCCCCGATCGCCGGCAAGGCGATGACGGCCATGCCGCGCTACCGGCTGCTCGGCGTGTTCGCCATGGCCGCCATCGTCGCCGGGCTGCTGATCCTGTCGGCCGTCGGGCCGGACAGCGGCCAGGGCCTGCCGATCGTCGCCATGGTGCTCATCGGCGTCGGCATCGGCATCGCGTTCCCGATGGCCACGGCCGTCACGCAGAGCGCGATCCCGATGGAGCAGGTGGGCGTCGGCACCAGCCAGATCCAGTTCTGGCGGATGATCGCCGGGCCGGTCTCGCTGGCGATCCTCGGCTCGATCATGTCGTCCCGGCTCGGCGTCGCCGGTCAGGGCGGCGAGGGCGTCGCGCCGGCGGTGCTCGCCGACGCGCTGGGCGACCTGTTCCTGGCCTGCGCGATCGCGGTCGGCATCGGCCTGGTGGCCAGCCTCTTCCTGAAGGAGGTCCCGCTGCGCGACATGTCGATGGGCCGGTCGAAGGCGGGCAAGGCCGACCAGAAGGCCGCGCCCAACCAGGGGCGTGCCGCCAGGGCGTGACCTCGGACCACCGGGTGGCGGGGCCGTGCGCGGCCCCGCCATCGCCATGTCCGCCCGCCATGTCCGCTCGTACCGGCCGCACGCACGGGCCTGCTCACAGTTGAGCAGACGCGGGCGGGCGCGCGGGCGAGGCTGCTGGCATGGACTCCTACCCCATCCCCAGGACGTGCCCGCTGGATCCGCCGTCCGAATACCGGGACCTGCAGGCGGGGCGGCCCATCACGCGCGTCCGGCTGGACTTCGACGGGAGCGAGGTCTGGCTGGTGACGCGGTACGAGGACGCCCGCGCCGTGCTCGGCGACGCCCGGTTCAGCTCCGACTTCGCCACCCCCGGCTTCCCGGCCCGGCTCACCTCGCAGCCTCCGGGGCCGGGCACCTTCATCAGGATGGACCCGCCCGACCACTCGCGGCTGCGCCGCCTGCTGCTGCCGGAGTTCAACCGCAGGCGGGTGGACGCGCTGCGCCCGGCCATCCGCCGCATCACCGAGACGCTCGTCGACGAGATGGCCGCCCAGGGCCCGCCGGCCGACCTGGTCCAGACGCTGGCCCTGCCGCTGCCCTCCCAGGTCATCACCGAGCTGCTCGGGGTGCCGTACGAGGACCGCGACTACTTCCACGAGACCACCAAGGTCATCGGCGACCGCAACGTGGAGCCCGAGCAGCGCATGAAGGTCCGCGAGGACCTGCGCCACTACCTGGAGCGGCTGGTCGCCGAGCGCGAACAGCGGCCCGCCGACGACCTGCTCAGCCGGCTCGGCGCCCACCGCGAGGCGGCCAAGGTCAGCCGGGAGGAGGTCGTCGGCATCGTCACGCTGCTGATGGTGGCCGGCTACGAGACCATCGCCAACCAGATCGGCGTGGGCACCGTGGCGCTGCTGGAGAACCCCGAACGCCTGGCCGAGCTGCGCGAACGCCCTGAGGCGCTGCCCGCCGCCATCGAGGAGATCATCCGCCACCAGACCGTCATCGACTACGGCGCCCGCCGCGCGGCCACCGCCGACGTCGAGGTCGGCGGCAAGCTGGTCAGGAAGGGCGAGGGCGTGGTCGTCGTGCTGGCCGCGGCCAACCGCGACGAGGAGGTGTGGGCCGACCCCGACCGGCTGGACTTCGGCCGCTTCGGCGACCTCGCCGACCGGCAGGAGCACCTGTCCTTCGGCTTCGGCATCCACCAGTGCATGGGCCAGCTCCTGGCCCGCGCCCAGCTGGAGATCGCCTGGTCCACGCTGTTCGCCCGGCTCCCGGGGCTGCGCCTCGCGGTGCCGCTGGAGGAGGTGCCCTTCCGCTCCGACATGTTCGTGTACGGCGTGCACGCCCTCCCGGTGACCTGGGGATGAACCGCGACCCGCGGGACCGGGTCCGCGCGCTCTTCGACCCCGGGACCGTCCGGCCGCTGCCCGGCGACGACGACGGCGACGACGGCTGCGGCGTGCTCGCCGCCCGCGGCTGCATCGGCGGCGGACCGGCCGTCGCCTACGCCACCGACCCCGGCCGGATGGGCGGCGCGATGGGCGCCGAGGGCTGCGCCCGCATCGTCCGGGCCATCGACCTCGGCGTCCGGGAGCGGGCGCCCGTCGTCGGCCTCTGGCACTCCGGCGGCGCCCGGCTGGGCGAGGGCGTCACCGCGCTCGACGGCGTCGGCCAGGTGTTCGCCGCGATGGTCCGCGCCTCCGGCGCCGTCCCGCAGATCTCCGTCGTGCTCGGCCCGGCCGCAGGCGGCGCGGCCTACGGCCCGGCCCTCACCGACGTGGTGATCATGAGCGAGAGCGGGCGCGTCTTCGTCACCGGCCCGGACGTCGTCCGCAAGGTCACCGGCGAGGACGTAGACATGGAACGGCTCGGCGGCCCCGACCCGCACAGCAGGCGCAGCGGCCTGGCCCACCTCACCACCCCGGACGACGAGGGCGCCGTCGCCGCCGCCCGCCGGATCACCACCCTGCTCGGCGGCCAGGGCGAGCTGCGCCCCTGGGAGGCCCGCGACGACCCCGAGCTCGGCGGCCTGCTCCCCGAACGCGCCAGGCGCGCCTACGACGTGCACCCGATCGTCGCCCGGCTGCTCGACGGCCCCGGCGAGGAGCTGCACCCGAAGTGGGCGCCCAACCTCGTCACCACGCTCGGCCGGCTGACCGGCAGGACCGTCGGCGTCATCGCCAACAACCCGCTGCGCAAGGGGGGCTGCCTCGACGCGGCGGCGGCCGAGAAGGCCGCGCGGTTCGTCCGCATGTGCGACTCGCTCGGCGTGCCGCTCGTCGTGCTCGTGGACGTGCCCGGCTACCTGCCCGGCGTCCGGCAGGAGTGGGACGGCGTGGTCCGGCGCGGCGCCAAGCTGCTGCACGCCTTCGCCGAGGCCGTCGTGCCCCGGGTGACGCTCGTGCTGCGCAAGTCCTACGGCGGCGCGTACGTCGCCATGAACTCCCGCGCCCTGGGCGCCTCCGCGGTCTACGCCTGGCCCACCGCCGAGGTGGCCGTCATGGGCGCCGAGGCCGCGGTGGACATCCTGCACCGCAGGAAGCTGCGCGACGGACCGCGGGACGGGCGCGAGGAGCTGCGCCGCCGGCTCGTCGCCGAGCACGAACGCGAGGCCGGCGGCGTCGGCAAGGCCGTGGAGATCGGCGTCGTGGACGAGGTGATCGAGCCCGACGGCACCCGGCGGCGGCTCGCCGAGGCCCTGCTCAAGGCCGTGCCGCTGCGCGGCGACCACACCAACATCCCGCTGTGAAGCCCCTGCTCACTATTGAGCAGGCAGCACGGCGGGCCCTCATTAGCGTGACGAACAAGCCGACAGACGGAGTGGAACGATGACCAACCCGAATCCCGTCATCCCGCCGGCCGAGCAGCAGACCTCGGTGCCCGCGGCGGATCTGATCAACTCGGCCACGGCCGGCGTGATCGTCGAGCGGACCGCGCAGGTCAGGAACGGCTCCCACGCCAAGGGGCGCAAGTTCGCCCGCATGATGGCCGAGATGGTGACCGCCAAGCAGGTGGGAGTCGCCAGCGTCTTCCTGTACGAGGAGACGTTCGGGACCAAGGACCGGCTGCACTGGCTGATCCACCTCAGCTCGCTGCACGCCTATGAGCAGATGGTGCACATGGGCACCTCCGACGGCGAGTACCGCGACAACACCGCCGACAGCGGCTGGGACGAGATCTTCGTCGACGGCAGCATGACCGAGACCGTGCTGCTGCCCCAGTTCTGGGGCATGTACGGGACCGCGGTCGACGGCGAGCGCGAGAAGCAGTCCACGGTCTACCTGCAGCAGGGCGAGATCACCGGGCTGCCCGGCGCCCGCGAGCAGGTGCCGCAGCCCTACGAGCAGCTCGTCCACTCGGGCAACTGCGGCCTGCTGCTGCACCGGACCGCCCAGCTCGACTACGACTTCCGGTCCGAGGGACGCACGTTCGCCCGCGAGGCCGCCGAGTCCATCAACGAGAACCTGCCCGGCGAGGCCACCGTCTTCGTCTACGAGGAGGCCTTCGGCGCGGCCGACCGCATCCACTGGCTGATCCACATGAAGTCGCTGAGCACCTACTACAAGGTCCTGGCGCTGCACGTGAAGGACGAGAAGGTGCGGGACCTGTACTTCCAGCAGCGCATCGCGCCCGAGCGCGGCGGCGGCACCTGGGCCAGGATGTTCGTGCCCGGCAGCATGACCGACACCGGGCTCACCCCGCACCACTGGGGGATGTACGCGACATGACCGGCCGCTGCCTGCACGAGATCTTCGCCGAGCGCGCCGCGAAGGCCCCCGACCGGATCGCCGTGACCTGCGGCGCCGAGGAGATCACCTACGGAGACCTGGACGCCCGTGCCGACCGGCTGGCCTGCCTTCTCCAGGCCGCGGGGACCGGCCCCGGCGTGCTGGTGGGGCTGTGCGCCGACCGCGGCATCGACCTGGTGGCCGGGCTGCTCGCGATACTCAAGGCGGGCGGCGCGTACGTGCCGATCGACCCCGGCTACCCGGCGGGGCGGATCGCGTACCTGCTGGAGGACAGCGGGGTCCGCACGGTCGTCACGACGTCCGGGGTGGCCGGCCGGCTCGGCGGCGTCCTGCCCGGCGAGGTCGTGCTCGCCGACACCGAGCCGCCCGAGGGACGCCCCGCGGCCACGGCCCGCGACGAGGACCTGGCCTACGTCATCTACACCTCGGGCTCGACCGGCGCGCCCAAAGGGGTGCTGGTCGAGCACCGCAACGTCGTGCGCCTGCTGGAGCGGACCGAGCAGTGGTTCGGCTTCGGCGACGACGACGTCTGGACGCTCTTCCACTCCGTCAGCTTCGACTTCTCGGTGTGGGAGCTCTGGGGCGCGCTGCTGTACGGCGGCCGGCTGGTGATCGTCCCGGCGGACGTGGCCAGGTCGCCCGAGTCGCTGCGCCGGCTGCTGGTGGCGGAGGGCGTCACCGTGCTGAACCAGACGCCCTCCGCGTTCCGGCACCTGGTGGCGGCCGACGCCCGGCAGGAGGAGCCGTCGCCGTACCGGCTGCGCCGGATCGTCTTCGGCGGCGAGCGGCTGGACGTCGAGCTGCTGGCCCCGTGGATCGACCGCTACGGCGACGAGCACCCGCAGCTCGTCAACATGTACGGCATCACCGAGACCACCGTCCACGTGACCTACCGCCGCGTCCGCGCGGCCGACCTCGGCCACCCCGAGCTGAGCCCGATCGGCGTGCCCATCCCGGACCTGCGCCTCGACGTGCTCGACGAGCACGGACGCCCGGCCGTCACCGGGAACCTGCACGTCTCGGGCCCCGGGCTGGCCCGCGGCTACCTGGACCGGCCCGAGCTGACCGCCGAGCGGTTCAGGGTCGCGCCGGACGGCGGGCGCCGCTACGACTCCGGCGACGTCGTCACCCGCCTGCCCGGCGGCGAGTACGCCTACCTCGGGCGGTCCGACGACCAGATCAAGGTCCGCGGGTTCCGCCTGGAGCCCAGGGAGATCGAGCTGTGCCTCCTCGGCCATCCGGGGGTCGCCCACGCGGTGGTGGCCCACCGCGACTACGGCGAGGGCGACGTCCGGCTGCTGGCCTTCGTCGTGCCGGACGGCGATCCGCGGCCGGACCTGATCGACCAGCTCACCGAGCGGGCCGCGAGCCGGCTGCCGGCGCACGCCCGCCCGTCCACCTACCACATCGTGTCGGAGATCCCCATGACGCCGCAGGGAAAGGCGGACCGCGCCGCTCTGGCCAGGTCCGCGCAGGCATCGTCGGCCGCCAAGGTCGTGCAGCGCATCGCCGAGGACGTGCTCGAACGCGACGAGGTGCCACCCCGGGTGGACCTGTTCGACCTGGGCGCGACCTCGCTGGCGATGACCCGCATCATCGCCCAGGTGAACGAGCGCTTCGGGCTGGAGCTGACGGGACGCGAACTGGAGGAGGAGGCGTCGGTCGCCGCCCTGGCCTCCTGCGTCGAGGAACGACTGACCGTGAGGGGATAGACCATGCACGAGACCACCGTCCGGGGCGAGCACTCGATGACCCCCGAGGAGCTGAAGAGCTTCCACACCCAGGGCTACTTCGGCCCGTTCAAGGTCTACGAGATCGACGAGATGCGCCAGAACTGGCGGCGCGAGCGCATGCGTCTCATGGACCGCAGCAACGCCGTCTACCGCGACGACGCCGCCGCCTCGGGCAACACCAACATCTCCAACTACGACCGGCACCTGGACTCGGCCTTCCTGGCCGACCACATCAGCCGGCCGCAGATCGTGGACCGCGTCGTCAGCGTGCTCGGCCCGGACGTGCTCTGCTGGCGCACCGAGTTCTTCCCCAAGTACCCCGGGGACGAGGGCACCGACTGGCACCAGGCCGACACCTTCGCCAACGCCTCCGGCAAGCCGCAGATCGTCTGGCCGCAGGCGGAGGAGTTCGGCGGCACGATCACCGTCTGGACCGCCTTCACCGAGGCGAACGAGGACACCGGGTGCCTGCAGTTCATCCCCGGCACCCACGAGACGATGTTCTACGACGAGACCAAGCGCATGCACTACGACCCCAACAAGATCAACCAGGAGGACAAGGACGGCGTCCGGCGCGGCTTCTTCGGCTACGACTACCGCGACCTGCAGATCGACCCCGACTGGAAGCCCGACGAGTCGCAGGCCGTCTCCATGGTGATGAGGCCGGGCGAGGCCATCCTGTTCTGGTCGACGCTCATGCACGCCTCGCTGCCGCACAAGGGCCTGACCGACGAGATGCGCCTGGGGTTCGCCGCCCGGTACGTCCCGACCAAGGTGGACGTCTACCCGGACACCGACGAGATCGAGGAGTACGGCGGCCGGGTCAGCCTGGACCGGTACGGCGCCGTCCTGGTCACCGGGCAGAACACCAACCCCGGCAACCGGATCGCCACGGCCACCACCACCGGCCACCCCTTCACCACCCGATGAGGCCCGCCGTGACCTCTCCAAGCCCACGGCGCGCGGCGACCCGCGCGTCTTCTGACGATCCACGGAATGCGGTGATCATCTCGTGGCCGCCGAACTGAGACGTCTGACCCGGGCCGTGCAGGACGCGCGGCCGCTGGTGGACGTCCTGCGGCATCCGGTGCGCCTGGCCGGCCCGCCCGGCCTCGCCTCCCTCCTGGGCCGTGTGACCCGACGGCTGGGCGCACCGGAGTTCGCCCTGACCGACCACGACTCGCTCGACACCTTCGAACGCCTGGTCAGCGACCATCTCGCGCTCCGCGACGGCATGGGCGAGGACCTGCCGCCGGCCGCCGTCGACGAGGTCGTGGACGGCGCGGCGCGGGACGGCTTCGAGGGGTTGTGCACGCGCGAGCAGGTCGTGCCGGCGGACGGGGGCCCGCCGCTGCCCGCCTACGCGGCCGGCGACCCGCAGGCCCCGGCCGTCGTGATCGTGGCCGCCTGCGGCATGCCGGCCCGCCTGTGCGAGCGGTGGATGCGGTTCCTGTCCCGCACCCATCACGTCCTCACCTGGGAGACCCGCGCGTTGTTCGGGCCGGACCCCTCGGCGGAGCCGCCGGACGTGGGGGTGTCGGCGCAGGCCGGTGACCTCTTCGCGGTCATGGACCATTTCGGCGTTCGGCAGGCGCATCTGATGTGCCTGTGCGGCGGGGCCGTCATCGGCCTGGCCGCCGCGCACCTCGATCCCGGCCGCGTCGGCTCGCTCAGCCTGTGGCACGGCGACTTCGCCGCCGTGAAGGGCGCCGACCGGACCCACCACCAGCAGAACCTGGTGGGGCTCATGGAGATGGCCGCGACCGGCCCCGACCGGGCCGCCGCCATCCATCCCGTGCTCTGCCAGACGATGCTCTCCTCGGTGCCGCCCGACCTGGCGCACCTGGTGGTCTACCCGTACGCGACGCCCGAGCTGCTGCACCGCTACTGCCGCCTGAACGGCGAGATCATGACCACGGACGTGAGCCCCTGGCTGGCCGGGATCGACCGGCCCGTCCTGGTGGTCTCCAGTCACGACGACGAGACCGCCCACCCGGCGGGCTCGAAGGCGGTGGCGGCGGCGCTGCCGGACGCCGTCCTGCATCTGCGGGCGCACGGCGACCACATTTCGCTGTTCAAAGGTGACCCGGAGTTGATGGATATGGCCCGGGACTTTATTGACTCCGCAGCCGCCCGATAACAGCCGAAATCCGCTTCCAGGTAATTCTCCGGACATATCAGAGAATTATGGGGCAGCTTGTTAATCAGTCGATTGATGGGTAGGGGCAACGACGACATGAAATGAATTCCGAGGGGCGGGGTAAATGAAGTCATCGGACGCTGCGCAACTGAGAGCCGGGCTCCGCTCCTTCATCTCGCAGGAAACGTCGGGCGCCTGCTCGATCCGGGTGCCGAGACGCACCAACATCTACAACTGCGGCCAGCGCGACAGCAACATCTACGTGATCGAGAGCGGCCAGATCAAGACCCAGATGTACGCGCGGTGCGGCAAGGAATGCCTGCTCTCGATCTTCACCGCGGGCGACATCTTCGGCGAGTCCTCCCTGCTCGGGGCCGAGCGCAGCGAGACGGCCACCGCCATGCGGACCACCTGGGTCCGCCGCATCCCGGCCGCCCGCTTCCGCGCCGCCATGGCCGAGAACGAACTCATGGACGGATTCATCGACTATCTCGCGCTACGCCTGCGGGAACAGCAGGAAGTGATCGCGACAATGGTCACGATGGACAGCGAGCAGCGCCTGGCCTCCGTTCTGCTGCGCTTATCCAGAAAGATCGGTAAGCGCCGTGCCCCGAATGTGCGGGCCATCGAGGAACGCATCACCCAGGAAGAACTCTCCGGCATGGTCGGCACCACCCGGTCGCGCGTCGGATTCTTCCTCAAACGATTCAAGGACGCCGGCCTGGTCCTGCCCACCTCGGACCCGTACCTGGTCGTGGACGAGGAACGCCTGGCCGAGTACGTCGACGAGGTCAACTGACGGCCACGAGGTCGGCTGACGGCCGGCGAGCCGCCCCCGGCCCGGTCCGCGCGCGGCGGGCCGGGCCGGGCGGCGTTCAGCAGGAGATCAGCTCGAACGGCACCGCCGGACGGCCGCCGAACCGCTGACCTGCGGCGTTCACGAACCCCTCCAGCGGCACCCGGGCCCCGCCCGGCGGCACCCCCAGCGCCGACAGGTACGCCGCGTGCGCCTCGACCGAGGTCAGCGCCGTGTCCAGGTGCCCGGTCACGTCCACCGCGTGCGTCGGCCGGACGGAACCGGCGATCGCCACGTACTTGACGCCGCCCCACGGCTCGGCCCCCGCGTCGGGCAGGATCCAGCGGTTGCCCGCGTCGAGGACCGCGTCCAGCACGGCCCGGCCGGTGACGCGGTGGTCGGGACTGTTCCACTTCCCGGTGAAGGTGAAGTCGTGGTGGTTGAAGGTGATCACCAGCTCGGGCCGGTGCCGGCGCAGCGCCGCCACCAGGTCGTGCCGGAGCCGGGGGGAGTGCTCGATCCCGCCGTCGGGATGGTCGAGGAACTCGACCGACGAGACGCCGACGATGGCGGCGCTCGCCTGCTGCTCCTCCTCCCGCACCTTGCGCGCCTGGTCCGGGGGCATCGAGTCGATGCCCGCCTCGCCGCGGGTGAGCAGGAGGTAGCCGACCTGCTTGCCGGCCCCGGTCCAGGCGGCCACGGCGCCGGCGCTGCCGAACTCCATGTCGTCGGGATGGGCCACGACGGCCAGTGCTCTCGTCCAGTCATCGGGCATGGGCTGTAAGTCGTCCGTCATGTCATTCCCCCTGACATGACGGAAGATCGCTAAACCTGATCGTCCGGCCCGTAACGGCGGGCGATGTCCTGAGAGGAGGGCCAGCGGCTGTAGGCCGGCGAGCGCGGCCAGCCGTCGGGGGAGTCCTGCCACTCCTCCTGCCGCCCGTACGGCAGCAGGTCGATCAGCGCGAAGGTGTGCGTGAGCTGCTCGGTGCCGCGGCCGTCGGTGTGCCAGGTGCGGTACACCGCGTCGCCGTCGCGCAGGAACACGTTCACGGCGAAGCCCGCGCCGGGCGGCGCGCCGACGTCGGCCCCGAACGGGCTCCCGGACGTGGAGTACCAGGGCATCCGGTTGCCGACCCGCCGCCGGTAGGCCAGGGCCTCGCCGATCGGGCCCTGGGTGACGACGACGAACCGCGCGTCGTAGTCGTCCAGGAACTCCAGGCGGGTGAACTGCGCGGTGAACCCCGTGCATCCCGGGCACTGCCACTCCTTGCCGGGGAACCACATGTGGTTGTAGACGATCAGCTGCCGCCTGCCCTCGAAGACGTCCGCCAGCCGGACCGGCCCGTCCTCGCCCTCCAGGACGTAGTCGGGCATCCGCACCATCGGCAGGCGACGGCGCTGGGCGGCGATGGCGTCGAGCTCGCGGGTGGCGGCCTTCTCCCTGGCCCGCAGCTCGTCGAGCCGGAGCCGCCAGGTCTCGGCGTCGACGACGGGCGGTAGTGCGTTCGCGCTCATGGTCCCTCACTGATCGGTCGCGGCCTGCGATGCACAGGGACAGACCCGCCGCGGTCGCGAAACTCATCGGCGGGGCCCGCATCCCGCCGAGGCCGCTCGCACGGACTCCTGAGCACGTCCGGGCGGTAGCCTTCTACCCCGGGTAGAACCCGGGAGGAGGCGCGGATGCAACTGGGCAATCTCGAACGGTCGATCATGGAAGCCCTGTGGCGGCATCCTCAGGGCATGTTCGCCCACGACCTCGCGGCCGGCCTGCCCTCCGAGCCCGCCGTCACGACGGTGCTGACCGTGCTGATGCGCCTGGCGAACAAGGGCATGGTCGCCCGCGAGCGCGTCGGCCGGGCCCACCTCTACAAGGCCACCGCGGGCAAGGACGCCTTCGTCGCCGAAGCCATGCGCGCGGCGCTGGCGGAGGCCGGCGACGTAGTGGCGGCCGTGCAGCGGTTCGTCGGCACGGTGACCCCCGAGGTGGCCGCGGCGCTGCGCGAGGCGCTGGAGGAGCAGGACGGACCGGCCCGGTGATTGCCTGGTTCGTCGCCGCCGGGGCGGCGCTGCTGCCGGTGACGCTGGGCGGCCGCGTCGCCCGCGCGCTGGCCGGAGCGGCCTGGTCATATCGTTGCCCGCGGGCGGCGCTGGCGCTCTGGCAGGCCATCGGGCTGGGCGCGGGCCTGGGCGCGGTCGGCCTCGGGCTGGTGGCCGCGGTCGCGCCGCCGGCGGCGGTGTTCCCGCACGGCATGCACACGCTGCTGCGGCAGATCGTCAGCGGCCACGGGCTGGACGGCCTCGGCCCGCTGCACCTGCTGGCGCTGGCCTGGTCGGCGGGCCTGCTGAGCTGGCTGGCCGTGCACACGGCGCGGGCCACGGCCAAGACCCTTCGCGAGCGGCGGCGGCAGCGCCTGCTGGTCGACGTGGTGGCCGACCACCATCCGGCCTACGACGCCTACGTGCTGCCGGTGGCTGGGCAGGTGGCCTACTGCGTGCCGGGCAGACGCCGGCGCATCGTGCTGAGCCAGGGCACCCTCGACGCGCTGGCGCCGGCCGAGCTGCGGGCCGTCCTGGAGCACGAGCGGGCGCACGCGCGCGGCCGTCACCACCTGGCCCTGCTGCCGTTCGTGGCGTTGTCGCACGCGTTCTCGTGGCTGCCCGCCGCGCGCACGGCCCGCGAGGCGGTGGCCGTGCTGCTGGAGATGATCGCCGACGACCACGCCCGCCGGCTGCACGGAGAGCTGCCTCTGGCGCGTGCCCTGGTACGCATGGCGGCCGGTGGCGCGGCGCCGGGGGTGGCCACGTTCGCCCTGGCCGACGCCGGTGTGGTGGAACGGCTGGAGCGTCTGCTCGACGGGCGCGGCCGGCCCCGCTGGGTGTCGGCGGCGGCCTACTCGGCGGCCGTCCTGCAGCTGAGCGGGCCGCTTGCGGTCCTGATCGCGCCGTTGGTCTGTCTCGCGCTCTAGCGGCCCTGGTCCTGATCGTGGCCGCGGTCGTCCTGGCCGGCGGGGGAACGGCGCGCGGCTTCCGTCCGGTGAGGGGTCGTCTCGGGGGCGTCCCACCTGCCCGCTAGTATCTTCTACGTCTTGTAGAAGTTATGGGAGGGGGCAGCGTGCCGCGGCGCCGGGCGCCCGGCGTGCGGGGCGAACGGCTCGGCGATGGCCCCCTGTCGGCCGTCCCGTACGCCGGGCAGGTCACGGTCCTGAACTTCTGGGCGTTCCGGTGCGCGCCCTGCCGGGCCGAGTCGCCCGTCCTGAGGGACGTCGCCGCCAGGACGAAAGCCGGCGGCGTGCGCTTCCTCGGCGTCAACATCAAGGACGACAAGGCCCAGGCACTGGCCTTCGAACGGAAGGCCGCTCCCGGCTACCCCAGCCTGTACGACCAGCCCGGCCGGATCGTGCTGTCGTTCCAGGGCAGCGTGCCGCCCGCCGCCGTCCCCGCCACGCTGATCATCGACCGGCGGGGACGGATCGCGGGCCGGGCCCTGGGCGCGGTCACGTACGACGACCTGCTGCGAGCCGTCGGCCAGGTGCGCGATGAAGGCCAGCCTGCGCTGGGCCTGGCGGACGCTGACGTCGATGCGCACCGCCCTGGTGCTGCTGTTCCTGTTCGCCCTGGCCTCGGTGCCCGGGTCGCTCATCCCGCAGCGCGGGGTCTCCGACGCGACAGTCACCGCCGCCACGATCGGCGTCACCCTCGCGGTCGGCGTGCGCCGCCGCCGGGTGTGGTGGCGCGGCGACGAGGTGGCCGGTCTGGCCCGGACGAACCGGGCCGCCTTCGCCGCCGAGTTCGACGGCCTGGTCGAGGAACTCGGCACCGCCAAGGCTTAGACGTTCTGCATATCCTGGGCAGCCCGCCCGGAAAGAGGTGCCCCTGTGTACGAGATCGTGGCCGCTCTCGCGCCCCCCGTCGTGGTCGGCGGAGCCTTCATCGTCGGCGTCGTCCACCTGGTGCGCGCCGAAGGGCGGGCCAAGGCCGCCGAAGCCCGCGCCGCGCGCGAGCGGGCCGCGGCCCCGCCCGACCGGGAACGGCAGCCGGAGCCGCGGGCCGACGAATGACCCCGCGCCGCTACCGGCCGGGCTCGCCGCGACCGGGCCGTGCGTGCTCGCCGCCCGCCTCGGCCGCGTAGCGGAGCAGGTGGCGGGCGGACGCCTCCAGGTCGGCGGCGGCGGTCACGCACGCCGCCAGATGGGCGGTCACCGCCGAGCGCAACCAGGCGGGCGTCCCGTCGCCCGCCTTCAGACCCGCCTCGACGGCGCGCAGCCGCTCGGCGCAGGCGGCGAGGGCGCGGGCGTCCGCGCGCAGGACTTCGGCGTGCGCGACGATCGCGGCGATCCGGGCGGACATGGCTCCTCCGTCAGCCCGTCGGCACCGGGACGGCGGCGTCCCGGAGCGTCCGGCGGGTGGTGGCCGACAGGCACAGCAGCGGGCGGGCGCCGTCGAGGCCCAGCTCGCGCAGCCGTCCGGCCAGCGGGTGGG
The DNA here is from genome assembly GCF_040674635.1 of Nonomuraea sp. NPDC049758. Taxonomy (NCBI): domain Bacteria; kingdom Bacillati; phylum Actinomycetota; class Actinomycetes; order Streptosporangiales; family Streptosporangiaceae; genus Nonomuraea; species Nonomuraea sp. NPDC049758. The sequence continues at coordinate 284,466 of NZ_JBFAMZ010000011.1, forward strand.
CCGACCGCGGTTCGACGGCCAGCCGCAGCGACGGCGCCGCGTGCAGCCGGGCCCGCCCGTGGGCGCGTACGTGGGAGCGCAGCACCGCGCCGGCCTCCCGGGCGTAGCCGACCAGGCCGGGATCGTTCAGCGGCAGGCCGGGACCGAGCCGCCCGTGCAGGGTGAGGACCCGGTCGGCGGCGAGATGCGCGGACCGCGCGCCGAGCCGCAGTTCCAGAGCCGTCAGGTACGTCTCGCCGCCCCACAGCCGCGCGCCCAGGGCCTGGACGACCGCGCTGTCGACCGCGGAGCCGACGAGGAAGGCGCCGGAGCGGCGCACGTCCGCGGCCCGCAGCAGGTCGGGAAGACCGAAGCCCCGCCACGGCGGACCGGACTCCGGCGACCGGAACGGCCCCGGCACCACGACGCCGACCTGCAGCTCCGCGTAGTCGCCCACGCCGGTGCGCCGGTTCCGGGCGGCGTGCACGACGACCAGCGCCCGCCCCGCCACCCGTACGACGGGACCGAGCCCCGTGCCCTCCAGCAGCCCCGCCACCGCCGCCGGGCTGACGGCGAAGCAGGCCGTGAGCGCCTCGCCGTCGCGGCACCTGATCGGCAACTGGACGACCCCTTCGGGCCCGTCCACCGGCACGGCCCGGAAGGGCGACCGCTCCGGCGCGGGCGGACGGTCGAACAGCAGGTACGCCTGGGAGCGCACGACCCGCCCCCGGTACGGGGCGAGCCGCTGCTCGATGACGTCGCGGGCCTCGGGCAGGTCGTCGGTGAGGTTGGCGAGGTAGCGCTCGATGCTGTGGCACTGCGGGAACATGTGGGTGGAATCGCTGTAGTCCACCACGTACCAGTCGGGGTGCAGGTCGAAGCAGGTGCCGGCGCCCTGGCCGTCGAGGGTGGGGATGATGTCGTGCTGGTTGGTGACGCTGGCCACCCAGGTGCGCGGGTCGGCGGGGCGTTTGAAGTCGACGGGCGAGCCGACGGCGACGGCGTGCGTGACCGTGTGCCGGGCGCAGAAGGCGGGGTCCTGGGCCAGGTTCATGATCGCCGCCCCGCCCGCGCTGTGCCCGACGAGCGCCAGTTCGGCGCCCGGCGGCGGCCCGTAGTCGGCGACGGCCTGTGCCAGGGCGCGGCTGTAGGGGCTGGCCGCCAGGACGGCGCTGCTGAACGCGCCGAGCAGGTCCTGGGGCGACTCGCCGTCGGGACGCCCGAGCCGCATGCCCGGCGCGTGCAGGACATGCCGAATCACGCCGTCCGGCCCCTCGACGCTCTGGAGGAGGGCCCGCCCGGTGGTGCCGATCGTGCTGATGTTGGACAGGAAGCCGAGCAGCGACCCGCGCGCGCACAGCCGGGCGGACTCGGCCGCGCTCAGCTCGACCCGGCGCGCGGCGCCCTCCCCGACGTCGAGGACGGCGATCGCCCTGTTGCTCAGCCCGAGGAGCGGATCGGCGGTGGCGAAGCCCCTCCCCGTCGCGATGAGCCAGGCGGCGGCGTCGTTGAGCGGGTTCTCGTCCAGCAGCGCGCGCAGCGCCAGGACCTCGCCGAAGACCGGTGCGAGCTGGCTCAGCGCGCGCACCGCGCCACGGTCCTTGAGCAGGGCGCGCAGGGCCCGGACGGCCTCCACGTCGCGGTCGGCGGCGGCCGCCTCGATGAGCCGGGCGAGCATGGGGTCCTCGGTCAGCTCGGGATGGGTCACCGCCACCGCCGCCACGCGCAACCGCAACGACGTGGCCAGCACCCGTACGGCCAGGCTCTCGGCCCCCAGCATGGCGCCGGCCTTGGCGGCCGCGGTCGCCAGCCGGCCCCCGGCGAACGAGTAGCCGAGGCCGCGGCCGTTCGTCGTGGCCCGCAGCAGCGCGCGGTAGGCGGGCCGGGCCGCCGAGGGGGCGCGCGGCACGGCGCGCAGCAGCGCGTCGTCGGTCAGCGCGGCCGTGGCGTGCGACGCCGCGCCGTGGATCGTGACCGCGACGTCCACCAGCTCCCGGGCCAGGGCGCGCAGGGGCCCGGCGGCCGGATCGTCGTCGCCGGTCACGGCCGGGCCCGCCGGGACATGCTGACGAAGCGGGGGGCCGGGTCCTCGGGCGTGTTGCGGCGCAGCACGTCCGCGAGCGTGCGCGTGGCCGCGATGACCCGCAGGCCCTGGGGGGAGAACGTGGCGGCGTTGAAGATCCGCGGCGCCAGCAGCGGGTTGGTGAGCGCCTGGGAGAAGGCGTCGATGGCGATGATCTTGGTCAGCAGCGGCGGCAGGATCGCGTCGGGGGAGCCGGGCTCCTCGGCGAACAGCCCGACGTACAGGTCGACGTCGTCGACGTCGCGGTAGAGGTCGCGCAGCGCGCCGCTGACCCGCCGGTCACCGGTGATCTGCTCGAAGGCGCGCACCCGGGGGAAGCGGCAGTGCTCGCGGTAGCCGTTGTACGGGGCCAGGCCGAGCACTCGGGAGTCGGCGACGCTGGCCACGTCGATCTCGCGCAGCACCGGGTCGGTGTTGAACAGGCCGATGCGGCCGGCGCGCTGGCGGGAGGCGTCCTCGAACAGCCGCCCGAGGCCGGGGCCGGGGAGCAGCGAGCCGGCGAAGAAGGTCTCGGCCATCGGCAGCTCCCGCCCGGCCACCGACAGGCGGGACGGGACCAGGCTGTGCCAGCGGTAGACGAGGTTGAACTCCACGGAGGCCCAGTTCTGCCGGTGCCAGGCCGCGCGGTCGAGCCGCGTCGACAGCCACGGGTCGAGGGCGAACCGGAAGTGGTAGGGGGTGATGTGGTTGATGTACTCCTCGACGACCAGTTTGATCAGCAGCACGATGAGGACGTTGCGGGCGGTCTGGAACAGCCGTTCGTCGTCCCAGCGCGGATTCTCCCGGGCCAGCAGCCGCGCCACCCTGTTGTGCTCGCGCAGGAACAGCACCGTCAGCATGGTGAAGCCGATCTGGCCGTTGCCCCGGTCGCTGCCGGTGGCGAACAGCGTGTCGCGCCGGGCGTCGGAGAGCTGGTCGAAGCGGATGACCCGCAGCGGGGCGAACTCCGGCTTGATCTTGCCGTTCGCGCACAGGTAGGGCGGGAACTCGCCGCCGCCGAGCGACTGGCTCTTGAGCAGCCCGCCGTCGAAGGCGCGCAGCGCGGCCGTCGCCGCCTCGTCGAGGCCGTAGACCTGGTTGAGGTCGATGTGGTGGTTGGAGCTGTTCTTGCGCGGGTCGCGCGGGACGTTGACGTCGCCGCGCAGGAAGCCGTCGGTGAACCACTGGGCGAAGTACGCGAAGAGCACCGTGGAACGCGGGCACGGGATCATGGACTCGCCGCGGGCGAACAGGTCGGCCGCCTTCTCCGGCGTGGGCAGCCGGTCTTCGGCGACGGCGACCGGAGGCAGGTGCCTGCCGCTGTAGGTGCGGTCGGTCAGGGAGGCCCACGAGGTGTAGTCGGCCATGGTGCTCAGCGGCTCGGGGCGCGGCGGCATCTCGCGGATCGCGTGGTCGATCAGCGAGGCGTTGATCCGGCGCCGCACCGGGCGGCTGCTCTGCAGCAGGTCCCAGAGGGGCCGGCCGTGAGTCAGGGCCAGGAACCTGAGCCGGTTGGACAGGCCGTCCGTGGCGATGCTGCGTGCTCGGCTCGCCATCGTCAGCCTTCCCGCACGCCGGCGCCGAGCCCGAGCGCGAAGGCGTCGGGGAAGATCCCGAGTGACCGCTCCACCCGTCCCTCCGGCGGCGGCAGCAGCCGCACGCCCGGACGCAGCAGCAGCCGGCGCACGGTCTCGGCGATCACCACTTCGGCCACGTGCACGCCCAGGCAGGCGTGATGACCCGAGCCGAAGAACAGCCGATGGTGACGGGGACGGTCGAGGCGGAACTCGCCGGGATCCGGCACCACGTCCGCGTCGAACATGGCGGAGGCCGGCGCCGCGAGCACGAACGTGCCCGCCGGGATCACCGTGCTGCGCGGCGTGCCGGCGGCCAGCACGTGGTCGCGCTCGCACAGCCGGGGAAGCAGCTTGAAGAACGGGCTGAACCGCAGCGCCTCCCAGACGTACGGGTCGAACCTCTCGGGATCGCCGGCGACGGCCGTGGCCTCCGCCAGCGCCCGCGGGCGCAGCAGGAGCTGCTCGACCGCCTCGGCCATGGCCCCCGGCGCGCTCTCCACGAAGCCCAGCGGCAGCCCGGCCATGTTGATCACGATGCGGTCGTCGGAGACGGCGGGCAGGGACGCCCGGACCAGGCGGGCGAAGACGTCGTCGGGCAGGTCCCGGCCGGCGCGCAGCGTGGCCCGGTGCTCGGCGAGCAGGTCACGCAGGTACCCGACCAGCTCGGCGCCCGCCTTGACGGACGCCGCCTGGAGCTCGGGGTCGCCGAGGAAGTTGGCGAAGCCGTCGGCGACGATGGCCCGCGTCCAGTGGCCCAGGGTGCGCGGGCCGGGGCCGGGGACACCGAAATACCGCGCGCACACGCCGAGGGCGACCGGGCGGAACAGCCCTTCGACCGCCTCCAGGCGCCCGTCCGGCTCGGCGGCGTCGAGCAGCTCGTCGGCCAGGCGGCCGGTCAGCTCGCGCACGCCGGTCGCGTCCTCCGGGGCGAGCATGAGCTGCATCAGGCCCTTCTCCCGCCAGTTCATCGGCGTGGCGTCCCGGCCCAGCATGAACGGGGCGCCCAGCGCGGCGTCGAGGCGGGGACCGAAGGCGCGTACGGAGAAGACCTGCTCGTGGGCGAGCACCTCGGTCACGTCGGCGAAGCGGGTGACGACCGTGAAGGCGGGCGTGACGAAGACCGGACGCCGCTCGCGCAGCTCGGCGAACAGGCTCCGCCAGTCGGTCCGCATCCACTCCCGGACCAGGCCGAACGCCGATATCGGGTCTTTGGCCAGCGCCTGGTCGTACCTCTCCAGATAGCCGCCCGTGGTCGCCTGATCGACAGCACCCATTCCGTGGACCTTCCGCCTGATATCGGAGCGCACAAGGATGATCACTTTGCGCAATCACAATCTAGGGAGGCGTCACACCCTTTCTTCATGACAATCGAGTGCATTGTTTTGGTGCCTCACGGTAATTACTCCGTCACTGTCAGGACATTGCCGCAGTCCATGGGGCTGGTCATTGAATAAGGAGCCTGATCGACCCGTACCGCCCATGGGAGGAAACGTGACGTCACCCCTGCCGCAGCCGGGCACGGCGGAGACGGTGACGGTCACCACCGGCCGCCGCACCGCCTATCTGGTCGTCCTGGTCGTCCTGCCCGTGCTGCTGCTGGCCCTCGCGGTGCCGGCGGCCTGGGGCTGGGGCATCGGCCCGCGCGACCTGGCCATCGCGGTCGTGATGTACCTGGTGAGCATCTTCGGCATCGCCATCGGCTACCACCGCCTGTTCACCCACCGCGCCTTCAGGGCCAACCGGGCGCTGCGCATCGCGCTCATGCTGGCCGGCGGCATGGCCGTCGAGGGCCCCCTCACCCTGTGGGCCGCCGAGCACCGCCGCCACCACAAGTACGCCGACCGCGAGGGCGACCCGCACTCGCCGTGGCGCTACGGCGACAGCGGCCCGGCCCTGCTGCGCGGCATGCTGCACGCCCACATCGGCTGGTTCTACACGGCCCGCCGCCGCTCCAGCCGCCGCCACTGGGTGCCCGACCTGCTGGCCGACCCGGACGTGCGCCGTTTCGACGCCGCCTACCCGGCGGTCGTGCTGCTGTCGTTCGCGCTTCCGGCCGCCGCCGGCGGGCTCTGGTCGATGTCGTGGGCGGGCGCGTGGAGCGGGCTGCTGTGGGGCGGCCTGGTCCGCTACGCCGTCGTGCACCACGTCACCTGGTCGGTGAACTCGATCGCGCACACCTTCGGCGACCGCCCGTTCCGCACCAGGGACCGGTCGTCCAACGTGTGGTGGGTGGCGATGCTGACGCTCGGCGAGGGCTGGCACAACTGGCACCACGTCGACCCCACCTGCGCCCGGCACGGCGTGCTCAAGGGCCAGCTCGACCCGAGCGCGCGGCTGATCCGCTGGTTCGAGCGGGCGGGCTGGGCCCACGCCGTACGCTGGCCGGCCCCCGACCGCCTGACGGCCCGCCGCGCCGAGCGCGTCCCCGACTCCTCACGCTGACACGGGCGGCCGGGATACCGCGACGCGCCACCCCCGTATGGGACGATGGCGCCAGTCAGGTCGCTTCAACCTTCCTCCCACGAGCACCACGTCGGAGAGGACGGTCATGGAGATCACGCCGCAGGCGGTCGTCATCCCGAAGGAGACCGGTCACCTGGAGCAGGGCAAGTACGGGCCCGTCTTCCCGCGCGGCCCCGCCTGTTACGGATTCACCGTCATCGCCCGGGTCAAGCCCGGCCGGGCCGACGCCATCCGGGGCTACGGCGACACGCTCGCCGAGGCGCTGCGGGACGACCCCGGCCTGCTGGCCCCCCTGAAGCTGCACTACCTGCGCTGGGTGCTGTTCGACGACGACACCCGCTTCATGTACCAGGGGATCTTCGACACCGACTTCGACAAGTACACCGAGGACGCCATCGCGCTGTTCACCAGGGCGGGGGTGAACACGGTCTTCGAGAACCTCGAAGGCTTCCCCGAGGACTGGAAGACCAACCCCGAGGCGTTCGTCCGGTTCGTCCGCGAGCATCACTGCCCCAGCTTCATCGAGTACGGCGAGTACCCGTACGTCACCGCCGACGAGATCAAGAAGGCTCTGCGGATCAAGAGCGCTCTGTCGGACATGCTCGACCAGCTGCAGTGACGGCCCAGGACGGCGCAGGAGATCAGATGAGTGAGCCGAAGACGGCGCGCACCTACAACCAGGACCACGTGCCGCGCCCGTACGCCCCCGGCCGGCGGCGGGTGAGCATCTACGTCGCGTGGAGCTATCCGGCCGAGGCGGGCCGGGACGTCACCGGGCTGGACAACCGGTTCTCCACGATGACCGAGGTGCGCCGCGTCCAGTGGCCGGCCTACGAGGACCCGCAGTGGTCCGACCCCATGCGCTTCCAGCAGGGCATCGCGGGCGGCCTGGAACTGTTCTTCTGGGGCTGGCTGCCCTTCCAGCGGTTCGTCCGCGAGGCCACCGGACACCCGGTGCCGGTGTACCAGCGCGTGGACCAGGCCGGCTTCCACACCCCGCTGGACGAGCGGGTGCTGGCCGACACCGACACCCTGTTCGTGTGGGGGCTGGACCACATGATCACGGGACAGGAGGCCACGGCCGCCGAGATCGAGGCGGTGCGCGCGTTCCTCACCCGCGAGGGGACCTGCCTGGCCCTCGGGCCGCATCATGACGTCGGCGCGACCGGCGACCTGGCCGTCCGCGACGTCGAGTACCACCATCACGGCGACGCGCTCGTGCCCCGCCAGCAGCGGTTCGGCGGGTACACCCGGTCGCTGATGGCGGGCCTGGGGGTGCCGGTGGAGAACCGGTACGGGCTGCGTCCCGCCGTGATGGGAACGGGGCAGAACGCCCCGCTGTCCATCGCCAGGGACCTGGACACCAAGGGGTGGCTCGAAGGGGTGTCCCACTTCAACTTCCACATGCACCTGCCCCACTACGCCGTGACCACCGACGACCCGGACGCCGTCCGGGTGCTGGGCCGGCAGCCGATCGACCTGACCCGGCCGACGCACCCGTTCGTCGAGGCCGGGAACACCGAGTTCAACATGTTCCTGTGGCTGCCCCCGCGCGGCGACCGGGCCGGGGACGTGATCCTCGCCGACTCCACGATCTTCAGCTCGCTGTTCGGCGTCGACGAGAGCCTGCGCGCGTTCTGGAACAACCTCGTCAGAGCCACGTGAGCGACATCCGGTGAACGAACACACTCCGGCCACGCTCGACCTGGACGACATCCAACGCGGGGTGCTCGGTGCGCGGCCGACCCCGTACGCGGCGACGTACCTGCTGTTCCGCATCGACGACCGCGCGCAGGGCCGGGAGCTGATGCGGCGGGTCAGCGCCGTGGTGACCTCCGCGGCCGACCCGGTGAGCCCGCTGGGGGAGACGTGGGTCAGCGTCGCGCTCACCTACCAGGGGCTGAAGGCCCTCGGCGTGCCGCAGGCATCGCTGGACACGTTCGCGTGGGAGTTCCGGCAGGGCATGGCCGCCCGCGCCACCGCGCTGGGGGACACCGGGGACAGCGGCCCCGACCGCTGGGAGCGCCCGCTCGGCACCCCGGACGTGCACGTGGTGCTGGCCGCGCTCGCGCCCGACAACGCGCGCCTGCAGGCCGCGATCGACTGCGCCCGCCCCGCCTACGACGCCCTGCCGGGCGTGACGGCGATCTGGCGGCAGAACTGCCACGCCCTGCCCACCGAGACCGAGCCCTTCGGCTACCGCGACGGCGTCAGCCATCCCGCCGTCGAGGGCAGTGGCATCGCCGGGTCCAACCCCCTGGAGACGCCGCTCAAGGCGGGCGAGTTCGTGCTCGGCCATCCCGACGAGCTGGGCGGCGTCCAGGCCCCCCAGCCCGACGAGCTGGGGCGGAACGGCACCTACGTGGCCTTCCGCAAGCTGCACCAGCGGGTCGCGCTGTTCCGTCGCTACCTCAGGGACAACGCCACCGACCCGCAGGACGAGGAGCTGCTGGCCGCGAAGATCATGGGTCGCTGGCGCAGCGGCGCGCCGCTGGCGCTCAGCCCGCTGCGCGACGACCCCGCCCTCGGCGCCGACGCCGCCCGCCGCAACGCCTTCCTGTACCAGCAGGACGACCCCGCCGGCTTCACCACTCCCGGCGGCTGCCACATCCGCCGGGCCAACCCCCGGGACGCGGCGGTGGCCGGCGTCCCGAGGCTGCATCGCATGATCAGGCGCGGCACCGTCTATGGGCCGCCGCTGCCCGACGGCGTCCTGGACGACGACGGCGCCGACCGGGGGCTGATGTTCGCCTTCCTCGGAGCCCATCTCGGGCGGCAGTTCGAGTTCGTCCAGACCGAATGGCTGAACGACGGCGTCTTCTTCGGCGGGGGCCCGGCCAGGGATCCCCTGACCGGCTCCGCCGACGGCTCCGGCGACTTCACCGTCCCCCGGCGTCCCGTGCGGCGGCGCCTGGAGTCCCTGCCCCGGTTCGTCGTCACGCGCGGCGGCGAGTACGGCTTCATGCCGAGCCTGACCGCCCTGCGCTGGCTCGGCGACCTCGCCGGCTGACGATCACCGGCCCAGGTCGTCCCACTCCTGGAGCAGGTGGGACGTGGCGGCGGCGGGGGCCGTGAACGACCAGCGGCCCGGCGGCAGGTCGAGGGCGCAGCCGCCGTCGGCCAGCCTGGTGGTCGGCAGCTGCTCGTTCAGGCCCATGAGGAAGGTGCCGTTGACGGTCATCCCGTCCCAGGCGCCGCGCACGGGCAGCACCGCGCGGGCGGTCACGCCCTCCGGGACGGCGAAGGTGAACTGCACCCCGTCGGGCCCGGCCCGCCAGCCCGACTCGACGGCCCCCGACGCGCTCGCGTAGCGGGCGTGCGCCTGCCGCAGCAGCGGGACGGGCCCCGGACGCAGCAGCAGCTCGCCGAACCCGCCGCCCGTGCCGCGCGGGTCGTCGCCCAGGCCGGCCACGTGCCGGAACAGCCAGTCGCCCACACAGCCGTAGGCGTAGTGGTTGAAGGAGTTCATGGACGGCGTCTGCAGGCCGTACCGGTGGTGCCAGGCGTCCCAGCGCTCCCACATGGTCGTCGCGCCGGCGCGGAGCTGGTAGCGCCACGACGGGTAACCCTCCTGGTTGAAGATCCGGCACGCCAGGTCGTGGTGGCCGGTCTCCGACAACACGGGCAGCAGCAGGGGGGTGCCGACGAAGCCCGTCATGAGCCGGTGCCCGTCGGCGCGGACCAGGTCGGCCAGCGCCCGCGCCGCCGCGGCGCGGTCCTCCGTCCGGACGAGATCCCAGGCCAGGGCGACGGCGTAACCGGTCTGCGTCTGCGTGCGCAGCCTCGGGCCGTCGAGGAAGGCCCGGCGGAAGGCGTCCGACACGCGGGCGGCGGCCTCGTCGTACTCGGGGGCGTGCGGCTCGCCGAGCACGGCGGCCGCGTGCGCGATCAGGCGGAGGCTGCGGGCCAGCGCGGCGGTGGCGATGAGGCTCCTGGGCGTCTCCACCGTGCCGGGGGCCAGCCAGTCGCCCAGCGCCCGGCCCGGTCTGAGGCCGTCGTCGGACTGCGCCAGGCAGTAGGCGGCCCACCGCCGCATCGGGTCGTACGCGTGGCGCAACGTGCGGTCGTCGCCGTAGCGCCGCCACAGCAGCCACGGCACCTCGACCAGCGCGTCGGACCAGACGGGGGAGTCGTAGCCGTACTCGGGCAGCACCGGCGCGACGTGCGGGACCGCGCCGTCGGCCCGCTGCCCGTCGATCAGCGTCGTCACCCAGCCGGACAGGAACGCCTGCGTGTGCCGCAGGAAGCTGAGCGTCGAGCCGAACACCGAGATGTCGGCCGTCCAGCCGGTCCGCTCGTCGCGCTGGGGGCAGTCGGTCGGCACGCTCACCAGGTTGCCGTCCGCCGACGCGCCGATGTTGGCGACGAGCTGCCGCACGGCGGGATCGCTCACGGTCAGCGAGCCGGTGACGGCGAGCGCGGACGACAGCAGCACCGCTTCCAGGTCGTCCGGCCTCAGCGCGCCCGGCCAGCCGGTGACCTCCGCGTAGCGGAACCCGTGCAGGGTGAAGGCGGGCTCCACGACGTGTGATCCGGCGTCGAGGACGAACTCGTCACGCTGGTCGGCGGTGCGCAGGTTGTCGGTGTAGAGCCGCCCGGTCGCGGTCAGCTCCTCCCCGTGCCGCACGACGATCCGCACGGGCCCCGGCGCGTCCACGCGCAGCCGGACGCGCCCGACGACGTTCCGCCCGAAGTCGGCCACCTGCACGCCCGGCGCGGGTTCGGTCACCGACACGGCGGCAACCGTGCCGATCACCCGGACCGGGGGAGCGGGGTCGGCCTCCACCAGGATCTCCGGCGCGGCGGTCGTCCCGGCCGGACCGGTCCCCTCGGCGGGCGGCTGGACGGTCTCGCCCATCACCAGGTCGGCGCGCGGGCGGCCGAGGTCCCGCCGGGTCCAGGCGGCGTCCGTGGCGAACACGCGGCGCGGGCCGTCGTCGTCCCGCACGAGCACCTGGGCGCTGACCGCGGGCCGGTCACCGTAGCGGCGCGGGCCGCCGCCGGCGACGTGACCGGCGTACCAGCCGGGAGCCAGCCACAGCTCCAGCTCGTTCTCGCCGGGCACCAGCAGGTCCGTGAGCTCCAGCAGCCGGTAGCGCGTCCGGTGGCCGTAGTCGGTCCAGCCGGGGGCCAGCTCCTCCTCGCCCAGCCGCGCGCCGTTGAGCAGCGCCCGGTAGACGCCGAGCGCGGTGGCGGCCAGCCAGGCGCGTCCCGGGGCGGGACGCCAGGTGAACGTCCCGCGCAGGCTCACCCCGGCCTCGGGATCGCCCGGCAGCCAGGGGGCGTCCCATGCGCCGCGCGCCCGCAGGCCCGTGGTGAACGCGCCCGCCGCCAGCCCCTCCACCTCCCACGCGTACGGCGTCAGCGGCGTCAGCAGCTCGTCCGGCACGTCCACGCCGTGCGATCCGGCGGGCACGGAGGACCGCCACACCTCGCGCCCGTCCGCGGACAGCACCACGGCGGCCGCCGCGGTCGTCCGGGCGTCCCACGACAGGCGGGGCGACGGCTCGTCCACGCCCACCGGATCCGCCAGACCGCACGTCAGGCCCGCCCGCGCGCCGGGCGGAGCCGGCCGGATGTAGGGCGTCTGCGCGCCCGAGACGTGCACGTCGAGCACCCCCGAGTCCCGGTTCACGCATCGAGCCCGGTGGTGAAGGCGTTGTGCAGGCCGTCGACGTCGACGCCGGACAGGCTCGGCGCCATCACGTTGATCAGCAGCACGAAGCACGCGTCCTGCTCCGGGTACATCCACCACTGGCAGCCCGAGGCGCCGCCGTGCCCGTACAGCCGCCGTTCCAGCAGCCCGGGGGCCGAGTGGCGCAGGTTCCAGGTGAGCCCCCAGTCCTGTCCGGCGTTGACCGGGTCGGGCTGCAGCTTGACCAGGCCCGTCGTCTGCGGGGTCGTCATGGCGGCCAGGGTGGTCGGATGGATCAGCGCGCGGTCGCCGCGCAGCAGCGCGCCGCCCAGCGCCAGCAGGTCCTCGGCGCGGGAGAACAGCGCGCCCGCCGGATGGCGGAGCCGGACGAACGCGTCGAAGTCGAAGCCCGGCCCGAGCAGTTCGAGGCCGTGCACCTCGGCCGCCTCGCACGCCGGGTCGAAGGTGATCCGCCCGCCGCCCGGCACCAGCGTGTTCAGGTCGGCGTCGACCAGCTCGGCCACGTCGCGGCCGGTGACGTCGCGGACCATCTCCGCGATCCCGGCGAAGGCCAGGTTGGAGTAGTGGCTGAGGGTGCCCGCCTCGAACAGCGACGGCGCGGTGAGGAGGTGCTCCACCAGGTCGTCGGGCGTCAGCGTCTGCTCGGCGATGCCGCTGGTGTGGGTCAGCAGGTGCCAGAGCGTCACGTCGGGCCGGGCGAAGTTCGGCAGCACGTCCCGCAGCGGGCGGCGCAGCGACAACAGCCCGCGCTCGACCTGGCGCAGGGCCAGCAGGCCCATCAGCGGCTTGGTCACCGAGAACAGCGCGAAGTGGTCGTCGGTCCTGGTCCCGCGGCCGTCGTGGGTGCCGAACGCCTCCAGCACCTGGATCCCGTCGGAGGTCGCGGCGCCGAACACCGCGCACGGCAGCCGCCCCTCCTTGATCTCGCGCCTGACCCAGTCGAGCGCGATGTCGTGCGTGGTCATCCCTTCAGTGCACCTTCCGTGAGGCCGGCCAGGACGCGCTTCTGCGCGACGGCGTACACCGCCACCAGGGGCAGCGTGGTGAGCAGGACGTGGGCGAAGACGAGGTTCCAGTTCAGGCTCTGCAGGGTGCCGGAGGCGAACTGGAACAGGCTCAGCGGCAGCGTGGCGTTCGCGCTGCCCTGGAGCAGGAAGAGGGCGAAGAAGAAGTCGTTCCAGACGTTGATGATCAGGATCACGCCGCCGACGAACAGCACCGGCCGCAGCAGGGGCAGCAGGATGCGCACGAACACCTGCGGACGCGAGGCGCCGTCGATGGCCGCGGCCTGCTCCAGGTCCGGCGGGAACGCCCGGACGAAACCGGTGGCCAGGAAGATCACGACGCCCAGACGGCAGCCGGTCATCGTCAGCACGTAGCCGAGCGAGCCGCCGTCCAGCGACAGGGCGCGCAGCAGGTAGACGGTCGGGATGATGGACGGCGGCAGCAGGATCGACAGCCCCATCACGAAGTAGGCGGCCTGCAGCCACCGCGACCGGCTGCGCCCGAACGCCCACGCCGCCGCCGCGCCGAGCAGCACCACCGCGATCACGATCGGCACGGTCACCTTGAGGCTGTTGAGCAGCCCGGTCAGGTAGCCGCCCCGGTCGAGCACGATGCCGTAGTTCTCGGCGATCGCCCACGTCCTGGGCAGGCCCAGGCCCAGCTCGGCGGCCTCGCCCGCGGGCTTGAAGGAGTTGACGACCACCAGCCAGACGGGCACGAGCACCCACGGGACCGCGAAGATCGTCAGCGCCGCGTACTTGAGCGCCGCTCTCATCCCGTCACCTCCCTGCGCCGCAGCCACCACACCAGGGGCACGGCCGTCGCGATCACCAGCAGCGTCACGGTGAAGCCCAGCGCGCTGGCCGAGCCGAAGAAGCCCTGGCCCCATTGCTGGCGCATCACCACGTTCAGGGCCCGCGTGTGGTCGCCGGGGCCGCCGCCGGTGGTGGCGGCGATCACGTCGTACGCGCTGAGCGCGCCCACCAGCGTGACCGCCACGTTGAAGGTCAGCGCGGGGGCGAGCATCGGGAACACCACCCGCCGCAGCCGGGTCCACGGGCCGGCCCCGTCCACGGTCGCCGACTCCAGCAGCGACTTCGGGATGGAGTTGAGGCCCGCGATGTAGACCAGGGTGATCAGCCCGCTCCACTTCCACGCGTCGATGAAGGCGACCACCACCAGCGCGGTGGACGGTTCGCCCAGCCACGCCCACTCGATGCCGAGGAAGGAGTTGATCGCCCCGTCGGGGGCCAGCAGCCCGCGCCAGATGTACCCGGCGGCCAGCGGCGAGATGAGCGTCGGCAGGAAGAACGCCGAGCGGAAGACGGTGTTGATCCCGCTGGTCCGCTGGAGGGCCAGGGCCAGCGAGAGGCTGACCGTGTTCTGGATCGCCATGCACAGGATCGCGTACAGCACGGTCACGGTGACCGCGTTGGCCAGCAGGTCCTGGTCGATCAGCGTGCGGACGTTCTCCAGCCCGTTCCAGGTGATCTCGGCCCGGAAGCTCGTCCAGGAGGAGAACGCGAACCGCACGTTGAGCAGGAACGGGGCGACGAAGAAGACCATGACCAGCACGATCGCGGGCAGCGCCCACGGCAGCCAGGCCGCCCTGTTCCGCATCACCATCCGGGCAGCCCTGCCGCCTTGGCCGCCTGCTCGACCTGGCCCTGGAGCTGGGTCGCCGCCTTCTGCGGGTCCTTCTGGCCGGCGATCAGCTCGGACATGAGCTGGGCCAGCCCGCCCATGCCGGGGATGTCGGAGTTGAAGGCGATGACGGCGCCGGTGTCGTACGCCTTCTTGACGTCCTGCAGCACCGAGGAGACGCCCTGCGGATCGGGCACGCCCTTGAGCACCGGGAAGGTCTTGGCCGCGGCGACGTACTCGGCGTAGGCCGGGCCGGTCATGAAGCGCACGAAGTCGAGCGCGGCCTTCTCGCGTGCCTGGTCACCGGTCTTGGGCAGGTAGAACGTGCCGATCGGGCCGGGCGCGTAGGTCACCAGCGGCTTGTCGCTGGACAGGCCGACGAAGCCGACGGACTCGTCCACGGTCTTCTGGTCGCCGCCGGCGGCCGCGAGCAGGGCCGGGAGCATGTCGGAGTGCTGGGCGACCATGGCGGCCTCGCCGGTCACCAGGGCCTTCATCGAGTCCTCGAACTTGGCGGTGACGATGTCCTTGTTGAAGCAGCCGTCGGCCTTCAGCTTGGCGTAGGCGGTCAGACCGGCGACGAAGGGCGAGCCGGGGTCGGCCAGCGTGCTGCTGTGGCCGGCGATGGCCTTGCCGTAGGCGTTGGCCTGGTTCGCGCCGGCCAGGTAAAGGATGGGCAGGATCTGCACGGGCCAGATCGAGCCGCCCGACTCGAAGACCGGCGTGACGCCGGCGGCCTTGAGCTTGGGGCAGGCGGCGGCCAGCTCGGTGAAGTTCGCCGGCGGGGTCAGCCCGGCCTTGGTGAAGACCTTCTTGTTGTAGTAGAGGCCGAAGACCTGCGGGAAGCCGGTGATGGCGGCGTAGACCTTGCCGCCCACGGCCCCGGCGGCCTGGTAGAGGTCGCCGGACCTGGCGATGTACGCCTCGCCGGTCAGGTCGCGCAGGTTCTCGGCCGGGTTGAGGGCGAGCAGGCCGCTCACCGTCGCGTGGTACTCCAGGACGTCCGGGCGCTCGCCGGTGGCCCACTTGGTCTGGGTGGTGTCCTCGAAACCGTCGGACGGGATGGACACGAGCTCGATCTTGTGGCCGGACTGCTTCTCGAACTTCTTGTACATCTCCAGCAGCGGCGCCGGGTCCGCGCTGTTGTGCCAGAGGGTCAGCTTCACCTGACCGGTCCCCTCGGGGGCGGAGGATCCGCAGCCGGAGAGGGACAGGGCGAGGACGGCGCCTATCGCCGCGCCGAGCGGACGAGTTGGTGCTCTCACGCTCGTGCTCCTGTTCATGAGGGGGAGAATGTGTAGAACGTTCTACGGCAAGATCGAAACCTCCGTCAAGGGGTGGACCTGAGGAGTGGTGGCGGGCTAGCCTCTGCTTCCAGCAAAGTGTGTAGTTCGTTCTACGAGAACCCAAAAGGATGGCGTGTGACGAGCGGACGGGTGACGATCGCCGATGTGGCCAGGCGGGCCGGGGTCTCCACGGCCGCCGTGTCGAAGGTGGTGCGCGGCGCGTACGGCGTGAGCGCGGAGATGCAGGCCAAGGTGCGGCAGGCCATCGACGAGCTGGGCTACCGCCCGCACGCCGCGGCCCGCGCCCTGCGCGGACGCACCTACACCCTCGGCGTCATGCTCTCCGACACCCGCAACCCGTTCTTCCCCGACATCATCGAGGGCATCACCGGCCGGCTGGGCGACACCGAGTACCAGGTGCTGCTCGGGCCCGGCGGCATCGAGCCCAAGACGCAGGCCAGGATGACCGACGCCATGATCGACCGGAGCATGGACGGGCTCATCCTGATCTCGCCGGTCATGACGGACGCCGAACTCGCCGCCATCGCGGCGGCCGTCCCGGTCGTCGTGGTGGGCAGGCACGGCGGCGCCGCGGACTACGACGCGGTCGTCGACGACGACGTGATGGGGGCCCGGCTCGTGGTCGACCACCTGGTCGGGCTCGGGCACACCCGCATCGCGCACATCACCCACCTGGAGCGGGCCCGCGCCCAGGGACTGCCGCACATGGTGCGCGCCGAAGGCTACCGCCAGGCGATGCGCGCCCACGGGCTCGCCGACGACGTGCTGGCCACCTCCTTCACCGAGGAGGGCGGCTTCGAGGGCGCGCGGGAACTGCTCGCCCGCCACGACCGGCCCACCGCGATCTTCGCCGGGGCCGACATCGCGGCGCTCGGCGTCCTGCGCGCCGCCGACGAGGCCGGCCTGTCGGTGCCGGAGGACCTCTCCGTCGCCGGTTACGACAACATCGGCATCGCCTCGCTCAAGCGCATCTCGCTCACCAGCGTCGACCAGGACGGACGGGTGATCGGGGCGACCGCCGCGCGCCTGCTCGTCGAGCGCATCGAAGGACGCACGCGGTCGGTGACGTCGTCGGTGTCGCCCACGCTGATCGTCCGCGGAACCACCGGACCGCCCCGCCTCTGAGAACTCGGCCGCGCCTCGGGGGACGGTCGCGGGCCATGCATTAAAACGATTCGATGGAAGGACCCCCCACGTGAGACGACTCGCTCTCCTCGCCCTTCTCCTCCCGCTGGTCGCGCCCGCGCAACCGGCCCTGGCCCAGGCGTCCGCCACGGTCTGCCCGGTCAGGGTGGACCCGGCCGCGTTCGCCTCCGAGGCCCGGCTGAGCGCCCTGGCCACCCGGCAGGGAACGTTCGGGCCCAGGCCGACCGGCTCGGCCGCGCACGCCGGCTACGTCGACTGGCTGGAGGAGGAGATGGCGGCCATCCCCGGCCTCCAGCTCTCCTCCCTGCCCTACGCCATCGACCGCTGGGACGACCTCGGCACCGGGCTGACCGTCGGCGGCACGTCCGTGCAGGTCGCGGCGCCCGTGCCGTTCTCCTCCTCCACCGGCGCGGGCGGCGTCTCGGCGCCGCTCGTGCACCTGGCCGCGGGGACGAACATCACCGCCGCCAACGCCGCCGGGAAGATCGTCGTCCGGGACCTGCCCTGGACCAGCGTGCCCAACCTGCTGTTCTATCCGCCCACCCTCGGCTACTCCATGTACGACCCGGGCATGACGATCAACCTGCTCGGCTCGGAGTCGATGGAGGCCCCGGCCGCGGCCGACGCCGACCTCAAGGCGGCCGCCGCCGCGGGCGCGCTGGGCGTGATCGAGGTCAGCCAGCTCCCGCACGCCCAGATCAAGGACATGTACGCCCCCTACGAGGGCCTGCCATACGGCGTGCCCGGCGCGTACGTCGGCGCCGACCAGGGCAAGCAGATCAAGGACGCGCTGGCCGCCGGGCAGCCGGTCCAGGCGTCGCTGAAGGTGAACGCCGCCTGGACGCCGACGACGACCCGCACCCTGCTCGCCACGCTGCCCGGCGGCAGCGCCCAGAAGATCGTCGTGGAGAGCCACACGGACGGCATGAGCCCGGTGTGGGACAACGGCCCGCTCACCATGATCGAGATGGCCCGATACCTGTCGACGCTGCCGGTGGAGTGCCGTCCGCGGACCGTGCAGTTCGCGTTCGTGACCGGCCACCTCTACCAGCACCTGACCGGTCCCGACGTCCGCGAGGGCGGCGCCGGTCAGCTCGCCGCCCAGCTCGACGCCGAGTACGACCAGGGCAAGGTCTCCTCCGTCGTCGTGCTCGAACACCTCGGCGCCAAGCGCTACGACGCGGTCGCCAGGCCGAACGGCCTGCCGGGCAAGCAGCTCGTCGCCAGCCCCACCCTCACCGAGCTGCTGTGGGTCCCCGTCAGCGAGAGCACGCCGCTGCGCGAGCTGGTCAAGGGCCACATCGAGTACTGGGACGTGCGGCGCACCGCGATCCTCAAGGGCCTGTCGGCGGCCGACCTCGGCACCGTGCCGCACCACTGCAGCTTCGGCGGCGAGGGCACGCCGTACAACCAGCACCTGCTGCCCGTCATCGCGCCCATCGCCGCGCCCAAGACGCTGTTCTCGCCGCAGTTCGGCGCCGAGGCGATCGACCTGCCGGTGATGCGCAAGGCGTCGCTCGCCTTCACCGACGTCGTGCTCGACCTCGGCCCGATGGCCCAGTCGGCCGTCGCGGGCGACGTGACGACCATGCGCCAGCAGCGCGCCTCCGGCACGCCGGGGTGTGCGTGAGCATAGACCGAAGGGCACTCGTGCGCCGGCACAACGTCGCCGACGCCGGGTGCCCGCTCACCGTCGGCAACGGCGAGTTCGCCTTCACCGCCGACGCGACCGGGCTCCAGACGTTCGCGCCGCTCGGCACGCAGGCGCAGTGGGGCTGGCACACGATGCCCAACCCCAAGGGCCACGTGCTGGCGGACGCGCTCACCGACTACGACGGCGTCGGCTATCCCGACCTCTATCCGGCCACCGAGGCGGGCGGCTGGCTGCACGTGAACCCGCACCGCCTGCACCTCGGCCGGATCGGCCTCGACGCCGGCGAGGACGTCCCGCTCGGCCGGTCGGCGCAGACCCTCGACCTGTGGACCGGCACGCTGTCCAGCTCCTTCGAGCTGGGCGGCCGGCCGCACGAGGTGGAGACGGTCTGTCATCCCGAGCGCGACCTGCTGGCCGTACGCGTCACCGGCGGCACGGGGATCAGGATCGCCTTCCCCTACGCCAGCGACGGCTGGCACACCACCGCCGACTGGGACAGCCCCGACCGGCACACCACCACGTGCGCGCGGCGCGGCTCGCGCTGCGACTTCACCCGCGTCCTGGACCAGGACGGCTACCACGTGGCCGCCGAGTGGACGGGGGCGGCGCGGTTCTCCTCGCCCGCCCCCCACGTGTACCTGATCCAGGGCGAGGAGCTGGAGCTCGTCGTCGAGTTCGCCCGGCACCCCGTCGGCGCCGACCTGCCGTCCTTCTCCCAGGTCCGTACGGCCGCCGCCGCCCATTGGGAGCGGTTCTGGACGCGCGGCGGCGCGGTCAGCTTCGAGGGCAGCGCCGACCCGCGGGCGCCCGAGCTCGAACGCCGGGTCGTGCTCTCGCAGTACCTCACCGCGGTCAACTGCGCGGGCACCACCCCGCCGCAGGAGACCGGGCTGGCCGTCAACTCCTGGAGCGGCAAGTTCCACCTGGAGATGCACTGGTGGCACGCCGCCCACTTCGCCCTGTGGGGCCGGCCGGAGCTGCTGGAGCGGAGCCTGCCGTGGTACCGCTCGATCCTGCCGCGGGCCAGGGCCACGGCCGCGCGGCAGGGGTTCCGCGGCGCCCGCTGGCCCAAGCAGGTGGGGCCGGAGGGCAGGGAGAGCCCGAGCGAGATCGGCGCCTTCATCGTCTGGCAGCAGCCGCACCTGATCTCCTTCGCCGAGCTGCTCCGCCGGATCCGCCCGGAGGCCCTGGAGGAGTACCGGGACCTGGTGTTCGAGACGGCCGAGTTCATGGCCTCCTTCGCGGCCGGCGGGCACCTGGGGCCGCCGCTGGTGCCGGCGCAGGAGTCCTACCACGAGTCCAGGAGGTCGGTGCGCGACCCCGCGTTCGAGCTGGCCTACTGGTGGTGGGGGCTGGCGACGGCCCAGCGGTGGCGGGGCCTGCTCGGCCTCGATCCCGACCCGGAGTGGGCGCGGGTGCTGGACGGCCTGGCCCGGCCGCTGGTGCGCGACGGCGTGTACGCGGCCATCGGCGTGGAACCGTACACGGTCAGGACCGACCATCCCTCGATGACCGGCGCGCTCGGGTTCGTGCCGCCCACCCCGCTGATCGACCCCGAGACCATGCGGGCCACCCTGCACGACGTGCTCGCCGACTGGGACTGGGACAGCGCCTGGGGCTGGGACTTCCCGATGCTCGCCATGTGCGCGGCCCGGCTCGGCGAGCCCGGCACCGCCGTGGACGCGCTGCTGATGGACGCCCCGAAGAACACCTACCTGCCCAGCGGCCACAACCACCAGTGGCCCGGCCTGCTGCCCCTCTACCTGCCGGGCAACGGCGGCCTGCTGGCCGCCGTCGCCCACATGGCGGCGTCGGGCTGCTTCCCCGAGGGCTGGCGGGTTCAGGCGGAAGGGGTGGTCCCGATGCTGTGATCAGGGCCGTGATCGGGGCCGGCGAGCAGGGCGACCGTGTAGTGGTAGAGGTCGCCCGCCGACGACGTCAGCGTGGCGGCGCGGCCCGCGCGCACCTCCGAGGCGATGAACTCGGTGGTGCCGTAGACGATCAGCCGGGGGATCGCGGCGCGCAGCGGCGGCAGCGAGGGGTCCTCCAGCCTGGCCCGCGCGGCCAGCGCCGCCAGCATGTCCAGAAAGGGCCGGTAGGCGGTGTCGCGCTGCTCGACGGCCCGCTCGCCCGCCCGCGGCAACTCCACGAAGTACGCCTGCGCGTACTCCGGGCGCTCCTGCCACCACCGCAGGTAGGCGGCCAGACCCAGCCGCAGCGCCGTGCGCCAGCGGTCGCCCGCCCCCGACGCAGCCGCCCGGATCGAGTCGATCATCTCGGGCAGGTTGCGCTCGCAGCCGGCCAGGAAGCACGCCTCCTTGTCGGCGAACTGGGCGTAGAAGGCGTTGCGCGAGACCCGCGCGGCGGCGATCACGTCGGGCACGCTCGTGGCGGCGTAGCCGCGCCTGGCGACCAGCCGGAGCATGGCCTCCACGAGGCGGTCGCGCTGTGACTCGCGCACCGTGTCGGGGGAGAGCCCGTGCCGGCCCCGGGGAAGCGGCCGAACCGCCGGAACTTCCTTCTGTTCGTCTCTTGACATCGCTCACCGATCGTACTTCCCTCTCTTAGGAGACGTTCACGTCTCCAAATATCCCACGAGGTGACCATGGAGAACATCACTCGTCGGCAGGCGTTGCGGGCAGGGGCGCTCGGCCTCATGTCGGCCGGATTCCTGTCGTGGACCACCGCGGCCGACGCCGCCTCCACCATCGAGACCATCTACAAGGCGACGGGTCCGTGGCCGGTCGCCACCGGCACCTCGGGCGGCCACCGGCTCTACTACCCCTCGAACCTCGGCGCGGGCGGCGTCACCCACCCGATCGTCACGTGGGGCAACGGCTCGTGGGCCACCCCCGACAACTATCCGGGGCTGCTCAACCACCTGGCCTCCTGGGGCTTCGCGGTGGTCGCCTCCACCGACACCACCACGGGCACCGGCGCCGAGATCCTCGCCGCCGCCCAGCACCTCGTGGGCCTGGACGCCGACCCCGCCAGCGTCTTCCACGGCAAGCTGAACACCGCCCAGGTCGGCGCCGTCGGCCACTCCCAGGGCGCGGGCGGGGTCGTCAACGCGGCCAACCACTCCGCCGGGCTGATCAAGACCGTCGTGCCGATCGCCGTGCCCGCGCAGTGGATGGCCAGCCCCGGGGACGAGTTCTCGGTGGCCGCCCTGACCTGCCCGGTGCTCTTCCTCAGCGGCGCCGACGACTGGCTGATCTCCTCGGCCGCGACCGTGCAGGGCTACTACGACCAGGCCACCGCCGGAGCGGGCCGGGCGCTGCTCAAGGGCGCGGGACACAACGACATCCAGAACACCGGCGGGGCCTTCCTCGGCTACGTGACCGCCTGGCTGAGGTACCGGCTCCAGGCCGACGCCCAGGCCCGCGGGGCGTTCGCCGGCGGCGCCCCCGAGCTCCCCACCAACACCGCCTGGCAGAACCAGGCGCTCAAGAACCTCACCTAGGAGAACCACCATGGCGGATCTGACGCGGCGCGGGCTCCTCGCCGCCGGCGCGCTCACCCTGCTCGCCGGATGCGGCAAGGACCAGACCCGGCAGCAGGCCGCGGCCGCCGGGCCGCACGGCGAGGTCACCGTCTGGCTGCACGGCTCGCAGGACACCGGCCAGCAGTTCCAGGAGCTCGTGCACCGCTACATCGCCGAGTTCAAGGTGGACGTGAAGCTGCTCTACCTGCCCGTGGGCCAGCTCGACGCCAAACTGCTGACCGCCTTCAGCGGCGGCGCCCCGCCCGACGTCTTCAAGATCGGCCACTGGAGCTTCCCCGCCCACGCCAAGAAGCAGCGGCTCGCCCCCGTCGACACCAAGGCCCTGCCCCTGGCGAACTACGAGCCGGGCACGACCACCCCGCTCACCTACCAGAACGTGCCCTACGGCGTGCCCATCGACTTCAACCCCTGCCTGCTCTACTACCGCAAGGACCGGTTCGAGCAGGCCGGGCTCGACCCCGACAAGCCCCCGGCGACCTGGGAGGAGGTCGCCGAGTACAGCGCCAAGCTGACCTCGTCCGACCGGGCGCGGGTCGGCCTGCAGTGGCTCTACGGCGATCCGCAGTGGGCCCTCATGACGCTCACCGCCCTCGTCCGCGGCAAGGGCGGCGAGCTCGTCGCGGCGGGCGGCGGCAAGGCGTCGCTGGCCACCGAGCAGGGCATCGCCGCCCTGACGTACATGTCGGGCATCGGCAACCCCAAGCTCTCCAACCCGCTGGGCGCGCTCGGCCTGTTCTACTCCGGCCAGGCGGCCATGGTCGTCAGCGGCGCGTTCCTCGGCCCCGCGCTGGAGAAGCTGGGCAAGGACAAGCTCACCTTCGGCAAGCAGTACGGCGTCGCCCCCATGCCCACCTGGGACGGCGGGCCGTCCGTCGTCCCCGCCTACACGTGGGGGTGGGGCGTGGCCAAGGACTCGCCCAACCAGTTCACCGCCTGGCACCTGGTCAACTACCTCCAGGGCGCCCCGTCGGTGGCCGCCAACCTCGACAACGGCATCATCATCCCGACCAAGGGCTGGCGCGAGGCCGGGCCGCGCGGCAAGTCCGAGATCATGGAGATCGTCGCCGACAGCCTGCCGCACGTCGACTTCGGCCCGATCATCCCCGGCGCGCTCGAACTGGCCAAGGCCGCGTCCGGCGCCGTGGACTCCGTCGCCCACGGCAAGGCGACCCCGGCCGAGGCCGCGGCGACCTTCGACGCCACCGTGCGGCCGATCCTGTGAGCGTGCTCGGCGGAGTCGGAGCCCGTCCGCATGGTCCGGTGAGCGTGCTCGGCAGGGTCAGGGCCCGGCCCCAGGCCACGGCGGGCGTGGCGCTGACCCTGCCGGTGGCCGTCTTCTTCGTGGTGTTCTGGCTGGTCCCGTTCCTGTCCGCGATCTATCTCAGCTTCACCGACTACGAGATGGCCGGGACGCCCAACTGGATCGGCCTGGCCAACTACGAGCGCATGTTCGCCGACCCCGGCTTCCTCAACTCGGCGTGGATCACCGTCGTCTACACGGTGTGCACGGTCGTCCCGACGATCGTGCTGGCGCTGCTGGTGGCCGTGCCGCTGAGCAGGCCAGGACGGCTCAACCGCTGGCTCAGGGCGCTCGTCATGATCCCGGCCGTGATGCCGCTCGCCGCCACGTCCATGGTCTGGGTGATCATCTACTCCGACCGCGGCCTGGCCAACACCCTCCTCGGCCTGGCCGGGATCCCCCCGCAGTCCTGGCTGACCAGCTCCGGCCTGGCCATCTGGGCCCTGGTCGTGATGGTCGTCTGGAAGAGCATGGGGCTGTTCGTGATCATCCTGACCGCCGGGCTGCAGGCGCTGCCCGGCGAGGTGTACGAGGCCGCCGCCATCGACGGCTCGGGGCCGGTCACCACGTTCACCCGCATCACGCTCCCGCTGCTGCGCAGGACGTTGCTGTTCGTCCTGGTCATCTCGGTCGCCGGATCGATGCAGGCGTTCGTGCCCGCCTTCCTGCTCACCGGGGGCGGGCCGGCCGACGCCACCCAGGTGCTGCCGTACTACATCTGGGCCAACGCCTTCCCCTACGAGCACATGGGCTACGCCGCAGCCATGGGCATGGTGCTGCTGGTCGCCATGGTGATCGTCTCGGCGCTGCAGTTCGCGTTCCTGAAGGGCGGCGACGAATGAAGGTGCTGCGCGCCGTCTGGCTGATCGTCGCGGTCGGGTTCATGCTGCTGCCGGTCTACGCCATGGTCGTCGTCGCCTCGGCGCCGGACGACACCGACCTGCGCGGGCTGGTCTTCAACGGCTTCCACCTGCCAGAGAACATCGGGGTGCTGTTCGGCGCGGGCAACCTGCCCACGTACCTGCGCAACAGCCTGATCCTGTGCGTCGGCACCGGCGTCCTGGACGTGATCTTCTCGGCCGCCGCCGGGCACGCGATGGCCCACCTGTCCTTCCCCGGCCGCCGCGTCCTGTTCGCGCTGGTGGTCGGCACGCTCGCGCTCACCCCGATGGTCATGGTCATCCCGGTCTTCCTCATCGTGAAGGAGCTCGGCTGGGTCAACACGTTCCAGGGCATGATGGTGCCGGGCATGATCAGCGCGTTCGGCGTCTTCCTGGTGCGCCAGTTCGCCCTCGGCATCCCGAAGGAGCTGCTGCTGGCCGCGCGGGTCGACGGCGCCGGGGAGTTCCGCATCTTCGCGCGCATCGCCGTGCCGCTGCTGCGGCCCGCGCTCATCACCCTGTTCCTCGTGCACTTCCTGGCGCAGTGGGACAACCTGCTGTGGCCGCTGATCGTGGCCAACGAGCAGGAGCTGTGGCCGCTGCCGGTGGGGCTGGCCAACTTCCAGAGCGAGGTCGGCGTCACCTACCACCTGACCACCACCGCGGCGCTGGTCACCGCCGTGCCGCCGTTCATTCTCATGGTCGCGCTGCAGCGCTACTACGTGGCGGGGCTCACCTTCGGAGGCGTGAAACGATGATCCCGGACCTGATCCCCGGCGCCGCCCGGATGATGGAGTGGATCGAGACGGTCACCGCGCGCGGCGTCCGGCGGCCCGGCTACCCGGCCGACGACTGGACCGCCGCGTGGGCCGCCGAGCGCCTTGCCGAGTTCGGGCTGCGCGACGTACGGCTCGCGCCGGTCGAGCTGCCCGTCTGGCGGCCGGTGTCGGCGTCCCTGGTGGTGCGCCTGGACGCCGATCCGTCGAGGGTCGTGCGGGTGGCGGCGTCCGCGCTGCCGTACACCACGCCGAAGGCGACCGTGACCGCGCCGGTCAGCCGCGAGGTCGTGCCGGGCGCGATCGTCGTGCCCGAGTACGCCTTCACCGAGCTGCCGCAGTCCTACGTCAGGGACCTGGCGACGGCCGTGCACGACCCCGAGGGCGTCTTCGACGACCTGGTGCAGACGCTGCCGTTCCAGCTCGACTACCTCGACGTGCTCCAGGGCGTGATCGACGGGGGCGCCGCCGCGTTCGCGGGCGCGCTGACCGGCGTGCCGTGGGAGACCCGCGACTACTACGTGCCCTACGACGCCGTGCACCGCGACCTGCCGGCCGTCTGGTTGTCGGGCGGCGACTCGCGGCGGGTGCTCGACCTGGTCGACGCGGGCCCCTGCACGGGCACGCTCACCGTCGAGTCGGAGACCGGCCCGGCCGTCTCGCACAACGTGATCGGCACGCTTCCCGGCCGCTCCGGCCAGTGGGTGATCATCGGCTCGCACCACGACGCGCCCTGGGCCTCGGCCGTCGAGGACGCCTCGGGGATCGCGCTGGTGCTGGCCGCCGCCCGGTACTGGGCGGCCGTGCCCGAGCGGGACCGGCCGCACAACCTGCTCTTCCTGCTCACCGCGGGGCACATGGCGCACGCCGCCGGCACCCGGGCCTTCATCGAAGAGCACCGCGGCCTGCTCGGCGACGTCGTGCTCCAGCTCCACCTGGAGCACGCCGCCCGCCGGTGCGTGGCCGTGGACGGCGAGCTGGTCCCCACCGGCGACCCCGAACCCGGCTGGTGGTTCACCACCCGGAAGCCGGAGCTGGAGAGCCTGGTGGCGGCGGCCCTCGTCGCGGAGGACCTGAGACGCTCGTTCGTGCTGCCGCCGGACGCCTTCTCCCCGATGCCGCCCACCGACGGGGCCTTCTTCCACCCCGAAGGGGTGCCGCTGGTGCACTTCCTGTCGGCCCCCATGTACCTGTTCGACTCGGCCGACACCCTCGACAAGGTGTACGAGGACGGCCTCGAACCGCTCACCCGGGCGGCCGTCAGAATCGTCGAAGGGACGGCCGGATGGCGTCGCGCATGATCGTCCGTACCACGTCCGGGCTGGTCGAGGGCAGGGCCGAGGAGGGCGGGCTCGCCTTCCTCGGTGTGCCGTACGCCGCCCCGCCCTTCGGCGAGCACCGCTTCGGCGCGCCCGTCCCGCCACCGCCGTGGGACGGCGTGCGGCCCGCCGCCACGCGCGGCCCCGCCGCCCCGCAGGCGGCCGGCGCGGACATCGGCCTGTACGCGCCCGACGTCTTCGAGACCGGCGAGGACTGCCTCAACCTCGACGTGCGCACCCCCGGCGCCGGCGAGACGGGGCTGCCCGTCCTGGTCTGGATCCACGGCGGCGCGTTCTCGATCGGCGGCAACGGGGCGGCCTGGCACCAGGGCCACCGCTTCGCCCGCGACGGCGTGGTCTGCGTGGCCGTCAACTACCGGCTCGGCTTCGAGGGCTTCCTCGCCCTGGACGACGCCCCGCTCAACCGGGGCGTGCTCGACTGGCTGGCCGCGCTGGAGTGGGTGCGCGACAACATCGCGGCCTTCGGCGGCGACCCCGGCAACGTGACGGTCGCCGGGCAGTCGGCGGGCGCCGCGGCCGTCGCGACCCTGCTCACCATGCCCCGCGCCGAAGGGCTGTTCCGGCGCGCGATCGTGATGAGCGGCTCGGCCACCCTGGTCGCCGGCGAGCAGGAGGCCCGCGACCACGCCAGGGCGCTCGCCGCCCGCCTCGGGATCGCCCCGACCAGGTCGTCCTTCGCCGCGCTGCCCCCCGGGGCGCTCGTCGCCGCACAGCCGCCGCCGCTGACCGGCGGCTCCGGCGGGCTGACCGACTCGGTGCCGGTCAAGCCGGTCGTCGACGGCGACCTGATCCCGGCCGTCCCGCTGGACGCCCTGCGCGCGGGCGCGGGCGGGCACCTTCCGCTGCTGGTCGGCTGCACGTCGCAGGAGGCCGACGTGTTCGTCCGGGGCATGGCCGCCGGGCTCGACGAGGCCGCCGCGCGGGCGGCGCTCGACCACCTCGGCGTCCAGGTGGACGAACCCGGCCTCACCCCGGCCGAGCGGGTCGGACGCGCCGTCACCCGGCACCTGTTCACCCGCGAGACGTGCTGGATCCGCGAGGCCAGGCCCGCCTACGGCTACGAGTTCCGGTGGGAGTCGCCGGTCGAGAGCCCGGCCGGCGGCGGACGAGTGGGCGCGGTGCACAACCTCGACCTGCCCTTCGTCTTCGACGTGCTGGACGCGCCCGGCGTCGCCCGCACGGCGGGACCGGGCGCGCCGCAGGCGCTGGCCGACGCGATGCATGCCGCCTGGGTGCGCTTCGCCCGCACCGGCGACCCCGGCTGGCCGCTCGGCCACACCATGATCTTCGACGATCCCGCACCGTCGGCGTGAGGGTCAGCCGGCCGTGAAGTCCGCGCGGTGGTCGGCGACCCACTGCGCGAGCGTGCGGCCCGGCCGTCCGGTCACCGCGGTCACCGGACGCGGCACGTCGGGCACGGTGAGGGTGTCGTGCCAGTAGTCGAGCAACATCTTCAGCACGGGCTCGGGGACGAACCGCCCGGTCTCCGCACGGAACTCCGCCGGCGTGATCTCCACCAGCGGGATCTCCATGCCCAGGGCCTCCCCGATGATCGCCACCTGCTCGGCGCGGGTCAGGGACTGCGGGCCGGTGAGCGGGATCGCCGTTCCCAGGTGATCGTCGGAGAGCAGGGTCTCGGCGGCGGCCTCGGCGATGTCGTACTCGTGGATCGGGGCCTGCGCCGACGCGAGGTAGGGCGCCCGGATCGGTGCGCCGGAGCGGATCTGCCAGGCCCAGGAGAGCAGGTTGCCGGCGAACGTGCCGGGACGCAGGATCGTCCAGGCGCCGGCGCGGGAGGTCACGGCGGACTCGACCGCCGTGTGGTGGAGCTGGCTCGCCGAGCCGTGGTCGCGCCGGAACTCCTTCGCGGCGGCGAGGGAGGACAACACGGTGAAGCGGCGGACGCCGCGGGCGGTGGCCGCGGCGACGAACGCCTCCACCCCCTCGGCGGGAAAGACGAAGGCACGATCGACGCCGGCGAACACCTCCGGCCCGAGCGTGGCGGCGTCGGCCAGGTCGCCGGCCACGACCTCGACCCCGGCCGGCAGGCCCGCGTCGTCGGGCTTGCGGCTCAGCGCGCGCACCGCGGCGCCGCGGGCGAGCAGGGTCGTGACGAGGTGACGGCCGACGGCGCCGGTCGCGCCGGTGACAAGAATGCTCAAGATGACTCACCTCAGGGGAAGTGGTGCCGGTCCATCCGGCCCGAACTCCAACCTAGGGAGCTTTTAGGTCATTTCCTGTCCACTTCTACTAGGCTCGGCGGGTATGCCGGACCAGACCACGACCGGGCGGGCGCTGCGCCTGCTGGAGCTGCTGCAGGCCCGCCGGTCCTGGAGCGGCGGCGAGCTCGCCGGCCGCCTCGGCGTCGACGGCCGCACCCTGCGGCGGGACGTCGAGCGGCTGCGGCGCCTCGGCTACCACGTCGAGGCGCGCCGCGGCCCCGACGGTGGCTACCGGCTGTCCACGGGCAGCGACCTGCCGCCGCTGGTGTTCACGCCGGACGAGGCGCTCGCCGTGGCCGCCGCCCTCGCCTCGTCCGCCGCCGGCGGCGCGGCCGGTGGCGGCGAGGTGGCGCTCACCGCTCTGGCCAAGATGGAACAGGTGATGCCTCCGGCGGTGCGCCGGCGGGTGCGGGCGCTGCGCTCCTCGGTCGCCTTCGGCAGCACGCCGAACGCGGTGGCCGGCGCCTATCCGGCGCCGCTGGACGCCGGCGTGCTGGCGGTCCTGGCGCTGGCGTGCCGGGACGCCGAGCGGGTCCGGCTGCGCGTGATGAGCACCGAGGGCGCCGACACCGGACGGGAGTTCCCGTGCCACGTCGAGCCCGCCGCCCTGGTGCCCCGGCAGACCCGGTGGTTCCTCGTCTGCCGCGACCTCGACCGCGGCTGGCGGGTGCTGCGCGTCGACCGGATCACGGCGGCGTCGGCGACGGGCGTGCGCTTCGAGCCCGAAGAGGTCCCCGGGGGCGACCCGGCCGCGTTCGTCACCAGCCGGCTCGGCGCTCCGCCCCGCCGGCACACGGCGACGATCCTCATCCACGCCCCGATCGAGCAGGTGCAGGCGTACATGGGCGGCTTCGCCACGGACTTCGCCCCGACGACCACCGCCACCGGCCAGGCGGCGACACACTGGCGGATCGCGGACGTACGCCTTGAGGTCCTCGCCGGCGGCCTGCTCTGGCTGCGATGGCCCTTCGAGGTGGTCGACTCTCCCGAGCTCGCCGCCCTGCTCCGGGACCGGTCCGCGGCCTTCGCCCGCGCTGCGGACCCGCGCTGAGGTCCGTCGCCCACGACGCGGCGGCCTGACGCCCGGCTCGGGCGTCGTCGTGACGGCGTTGAGATCTTCCTGCGCGATGATCTTCCACGCCCTCAGTTCCGGACGGCATGCGACCGAGCGGGGAGCGTATGAGCAAGGGGTGATGGACGATCGGGGCGGCTCTCGTGCTGACGGCCTCGGTCTCGGTCACGATCTTCGGTCCGCGCGCCGAAGCGGTCACCCGTCCCGGTCCGGTCGAGGCGCTGAAACGGCAGCTCCTGGGTCATGACGGGGTTCGGGAGACTTCGGTGTACCGGATTGTCTGGGGGCCGAAGAAGGATCGTTCGACCAGCCGGGCGCGGTCCGTCCACGAGTTCGGTGGCGGGCGGGTCGCGGCCACGGACATCAGCTATCCCAAGTCCTCGTCCCAGAGTGCCTCCCGGGCCATCTTCTTCCCCGACCGCGCCTATGGCTGGGGGTCCGACCGGCCTGACTACCTGCCCGCGGGGAAGACGTGGCTGCTGCAGACCGGGAAGAACGACCTCCACCTGGGCTGCGGGAAGATCAGGCTGAGCGATCCCGCCACCCTCCGGCACGTGCTGGCCACCACCACGGCCAAGAGGCCCGCCGGCGTCTACGACGGCACCCGCACCACCCTCTACGAGGGCAGCACCACCATCGGCGAACTGTTCAGGCTGAACCCGCGCCTGTGGGTGGCCGACCTTCAGAAGCCCACAGGACCGTACGCGAGCTACGCCAGGTTGCCCGTGAAGTGGCGGCTGTGGCTCGGCGCCGACCAGCTCGTCCGCAGGTGCCAGACGCGCTATGACGAGCCCGACTCCCTCTGGAACGTCAAGGACCGCCGAGTCACGACCGCCGACGTGCGGTTCTCCGGCTGGGGCGACCCGATCGACATCAAGCCGCCGCCCGCCGAACTCGTGGCGACGCGCGACGAGCTGGTCTTCCCCGACGAGGACTGACCGGTGAGCCGGCGATCCTGCCGGCCGGGGCCCACCCGCGGCCTTCCGCGGCCGGGTCATTCCGGCGGCGTCCAGATGCGGCTGCGGAGATCGGTGCCGCGGATCACCTGGACGCGCCAGGGTTCGAGGCGGAGGACGTGCAGCGCGGGGTCGGCGGGCGACTGCCAGAAGGCCCCGAGGTCGTAACCGGCCCCGCGTGGGCTGGTCGCCCGGTAGAGGTCCCAGACGCGGCGCTTGGTCGCCAGGTCGTCGACCCAGGCGGCCGTGGCGTCGATGGCGACCGAGCTGTTGCCGGGCTTCCAGTAGGAGAAGGAGGTGTGCGGATTGCCCGCCAGGTGGGCGGCCTTGACCGGTGTCCTGTAGGTGGCCAGCCACCCGCGCGGCCGCCCGTCCACGTTCTCCCAGACGGGGATGAGGATGCGGGTGCGGGGACGGTTCTTGGCGTCGACGGTGACCATCGTGGCGTACCGGATGGCACCGATATAGGCGTTGAACTCGCTCTCGATCTCGGCGAACGACGTGGTCATCGACGGCACTCCTTTTTCGGCTTCATCCGTCTTCGGTGACCAGGGCATCTTGCGCCGCCGCGCGGACCCTGCGGAAGACGGCACTTCAAAGGCACCGAGTTACCGCCCGGGAACCACTCCTGACCAGGCAGGACGGCGATCGTGCTGGTGCGTCGGCACGTGGAGCCACATGCGGACCGTCCGCTCTGGAAAGTCCACGCCAAGGTCCATGGCCCCGGGTGAGGGGTGCTCAGTTCTTACCTTGCAGGTCGCGCGAACTTCATGCAGGTCGCCGGTTCCGTACATCTTGGTGCTCCAGGTTCAAGTCGTTAACTTTTGAAGCACGTGTCGCGGCGCGCCCAGCGTGCCGCGACAAGATCGGGGAGCACCACATGCGACATGCCGACTTCACCGTCCGCCGAGAACCGGCTGCCTGGCGCCACATCGCAGCCGTCTCGGTCGGCATCGGTCTGGGGCTCATGCCGCTGGCACAGAGCGCGTCGGCCGCCCCGGGCGGGACGCCGCAGGCCCCGTCCTTCAGTGTCGACGGCGGTCGCTACGAGCAGGCCGTGTCCGTCGAGCTGCGGGCCAAGCAGGGTGAGACGATCCGGTACACCACCGACGGCAGCATTCCCACGAAGAGCAGCCCGACCTTCGCCGGCAAGCCCATCCGCATCACCGAGGACACCAACCTGACGGCACGCGCCTTCAAGGGCAATCAGGCCGGCGCCGTCAAGTCCGAGGGGTACCTCATTCGCGAGGGGGAGCAGCCGATCGCCCGCATGATGATCGTCTCGGACGTTCACATCGGCGACTACGAGGCCGACCGCCACCGCTGGTCGTCCTACTTCGACACCATCGCGTCGGTTCTGGGCACCCCGGACGCCATCCTCTCCAACGGCGACATGATCAACGACAACTGGGACGGCCGCGGCAAGGACCACCAGTTGACCGCCCGCATCTTCAAGGAGAACCTCGCGCGCAAGGGCATGACCGCCACCCAGGTGTTCATGTCGTACGGAAACCACGACGCGACCCTGGCCGAGCTCCGTGCGGGCTACCCCAAGGAGTGGTTCCCCGACTCCGGCGACGGCTACTACCGCACGGACATCAAGGGCATTCCGCTGATCACGGTCAACACCGAGAACTACTCCGCGGCCCAGGCCACCTGGCTGCGTGAACAACTCGGGCAGATCTCCGCGGACCCCGCCTACCGCGACCTGCCGATCATCGTCCAGGGGCACCGGCCGGCTCCGGGCACGGTGATGGACGGCCAGCAGACCAGCAACCCGCGCCTGACCGAGGATCTGTCGAAGTTCCCGCGCGCCGTCTACTTCTCGGGCCATTCGCACCTGAACGTGAACGACCCGCGCTCGATCCACCAGAAGAACTTCACCGCGGTCAACGACGGCAGCTCGTCCTACATCGAGATCGACCACGGATACCAGATGCTCGACGCGGAAGGGCAGCTGGCGAACCGCTTCGAGACCCCCACCGCCCAGGGGCTGGCCGTCGAGGTCTACCGGGGGCGTACCGTCGTCAACCGCATCAACCTCAACGCCGACCTCCACGACATCTACACCGGCGGGAAGTGGTCGGCGAACTGGAAGCCCCCGTTCCAGAGCGACGGGACGCTGGCCGGCAGGTCCTGGGAGATCAGGACGGCCGGCGCCGACGCCCAGGTCGTGCAGAACTTCACCTACACCGACGCCAACCGCAACCGTACGGCCCCGGCCTGGACGTCCCAGCGCCCGCTGACGGCCCAGACCGGCAAGGACGGCCGGCTCGCGCTGCGCATCGAACAGGCCCAGGACGACGAGCTGGTGTACCACTACAAGGTGCGCGTCACCCGCGCCGACAACGGCGCCGAGGTGCTCACCACCAAGGTCGCCAACCGCTTCGACGTGGTGCCCGCCGCCGCCTCCATGGACATTCCGGTCCCGGTCCAGCGCGACGGCGCCAGGTACCGCGCGGAGGTCGTCGCGGTCGACGCGCAGGGCAACCAGTCGCCTGTCGCCGCGGACGTGCTGAAGTAGCACCTTGCCCCGTCATCGGCCGGACCCGGTCGATGACGGGGCTTCCGTGGAAAGCCCGATGGCCCGCCGCTCCAACGCGCTCCACCAGTGCGCCGCCGCCCGTCCGCCCATGTTCCATCCCTGACGGCCTCCGCCGGGCCATCCGGACACAGGAGAGCGCCTGAGCCGGAGTGCATAGACTTGTCCTCATGTTCGACGACAAAACGCAGGAGACCCTGCGGCGCCTGCTGGACCTCGCCGAACACCCTTCCACCCCGGACACCGAGCGGGCGCTGGCATTCGTCCGGATCCGCGCCACGGTGGCGGTGCCGGCCGACGACACCCGCCGCAGGGCGCCCGTGGCCGGCATGGACGCCCAGCTGCTCACCAAGCTCAAACCGCTGCAACGGCACGTGGACGAGGACCTGGTCGACGACGTGCACGGCGACCTGCACTCCTTCGGCATCCGCTACCGGCTGGTCTCGGAGGTCGCCGGCGAGCTGGCCCACATCCTCGACCTGCGCTCCCGCCTCGCCCCCGGCAAACGACACCGCCACGACGACGGCGTACGCCAGACGGCCGCCAGGCTGACCTACCTCCTGGAGCGCTCCGACGGCTTCCGCACCTCCCGCTGGCGCACCAAGCGCGGCTGACCCGCCCGACCCGGTTTCCGCATGCCGGCAGCGACACCCTCGGAGGAGCGGATGACCAGCGTGGGGCGCGCCGGCGGGGTTCTGGCGCTCTGGACTGCCAGGTTCTCCGGTCGTAGGGGCGACGTCGCGATCGCGGCGGTCACCACCGCGGCCACCCTCGGTCCGCTGCTGGTGCCGAGTCCGAAGGCGTGGTGGATCGTCGCCCTGGGCGCGCTCGCCTCCGCGCCCGTCTACTGGCGCAGGCGCGCGCCCATGGCCGTGGCGCTGTTCGTCGGCGCCGCGATGACCGTCATGGTCTTATGGGAGAAGCCGTTCCTCCCGTTCGGGCCGCTGGTCGCCGTTTACACCATCGCCGACCTCAGTCCCACGTGGAAGCGCCTGGCCGCGATCCCGGCGGTCGCCGTCATCGTCGGCGTCTCCCTGGCGCTGCCCGGGGAGGACAGCGAGATCTTCCGCCTGATCGGCACCGCCTTCGTGGCCGCCTACGCGCTGGGCACCAGCGCCCGGGCGAACCGGTCACGTACCGCGGAACTGGCCGAACGGGCCCGTCGCCGCGAACAGCAGCACATCGCCGCGGTGGCGGAGGAACGGGCGCGGATCGCTCGTGACATGCACGACATCATCACGCACGCCGTCGGGCTGATGGTCGTCCAGGCCGAGGCCGGGCCCGTGGTCGTACGGAGCGACGCGCCCAGGGCCGAGGCCGTCTTCGACGCGATCGCCGACACCGGCAGAGGAGCGCTCAACGAGCTGCGCGGCCTGCTCACCGCGCTGCGCGCGTCGGACGGTCCGGCGGGGGAGGACGTCGGGCCCGCCCAGCCGAGCCTGGACGGACTCGCCTCACTGGCCGAACGCAGCGGCCTGGACGTGGTCATGACCGTGGAGGGCGAGCGGCGGCGGACATCGGGCAGCTTGGAAGCCGCCGTCTACCGGATCGTCCAGGAAGCCCTCACCAACGTGCGCAAACACGCCGGGGCGCGCAACGCACGGCTGCGCCTGCGCTGGACCGCGCGGGACCTGGTGGTCGAGATCGCCGACGACGGCGGCGGCCCGCGTCGCGACGGCGGCGGCTACGGCCTGATCGGCATGCGGGAACGGGCGACCGCCTACGGCGGGACGCTCACCGCGGGACCGGGACAGGACGGGGGATTCCTCGTCAGAGCCGTCTTTCCGCTTGAATAGCGCGCATGCTGCGCGTGCTCATCGCCGACGACCAGGATCTCTTCCGCGCCGGGTTCGGCCTGATCCTCGGCGCTCAGCCGGACATGCTGGTGGTGGGCGAGGCGGCGGACGGCGACGAGGCGATCGCGCTGGCCGGACGCCTGCGTCCGGACGTGGTCCTGATGGACGTGCGGATGCCGGGCAGGAACGGCATCGAGGCCACCAGGGAGATCTGCGCGACCACCGCCGCCAAGGTGCTCGTCCTGACCATGTTCGACCTGGACGAGTACGTCTACGACGCCGTCCGCGCGGGTGCCAGCGGCTTCCTGCTCAAGGACATCCGCCGCGACGAGCTGGCGCACGCGGTGCGCACCGTGGCCGCCGGTGACGCGTTGCTGGCCCCCGCTGCCACCCGCAGGCTGCTGGAGGACCTGGTCAGACGGCCGGCTCACGGCCCGATGCCGCGGCTGGCGGGACGGCTGGAGGCGCTCACCGAGCGGGAGCGCGAAACGCTGAGACTGGTCGCCCGCGGACTGTCCAACGCCGAGATCGCCGCCGTGCTCGTGGTCACCGAGCACACGGTCAAGACGCACGTCAGCCGCATCCTGACCAAGCTGGACCTGCGGGACCGGGTGCAGGCGGCGGTGTTCGCCTACGAATGCGGCCTCGTGGTCGCCGGTGAGAGTGACATCGGAGATCACACTCACGGCTGACGCGCCGCCAGGGTGGCCGCGAGCAGCATCGTCGTCATGAAACGTGTCCTGATCGCGCTCGCCGCGGCCCTCGCCTCGGCCGTCCTGCTGCACTTCGGCACCGGCCCGCACCCTGTGGCCTGGCTGACGTGGCTCGCCCCCTTGCCCGTGCTGCTCGCCGCCCCCCGGGTGGGGGGAGGCGCGGCCTTCGCCGCGGGCGCCCTCGCCTGGCTCGGCGGCCAGCTGCGGTGGTGGCCGTACTTCACCGCGACGCTTGAGACGCCCGTCCCGGTGGCGGCCGGCCTGCTCGCCGGGCCGGCGCTGCTGTACGGCCTCGGCGTGCTGCTGCACCGTTCGCTGCTGGCCAGGCGGCGGACGCTGACGGCCGTGCTCGCCGTACCGGCGCTGTGGGTCGGCGTCGAATACCTGATGGCACTGGCCGGACCGCACGGCGCGTGGTGGAGCCTGGCCTATACGCAGGCCGACGTGTTACCCGTCCTGCAGACGGCCTCCGTCGCCGGCGTCTGGGGGATCACCTTCCTGCTCCTGCTCGTGCCCGCCGCCGTGGCCGCGCTGCTCGCGCCGGGCGCGACCCGTCGGTTCTCCGTCGCGGTGACCGCGGGCGCGATGGTGGCGCTGGCCCTGGCGTACGGCTTCGCGCGGCTCGGCACCGGCCAGGACGACGGGCCGCACCGCGAGGTCGCGCTGATCTCCACCGACGACCCGAGCGACACCGTGGCACTGGACTCCCCGCAGGGGCGCGACCTGCTCCGGCGCTACCGCCGGGCCGTCGACGCGGCCGCCGCCCGCGGCGCCGAGATCGCGGTGCTGCCGGAGAAGACGTTCGACGCGGCCACCGCCCGCCTGCCGCTGGCCAGGCCGGGAGTGGCGGTCGTCGACGGCGTCGCGCTCGGCGCCGGCGCGACGCGGACCAACAGCGCGCTGGCCTACCCGTCCGGGGCCCGCTACGACAAACACCACATGATTCCCGGGCTGGAGTCGGAGCTCACGCCCGGACGCACGCTGACCCTGCTCGGCCAGACCACGACGGGCCTGATCGTCTGCAAGGACCTGGACTTCCCCTGGCTGGTACGGCAGTACCGCCAGGCCGGCGCGACGACGCTGCTCGCCCCCGCCTGGGACTTCGACGACGACGCCTGGCTGCACAGCCGCATGGCGCTGGTCCGCGGGGTGGAGAGCGGGTTGTCGGTGGCGCGCGCGGCCCGCCAGGGCCTTCTCACGGTGAGCGACACCCGGGGACGGGTGCTGGCCGAAGGCCGCAGCGGCAAGCCCGGCGTGACCACCGTGTTCGCGGCGCTGCCGCAGCAGGGCGCCTCGACCGTCTACGCCGGCCTGGGCGACTGGGCCGCCTGGTGCTCGGTCGCGATGCTGCTCATCGCCCTCGCCGGGCTCCGCATCGGCCGCTCCGCCGCCCGTACGGTCGGGCCGTCTAAGGGTGGGCCGGCTCCCGGTGCGCCAGTCCGGGCGGCCACGGGTATCTGACCTTGAAGATGGCCAGGAAGATCAGGATCTCGACGCCGCGCACGCCCGGGATCGTGCGAATCCGGGCGGCCAGCCGGTGGAGGTGCTCCTCGTCCAGATAGCCGACCTCCGCCATCAGGTCGAATCCGCCCGCGGTGGCCATCAGCCACTCGACCTCGTCCACCCGCGCGATCGCCGCCGCGATCGCGTCCAGGCCGCCCGCGCAGTGCAGGCCGACGGCGGCGCGGCGCAGCGGCCCCGCCGTTCTCGGATTGACGATGGCCGCGACCTTGATGACGCCTGTGTCGATGAGGCGGGCCACCCGCTGCCTGGTCGGCGCGAGAGTGAGCCCGACCGCCTCGGCGATGCGGCCGTAGGTGCGACGGCCGTCCTGCTGCAGCTCGGCGATGATCCGCCGGTCGATCTCGTCGAGCGGAACGTCCTCCCCGTTGCCGGTCAGCACCGGCGGGACCGGGGGGCACCGCCGGGCGCCGGTCGTCTCGTCCGGTATCCGCCTGCCTGATCCGGGCGGCCAGGAGTACGCGGCCTTGAACAGGTTGAGGTAGAGGAGCGTCTCGACGTCGTGGACCCCGGAGATCACCCGGATCCGGTCGGTGAGCAGGCTGTACAGGTGCTGCTCGTCCACGCACCGCAGCTCGGCGACCAGGTCGTAGCGGCCCGCGGTGGCGACCAGCCAGTCGACCTCGTCCACTCGTGCGATCGCT
The DNA here is from genome assembly GCF_040674635.1 of Nonomuraea sp. NPDC049758. Lineage (NCBI taxonomy): Bacteria > Bacillati > Actinomycetota > Actinomycetes > Streptosporangiales > Streptosporangiaceae > Nonomuraea > Nonomuraea sp. NPDC049758. The sequence continues at coordinate 322,227 of NZ_JBFAMZ010000011.1, forward strand.
GCGGCGATCGTGTCCAGGTCGCCCTCGCAGCGCAGGCCGACCGCGACCCGCAGGCGGCAGCCGAAGGCGGCCGGATTGGTGATGGCCACGATCTCGATCAGATCGGACCTGGTCAGACGGGCCACGCGTTGCCGGGTCGGGGCCTCGGTGAGCCCGACCGCCGCGGCGATGCGGCCGTAGGTGCGACGGCCGTCCTGCTGCAGCTCGGCGATGATCCGCCGGTCGATCTCGTCCAGCACGGGCCGATCTCGTGGGTCACGGCTGCCGGGTGGTGCATCGGTCACCCCGCAATCGAAGCATGGAGGCGACTCGCACACCACATCGCTCGCCAGGGGGTATCTTGCAGCGGAAATATCTCACATCAGCGGATTCCTGTTGCAGAACTAGTTGCTTCTTCGATCTGTCCCAACTATTTTCACCACCATGAGCGAATCCTACGATGCCGCGGCGGTGGCGCTGTCGGACGGCATGCTCCGCCGGGAGGCCGGCCGCCTGCTGATCGAGGAGGTGCCGGTGGACGTCCTGGTCGAGAGGTTCCCCGCGCCGCTGTTCGTGGTTTCCGAGTCCGCGTTGCGTCGGCGGGTCCGCCGCATCCGCGCCGCCTTCGAGCGGGTCTGGCGCCATGGCGAGGTGCTGGTGCTGCCGGCGGTCAAGGCCAACCCCGTGCTCGCGCTGCAACGGGTGCTCGCACAGGAGGGATGCGGCTCCGACCTGGTCGGAGCCGGCGAGCTGGAGGTCGCGGTCAGGGCCGGCGTCGATCCCGGCCGGATCTCGCTCAACGGCACCGCCAAGGACCGCACCACGATCGAGCGTGCCGTGGCGCTCGGCGTCCGCGTCACCGTCGACGACGTACGGGAGATCGAGCTCGCGGTGATGGCGGCCCGCGCCCTCGGCAAACAGGCCGACCTGCGGGTGCGGCTGCGGCCCCACTTCGAGACCGACGCCCGCATGGATTCCTTCGGCATGCCGATCAATGACATCTACGGCACCTACAAGTCGGGCCTGCCCTATGACGACCTGGCCGAGGCCGGCCGCGCCTTGACCGCCCCTGAGCTGCGGGTGAGCGGGGTGATGATGCACATGGGCCGCTACACCACCGACCTGTCCGTCATCGGCGGGTACAGCAGGCGGTTCGGTGAGCTGACCGCCGAGGTGTCGGAACTGTGGGGCGGCTGGACGCCGCGCACCATAGACGTCGGCGGCGGATTCGCGCCGCCGGTCGACGGGTTCGGCCGGGCGAATCCGGACTTCGTCGCACCGGACCCGCCGTCGATCGAACGCCATGCCGAGGTCGTCTGCGAGAACCTGGGCAAGGGCCTGGCGTCGGGCGGCGTCGACCTCGAAGGCTGCGTCCTGGAGGTCGAGCCCGGCCGCGCGCTGTTCGGGCCCTGCGGCATCCACGTCGCGACCCTGCTCAACGTGAAGCGGCAGACCCGGCCCTTCCCCTTCACCTGGTACGAGACGGACACCACGCAACTGTTCCTGTCGGAGATCCCCGACGAGGCCGCCCGCCCGCCGGTGATCCCCGTGCACCTTCCCGAGACGGGCGACCCCGCCGAGGTCCGCGTCGTCGGCCGCTCCTGCATGTCGGACGTGCTCGCCCGCAGCGCCACGCTGCCCGTCATGCACCCTGGCGACCTGCTGGCCTTCTGCTTCACCGGCGCCTACAACGACGCGAACGCCAGCAACCTCAACCTGCTGCCCAGACCGGCCACGGTGCTGGTGAACGGCACACACGCCCACCTGGTACGGCGGGCCGAGACCATCGACGACCTGCTGGCCCGCGACACCCTCCCCGACCACCTCCGCCACCCCGCGACAGGAGCCGCCCGATGAACGCCACCCCCACCCTCGACCACGCGGGACTCACCTGCGCCGACCTGTCCGCCTCCCTCACCTTCTACCGCGATCTGCTCGGCATGCCCCTGCTCGAAACGGGCGAGGCGCAGGGCCGCGCCGCGGGCATCGAGGGCGCCTGGCTCGCCTATGCCATGCTCGACGCCGGCCGTGGCCAGATGATCGAGCTGCTGGAGTACCGCGAAGCCGGCACCACCTCGGCCGCGCCGCCGGTCAACAGCCCCGGAGGAGGGCACGTCGCCCTGGGCGTCCAGGACCTCGACCTGGTGCTCGCCCGCCTCGCCGAGACCGGCTTCCACCCGCTCACCGCAACACCGGTCACCATGTCCGCCCCCGAACTGGGCCGCTGGGACGGCGCGAGACTGGTGTACGTGCTCGACCCCGACCGCCACGTGATCGAACTGGTCCAGTTCGCCGCGTAGCGCACTGCTTGGGTCGCTGGTCACCTTGTGGAAGCGCACAGGCAGCAGCGGTCGAAGGAGAACGGCTGGTCGCCGGCCTCTTGCCAGATGCTCATCCTGTTCTTGTGCCAGGCACTGGGAACGATCAACCGGAGGAGGGCGAGCGCGACCACCTCCTCTGCTCCTGCCTTGAACAGCGTGTACGCAGCGCTCTGCATGTGGGCGCCGGACACGAACAGATCGTCCACCAGCAGCACGCGTTCGCCGCGCAGCGCCTGAGCGCCGTCCGGCGTTCCCATCATCTGGAAGGCTTCCGGGTGGGAGTCGCGTCCCGCAAGCACCGGTGCGTACCTGTCGTTCGGCAGGAGAACCGGCTTGTAGCGGGCTCGTAGTGCGCCGATCATGCCGATGACTCGAGGCATGATGTGGAACGCTTCGATGGGCCGATTGACCCGGGTGCTCGGAATGGTGGTGACCATGGTGAAGGGTCCGCCGGCCACCTGGGTGAGGCAGGCCTCGTGAGCGTCGTAGAAGCGGGACAAGGTAGCCGCCATCAAAGTCTCCGGCCTCAGCCGGCTCTTTCCGGCGGGGACGGCTTCTTTGCGAGCCATGAGCCTGAACAGCCCATTGTCATCGCCTTCTTCGACAGCCAGCGAGATCGACACCACGGGCTCCGCATGCCGGCGAAACCCGTTCACGGTGCGAGCGCAACTCGAGCAGATTTCGTACGGCTCGCCATCGGGCCTGTCGTTGGGCCCGGTGTGACAGATCCGGCACACCCCTGAGCGCACCGCCGGAACGTTCCTGAACAGCGGGATGACGGGGTCGGTTACCGCCCTGGCGCGGTCCATGGTCAGAACATGGTGGGTTGGGAGTCCATATCTACGAGATTGACCGCCTGCTGGCAGAAGTCGTCAATGTCCTGGACGGCAGTGATGCCTCCCCTGGAGGCCGCCTGGGCGACCCATGGTTGTTCTTCGTGAAGCTGCTGGGACACGAAGACAGGCTTGCCGGTCTTCAAGGCGTTCGTGACATGTCGCCGGCTGAAGCCGTCGTCCCGTCCGTCGACGACGTAGACGATCGCTGCCAATCCGCAGGTCACGATCGGAGTGAGGGCTGCCGTCCGGTCGGTGGGGGCGGTTCCGGGCCAGAACTGCGAGATCAGGGCGGCGTGCTCGTCTGTCTGTCGGGCGACAGTCGCGTACTGGCCTGGTTGCTGATCGATGCCTCTGTCCAGAACTCCTAGCGTCCGTCCACCGGCAAGGGCGGCGTTCTCCTGGACGGTCATGCCGAGTTCGGTGTGGAGCGCTGCGACTATGGTCAATCCTGCTGCTGAGAGAATGCGGGCGGTGGTGGCGGCGTGCTCGCGGTCATGTTCTCCGACGACGGCGACCGTGCGATGATCTCCCCGGGCGATGTGGCCCCGGACCCACAGGAACGGCTGATAGTTGTTCGTCCAGAACATATTGCCGGGATAGGTGTCGTCCAGCACGGTGACGAGGCGGACGCTGCGGGAGCTCATGGAGGCGAGGAGCTCGCGCGCCTGGTTCAGGTCGTCGTGCCGGACCATGCCTCTGATGGCGATGGCGTGTGCTCTGTCGTTGTCCTGAAGGCCGTCGAGTTCGCCGGCGAGAAGTTTCCGGGCGCTGCCGATGGCGGCGATGGCACGGGCGGTGTGGTGCCAGGGCTGGTCATGGGTGGCTTTTGTAAGGGCCAGGACTGCGGCCTGCTCGTCGATCGTGGTCATGCTCATCACCATCTCGAACGCGGATTCTGTGAACGTACGCTCTGACACCGACATTTGCGGCGACAGGATGCGTGGCGTGGGCGCCCATGATGCCGAGCTTCGCCAGACGGCACGCCGCAATCGCCGGAGGAGACGATGCCGGTTGGGGCTTTGACAACGCCGAGATGTGCGGCATACCGGTGGGTGATCCACCAGAACCATGCCGGATGGTCCGGTTCTGCGAGGCTACGTGGCCCAGCGCGGCGAGCCAGAGCACGATGACGAACGGCAGCACCTGCTCGCCCTGCTCCTCGTGGGCTTCGATGAGTTCGTTCTCCCCGACGGTGTGGGCCGGCGTCTCGCCGCTGGTGATCGACAGTGGCACGGCGACCAGTGCGATGGTGGCGACGAACAGCACCGCCGGCCACAGGCGGCGCGCCGCGGCGGGCCAGAAGGCCATCAAGATGGTGCCGAGCGCCGCGAGCGGCAGGCCCGCTCGTGCAGCCCGCCGGTGATCGCGACCGGCATGAGCGACCAGGCCATCACCTCCCGCTCCGCGGAGTCACGGCAACAGATTCGTCACTATGAGTATGTTCAAGAGCACAGAGAGTGAGGGTAATGAGATAGCGGAGTCCCACCACCGACAGGAGACCCCCATGCGTCCCCTCGCCCTGCTTGCGGTCCTGACCGCCGGCGCCACCCTCGCCATCGCCGCGCCCGCCGCAGCCCGCGCCCTTCACGCTGCCGACCCGCGCTGTCCCGACGATGCGGTCTGCTTCTGGACCGAGCCCGAATTCGAAGGCGAGCGGCAGGTCGTCCGCCCCGTCTCCGGCTCGCGTCCGTGTATTGCCACGCCCGAGGGGCATGCGGAATCGGCCGTCAACAACACCCGATTCTCCCGACTGCTGTACCTCGACCCCGACTGCTCCAACCGGCCTGTCGGGTTCATCCCGGCCGGTGAGAACACTCCCTTCCTCGATCCTCCCATCGCCGCTTGGCGGTGACCCGCCATCCGGCCAAGGGACGCGGCCTGACGCCACGCGCTGGGTCGCGCGAACTGAGGTCACCTGATTCTCTGGCGCGCGAACGCGCCGCTGCCCACACCGCCGGCCCGCCGACCCACCCGCTGCCGCGCCCTGACTCCCTACCGGCGCGACGCTGTTGCTCGCACCGGCGCGCCGAGGTCCCGCTGTCCGTTCCGCCCCCCTTGCAGGGGTGAACGCCTTCCCTCATGACCTGAGGAGGTCATCCGCCTTGAACATCGCCCGCCGTACTGCGGCCACCTTCGCGCCCTTGGCCGGCGCCCTGACCCTCGTGCTGGCCGCCGGCATCGCACAACCGGCCGCCGCGTCCGCTCAACCAGCCGCAGCCGACCTCGCCTGCCCGCCCGTGCTGGGCATCTGCGCCTACGACGTGGACGACAACCTCAGGGTCCTCTACGACGACGAGGCCGACATCATCCCGCCCATCGTCCGGGCGGCCAACCACAGCGACGACCCCTGGTGCTTCTACAACTGGTTCGGCTACGGCGGTGCCCGCCAAGAGCTCGCCCCTGGCCAGGTCGCCGACGACTTCGGCTTCGTCGTCCGCGCCGCTCGACGCGGACCGTGTGATTGACCATGCGACTCATGTGACCGGCTGACGCCGTGGCCTTCACCACTCGGAGGGGCAGTCCACTGCCGACATGATGCTGTGCCTGGTCGCGGCGATGGCCACGGGTCACTCATATCGTCCGCGGAGTCGGTGCGAGCGGCTCGACTCCGGATGATCGCCAATCGACCTGTGGCCGTCCCCGCCCGCGTGGCAGTACTCCTGCGTGAACTGGATCCGCAAGCCGCCGACGAGCACGCCGGGCCGGCGTGCTCAGGCGACGACGGGTTCGCCGCTCAGCGCGACGCCGGCCCGGCGCAACTCGTCCAACGCGGTGCGTGTGGTGTCGGCGGCGACGCCGGCGGTGTAGTCGAGCAGGACCTGAACCGTGAAGCCCGCGCGCGCTCCGTCCAGCGCGGTGGCCTTCACGCAGTGGTCGGTCGCGATGCCCACGACATCGAGGTCGGTGACATCACGGGCCTTCAGCCAGGCAGACAGCGTCTCGCCTTCCTCGGTCAAGCCCTCGAAACCGCTCTTGGAGGCGGAGTGAGCGCCCTTGTAGAACACCTCGTCGACGTGTCCGGAGGCGACGGCGGGCGCGAACTCCGGATGGAACTCGCCTCCCTCACTACCGACGACGCAATGCACGGGGAACGAGTTCTGGAAGTCGGGGTTGTCGGAGAAGTGCGCGCCCGGATCGATGTGGTGGTCGCGGGTGGCGACGACGAAGGCGTACTGCCCATCGGCGCGCCGGACCAGCTCGGTGATGGCGGCGGCCCGATCCGCGCCACCCTTCACCGGAACCTTGCCGCCCTCGCAGAAGTCCTTCTGCACATCGACGACGATCAGTGCACGATTCACGGATGATCCCCTTTCTGTATGTGTTGCTCTCCTGCGGGCGCCCTTCCGGCGGGCGGGCACATCACTCCCTGGATGTATGCCGACCGGAGACACGCACGGCAACGCGGCTCACCGCTCCGGATGAGGCCGCATCTGACCCATGGTTACAAACTGCTTATAGTGCATCACTATATGTGTTGTTCCTGTCCGGCGGCAGGAGGCGGGGTCCTGGCCGTAGCCTGTGACCGTTTCTGCAAGAGCCTGTACGTGCTGGCGCTGATCGACGATGAGGGCATGCGGCCATTCCGGCAGACAGGTCGACCTCCTTCCATCGTCGACCTCCTTCCATCGCAGTCCGACCGCCTGCCTCGGCGTAGCCCGCGAAGGGCGATCAACCGGTACAGCGCGAACAGTCGATGGCCGGCCGCCTGGGCGAGGAAGGCGAACGGGAGCCGGTGCAGGGCAAGCCGAAGACCGAGGCCAGTGGCCGCACCGTCGCGTTGGATGAGGACACCGTCGCCGCGCCGCGCTGCGCACGCACCGCAAACGGCAGGCGGCTGAGCGGCTGGCCGGGGGGAGACGTGGACGGACAGCGGGTTCGTCTTCACCGACGAGATCGGTCGACTACTGCATCCGCAGCAGGTCAGCGATCATTTCTCTCTGCTGTCCTTCCAGGCGGGGTTGCCGCCGGTGCGGCTGCATGACCTGCGCCACGGGGCCGCGTCGATCACGCTCGCTGCCGGAGTTGATCCGAAGGCCGTGCAGGAGACGCTTGGGCACGTCTCGTCCGCCTTCACCCGCGACACCGGCCTGAATGATCTACCGCCGACCATGACCAACAGCAAGACGGGAGATCCGAGGAACCCCAGGTCGGATACGGTGTTGGTGAGTAGGGCGGGTGGGACTTGAACCCACGACCCACGGATTATGAGAATCCTTGGTTCATGTCGCTTGCTGTCGCCGGGTGTCGTTTTGTATTGCTACGGATTGCATTCCGGCCCCATCGCATCAGTTCAGAGCGTGTTTCAGAAGATCGTTTATGCACGGCGTGGCAGCATGACGGCCAGCTCGTGGGCGGCCAAGGTGGCCGAATGCCCCCGCAGCGCAACCCTCAGACCTGACCGACGCCCAATGGGACCTCATCACGCCTCTGCTTCCCGAGCCCAACAGCGGCGGCCGTCCAGAGAAGCACCCGCGCCGGGAGATCGTCAACGCCATCCTGTACATGGTCCGTTCCGGCTGCCCATGGCGGTATCTGCCCACTGACCTGCCTCCCTGGCAGACCGTGTACTGGTACTTCCAGCAGTGGGAGCAGGCCGGCGTGACCGAGGCCCTGCTGCGCGAGCTGCGCATCAAGGCCCGCCGCCAGGACGGCCGCGACGACGAGCCGTCCGCCGGCATCATCGACTCCCAGAGCGTCAAGGGCGCCGACACCGTCGGGCGTGACAGCCGCGGCTATGACGCCGGTAAGAAGGTCAACGGCCGCAAGCGGTTCATCATCACCGACACCACCGGCCTGCTGGTCACCGTCGCGGTGATGGCGGCGAGCCGGCAGGACGGTGACGGTGCCAAGACCGCCTTGCTGTCGGCGTATCTGACGACCCCGATCCGGCACGTCTTCGCCGACCAGGGGTTTGCCGGCCGGTTGGTGGACTGGGTCCGCGACACCCTGCGTACAACGTTGGAGATCGTCCGCAAGCCCGCTGATCAGCGAGGCTTCAGCGTCATCGCACGGCGTTGGGTGGTGGAGAGGACGCTGGCTTGGCTGACTGCCTGTCGCCGTCTGGCCCGCGACTACGAACGAGACCCGAAGGTCTCCGAGGCCGTCATCTGCTGGGCTGCCATCGCCGGTATGGCCCGCCGTCTCACCCGCACGGGCCCCGCTCGGCGACAAGCCAGAATCGTCTGCGACTAACGAAGACCGCCGATCTCAAACACTCGCTCCGTAATAATGGCGCAGGATCCAACGGATATGCCTCTCACCTTGGCTCATGCAGAGGCCTCGGGGCTGAGGGGCCAGACTTCAGCCCTGTTGTCTATGCAGGCCAGAGGCATATCTGCTGGGTCACCGGCTTCATCGCGTCCAACATGTGACCGGTCAACCAGCGCCTCGACGCCCCGACGTCAGGTCCCGGCCGACGCGGTCGTCGCCGACACCGAGCCCGCGCACCTGCCACCTGGCCCGCGCGCCACCACCTCGCCGGCTCGCGCCCGCCGCGTCAAATGCCCGAGGCACCAGCTCTGGTCCGCCGGGTGCCGGAGGTGATGACCACCGTGCCCGCGCTCGTCAGCGACCATCGCTTCGACATCCCGGCTGCCACCCCTTGATCTGGAGCATGGCCTCGAAACCGGCCACCTGCGCTGTGAGCCAGCAAAGCCGCGTGTGCACATCGATCGGCTGTCGGCTACGCAGGTGGGGGACAAGGTGAGAGAAGACCAGGACGGCGTCCAGCAGCATCTGGAGCAACAGCTCGGCGAGGTACGGCTGGGCGCAGGACCTGAGGGGCCCCCAATGGGCGACCATGGTCGCTAGCTCTGTCCATTTTGGTGAGGCGTGGTCAGAGAAGGGACGGTTGTGCCCGGGACGTTCGCCAGGGGCACATGAGCCTTCATGGGCGCTTGCTGTATGAATGATCGCAACTGCGGTGATTCATCACGCAAGGCACGGACCAGGTGAGCGGAGGCGGTCTCGATGGCGGACGGCGACAAGGCCGCGGGACGGGTGATCTCCCCGATCCTGATCGGACGCGAGGAGGAGCTTCGCCGCCTGGTCGCGGCGGTGAGCCGGCCGCCCGCGGTGGTCGTGCTCGAAGGCGAGGCCGGTATCGGCAAGAGCAGGCTGTTGGCCGAGCTGGCGGCGCTGCCTGTGATGGCCGGCAGGCTGCTGCTGCGCGGCGGTGCCCGGCGTATCCGGGAACCGTTCCCCCTGGGCCCCGTGATCGAGGCGCTGCGCGGCACCGGCGACGCGCTGGCGCGCGCCGAACTGTCGCCGGTCGCGGGCGCGTTGCGCGCTCTGCTGCCCGAGCTGGCATCCGTGCTGCCGCCTGCGCTGAAGCCCCTGGACGACCGGGCCGCCGAACGTCACCAGCTGTTCCGCGGCCTGGCCGAGGTGCTGCGGGCGCTCGGCCCCGTTGTCCTGGTGGTGGAGGATCTGCACTGGGCCGACGAGCAGACGATCGAATTCCTCGCCTACGCGCTGGCGGTCCCGCTGCCGGAGATGTCGCTCGTGCTCGCCTACCGGGGGGAGGAGGCGGGCGGCTCGGTCCTGGAGGTGACCGGGCGTCCCGCGGACCCGGTCTTCCACGATCACATCCTGTTGAAGGCCCTGGACGCCGCGCAGACCGGCGCGATGGCCGCGGCGATACTGGGCGAGGCGGGCGTCACCGCGGACTTCGGCGCGCATCTGTATGAGCTTTCGTCGGGGCTTCCGCTGGCCATCCAGGAGTTGATGGCGCTGCTGCGGGCGCGCGGCGCGCTGATCAGGCTGCGCAGCGGGCGGTGGGCGCGCAAGGCGGTGGCCGAGCTCGACGTGCCGCCGGGCGTACGCGACTCGGTGCGTGAACGGGTGGCACGGCTGCCCGAGGTCGCGCGGGTCGTCGCGGAGGCGGCGGCGGTGCTGCACGTGCCGGTGCGGCTGGCGGAACTGGCCTCAGTGAGCAGGCTGACCAGGGCCGACACCGTGGCGGGGGCGGACGAGCTGCTGGTCTCCGGCCTGCTGGTCGAGCAGGCCGGAACGGTGGCGTTCCGGCACGTGCTCACCGCCCAGGCGGTGTACGGGGCGATCCCGCTCGGCCGGCGACAGGAGCTGCACGCGCGGGCCGCCGCGGCCGTACGGGCACTGAAGCCGGTGCCGCTCGGCCAGGAGGCCCACCACCTGCGCCAGGCCGGACGGCTGGCCGACTGGGTGGAGGCCGCCGAACAGGCAGCGGAACAGGCCTCGCAACTCGGCGACGACGCCGAGGCCGTCCGCATCCTGGAGGACGTCCTGCGCCACGCGCCCCTCGACCCGGAACGCCGAAGCCGCCTGGCGGTACGGCTGGGATGGGCCGCCCCGCAGGTGCTGCGCCCGCCGAAGGTCATCGACCTGCTGTCGCAGGCGCTGGAGTCGGAGCAACCGGGCCCGCTACGCGGCCAGCTGCACTTTCTCATCGGATTGCTCCAGGAAAGACTTGGCGAGGACCCCGGCGCGCAGCGCCGCGCCTTCACCGCCGCCGTCGACGACCTCGCCGGCCAGCCCGAGCTCGCGGCATGGGTGATGGCGGCGCTCGGCCGGCCGATGGACGCCCGGGTGCCGCTGGCCGAGCACATCGTGTGGCTGGAGCGGGCGCTGGCGGTGGTGCCGGCGATCGGCAACCCGGTCGAGGAGGTGTTCATCCTCGGCAAGATCGCGACCTCGCTGGGCGGGTACGGCGACCCCCGCTGGCTGGAACTGACCAGGGAGGTGCGCCGCAGGACCGGCGGCCGGCCACGGCACCGGCAGGAGGTGGGCGCCTACCGATCCATCGCCGAGAACGCCTGTCTCGCGGGGAACTACGAAGTCGCCGCCACCCTGCTGACCGCAGCGATGCGGGAGGCGGCCGGCGAGGAGTCCTCACGCGAGCCGCTGGCGCGCTGCCGCCTGGTCGCGCTCTTGCTGGCCTGCTGCCAAGGCCGGTGGGACGGCCTGGAGGAGGAGACCGCGCTCCTGCTCGAGGAGTACGGCGGCCGCCCGTTCGACCGTCTCGGCGCCGAGACCGTCGCGGCCTGCCTGGCGCTGGCGCGCGGCGAGCTCGACACCGCCCGGCGTGAGCTCCCCGACGTCGCCGGCAACGCCCTGGTCATGGGCGCCTATGAGCTGCTTCCGCTGTCGGTGGCCGGGTTCCTGCGGCTGTCCACGGCGAACGGCGAGGCCGGGGCCGCGCTCGCGGCGACCGAGGCGGCGGTCGCCGTGTGGGAGATCAAGGGGCTCTGGCCGCTGGCGGTGCGCGCGCTGCCCGCGCTCGCCGAGGCGATGGCGGCCGCCGACCGGCAGGAGGAGGCGCTCGCGCTGGTGGCCCGGCAGTCGGCACGGCTCGGCGACCTCGACGCGCCGATGGCCGCCCCGGCGCTGGCCCACGCACGCGCTCATCTCACGACCGGGGACGAGGCCGCGGCGGCGGACTTCCGCGCGGCGGCAGCCGGTTACGACCTGCTGGGCGCGCCGTACGAGGCGGCCCAGGCGCGCGAGCTGGCGGCCGGGCGCCTGTTCGCCGCCGGGTGCGCCGGAGCGGGAGAGCCGCTGCGGGAGGCGATGGCGACGTTCCGGGACCTGTCCGCCCGATGGGATCTCGACCGTGCCGCGCAGCTCGCCCGCAGGCACGGCGTGACGGTCAAGGGCCGCTTTCCCGGCGGCCCGCAGGGTTACGGTGCGGACCTGTCTCCCCGGGAACGCGAAATAGCCGACATGGCCGCCGCGGGCCTGACCAACCGGGAGATCGGCCAGCAGCTGTTCGTCTCCCCCAGAACGGTGGAGAAGCACCTCGGCGCCGCGTTGCGCAAGCTCGGGCTCCGCTCCCGCGCCGCCCTCGGCGCGCACCTCGGCCTGGAGCACCCCCGTAGTGACCCACCCCGTCCGTGAGCCGCGAATGGGGTGCCCTACCCATAGTCCTCACCGGCGGTGCGCACGAGGCTTATGGCATGTCCGAAACCGACTCCACCGACGGCGAACAGGGCGACGCCGTCCCAGCGCGGGAAGGACCGCCGGAGAAGCCGGTCATCGAACCCCTTGACGACGCCCCCGAAGGGTTCGAGCCCGTCTGATCTTCCCCCCTCTGCACCCGAAAGGGCAGTTCCGCATGTTCCCACGCAGATCACCGCATGATCCCCCCTCCCTCAGGCCACGCCGCACGAGTGCACTGCTCGTGGTCTCGGCTCTGGCGCTCGGCGCCCTCACGGTGCCCGGCACCCCCGCCCTCGCCGAGGAACCCGCTCCCACGCCGGGTCACACGCCGGGTCAGGTCACCGGCCCGGTCGCGCTGACCGGGCTGGGCCCGGGCGACCATACGATCACCCTGATCACCGGCGACCGGGTACGGCTCGGCGACGCGGGCGGCGGCAAGTACACCGTGCGCCCGGAGGCGCACGCCCGCCCCGACGGCACCACCGCCCGGCTGTCCGCGCTCGCCACCCCCAAGGGCGTGTACGTCACCCCGGGCGACGCCGTGCCCGCCATCAACTCCGGCCGCCTGGACCGGGAGCTGTTCAACGTCACCTATCTGGCCGAGAACGGCTACGCCGACGACAAGTCCAAGCAGCTGCCCGTCATCGTGCAGTACCCAGAACGGCACACCGACCAGGCCGTCGCCTCGGCGGCCGCGGCCATCCCGGCCAGCGAGCCCGTTCTCACGCTGGAAAGCGTGAACGCCTCGGCGATCCAGGTCACCAAGGCCGAGGCGGGCGCGTTCTGGAACGCGGTGCGAGCCGTACCCGACACCAAGGACGCCAACGGGATCGTCGGTCTGGCCAACGTGCCGGACACCCTGCGCGGCGGCATCGCCAAGGTGTGGCTGGACGGCAAGGTCAAGGCCGACCTCGCCGAGAGCGTCCCGATGATCGGCGCTCCGCAGGCGTGGGCCGGCGGCCACGACGGCGCCGGTGTGAAGGTCGCCGTCCTCGACACCGGCGTCGACGCGGCACACCCCGACCTGGCCGGCCGGATCACCGACAGCAAGTCCTTCATCCCCGGCCAGCAGGTGCGGGACGGCCACGGCCACGGCACCCACGTCGCCTCCACCATTGCCGGCTCCGGCGCGGCGGACGGCGGCAGGCACAAGGGCGTCGCACCCGGCGTCCGGCTGATCGTCGGCAAGGTGCTGTCCGATGAGGGGACAGGCAGCGACTCCCAGATCATCGAGGGCATGGAGTGGGCCGCGGCCTCCGGCGCCAAGGTGATCAGCATGAGCCTCGGCGGCGGGGCCACCGACGGCACCGACCCGATGAGCCAGGCGGTCGACACGCTCAGCGCGTCCTCAGGCACCCTGTTCGTGATCGCCGCGGGCAACACGGGCGCGGCGGGCGCCGAGACGGTCGCCACCCCCGGCACGGCCGACGCCGCGCTGACCGTGGCCGCCGTGGACAAGAGCGACGCGTGGGCGGCCTTCTCCAGCCAGGGACCGCGCGTCGGCGGCGGTCTCAAGCCGGACATCGCCGCCCCGGGCGTGGCCATCACCGCGGCGCGCGCCGCCGGCACCAGCATGGGGAGCCCGATCGACGAGCACTACACGGCCGCGAACGGCACCTCCATGGCCACCCCGCACGTCGCCGGAGCCGCCGCGATCATGGCACAGCTGCACCCGGACTGGACGGGCCCGCAGATCAAGGCAGCACTCATGTCGACCGCGAAGGACGACGCGCTCAGCGTGTACAAGCAGGGCGCCGGCCGCGTCGACGTGGCCAGGGCGTACGCCCAGCGGGTCTTCGCCACCACCGGAGGGATCGACTTCGGCGCGGTCGAGAGCGGCGCCGAGCCCATCACCAGGGAGCTGACCTACACCAACGGGGGCAGCGAGCCGGTCACCCTGAAGCTCACCGCCGAACTACGCAGGTCGGACGGCCGGGCGGTGGAGAGCGGGCTGAGCATCGCCGCGACAAGCCTCACCGTCCCCGCCGGAGGCACCGCCGCCACTGCCGCCACCGTCGATCCCAAGGCGCTGCCCGACCTGGACAACTACACCGGCGTCGTCACCGCGACCGCCGAGGGCGTCCAGTTGCGTACCGCCGTGGGCGTCGTCCGCGAGGTGCCCAAGGCCACCCTGACGATCCACACCCTGGGCCGCGACGGCAAGCCGCGCAGCCCGTGGGCCCAGGACACCATCGACATCACCGGCGGCAAGGGCTTCATCGGCGGGGTCGGCCTGATCGCCGAGGGCACCACGGTCGTCCGCGTGCCGCAGAGCGTCATCAGCGTGACGCAGCTCATCGAGTGGGTCGGCGACGACGACCGGGGCAACCTGGCGGTGCTGTCCGTGCCGGAGTTCACCGTCACCGGGGACACCGAGATCACGCTCGACGCCAGGAAGCTGGCGGAGATCCGCTTCACCACCCCGCAGCCGGCCGAGCCGTTGAGCAACTTCCCCTACCTGGCCTACCAGCGGACAACGGTCGACGGAACCCCCTTCATGGGGTTCATGTGGCCCAAGGACTCATGGACCCGGGTGTGGGCGCTGCCCACGGAGAAGGTCACCAAGGGCTCCTTCCGCTTCCACACCCGCTTCACCCTCGGCAAGGCCGAGGTCGCCATGAGCGTGCGCGGGCGGGACCGGCTCCCCTTGAGCCCGGCCTCGGCGCTGCACGGCTACAACACCTTCGGGGTGCACGAGCAGAGCGACGGCTTCCCCGACTTCCGGCCCTTCACCGGCACCCATGACCTGGAGCTCGTGGACGTCGGGGAGGGCAGGCCCGAGGAGCTCGCCGGCCGCGACCTGCGCGGCAAGCTCGTCCTGCTGGAGGCGCCGATGTCGCAGAACACGTTCGGCGACGCGTGCGGAGTCCAGATCGAGCGGATCGGCCCGATCCGCGACGCCGGCGCTGCCGCCATCGCGCACTTCCCCAAGCCCGGGACGGGATGCGCGATCCCGCTGAGCTTCACGCAGACCCCGTTCACCGGACAGGCCAAGCCGATCGGCATCCCGACGGTGTCCCTGCCCTCCCGCGAAGCCCTCGGCCTGCGCGACCGGCTCGCGGGCGGCAGGCAGGTCACCGTCCGGGTGACCGGTACCGAGGAGACGCCCTACAGCTACACCTTCGCCCCCTACGAAGAGGGCCGGGTGTCCCGCTCACTGCACTACACCTTCCGCGAGCGCGACCTGGCCAGGATCGACCTGGACACCCACGTCGTCGCCCCCAACCGCTACAACGACTGGCGTTACGCGCAGAAGGCCGACGACGTCATCCCGCTGTCGACCGGGCTCAGCGGGTGGGGCGGCCCCCGGCTCACCCTGCAGGAACGCCAGGACTGGGTCGGGCCGCTCGACTCCGGCCTCCTGTGGTCGCACGGCATGGAAGAGCAGCGCGGCGGGCCGACGGACGCCCGGATCCCGCAGTGGGCCCTGGAGATGTTCGACGAACCGGTCCGCGTCCGGCAGTCGTGGATGACCGCGCCGTTCACGCCCGGCGTCGCGACCGGCTCGGACAAGGTCTACGAGCTCGCCAAGCCGGGCGCCAACCTCGGCGCGCACCTGCGCTGCCTGATGTGCGTGCAGGGCGACAAGCTGTGGGCGGAGTTCGAGCCCAGCTACGGCTCGCCCGGCAGCAGGAAGCACAACGGCGACTACTGGCCGACGCCCGACCTGTCCAAGCCGGGCTTCGACGTCCGCCTCTACCGGGACGGCAAGGAGATCCCGCGCGCCTCGGTCAGCGGCTCCACCATCCTGCCGGTCTTCGCCCTGCCGAAGGACTCCGGCAGCTACCGGCTGACCGCCAAGAACGACCGGCACGACGTCGAGTGGGTCTTCAACACCCCGGTGACGGCTCAGCGCCTGCCCGGCTCCTTCTGCTCGCTCGATGTGCTGTACGGCACGGCGAAGCCCTGCAAGCCGGCCCCGGTCGTGTTCGTCAGCTACGACCTGGGCGACACCCTGGACGTCACCAACAGCGTGCGCGCCGGGCGGTCACACACCTTCACCGTCGCCCCCTACCACGCTCCGTCCCTGTCGAAGATGCCGGACATCGCCGGCCTGAGGTTGTGGGCCAGCACCGACGACGGCACCACCTACACCCCCGTCCCCGTCAAGCGCGACAAGGACGGCACTTACACCGCCACGGCCCGCTACCCCGCCCTCGGTGCCACCAAGGGCGCGGTGACTCTCAAGGTCGAAGCCTGGGACAAGGCGGGCAACACCCTCAAGCAGACCACCATCCGAGCCTTCAACCTACGCAAGTGACCACCTGACCATCGCCCGGCCGGACTCCCGCCGTCCGGCCGGGCTCTTGGATCAAGGGCGGGATCGCCGGCGCCGGGATGACGCTGGGTGAATGGCCGTATCCGCCCGATCCTTCCCGAGTACTGCGGCAGGCCCCCTTGCAGGGGCCCTCCTCCTGAGTGTGACCCAACCGCCAGGAAAATCTACAAAGTACAGGCCTGCCCAGCGCACACCCCTTCACCAGTCCGACTATCGTGCGGTGCCGTGGGAGGCGAGCATCTGCCCCCGTCCGCCGCCTCCAGCCCCGACGCCCCGGTGAACTAGGCGGTGCCGGTGAAGGTCGCCTTGTTGAAGACGGCGTGGTCGGTAAGCAATGCAACAAGGACAACTCCATCTGCACGTTCTCCCTCAACAACGCCGACACATGGTTGATCGCGGGAATGCTGCTCGCGGTGGGAGGAGCGGCCGGCGTCTGCGCCTTGTCTACCGCGGCAACTGTGATCGGGCTGCCGCTGTCGGCAATCTGCACCGTGGCAGGGGTCATAGCCGGATTGGCTGGCGGCGCGCTGGGCTACCTCAACAGGAACAACCACGGCATCTGGATCAAGGTCACCGTCACCCCGCCGTACGTGTATCGAGGCGTGCCGCATCAGGGCGATCCAGTCGTCACCTGGGGATCCCAATGAAGCCCGGCGGACGACTTCGGCCTCTTACAAAGGCGCTGGGCATGGCGGCGGCGGTGCTCTGTTTCGTGACGGCGGCGTTCATCTTCTCCACACTGCCGGACGTCCCACCGGGCACGTTCGCTCTCGTACTGGTGTCGGTGACCCTTCTCATCACGAGCCTGGTTCTTTCGGTTCGCGACCGATTGCACCGCGACGACCAAAGGCGGGATTGACTTGTTGGTAGCCCAGGTTGCGCAGCAACATCTCCCGCTCCGCCATGTGATGGCCCAACTGCCGGTCAGGGCCGCCGTCGGCGTGCCGCGCCAAGTTCAGCAGATGCCCCGCGTCGACGAGGCGACGAGGGCCTGCGTCCAGATCATGGCGGAGTTGGGCAACCGCGCTGCCGTGGCCGATTCGGATCTTCCCGGCAAGGTTCGCAACAGCAGGGTCACCGCGTGAGCCCGACCCTCACATGTTCGAGCGGGACTCGGTGACGGGGGTCAGACCCGGGCTTGTTCTTCGAGCTCGGCCTGTGTGGCCCGGGCCGGCTTCGACTTACGGCGGGTGGGCATCCACCAGTTGGCCTTGCCGCACAGCTCCATGACTGCCGGGACGAGGACCATCCGGACGATGGTGGCGTCGATGAGTACGGCGACGGCCATCCCCAGGCCGCCCTGTTTGACGGCGATGTCAGGCCCGAGCAGCGAGGTGGTGAAGACGGCGACCATGATTGCGGCCGCAGCTGTGATGACCTTGGCGGTCCCCGCCAGCCCTCGGGCAACCGCTGTGCGGGTGTCGCCGGTTCGCTCGTACTCCTCACGGACCCGTGAGATCAGGAAGACCTGGTAGTCCATCGACAGGCCGAACAGGACCGGGAACATCATCATCGGGACCCAGGTCGTGACCGGCATGGCGGCGGGGAAGCCGAGGGCGGGGCCGAGCCATCCCCACTGGACGACCGCGACGATCACGCCGTAGGCGGCGCCGATGGACAGCAGGTTCATCACGGCGGCCTGCAGCGCGATCGTGATCGACCGGACCAGCGCGATCAGCAGCACCATGGAGATCGCGATGACGACTGCGATCATCAGGGGCAGGCGGGAGCCGGACTCCTCGGCGAGGTCGATGGTGGCGGCGTTCGGGCCTCCGATGAGCACTGATCGGCCGCCGGGCGCATTGGGCAGCACGTTGTCGCGGAGCTTGTGCACCAGGTTCGCGGTCGCCTCGTCCTGATACCCGGTCTCAGGGAAGGCGATGAAGGTGGCGGCCTGCCCGTCCTTGCTGACCCGGGCTGGCGTGGCGTAGGCGATGCCGTCGGTGTTGCGGATCGTTTCGACGACGGGACTCAGGTCGGCGTCGGTGGAGTCGACCTTCGTGGTGAAGATCAGCGGTGCGCTGTAGCCGGGGCCGAAGCCTTCGGAGAGGATCTTGTAGGAGGTGTGGCTGCTCCTGTCGTGAGGCTGGACGCTGGCGTCAGGCTGGCTCAGCCGCATGGACAGCGTGGGTGCGGCCAGCACCAGCAGCGCCGCGCCGGCCAGCGTCGCGGCGATCACCGGCCTGCGCTGGACCGTGCCGGCCCAGCGCTCGGCAGGGGTACGTCGCTGCTGGGACGGATCGGTGACGGACCGGTTCCCGCGGGGTGTGCGACGGGGCAGGCGCAGTGAGTTGATCTTGTAGCCGGTGAAGCCCAGGAACGCGGGCAGCAGGGTCACCGCGGCGATCATCGTCACCAGCACGATCACCGACGTGGCGACGGCCACCCCGGTCATCAACCGCTGTCCCATGACGGCCAGGCCGAGCAACGCGATCACGACGGTGACGCCGGCGAACAGCACCGCGTGACCGGCCGTGGTGATGGCCTTGATCGTGGCGCTCTCGGGGTCATCGCCATCCTTCAGGCTGTCCTTGTACCGGGTCACGATGAACAGGGCGTAGTCGATGCCGACACCGAGTCCGATCATCGCGCCGAAGGCCAACGTGAAATCGGGCCCGGGAACCAGGTACCCGACCAGCTTCATCAGCGCGAGGCCGGCCACGATCGCCAGGAGGGCGGTCACGATCGGCAAGCCCATGGCCACCAGCGAGCCGAAGGCGATGAACAAGATCACCGCTGCCGCCAAGAGGCCGACGCTCTCGGCCGGGCCCTGCGGGGGCGTCTCGGCCTTCTCCGCCATGTACCCGCTCAGGGCAAGCGTGACGTCGCCGTCGGAGGCCGCCTTGACCATGTCCACCAGGGGCTTGACCTCGGTCTTGTCCACCTCCTTGTCGCTCAGCGGGATGGTCGTACGGGCGATCCGACGGTCCGCCGTCACCAGGTTCTTGTCGTCATACGGCGACGTCATCGGCCCGGAGACCGGAGAGTCGGCGAGCCCGGCGAGGACCTTCTCGATCTTCTGCCGGGCGGTGGGATCATCGATTCCCTTCTCCGCCTTGATCGCGAGGGTCAGCGTGTCGCCTTGCTGCTCGGGGAAATGCCGCTCGATCAGTTCCTGCGCCTTGGCGGATTCGGAGTTTCCGCCGGAGAAGTCGTTGTCGGGGGCTGCGCCGTATCCGAAGCCGACCAATGCCACGGCGATCACACCGACGATCCAGGTGAGCAGCACCAGACGGCGGCGCCGATAACAGAACCGGGCCAGCCTCCCCAGCGCTCCATCGGTACGGGAAGTCTCGGCTCTCAATTCTTCTCCTCAAGTCGTTTTGTGAATGGGGCAGATTCCAGCCTGAATTCGCAGGTCATCCCTTTTCCTGAGTTCGGTCGGCGTGCTCGGGCAGGTGGTGACACCTGAGCAGGGCGAGTGATCAGGTGTCGCCAGGGCCGGAGCTGTCTCGTCGGTGGGCGGCCCTTCGCCCGATGTGCTCTCGTGGCACGCTGGATCAGGAGACCTTGACCTGACCGTCGATCACCTTCACCGGGATCTCGATCAGCGGTGCGCGCGCCGGCCCTCCGGTCACCTGTCCGTTCCCATCGAAGGTGGAGCCGTGGCAAGGGCAGCGAAACCCAGGACCGACGTAGGAGACCGGGCAGCCCTGATGGGTGCACCTGGCATTGAACGCCAGGAACAGGTCCGGGGCCGGGTGCAGGAGATAGGCGGGTGCCCCGCTTGGCGCGGTGAAGCTCTTCGACGATCCGACGGCGATGTCGGCGGCGGCAGCGATCATCGGCCCGCTCCCCGCCCCAGGGCTTGCTGAGTCCCCCGGCGAGCCGGCGGGGCGCCGTGCGAGTGCCAGCGCGCTCCCCGCGGCCACACCGACAGCGGCCGTCGTCGTCGCGATCAGACCGCCCCGAAGCGCGGTACGTCGCTTGACGTCGTTCTGTACGGCCGCACTTTCGTCCGGCGTGCTGCGCATCGGCAGCCCGAGCTTGTGACGCACTTTCGCACGCAGCCAGGCGGTCAACGACAACACCCCGGCGTCGCCCATCATCAGCAGCGGGGTCCATGCGAAAGCGAAAACAATGTCGGCACCGTAATAGTAGGGACGGGTCGTCCAGCTCGCCGTCAGGAAGAAGCCGACCGACAGGAGGACGCCGCCGAGAGCGGCGAGCCGGGGGAACAGTCCGAGGACGGTACCGAGTCCGACCGCGATCTCCCCGAAGGCGATCGTCAGGCCTGTGACGACCCAGTGGTCGGCGGCCAGCGACAGCAGTGTTCCGATCGGGGAGGTCTCGGCGGCCTGCAGCATCTGGGAGTGGACGCCGAGCGGTGCGGTTTCGTCCAAGTAGTGCGTGTCGAAGAGCTTGGAAACACCGGCGTACACGAGGGTGCCGCCGAGAAAGGCGCGCAGCGGCAGCAGCGCCCAGAGCGGTGACCGCATCGGGGAATCCCCGCGCATCGTGGTCATTCGGTGGCTGAGGTGATCATGAAGCCGGTGCACATTTCGTCGCTTGAGCCGTCGCCCCAGACCACGTATCGCGGCGGGAGCTTGCTCAGCGACGGCACTTGCCGCCGCAGGGTGGCGTCGTGGCTGCAAGTGACCCGCAGCGTGTCTCCTGGCTTGACGTCGACAGGGTCGGGCAACGGCTGGGTTTTCTGGTTGTCGAAGTCGAATTCGGGGACGTCGAGCAAGGTCTGAGCCCGCGCGGTGCCGGGGTTGAGTTCGACCTTGATCGAGCGCCCGAGCATGTGCATGTGTCCCAACGCCGCGTACACCGTCATGGGCTGTCGTACCGGATGGTCGCAGTGCTGGGTGTTGCCGGGCACCGGCTTGCCGTTGCCGCAGAGTTCCAGCAGCTGCTGCGCGATTCCCCCGACTCTGTCACCGAAGCGCTTGGTGACATCCGCGACCGACGCGGCGCGGTCGCACAGCGCACCGGACTCACCACTGGCACAGGGCAGTTCGATCGGCGCCTGCAGGGGCAGCGTGCGGAGCGGTTCGGTGGCCGATGTGCCGTCGGTCAGTCGCAACCGGACGCTGGGCCGGTCCGTTTCGCCCGGGCGGCCGTTGGTGGCCAGCAGGTTGTAATGCGCCTGAACGACTATCAGGCTGCCGGGCTTGACGGGGAAGCCGACGTCCTGCTTGAGGACGCTCTCCGTGCCGTTGGGGGTCCAGGCGCTGGCGTAGGTCCCCGCCACCCGGCCCAGCCCGGTGTCGCCGAAACA
Organism: Nonomuraea sp. NPDC049758; assembly: GCF_040674635.1. Taxonomy (NCBI): domain Bacteria; kingdom Bacillati; phylum Actinomycetota; class Actinomycetes; order Streptosporangiales; family Streptosporangiaceae; genus Nonomuraea; species Nonomuraea sp. NPDC049758. The sequence goes on from NZ_JBFAMZ010000011.1 coordinate 343,782, forward strand.
GGTCCAGCCCGGGCCCGGCGTCTCGGCGTCCTTGGCGTGCGCCGGTGTCGCGGCCTCGGGGCCGATCACCTGGACGACGGCGTGGTGCACGAGCTTCGCGTTCTGGGGCTGGAACAGGGCTCCGGTCAGGAACATCGGCTTGGTCACGTGTGGATCGACCAGCAGGCACCGGTAGTCGTCGGTGCCGCCGTTGGGAGCGGACGGCGTATAGGACTCCGGCATGGTCAGGTTGAGGAACCGTTCGCCGGTTCGCAACGGCTGCGATGCCACGGGAGAGGAGGCGCCATGGCCGACGTGCGGGGCGTCCGCCGCAGAATCCGCGGAGTCCGACGCACAGGCGGTGAGACCCGTCGCCATGGTCAGCGAACACGCTGCCAGGGCGATCATTCGCCGGTGCTTCATCCGTTTCCTCATGATGACCTCTCGCGTCTGGGGTGTTTCCCGGAGATTCCTGGCGCCTTCGAGTCGTCCGGATCCATGACCTTCGCCTGCTCGGCGACGGCATCCGGCTGACAGGCTGCTCATGGAGGTGTTCGTAGGTCTTGCGTGGATTCCATCGTCGCGTTGCCGAGCGTCCGCCGCCTCCGACGGCGGACGGCAGCGTCTACGCAGTTCTACGTAGACGCCCTCGTGCCCGGCTACGTCCGTCGTCGTAGGCGGTCGCGCTTGTGGGCGGAGTGTTCTCACGTGCGGGAACCGTAGGATCACGGCATGAAACCTCGCGTGGTGTCGCTGCGCCTGCCGCTGCCTGCGCAGGAGGCGTTGCTCGCGCTGCTCATCACGGTGATGCAGGTTCAGGGCACGATCGTCCGCAATGCCGACGAGGTGGTACAGCGTCCTCTTGCCGACCTCGGACACCTGGGATATGTCCTGCTGATCGTGAGTGGCGTGGTCATCGCCTTCCGCCGTCGGTGGCCGGTGCCGGTGTTCGTCACCACCGCGCTCACCAGCTTGGTGTACTACGGCCTCGACTTCCCGGACGGGCCCAGTGCGCTCGCGCTCGTGGTCGCCCTGTACACCCTCGCCGCCTTTGGCGACGGGCGCCGGTCGCTGGTGATCGCCGGCGTGGGCACCTCGGTACTGGCCATCGGCTGGCTGGTCGCCGCGGCCGACATCGAGCCACGCGTCGCCATCGGCTGGGTGTACTTCCGCATCGGCGCGTCGGTCATGAGCGCGGCACTCGGCGAGTCCTTCCGGTCCCGGCAGGTCATCGCCGCCGAAGCTCAGGAGCGCGCCGATTTGGCTGAACGGACTCGCGAGGAGGAGGCGCGGGCACGGGTCGACGCCGAACGGCTCCGGATCGCCCGTGAAGTCCACGACACCGTCGCACACGCCATAGCGATCATCAACGTCCAGTCCGGTGTCACCGCGCACGTGCTCGACAAGCGGCCGGAAGTGGCGCGCGAGGCGCTGCGCGTCATCGAGCAGACCAGCTCCCGGGCGCTGCGGGAGATGCGGGCCATCCTCGGGGTGCTCCGCGACGACGGCGGCGACGACAACAGCAACGGGCGCGTGCCGTACCCCGGGCTGGGGCAGATCGACGAACTGGCCGCCAAGGCACGTGAGGCGGGACTCGACATCAAGGTCAAGGAGACCTCGCCCGCGGTGCCGCTGCCGAGCGCGGTGGGAAGTGCCGCCTTCCGCATCCTTCAGGAATCGATCACCAACGTGGTCCGCCACGTCGGTCCGACTCGGGTGACGGTGGCGCTGAACCCCGGGGTCGAGGTCTTGGAGATCCGTGTGACCGACGAGGGCCGCCGTACCGCCACAGATCACGACTCCGCGGATCCACGCCCAGCGGGCCGGCATGCGAGCGGCACGGGCAGCTCGGCCACGTCCGGCCGCGGGATCGTCGGCATGCGCGAGCGCTGCCGGCTGCTGGGCGGAGAACTCGACGCCGGGCCGATTCCAGGCGGCGGGTTCGAAGTCAAGGCACGGCTGCCCCTCGCGCCGAACGGAGCGCGCCTATGAACGCGGCGGCCGTCTCACGCTTGACCAACGCTCCGATCAAGGTGCTGCTCGCCGATGACGAGAGGCTGGTGCGATCCGGGTTCAAGGTCCTGCTCGACCTCGAGGACGACATCATTGTGGTGGGGGAAGCCACCAACGGCGCCGAAGCCGTCGAGCGGGCCCGCGCCACCCGCCCCGACGTCGTCCTCATGGACATCCGCATGCCGAAGCTGGACGGCATCCAAGCCACCGCCCAAATCGCCGAGACGCACGGGTTGGAGCAGGTCCGCGTCCTCATCCTCACCACCTACGACACCGACGAGTACGTCTTCGAGGCACTGCAAGCCGGCGCCAGCGGCTTCCTGCTCAAAGACGCCGGCCCGGCCGAGCTGCTGCATGCCATCCGGGTGATCACCGCCGGAGACGCGCTGCTCGCACCACGGGTCACCCGACGCCTCATCGCGCAGGTCACCGCGCGACGAAGAGCCGCCCAGGCCGGAGAGGGCCGGCTCGCGGTGCTGACCCAGCGCGAGCGCGAAGTGCTGGCCCTGGTGGGACAGGGCCTGAGCAACGACGAGATCGGTGCCGCGTTGTTTCTCAGCCCGGCCACCGCACGCACCCATGTCAGCCGCGCGATGACGAAACTGGCTGCGCGCGACCGTGCCCAACTGGTCGTCATCGCTTACCAAACAGGACTGGTCAGCCCTGCGATGTAGGGCACGGCCACGCCGCGACCGAGAGTAGAAGATCCTGTCCTTGTCGAAGGCCGCGGCCTGACCGTCGTAGCACTTCGAGGGCGGACGGCTCCGCACCGGTCGCGTGCAGCCTCAGGAACGGTTCCAGCCAGACCGGCGGCATGCCGTGGGCCGAGGTCAGCGTCGACATCGGTGCGGCGCGGCGAGTTGACCGCAGGGCATGGGCGCGGGTCAAGGCCGGCTGGCGATGAAGGCGAAGGCCAGCGGTCACGGTCGCGTCTACCAGGCGTTCGAACCGTTCACCCGCAGCCAAGACGACGGTAGAGCCGGCTGCCTGGGGAATCGACCGAAATCGCAGAGAAGCGCCGTTTGGTCACCTCTGCCCTCGATCACCGGGCAACCAAGACGTGGCCGACCAAGGCTCGCCGGGGCATCGCGGACGATCGAGCCCTCGTTACCGCACATGGTGGGTCACTGCTGGTGCAGAAACAGGATCACGACGCGGGGTCGCGGAGCCGTCCCGCAAACGACCGTTGCGAATCCGCGTTCGTCGTGGGGAACCTGGTCTGTCTCGCGGTTGCGGCGTTCATCGCGTGGGGCCGCCGGCCTCTGGCTCTCCACCGGCTGACGGGCGGCACCACCCTTCCGGCGGGAGGAGCGGTGGCCAACCATGGAGTGAGCTTGTTCCGCTTTGACGGACACCATCGTTGTGGTGTTCAGGCTGCTGCGGCAGCCTCGTAGTCGGCGGGGCTACGGTAGCCCAGGCTGCTG